>JHXB01000004.1:0-2741 GCA_000621905.1 Lachnospiraceae bacterium NC2004
AGCTCAAGTCCTGTGAAGTTGAGTGCATCGATTGCGGTTTCAGCCGCTTCATATGCTTCATTCTTCGGGTTAGCGATTTCAACATTGAAGTCCTTGCTATAACCAGCCTTTGCCACTGTTACCTTCGCTGTGATGGTTCCACCTGCCACGGTAAGCTGATTTTTCTGCTCTGCATTTACCGTCTTGATATCAGTAATGGTTATTTCATATTCCGCGTCAGTAGCCACTGTCTTAACGAGCGTCTCAATGGCATCTTCCAGACCTGTATCTTCGGTTGTATTCTCCTCAAGCTCAAGTCCTGTGAAGTTGAGTGCATCGATTGCGGTCTTGGCGTCCTTATACGCTTGGTCAACCCACTGAGCATAGAGTGTGGTCGTTGTCTTTCCAGCTACAATCTCTGCCTTAACAAATTCAAGGATATTTGCGCCCGCCGCATAAGCGGTTCCTGAGCCGTCAGCCTTGGTATTCCATTCATCGAATACAAGGCTTCCAGAAGGTGTAAAGCCGTTTGCTGCCGCTATCGCAGAAGCTGCATTGTAAGCGATTGTAGCCCCGGAGGTTTCTCCGGTCGCTTCATCATCGTTCGCATCATAAACAACGCTGATCTCTTTTGCTGTGAATGTTGCAGATACCGTAACATCATATGCTGGCACTGTCAAGGTGTTCGCATTGACAACCTCGGTCGTTATATCGTTGCCTCCCTCGGTTTTCGTAACTACCCATGCGCCGAACGTATATCCGTCGCCTGCCGTAGCGGTAAGCGTGACCTTAGCCCCAGCTATTGCCTTAGCAGCAGAAGCTTTAATCTCGCCACCTACAATGCTATCATCTAAGGTGATGTTCTTGTTCGCATCGTCGTTCTCAGCCAGAACCGGTCCGATAACGTTACTCTTAATCGAGTCATTTACAACAACTCTGATGTACTTACCAGCGTAGTCGCCGATTGTATACTCCTTGGACTTTGCACCAGAGATGGCGTTCCAGTTAGAATCGGTTGAACTATCCGTCTCGGCCCACTGCCACTGAATACTCGAAATATTAGTCGGGTTTTCAGGCGTATATGTCGCAGTAATCGTATCCCCAACCTTCGGTGTATTATTGTCAATAGAAACACTATCTACTTTAACAGTAGCAGGAGTTACTGAGCCACCGCCACTTGAACTTCCTCCTGATCCACCACCTGAACCACTACCACTATTTGCAGGTGCTTCTGTTGTAGCCGCTGCCTGTGTGGTTGCATCAGCGTTCTTAGAAGCGTCGGCACTGCTATTAGGTGCTATCTTGGTATCACTGGTCTTGCCATTCTTATCCGTTACTGTCGCTGTAATGTTAGTATCTGTTTTATTAACAATAATGGTTGATGCACTGGAATCAGCATCTGTCTCAACCTTAACAGTAGATGTATTGACAGTAACCTTAGCAGTGGATGATGCATCCTTGATATCAACAGTTGTAACATTTTTAGATGTACCGCTGATTGAAACCTGAGCATCTCCCTCAACCTTAACTGTACTAACTTTAGAATTGTCGTTAGAAATAACATCAACATTAATATTAGCCGCAGATGCTACAACACTTGTAACAGCAGAACTTCCGGATGCTTTTACGTCAACATCTGCCCCAGACCCGGTAACCGTTACCTTGTCTACCTTAGAAGTTCCTGATGCTTCAATATCAACTTTAGCAGCTGCAGTAACATCAATCTTATTAACTGTAGAGCTGCCCTCTACGATTACATTAACAGGCTCTTTTGTAGTTACTGAAAGTGCCGAAAGCTCACCCTGCTGAACAATTACAGTACTTGGAAGAGTTGCTGTTCCCCTAAAAATAAGAGACTCTAAAGCCTTTAACGTAGCTAACACAATACGAACAGGATTAGAATTGATAACTGTAATCTTGTTAGAGCTTCCCTTCTCAATCCATGTATTAGGTGCTATGGATATAATATTGATAGACTTAAATGTACCACTGTTGGTGACAGACGCCTTAGGAGCATCTACAATAAGATCAATCTTAGAATAATCTCCTTCAGGAATCGTTAATGACGTAGCGTCGCCACTTATAACTATCTTTTGAACAGTAGCATCCTTAAGTGCTTCATTTAACTCGGTCTGTGTCGCAACAACCTTGCCATCTGCAGTGGTAGGTGCCTCAGAAGTTGGAGCAACAGTTGTAGATGCTTCAGTTGTTGATGCATCCTGACTATCTTCACTCTTGTCGACAACTGTAGCCTTGGTCTTAAGCTTAAAGGTCTTCTTCTTGCTACCCTTCTTAGCCTTAACAGTTGTTGTGATAACTGCACTACCGGCCTTCTTACCGGTAATCTTAATAGCCTTCTTACCTACAGCCTTTGCTGTGGCTACCTTCTTCTTAGAACTTTTGACCGTAAGCTTGGTAACCTTGTAACCGGCTTTCTTAATAGTAAGTTTCTTAGTTGCGCCGACATTAATTGTAGCCTTCTTGGCTATACTCGGCTTATTGGCTGCCTGTGCCGTATATGTGCTTGCAGGTATACTCTGAAGTACCACTGCAAATGCTAACAGTACCGCAAACACACGCTTAACAGACAACCAATTCTTGAAATCTTTTGTCATATCGTCTTCTCCTTTCTGACAAGTTATTAATAACAAAGGCAAAGAACAAGTAATATGTTCTTAGATAGTACAACTATAGTTTTAATTTCAGGCGTTAACTATAGGAGGTGAAGATGAAAGTTGGTCAGTATAGTACACTTTTTTGAC
>JHXB01000004.1:2751-216951 GCA_000621905.1 Lachnospiraceae bacterium NC2004
GAGTAGCCAAGTCTGGCAGGGATAAACGCTGAAGGCATCTAAGCGTGAAGCCCCCTTCAAGATGAGATCTCCCATGACTATAAGTCAGTAAGACCCCTTGAAGACTACAAGGTTGATAGGTGATAGGTGGAAGTGTGGTAACATATGGAGCTGAATCATACTAATAGGTCGAGGGCTTGTCTTAATAAGATTTGAATCTTGTGTCTTTAGTTGTTGACTATATGTAGTTTTGAAGATATAATCTTTATATCATAACTACCGCGATAAGCGGGAGATAATCCTCGATAGCTCAGTCGGTAGAGCGCACGGCTGTTAACCGTGTTGTCGTAGGTTCGAGCCCTACTCGGGGAGTTCAAAGCATTTTGCTTTTATAGTCGACGATGGAGTCGTCGACTTTTTTCTTAAGTCGGGCCCCATGGTCAAGCGGTTAAGACATCGCCCTTTCACGGCGGTAACACGGGTTCAAATCCCGTTGGGGTCATTATGGCGCCTTAGCCAAGTGGTAAGGCACGGGTCTGCAACACCCAGATCACCAGTTCAAATCTGGTAGGCGCCTTTTTAGGCATAATCTCGTAGGCGTTTGCTTACGAGATTTTTCTATATGTATTAGTAATTCACAATAAATAATTGTGAATTCTTTTAAAGAAATATTGCACCATACTGCGTTTTGGTATAAAATCATTAAGGTGTTTTTTAGTTGTATTTAGTGATAGTAAAGTATTTGAACTAAGGAGATATATATTTATGTTAAAGAAAGTGTTTAAGGAGATCAAGAAGTTCGGAATTATCAGAATATTGATTATTGCAGCATTATTAGCGATTGCTGTATATACACAGCTTCCTGCTCAGCAGATTACAGAAGAGCAGAGTATGGAACCTGTTTCCAATGACGAGTTGACAGCTCAGCTTACCGGTAACGAAGGTATAGCAAGACAGAGATTTGTTTACAATAAGAATGCTACCCTTAAAGCGGTTAATGTTAAGTTTAATCTTCAGGATAATACTGTCAATACAGACAAGTTATACATTCAGGTCCTTAATAAAGATCAGTTTTTTTCTATAAAGAACGGATACACCAACCATGCCAACGAGGCATATAAGGAGAACACTACAGTTCTTAACGTCAAAGATATTAATCCGGATGGTTACACTCATATTGAGCTTAAGAAGCCAACATTTTGTATGAAGCGTAGAAGTTATTATTTCTTCGTCTACGGTGAAGAGATTGCTGTAAGTATGGACGCTGAGTCTCGTAACCAGCAGGCAATCGGTAAGATCGCTCCAAAGATTGAGCTTGGAACGGCTGTTAAGCCTAACAGAGTACTTTATGTCGGTGGTTCCCGTATGATTAGACAGGGACTCATGATGACCTATGAGTGCGAGTACGACAACTCCAACAACATGCTTATCGTTTACGCAATGGTTATTTTCCTTGCAATAGCGGTCGTGCCTCCAAGGTGGTTCTATAAGGGCTTAGGAGACGCATTTGGATGGTCTTATTTCATATTAAATCCTACGATAGCACTTTTGCTTAATTTCAAGCTTGCAGAGGCAATATTTAAGTACCAATACGTATATTTCTTTACGTGGTTGTTGCTGCTTGGAATACAGATGATTATATACGCTATTATCGGTAACAAGAATGCGGCAATGATTATAACGACTATATGTGCATTTATTCTTAACATAGTCAACACGCAGGTTGCAGTGTTTAAGGGTGAGCCTATTGCGCCTCAGGACGTATTATTCCTTGAGACGGCGGCTGATGTCAGTTCCCAGTATACGATTACGTGGTCGACTATTCAGCAACGTAACCTGACGGTTATGGCGGTTTATGTTGTGTTCATGTTTATCGTGTTTACTCAGAATCACAAGGAGAGAGATGAGAGAAAGCGTCTTAAGAAGCTCGCTAAGAAGGCGACTAAAGAGGCTGAGAGTATCATTTCTGATGATAAGGATGCTGAGAGTACTGATGAAGCTAAAGATGCAGTTAAGGCAGCTGCTTTGGCAAATGACGACATTACTCCGGAAGTTAAGGAGATTGTCGAGGAATCTGAGACGGATGAATCTTCTGAAGAGCCTGAGGTTAAGAAGGCAGAGACCGATGACAAACAGTCAGAAGATGAAGAAGAGACAGACAACAGAACATTATTAAAGAAGTTATACGATCACGTTGATGAGAAATCAGAGACGGTTCATACATATAGAAAGTACAAGAAGTTACCTTTTAATTTGAGAAGGATTATTGAGAGAGGAACAATCGGTGTACTTGGATTTGTGATTTTGTTTATGCTTTATGCGACATCAATACTCGCAGATCACGGTATTCAGGTATTCCCATTTAACCGTAACTCAAGTACCATAAGAAATGGTATCGTACTTGAATTCTTTATGGATTTCCATTATTTGGGAATTGATAAGCCTAAGGATTACTCACTTAAGAATCTTAAGGCTGTAATTGAAAAAGATACAACTTCGCCTGAGTCACCTGATGTCAATCCAATGACAGGTGGCGAGGACCCTAACATTCTCGTAGTTATGAATGAGAGTTTGGCAGATTACACCACAATCAATGACGGTCGTAATGTATGGTTCGATGAAGACTACATGCCTAATATGCATGCTATGAACAGCAACGTAGTTAAGGGTAAATGTTATGTTTCAACATATGGTGGACAGACTGCTAATGCTGAGTTTGAGCAGATAACCGCCAACAGTTTGGCATTCTTCCCAACAGGTAGTGTTGCATTCCAGCAGTTTATGTCTATTGACAGAACAACATTTGGTTTGCCATTATATTTGCAGACTAAGGGATATAGAACTATGGCTATTCACCCGGCTGTTGCAACCAACTGGAATCGTGAAGAGGCTTATCCTAGCCTTAACTTCCAGAAGTTCCTTACACTTAAGGATTTCAAGGATCCTGAGATTATCAGATATGTAAGTGATAGAGAGACTTACAAGAAGGTTATTGAACAGTTCGAGAACAAGGATAAGGACGAAAAATTATACATTCACTGTGTTACAATTCAGAACCATGGTGGATATACTAATGCAACTGATTGGGAGCATCCATTGCTTGCTATGAAGGGCGGTTACAGTAAGGCTAACGAGTACATTTCCAGTGTATATGTAGCCGATCAGGCTTACAAAGGTCTTATTGATTATTTTAAGGATTATGACGAGCCTACTATCATTCTTATGTTTGGTGACCATCAGCCTGCACTTGGTGGATTTGAGAATAAAGCTCTTGGAACCAAGTCGTTGCCTGAAGGCCAGGAGCCACCTCTTGAGATGATGCAGGAGAAGTACTGTACCAACTACATACTTTGGGCTAATTACGATATCAAGGACAATAAGCTTAACGAGACATCAAGTCTTAACTTCTTGTCTAACCTGCTTCTTGATAAGGCAGGAGTGCCTCTTTCAAGATATCAGCAGATTGTTTCTGAGGTTAACGATAAGGTACAGGCGATGAATGCATTTGGATATATGCTTAAGTCGGACGGTAAGTGGCATGAGTATTCAGAGAAGACCGAGGCATCAGATGTGCTTGATAAGTATCATATGGTAGAGTACGGATACTTCTCGGAGAAGGATCAGGAATCAATTTCTAAGTTGTTTGAGCTTCCTCTTAAGGATGACAATGCAGATACCGGAGAATAATAAGAATAATACGCGTCGATAGGTGACTATCGGCGCGTTACTGTAATAGTGAGGTTTTAATATGAAATTTGAAGTAGGTCAGGTAATCAAGATGAAGAAGGCGCATCCTTGTGGTGCAAATGAATGGGAGATTACAAGAGTCGGTGCGGATTTTAAGTTGGTTTGCAGGGGGTGTGGTCGAGAGGTTATGCTTCCAAGAACCGCGGTTGAGAGAGGGTATAGGGGCGACATCAATAATTAACTGAAATCTCACATGGTAAGGATATAATTGACATAAGTGCTCAATGGGGACTGTCCCCATTGAGCACTTACGAGAAAATATAGAAAAGGGGAATAATATGACGAACATTATCAAGCGAATCACTGCGGTAGCGCTTTCATTTGCAGTGGTAACGGGAACTTTATATAACAGTAATCTATCGGGGGCAGTAAGCGCATCAATCGATCCTATGGCGGGAATGTCTAAGAAGGAGCTTCAATATCTGGATCAGGACCCATATCTCTTCCGTTTGGCTAATGAATACGGTGACGGCAACATAGGTTACACTTCTGACGGAAGTGCTGTAAACCTCATGGAATTTGCTGAGGGAACAGGTGCAATCGACGAGGATGTTATTGACACACTGGATTCTTACGGTGTTGATGACGAGGATGTATTGCCAGAAGATGTGAATGATGAGGCTGAAATCAGAGAAGAGTCAGGTCTTATTGTGCCTGATGAAGTGAGGACTTCAACATTTGCAGCAACAACGGGAACTGTAAGGAGCCCGTTTACTTCGAGTACATATAAGCACAATCCGAGATATAAGGGATTTGCGGTTGCCAACGGTATTGATGTATCTGAGTGGCAGCACAATATCAATTGGTCGAAAGCTAAGAAAGCGGGAGTGGAATTCGCTATTATTCGTGTGGGATACAGAGCGGGTGGTACTGGTAAGCTTTACAATGATCCTTATTACAAGAAGAACATATCAGGCGCATTAAGGGCCGGAATTAAGGTCGGTGTTTATGTATTCTCCCAGGCTATTTCGAAGGCTGAGGGTGCAGCTGAGGCGAGATTTTTGATTAACCGCGTTGGAAGATATAACATTACACTTCCTCTTGTACTTGACTACGAGTTCTTAGGAGGTACTTCAGGTCGTCTTTACAAAGCTCATCTAAGTAAGAGAAGAGCGACAGATGTCTGTCTTTCATTCTGTAAAACGGTAGAGAATGCAGGTTACACCGCAATGGTTTACGCTAACGGAAGTATGCTTTCATGCAACCTTTACGGTTCTGAGATTTCGAATAAATACATGGTTTGGCTTGCGAACTTTGGTAAGAACAACGGACATGACAGTAACTTTGCAACGTCGTATAAGGGTATGTACAGCTTTTGGCAGTATACAAGTACAGGTCATGTCGGCGGTATTTCAGGAAATGTAGACTGTAACTTCTGGTATCTTAACAGTGTTGCTAAGTCAGATTCCGAATCAAGTTCATCTAAGTCCAAGACTTCAGAAAAAGAGAAAGAGAAGAAGCGTGCTGCAGCGGTTGCAACAGGCATCTCAATTACCGATGATTATAAGACTATGAAGACCGGCACAAGTCAGGTGCTTTATTACGCGCTTTCTCCAACAGGTATTGTAGATACGGTTACATGGACATCGAGCAGAAATAATGTTGCCTACGTCAAGAATGGCTCGGTTATTGCTGTTTCAGGTGGTGAGGCAATTATTACAGGAACAACAAGTTCGGGCGCATCTGATACAATTAAGATTATAGTTAGTGAGAATCTTTCGGAATATAGCATAGTGGGCGCATCTTCACAGACATTTACAGGCGGTGCTGTCAAGCCTACTGTAAAAGTTAGATCCTCATCTAAACTTGCATCGACAGGTAAGACTAAGAAGAAGATTGGAATGTTAAATATGCCTGATAGCAATTTGGGTGTGGTTGTTAAGACAGTACCTAAGAGCAAGAAACTTACGATATATGCGACTTCAGGTTCTTATTATTCATGTTCATATAAGACATCAAGTAAGACTTATTACGGATATATTTTAAAGAGTAAGGTAAGTGCTTCAACAGATTACAAGACGCTTCTTTCGGGACGCGATTATGATATTAAGTACAGTAACAACGAGGCGGCAGGTACTGCGCTAGTTGAGGCTGTAGCGGCAGACAATAGCATTTACAGTGGAACGACATCTAATACATTTAGCATTAGTAAGGTTAATATTGGAGATGTAATAGCGCTTGGAATCAACGATCAGGCTAATCCTACTCCTGATGTAAGACTTATCTACATGGGCAAGACCCTTGTTAAAGATACGGATTATACAGTATCCTACGGCGCCGGAACAGTTACGATTACAGGTATGGGTAACTTCTCCGGAACAAGAAACCTTACCTATAATGCGGTTAATCCGGCAATCAGTATTGCACAGATTGAGGATCAGACATACACAGGTTCAGCAATTACTCCTGTAATTAAAGACCAGTCGGGCAATGTTCTTGATGCAAATGCAGGCTACACGCTTACATTTGCCGACAATGTCAATATCGGATCTGCAAGCGTTACGGTTACTGATGGAAGCGGTGCGAGTGCTAAGGTTTATTATGCGATTCTTCCTAAGAAGATAGACAGTGCAAGTATTGTGGTTTCAGGAGATGCAGGACTTTCTTATAATCAGGTGGCATACGAGCCTGAGGTTACGGTAAGCGATGCAGGACGCACATTAGTTAAGGATGTTGATTATAAAGTTAGTTATGAAGATAACACCCTTTCCGGAACTGGTAAGATTATTATCAGCGGAATTGGTTTATATAGTGGAGAGGTTGTTAAGGAATTTGCCATTGGAACAAGAAGTCTTAATCTTGTTAACATAGCTGATATTGCAACACAAGCATATAAAGGCGGAAGTCAGATTAAGCCGTCTATCAATATGACGGATTCGGGGACAGCACTTCTTCGTGATTCGGACTATGAGGTGACTTACTCTAATAACACTGAGCGTGGTACAGCTACTGCAGTTATTAAGGGAATCGGTAATTATGAGGGTGAGATAACCAAGACATTTACGATTGGTAAGAAGACTATATCTTCATGTAAGATTCTTAAGATTACCAATAAGAAGAAGACAGGTAAGAAGATTAAGCCATCGGTTACAATTACCAACAACGGTAACAAGCTGGTAGAAGGAACGGACTACACCCTTTCTTACGGTAAGAACAAGAAGAAGGGTAAAGGTCTTGTTAAGATTAAGGGTAAGGGTAATTACAGCGGAACTAAGAAGGTTTACTTTAGAATTGTATAGTGTGGGAGGAATTTGATTCAGATGGATGAAGTCAAGGTATTGATTATAGACGATGATGAGTTGATAGCGCAGTCAACAACCGAATATTTCAATATGTTTGATGTTAAGAGTGAGTATGTGACGGATTATGATTCTGCGGTTAGTTATCTTGAAACGCATATGGTTTCGCTGCTTCTTCTTGATATAAATTTAGGAGATAAGTCCGGGTTTGATCTCTGTAAGAAGGTTCGCGAGAATTATGACATGCCTATACTCTTTATAAGTGCCAGAACGAGCGATGACGACGTTCTTATAGCACTTAATATCGGTGGTGATGATTATATCAAGAAACCATTTACCTTGAATATCCTCTTGGCCAAGGTTAAGGCAATACTTTTAAGATATGAGAAGGCCAAGGCAGCTTTGGCAAATGATAACGAGTCTGCTACGATTACTAAAGATGAAAGTAAGTCAACCACTAAGATTAAACTGACGGAGGATATTGTTCTTGATACCGGAATTCATAAGCTTAAGAATGGCGATGCACAGATAGACCTTAAGGCTATGGAATACAAGCTTTTGAAGTACCTTGTTGACAATGTCGGAAGGGTTGTTACCAAGGATGAGCTCCTAAAAGAAGTGTGGAATGATGAGTTTATCGGAGAGGGAACTTTAGCGGTACATGTAAGACATTTAAGAGAGAAAATAGAGGAAGATCCTAAGCATCCTGAACTCATAAAGACCATATGGGGAGTTGGGTATTTGCTGGAGCAGTATTTATAGATACGGAGACGAGGGTATTGTGAAGAATTATAAGAATATGGTAATTACTCTTGGCATTTTATATATTCTGGCTGTTGTTATATTTGCTGTTGTTGCCGGTCAGAGTGACAAAGGTAGAGAATCGAGAATGTCGGATGTTGTTAAGCTTAATGATATCGTCTATGACGCAGAAGGCTGTTTAGATAGCTTAGACAATCTTGATAATAACAACTACAAGACTAAATTCATAATAACAGATACAGAAGGTAACATACTCTATAGATCACATTCCAACAATACAGACAGTGACAAAATGTCTGTAGAGACAGCTATCAAAAAAGGTTATCTATATAGACCGATTACTGTAAATGATAGAGTTAAGGGGTACGCGATAATAACCAGGAATAATTACGATCAGTATAACAATATAGTTAGGCGAATAATTATAGGACTATCAGTAGTCGGTGTGATTCTGATTATCTGTGCGATTACATATGGAATGTATGTCAACAAGAGGATATACACGCCGTTTAAGAACATGAAAGACTTTGCGGGAAGCGTAGCTCAGGGTAATCTTGATACGCCGCTTGCCATGGATGAAGATAACATGTTTGGAGCATTTACGGAAAGCTTCGATATAATGAGGGAAGAGCTTAAGTCTTCAAAGCTAAGAGAGATAGCTCTATTAAAGAGGGAAAGAGAGCTTGTGGCATCGTTAAGTCACGATCTTAAGACGCCGATTACAGGTATAAAGCTGACCTGCGAACTACTTGATGCGAAATTTAAGGCTACCAATGAATCTTCTGATATAGTAGAAAAAGTCGATAATATCTACAAAAAAGCCGATCAGATAGATGTGCTTGTAAGCGATCTTTTCTCTTCTACATTAGACGATCTCGGAGAATTCAAAGTTAATCCAACTGATGAGAATTCTGATGTGTTATCTGATATCGTTAATAAATATGATGATAAAGGCCTTGCTTCATCCAATGAAGTACCTGAAGCTATAATTCATATAGATGTCAAATGTATGAGTCAGGTAGTCGGCAATATCATTTCCAACTCATATAAGTATGCTAAGACTCCGATAGAGGTTACGTACAGGTTAGTGGAAGATTATATAGAGATGTCGATTAAGGATAGTGGTCCCGGCATTCCTGATAATGAATTAAATCTCGTTACCAATAAGTTCTATCGAGGCAAGGAATGGGAGGACAGCAAGGAAGAAGGCAGCGGCCTTGGCTTATATATATCTAAGACTCTTATGGAGAAGATGGATGGTGAGTTAATACTTGAAAGTGAAGGGGACGGACTTAAGGTTATTCTTATGATTCCACTCAGTTAAGAATTTGATAAGAATTTGATAATGGTTTGACAAAGAAGTCAAATTAAGAAGTCATATATAATACAACTGTAACATGACAATAATCTTGTTAATGAAAGGATGTATTATATATGGCTTCTTCTATTTTACGAACAGAAAAACTCAGCAAATCATTTTCAAACGGAGGCAGACAGCAGCATGTAATAAAGAATCTCGACATGGAGATTATAGATGGAGATTTCACAGTAATTATGGGAGCTTCAGGTTCCGGTAAATCTACTCTCTTATATGCGCTCTCAGGAATGGATAAACCAAGTCTTGGAAAAGTATTCTTTGGAGACACGGATATTTCAGGTTATTCAAATGATGAACTTGCGGTGTTCAGAAGAGGAAACTGTGGATTTGTATTCCAAAGCATTTACCTATTAGAGAATCAGACAATCTTAGACAATATATTGACCGGGGCTTTGATAGTTCAGAAGAATTCACCGGAACTTGTCAAGAAAGCCAAAGATCTTCTTGGTAGGGTAGGAATACCTGAGGAAATGTGGAACAAGTATCCGAATCAGTTATCCGGAGGTGAAGCTCAAAGAGTGGGAATCGTAAGGGCGATCGTCAATGATCCTAAGATTCTTTTTGCGGATGAGCCGACGGGACAGCTTAATTCGGCATCTTCTAATGATGTTCTTGATATATTTACTGATGTTCATAGAAATGGTCAATCAATAGTAATGGTAACTCACGATATAAAGACCGCATTAAGGGGAACAAGGGTAATCTTCTTAAGAGATGGTGGTATAGAAGGTGAATACAGGATGGCTGATTATGGTGCTGATGATATTAAGGAACGAAGAAACGGTTTACAGGCATTTTTAGATGAGATGGGATGGTAGAATATGAAAATACTTAGATTATCACTATTTAACATAAAAAAGCACAAGAAAGAAGCTGTAACGCTGATTTTTCTTATAACCATAAGCGTTTTATTTATGGGGATTGCAATAGTTAACTTAAAGAAGGCAGACACTATTCTTAATAATACTTATAAAGAAACTGACTGTAAAGATAGTATTTATTGCATTGAAGAAGAAGACTATAGAACTGAGTATAAAGAAGTATTCGAGAAGAATTCTGATATTTCTGATTTAATGCAGACAGAGATTCTTAAACCTGACAGCAATGCTTCCACATCTATCAAGAAAGAGGATGGATCTATTTTTAATTTTTATATTTCATTTGTCACAGAAGATAATGAAAAAAAGATATCAAATTTTAAGAAAGAAACATCTCTTTCAGATGATGAAATAGCTAAGCTTAAGCACCCTATATGGTTACCGCATTATGTTGAAATGAATATGGGATATAAGGCGGGTGACGAATTTACAATTAGTAAAGGAAGTAAGGAATATTCATTTCAAATAGCCGGATTTTATGAGTCTGCAATTTTATCAAACAGCTCATTCAGTTATAAGAGTGTAGTGTCAGATGAGGATTATGATAAACTTGCATCGGATTTTGATAAGTTGATTTGTTTTACATTTAACGTTAAAGAAGGTGTTATTAACGACATAAATGAAAGTAAAAAGTTTAATAAAGAGATAAATGATAAGATAAATGAAATTGCAGGAAAAGAAGTCGTAGTGACCTTCGGCAATGAATTTGATAATCAGTATTACGAAGCGGATATGTCTGCAGCTGTAATTAAAATTGTGATGTATGTCATTGCTGTCATATCGATAATTATATTCATATCTTCAGTCATAATGATAAGACATAAGATAACAAATGACATAGATGATCAGATGGAATCGATAGGAGTCTTAGAGGCGCTTGGATATAAATCATTTGAATTGTCACTGTCGTATGTTTATGAATATCTGGTTTACGGTGTTGTTGGAAGTGTATTGGGAATTATAATTGCAGTTTTAACAGATCCTCTAATGACTAGGCTTATTCAAATGTTTGAAGGCCATAAGGGAAGTGCAGAATTTAATCTTTTAAGCGTGGTTATTCCTTCTGTATTATTTGTCATTTTCATAATTATGATTGCGCTTTTAAGGGCGAGAGGAATTAAAAAATTCCCACCTGTAATTGCATTTAGAAAAGGAATAAGAACTCACCATTTTGGCAAGAATAGATTCCCGCTTGAAAAGGCAGGTAACCATATCAATTTAAGAATGGGACTTAGGAGTATCATCAGTAATAAGAGGGAGAATATAGGGATATTTATTTGTATTCTTTTATCTGCGCTTTCGATATCTTTTTGCATAATGGTTGCTGATATTTTCAGAGATGAGGGAAGAGGTTTCAGGTCTCTTAGCGGTTATGAAGGAGGAGATTTGTATCTTACATTTGAAAACGGAGTAAGCGCAGAGGAGATAATAGATGATCTTTATCAATTAGATGAAGTAAGAAAATGTAACAGGATGCTTATAAGCGCGGTTACTATAGTAGGTGATGCTGAAAGAGATGTACAGTCTATAGCATATAAGGATTTTAGCGAAACGGAGAATGTTTTTACATGTAAGGGGCGCCTTCCGGAGCATGACAACGAGGTGGTTATTAAGAAGACTATTGCGGATTCCATGGGATATGATGTTGGAGACAGTATTGTTATCAGAGGGGCCGGAATAGAAAAGAGTTACATAATTACCGGATTGACCAATGCTCTTAATGATATCGCGTTATTTACCGATGACGGATATAAAAGAATTGGCGGCACAAGTGATACAGGCTTAATAAATGTATATCTTAAGGATGGCGTTGATGTAGATGAATTTAGAAAAATAATAAAAGATAGATACGGAAGCAGTACAAAAGAGCTTGTTAAAGAAGTAGACGAATCAGGTTCTTATGAGGATAGAATACGAGCAAAAGCAGAGGAGCAGATGGCTATTCTTATGTCAGAATATGGTGTGAATAACGCCAATTATTCGATCAAGATAGGAGATAAGGTGATAAGCGGAGGAACAAGCAGAATAAGACTTAAAGAGATTACATCATTAGATGAATTGATCGAAGCGAGTATAGGAGGAATAGCAAGACTCTCTCAAATATTTAGCATAGTAACTACTTTAGTTGTTGTAATCATCATATCGATAATCTTAAGCTTTTTAGTTGATTCTACGGTTAGAAAAGAAAGAAAGCAACTTGGAATTAAGAAAGCTATGGGATATACATCTAAAGATTTAAGACTTCAGATAGTCGGAAGAATTATGCCTATAGCAGTTCCTGCGATTATTATCGGAGCAATAGTGACTGTTCCGCTCACTGATAAGTTCCAGATTATAGCATTTGGCGGTGGTGCGGCACCGAGATATTGGTTCCTGATACCGGCTTCAATTATTGTTGCTTTGTATGTATTTATCTCAGGTTATCTTTCGGCCGGAAAGGTTAAGAAGGTGTCGGTGACAGAGCTTATGACTGAGTAAGGGGCTTAATGAAAAGAAAGGAATGGATAGTATGAAGAATAAGATAGTTTTACTTGGACTGGCGGTATATTTCAGTCTTACACTTGTAGCTTCATTGCCGGGAATAAGTCATTTGCTTGTTCACGCTAACAGTGATAAGAAAAGTATAGCTGCCGATGAAAATGTTAATGACACAGTCTACAACGTCGGCTCAGTCAGCAAAGTGTATGTGACGGTAGCTGTTATGCAGCTCGTGGATCAGGGCAAGGTTAATCTTGACGCGCCTGTAACTGATTATATTAAAGAGTTTAGAATGGCAGACGAGCGATATAAAGATATAACTGTCAGAATGCTTATGAATCACACATCAGGGATTATGGGTACATCCTCAAAGAATGCATTTCTTCTAGGCGATGCGGATGTTGACAGGGGGCAGGTTCTCTTAGATTCTCTTAAAAATCAGAGACTAAAAGCAGATCCCGGTGAATATCCTTGTTATTGTAATGACGGTTTCGATCTTTTGTTGATTATAGTTGAGCGCGTATCCGGTATGGATTATGATACATTTTTGGATAAGAATATCACTAAGAAGCTTGGGGCTACATCTATAGGTACTTCGACAAGTTTGTACGGAAGTGACGATATCACCAACATTTACGTGGATGGCAATCGTTTTGACAAAGAGTATGTTATGGCTATAGGAGCAGGTGGTGTGTATTCAAATGCAAAAGACACCTGTGAGTTTGGAAGTGCATTTTTCAAGGGAGATAAAAGACTGTTATCTGAAAAGAGTAAAAATGAAATGAACACGCTTTCAACAGATGCTCCCTATTCTTTATATGGATTGGGTTGGGATATGGTTAGTGTTCCCGAATATGACGAAAAGGGCGTAAAAGTTGTATCAAAGGGTGGAGATTCGCTTGCACAGCACACCAGTCTTTTGGTTGCGCCTGATGAAGAGATAAGCGTGTGTGTAACAACAAGCGGAGGATCAAGCAGCTATAATTTTTCAATGAGCAAGGCTCTTATGAATATTGCTCTTGAAGAGAAGGGTATTGAGATTAATGAGCTTGATGTACCGGACGTTGAGCTTAAGTCCGAGGTCCCGAGTGAGTATAAAAAGTACGAGGGGTATTACACGTCATCTGCAGTCAATGGAGTCTTGGAGATAACATTTCCAGACATGAAATATATGCTTGTAAAGGAAAATGCCGGAACAACGAAAGAGATATATTACAAGTATTCCGATAAAGGATTTGTCAGAGTTAAAGGAGATATTGAAACGGATGATGTTAAGGTTGATTCTGACTATGAGTGTCTTAGCTTTGTAGAGAAAGATGGTAAGAATTACCTGGTTTCTGATGCGATATCTGAAATGGACGGACTTTTAAGGAATATTCAAAAGTCGGGTATTGCTGAAAAGATTGAGGCCAATATAGTGTCCGATGATATTTTAAATGTTTGGAGAAAGAGGGCTGATACAAGATGTGTAGTGTTCTCAGATAAGTATTCTTCATTTTGTTATACTAATCCTTTTGTGGATATGAAAATGCTTGACGACACCGGCTATATTATGGTTATGTCTTCTGAGGGAGTATCTTTACTTAAAATAGTTGACGAGAATAATGCTGTTTCGTTTACTTCAGTGCCTTCAGATGCTAATAGAGATGTGTATGATATCTGCGTCGATGATAAAGGAATAGTTCATAGCTCGCTAGGTTCAGATTATGTATCTTTAGAGGTGAGTGATAAGCTTACCAAAGATGTCAAGAAGGTAAGTCTTAAGACCGAAAATGCTAAGTGGTTTAGCATAGATGACAGCCTTACCAATTCCGACATAACTTTGGACAGACCGAACAACAGTGCTGTCTTTGTCTATGATAAGTATGGGGAAATGATATATAGCACCCATATGCTTGATCTGAGTGATACATGTTCACTTCCAAAAGGCGGATATGTGGTATTCTTAGGAGAGAATGGAGGCACTATTAAGATTAAATAATTTCGTAACTATCCAATGGGGACAGGCCCCTCTGGTAACTTAGCGTGCTAAGTTACCAGAGGGGCCTGTCCCCATTGAATAGTTACGCATTAAATTCTTGATAAATCGTGTGATTTTTGATAAAATTATGATATGTCTAATTGGTTTTTAGATAGGGGGAGTACCTATGGGTGATATCGATGTTTTAAGAATACAATTTATAGAGATAAGTCATATTCCATGTGGAGTATTTACATTTGTGGATAATAGAGTTGTTGCAATCACAGTATCACAAGGTTTCTGTGATTTATATGAATGCACCAGAGAATATGCACTTGATATACTCAATAATCATATCTATGACAATGTTCATCCTGATGATGTGGCAAGGCTTGGTGACGCTGCGCTTAAGTTCACATCCGGTTCCGGAGATTATAATGTAATATTTCGTGTGGATGTTAACGGTAAGTACAAGATTATTCATGCCAGGGGTAAGCATATCTATAATTCCAAGAAAGAGCGTCAATCTATAATCTGGTATTCTGATGAAGGACTTTATCAGGATGATACAAGAGAGCTTTATGATCAGGCATTTTCGTACATGCTTCAAGACAGCAGAGATAACTTTGTCGGAGGTTATGATCCTTTGACAGGGCTTCCTAATATGAACTATTTCTTCAAGCTTGCTGAGACTGCCAGGGATCAGTTGATTGAGGAAGGCAAGTCTCCTGCTCTTTTATACTTTGATTTCAATGGAATGAAGAATTACAATCTTAAATATGGATTTATTGAAGGTGACAAGCTTATTATTGAAATGGCACGTGTCTTAGCCACTCATTATTCTAATATTAATTGTTGTAGGTTTGGTGGAGACAGGTTTGCTGTAGTTACGACTGAGGAGAGGCTTGAAGAAGAGCTTTTAGAGGTGCTTGACGAGGTCAAGGATCTCAATGAAGGCAAGAGTATACCTGTTCGTGTTGGTGTATACAAGAATAGTATGGGCTATGTCAGTGTCGGTACGGCTTGTGACAGGGCCAAGATGGCCTGCGATACCAAGAGAGAAGAAGTACATTCTTCATTTATCTATTTTGATGAGAATATGCTGAATGAATCTGAGATCCGTCATTATATTCTTGAGAACATTGACAGAGCGATTGATAATAAATGGCTTGAAGTGTATTATCAACCTTTAGTTCGTGCAATTAACGGAGGGGTGAGCGACGAAGAAGCCTTAATCAGATGGATTGATCCGGTTTATGGATTCATGGCACCGGATAGTTTTATTCCGGTTCTTGAAGAGGCTAAGCTCTTGCATAGACTTGATTTATATGTTCTTGACAATGTTTTAGAGAGGATGAATATCCTTAGAGAGAACAATCTTTATGTGGTTCCATGTTCTATTAACATTTCAAGATATGACTTTGAAACCTGTGATATGGTTGAGGAGATTAGAAGAAGAGTTGATGATGCAGGTGTCTCAAGAGATATGATTACTATTGAGATTACTGAGGGAGCTGTTGGTGCTAATGTAGACTACATCAGAAAGCAGGTTGATGTCTTAAACGACCTTGGATTCAAGGTATGGATGGATGATTACGGCAGCGGTTATTCTTCACCTACTATTTTGCAGACGATATCATTTGACACTATTAAGCTTGATATGATGTTTATGAGACAGTTTGACAAGAGTGAGAAGAGCAAGCTTATTGTGTGGGAGATTATCAATCTTGCTCTAAGTCTTGGATTAGAGACTGTTGTTGAAGGGGTAGAGACCGAAGAACAGGTTGAATTTTTGAAGAATGCGGGTGCTACCAAGCTTCAGGGATATTATTTCACCAAGCCTCTTCCTATGAGAGATATTCTTAGGCGATATGAGATGGGTGAGCAGATAGGATTTGAGAATCCGGCTGAGTCAGAGTATTATGCCGCTATAGGTAAGGTTAAACTCTATGATGTGTCATTTTCATCATATGAGGAGGATGCCAAGGGGAACTATCTTAATGCGGCACCGGCTTCAGTTTACGAAGTTAACGGAGAACACTTCTCTATTGTGAGATGTAACAGTTCCTACAGGAGATTCTTAGCTGATTTATTCGGTGTTTATGACCCTTACCTTGATATGACATTTAGTAAAAATCTTGGACTTAATGATGATTTTGCTGCGGACATATATAGATGTGCTATGGAAGGCGGCATGCTCTTTGAGGATAGAATTATCGGAGGCAAGCTTAAGGTTCATATGCTTATAAGGAGAGTGGCTGTCAATCCTGTGACTAATGCTCGTGCGGTTGCAGTTGTTCTCTTTGATGTTCGTGAGATTAGTGACAGCGCCGCTAAGATTTCATTTGCCAGCGTTGCCAAAGCATTGTCGTCTGACTATTTAAGTCTTTATCATATTGATCTTTCTGACAATAGTTATGTGAGATATAGACATAGTGCCGATAGTGATGAATTGAATATCGGATATGAGGGTAAAGACTTCTTTGAAGACAGCAAGAAAGAAGCGCAATTCATTTATGAAGAAGATAGAGATGTTTTTATTGAACAATTTACCCGTGAGAATATTCTTGACAGTGTAGCTAAGACGGGTAAATACACAACTACCTGTAGACTACTTGTATATGGCGTTCCTACCTATGTTAACTTGAAAGCCACTCCTATGGACGAGGATGCTCGCCATCTTATTCTGGGAGTCTATAATGTTGATTTCCAGATGCGTGAGAGAGAGCGTGCTGAACGCATGAAGGAAGAGGTGCTGGCTTACACAAGGCTTAGTGCGTTAGCAGGTAACTTTATTGTATTTTATACTGTTGACGTTGAGAGCGAGTCATTTACTGAGTTTAAGGCAACAAGTGATTATGAGAGCCTTAATGTTAGGAAGAATGGACAGGACTTCTTCGCTAAAGCGAAAGCCCGGGCAGAAGAAGTAATTCATCCGGAAGATATTGGTGTGTTCAAGAATTCTATGAACAAAGAGAATGTCATGCATTCTATAGAGAGAAAGGGCTACTTCTCTATCAAGTATCGCCTCTTAATTGGAAATGTACCACGATATGTTCGCTTGAAGGCTACGCTTCTTAAGGAAGATGGGGTAGACAAGTTGATATTCGGAATTATGGATATTGATGATGAGACTAAACGTGAGCAAGAGTATGCGATTAATCTCGCAGTAGCTCGTAATAAGGTTAATCTTGATTCTCTTACCGGCGTGAAGAATAAGTACGCGTATTCAGAGATTGAGAATGGTATTAACAATGCTATTAGAGATCACACTTGTGCACCTTTTGCGATTGGTGTGTTTGATATCAATAATCTTAAGGAGACCAATGACCTTAAGGGGCACAGTGCCGGAGATGAGCTTATTAAGAAAGCTTGCTCTATCATTTGCAAGATATTCAGACATAGTCCTGTGTTCAGAGTTGGTGGTGATGAGTTCGCAATTATCGCTAAAGAAGAGGACTACGATAAGATTGATGATCTTATGAGCAAGTTCTTAGATATCAACCTAAAGAGTCGGGAAGAAGGCGGAGTTGTAATCGCGGGCGGACTTTCAAGGTTTGATGGTGATGAGTGTGTCAACGACGTCTTTAAGAGAGCTGACGAGTTAATGTACGAGAACAAGAAGAAGCTAAAAGAAGGCTAACTACCCAGAGGGGACTGTCCCCATTGGGTAGTTAGGTTCTTAAGGACTTCTTAATAACTTTTATTATAGAATGGCATTGTAAACGAAATGGTTTGCAATGCCATTTTAGTGTAGTATGTTAGTAACGAGAGGTGTTTATTATGAGTAAAGTAATTATTTCAACTAAAGACATGCAGAAGACATTTGCCAATAACGGCAAGCAGGTTCATGTTTTATCTAATGTGAATATGGAGATTTACGAGGGAGATTTTACCGTGATTATGGGTTCATCGGGATCCGGTAAGTCAACTCTTCTATATGCGTTATCAGGTATGGATAAGGCGACGGCGGGCAAGGTTAATTATTATCGTACATCAAGTGATGTTATAGATATCACCAAGTTAAAAGAGAGAAAAATGTCTGATATCCGCATCAAAGATTTCGGCTTCGTATTCCAGCAAATGCATTTGGTAAGCAACCTTTCCCTTCTTGAAAATGTAGCGGTGAGCGGTTACCTTGACAAGAAGGCAAATGCAAAAGAGGTTAGGGCTAAAGCTAACAAACTTCTTGACAGGATGGGTCTTAAAGACGTTAAGGGCAACCTTCCTTCAAGGGTTTCAGGTGGTGAGCAGCAGAGGTGTTCAATCGCAAGAGCGGTTATCAACTCGCCAAAGGTATTATTTGCAGATGAGCCTACGGGAGCGTTAAACCGTAAAAACACCGGAGAGGTTCTTGATCTTTTGACAGAGTTAAATAATGACGGGCAGAGCATCGTTATGGTAACGCATGACATTAAGTCGGCATATCGTGGCAACAGACTTCTATATTTGGATGACGGCAATATTGTCGGAGAGCTTACACTTCCTAAGTATGGCGAGCTTGATGACAAAGGCGAGAGATTGCAGAGTGACAAGGCAAGGGAAGCACAGGTAAATGCTTGGCTTGAGTCACTTGATTGGTAAGTAACATTTGCAGTTGTTCTAAGTAGAAAGGGATGAATAGTATGGATATTTTTACACTTGTAAAAGCAGGTATTAAGAATAGATGGAACGTGTTCCTTGGCTTTACGTTTTTGACGATGATTATGGTTGTATGTGTAATTACAATGCTCGGAGTCAGAAAGAATTATAACGGTGCCAAGGATACGGCGTATGCGATTGAAGATAAAGGTGTTATTGCGGCAGAGTTTTATAACGGCAACTTTAGCGATAAACTAAAGTCTAAGCTAGAAGCTAATGATAAGGTAGATCACCTTGAAATCTATGATGTTGTTATTGGAAATGAAGTCAAATGTAATGACCACAA
Source organism: Lachnospiraceae bacterium NC2004 (assembly GCA_000621905.1). GTDB lineage: Bacteria > Bacillota > Clostridia > Lachnospirales > Lachnospiraceae > NC2004. The sequence goes on from JHXB01000004.1 coordinate 22,100, forward strand.
CGAGGGTAACAGCTATTATTTTATGAAAAATTTTGGTAATCTTCCAATCTTCAATGAAGATTCGACGGGGTTTGTCAATTACGATTATATTGATGGTAAGTATGTTGAAAATGATGACGATTCTTATAAATTAAAGAGCGGCGAGATATATTTGTCATACGGGCTTAAGGACAGATTCGATGCAAATGCAGGAGATAAATTGACTGTTAAATTGTGCGGCGAGATTAAGACATTTACCATAAAAGGATTCGTTCAGGAGCCAATGATGGGTTCAGATGTTATTGGACTTAAGATGGTTTTTATAAGCGATGAGGATTTTGATTCTATATATTCTGAAACCAAATCATTAATGCAATCGGATGATGATAATTGGATGATTGGTGATATGGTTTTTGTACATCCTACTGATAAGGCGAATGAGTCTTCTGACATTTTACTTCGCGAGCTTAATATTGATACCAAGATAAATGATATGGCATTTGCTACTATGACAAGAGAGACATCTGAGCATTATACCGGAATATTTATCAATATTATTATGGCTATGATTGTGGGTGTTACTGTAGTGTTACTTGTAATCTTTTTGATTGTTGCAGGTCACAGCATTACAACTGAGCTTGAAATTGATTATAAGGATTTAGGAATTCTTAAGAGCCAGGGAGCAACAAGTTCGCTTATCAGAAAGGTGTATATAGCTGAGTATCTTGTTTCACAGCTGATTGGGTGTATTATAGGATTTGCTATTTCAATTCCTTGTGAGAGAATGTTAAGTGACGTATTTTTTGGAATGACGGGAATGTTGCCGGAGAGGAACTTCCCTGTAGTTGAGGGAATATTGTTAAGCTTAGGACTCTTTGTTATAACAGGTATCTACATTTTCTTCATTACAAGAAGGGTCGTTAAGACCACTCCGGTTAAGGCGATTACAAGCGGACATAATGACTTTTATTTTGACAGCAGATATAACGCGAGAATTACTAAGAGAGGTTTAGGTTTTACGCTTGGGCTTCGACAGATTACATCTGCACCGAAAAGATACATAAGCATTTTGATTGTTTCGTCTTTGCTTATATTTGCAGCAATCACAATGGAACTTATGTCCAACTATGTTACATCAAGAGATGCTCTTGCTTCGATGGGCTTTCCTATCAGTGATATTGAATTCTCGTTTAAAGATTCGGAGCATAAATGTAAGGTTAAAGATGTTGAAAATATTATCAATAAATATACCGAAATAGAGGACAGAGTTTATAAAACACATGCGTATGTTTCCGTTAACGGCGAGTCAATTCTTGCAGTTGTTAAGGCATATCCGGATGATATGAGCTCAGTATATAAGGGTAGAGAAGTTAAGTATGATAACGAAATTGTAATAACAGAGCAGGTTTCAAAGCTTTTAGATATCAACATAGGTGATACTGTTTCTCTTGGAAGATACGAGAAAAATGAGGACGTTGTTGTTGTAGGAATCTTTCAGTCAATGGCCGACACAGGCAAATGCATATCTATGTCATTAGAAGCATTCAGTAGGATGAGAAAAGAAGGAACGGACGAGTACACTGTAGATCATATGAGTGGTTATGGAGTAATTCTTAAGGACGCATCTGCTGCCGACGACATTGTAAAAGAAGTTGAAGACAAATACGGAGATGAACTTGAGATTGAAGCTATTGATTATGAACACAATTTGAATAATATTGGCGAGAACTTTTATGGTGCTGCCGATGCAAGCAGATATTTAATCTATGGTTTATCATTGATATTTGCCTTAGTAACTGTTTTGATGGTCTGCACCAAGGTGTTTATTCAGGAAAGAACAGACATCGGAATTATGAGAGCGGTTGGATTTACCGTTCCAAGAATAAGAAGACAGTTTGCCGCAAGATTTGTAATAATAAGTTTGATTGGTGGTATTATAGGAGCTGTTTTGGCAAGGCTTTATTCGGGACAATTGATGGAATCTGTTTTCTCAATGTTTGGAGTTCAGAATATTGAGTTGGATTATTCATTTTTAGCATTTGCAAAACCTATAATTCTCTTTATAATATTGTATATGGTATTCGGTTATCTTTCTTCAAGAAAGGTTAAGAAGGTCAGTGCTAGAGAACTCATCAGTGAGTGATGTTAAGGAGAGGGTTCACATATGTGGAAGATTCTGATTGTTGATGATGACGAGGCGTTATCCGATATTACAGGGGAAATGCTAGAGTCGTACGGATATGAAGTGTTTAAGGCGGGCAGCGCGGAGGAAGCATTTGCGCTGCTCACCGATAACAGATATGATTTGATTATATTGGATATTAATCTGCCGGACGGGACGGGATTTGACGTGTGCGAGGAGCTGCGTGAAGTCTCGTCTGTTCCTGTTGTTTTTGCGAGTGCAAGAACGAGCGTGGATGATAAGGTTGTCGGGTTTGAAAAGGGCGCGGATGACTACATCCCTAAGCCTTACTCTATGAAAGAGTTACTGGTCAGGGTAAATGCAATAATAAGGCGAACTTACGGAAGTAGTGAGGCGGAAGAGAAGGTTGAATTTGGAGATGTCGTAGTTAATATGTCTTCAAGAAGTGTAACTAAGGGTGGCAAGGCAGTTTCGTTATCTTTAAAGGAGTTTGATCTGCTTGCATTTTTATGCCGCAATAAAGGTGAAGCAGTCGAGAAAGACAAGCTTATATCCGAGGTTTGGGGTGCATTTAGCGAGGTTGATAACTCAACCCTTACAGTTCATATAAGGTGGCTTAGAGAGAAGTTAGAGGACAATCCTTCTAAGCCTGAACACATCAAAACAGTCTTTAAGGTCGGATATATTATTGAGTGATAATCGAGGTGTGATATGGATAAAAGATTATGCGCGATAGCAGGTGTATATATACTGCTTATGCTGGCTGCATTTTTTGTAATTGCGGGTGGGATTAAGAAGCAGGAGGACGGCAAGGTGTCCGATTCTGCCAGGTTAAGTGTAACGGCAAATGAAATAAAACGGAGTGTTGAAGCGGGTGATAAGGATGAGGTTGTAAGGCTTTGTGATGAGCTTACGACCGGGCCTGATAAAGATGATAAGTCTTCATTGATTATCATGGTTCCGCTTATGGTAAGTATCGTTGGTGTACTAACGATGCTTATTTATCTTAATGTCAAAGTGATTAGACCGTTTTCTAATCTTAAAGATTTCGCAGGTGAGATAGCAAAGGGGAATTTCGAAACACCTCTTATGGTAACGAGAGAGAATTTCTTTGGTGATTTCACGTGGGCATTTGACAATATGCGTCATGAGATTAGTAAGAGCAGGGCGGCTGAGAAGGAAGCGATTGAGAATAACAAGACTGTAATCGCAACTCTTTCGCACGATATCAAGACGCCTATTGCTTCTATCAGAACTTACTCTGAGGCGTTTGAAGCTAACATGGATAGCACGCCTGAGAAGAGGCAGAAATATTTAAGTGTTCTTATGGACAAATGTGACGAGGTAACTAAGCTTACCAACGATCTTTTTCTTCACTCGATTTCTGAGATGAACAGGCTTGAAGTCAAGAACGAGCAGGTTGAGCTTACTTCATTTATTGCAAATGATGTCGCTAAGCTTTTCGTTAATGAAGATGATATTAAATGCAATCTTCCTAACAAAGAGATTACGGTAAATGCCGACCCTAAGCGTTTGTTGCAGGTGTTTGAGAATCTCAAAAATAACGCTGAGAAATATGCTAAGACGAATATTGAGATAAGTCTCGAAACGGGAGACGGTGTAAAGATTCATTTTCGTGACTTTGGTCCGGGAATACCTGACGAGGATATTCCGTTTATCACGGGCAAGTTTTATCGTGGTAGAAATGTAGGAGATGAGAAGGGTTCCGGACTTGGATTATATATCGTGAATGAGCTCATGAACAAGATGGGCGGTAAGGTCACGATGGTTAATGTGAAGCCGGGGTTGGATGTAGTTATAGAGTTTAATAATGCTAACTGATCAATGGGGACAGGCCCCTCTGGTAACTTAGCGTGCTAAGTTACCGGAAGGGTCTGTCCCCATTGTTTATAAATCGCCTTCGTACGAAAGCATGATTTTTAGTAATCTTATAAGTTCTAACGTATCTTTTCTTCCGAGTTTTTTAAGGAGTCCCTGATATTCCTGCCTGATTGCGTCGCGTCGTTTCTTCTCTTCGGTGATACCGTCCTTGGTGATGTTTACCACTACGCGTCTTCTGTCGGCTTTGTCACGCGTTCTTACTATATATCCTTTGTATTCGAGGCTTGATAAAATGTCAGTCATTCTTCCGGGAACTATGTGTAGGTACTTTGATAATTCGCCCGCGCTTTCGCCGTTCTTGATATAAGTGAGATAGTGAAGCGTGCCGTATTCACCGCGCACACTGTCTTGGACAGATCGGTTGACACGGCGGTTAAGCATTTCGGCTAACAGCATATATAACTCTTCGCCTAAGTTATCTTCATTTTTGCTCATAATATTACTTCCTTCTGAAAAACTATTAGTAACTCGAATACATAATAACACAAAGAACACTTTAAGTACAGATGTATTGACCTTCTTTAAAGGTCAAAGATCCTTCGGAACAAACTTCCTCAGGATGACAAAAAGAGTGTGTCATTCTAAGTGAAGCGAAGAATCTTAAAAAAATACAATATTTCGTATTGCGAAATAAAATCAAGTGTGATATACATAATGTGTTACAAGTTATTTCGCATTACGAAAGAAGGGGTATTAATAAAATGATAACACGCGAAAACACAAAGACACTTTATGACTTGTTAAAAAATGCCGGGACAGAGTATGCTTCGAGAATATTCCTAAAGTACGAGCGCGCGGAGGTATTCTATTGCAATACTTACAGCGAGCTATATAAGGATAGCTGCTCTTTCGGTGCATGGGTAAGTGAACAGGGGGATTGCCCGCATGTTGCACTTCTTGGTGAGTGTAGCTACAGATATCTTACCGCACTTTTTGGTACGGTAAGTACAGGTGGTATTGCTGTTCCTATTGATACCAAGGCGGGTACTTCAAGTATTATTGAGCGTATCAACAAGGCAGAAACCGACATTTTATTATATGACTGGGATTTTCATGATGAGATAGATTTATATAAAGAGAAATGTCCGACAGTTAAGGAGTTTATCTGTATTCAGAATATGCAGGAGCAGTCGGTACATAACATTTGCAAAAACTACAGAAACAATTCTTTTGAACCTAAGGCAGAAGAAGATAAATGTGCTCTTATTATCTTTACATCAGGTACGACAGGTAAGGGCAAAGGCGTTATGCTTTCACACGGCAACCTTATTGACAACATTTTCAATAGTACAGAGGTTGAGAAGCAGGACAATGAGGTCGCGCTTAATGTGCTTCCGATTCATCACGTGTTCTGTTTGAGCGGTGATGTGTTTCTGACTATGAGATATGGAAGCAAGCTGTGCTTGTGTCCTGATGTTTCTAAGTTATTCCACTATATTACAGTGTTTAAGCCGACTGTTCTGCGTGCGGTTCCAATGATCAGTAAGACGATTTACAACAGAATCGTTATGTTGCACAGGAAGAATAAGGATGCAACAAGAAGGCAGATTAAGGACGAACTATTGGGTCCCGATTTTCATAAGATAATAAGCGGTGGTGGCTACCTGGCTAAGGAGCTTGCGCTTAACCTTATCGGTCTTGGGATATCCATCGGACAAGGTTATGGTATGTCTGAGTGCTCGCCTAAGATTGCGGCGCCTGATTACGAGCGACTTGAGAAGCTTGATTCGGTAGGTCGACTGGTTGAGGGGTGCGAAGTAAGATTTGTTGACGGCGAGATTCAGGTTAAGAGTCCTTCTGTTATGATGGGTTACTATAATGACGAGGAGTTAACTCGTGAGACTTTGACGGAAGACGGCTGGCTCATGACGGGAGATTTGGGTTATGTAGATGATGAGGATTTCCTCTATCTTACCGGACGCAAGAAGAATCTTATTATTCTAAGCAATGGTGAAAATGTTGCACCTGAAGGCATTGAGAACATGTTTGACGATGAGGTTCTCATTAAAGATATTATGGTGTATGGTGATGGCGATACAATAGCAGCCTGCGTTTATCCTAATTACGAGTACGCTCAAGCTCAGAATATAACTGATGTTGAAGGTGCGGTAAATGATATCGTTAACATCAAGAATGTTGCACTTCCAACCTCCTCTCAGATTATGAAATGTTCGGTTAGAAAGCATCCGTTTAAGAAGACTTCTTCCAACAAGATTATTCGTGAACAGTTCTTTGAGGACCTTAAGAACGAGGAGGCAAGAAAGAGCGAGCTTACTCTTCCTGTTAATGACATGCAGAAAGAGCTCTGCCAGCTTATTGCAGATATTACGGGTAACGATACAGTCGGAACAACCGAGGACTTCTACGATATCGGTCTTGACTCTATGGGCAGTGTTATGCTTATTGAGGAGCTTGATGAACGCTTTAGTGTCAACATTTCCCTAAGCGAGCTTATCGAGAACAACACCGTTCTCTTGCTTGAAGAGTTCATTAACAATAAGGCAAATGAAAATGAAGACGGCATTGATTACAACGTTAGAGAAGAGTATCCGCTTACCAATATTCAGATGTACTTCGGATATATCATCAAGGGCAACACAACGGGTAACCTTCCTTTCCTATACAAGCTCGGAGACAAGATTGATCTTGTTAGACTTAAAGAAGCGATACTTAGAGCATTTGATGTGCATCCAATATTAAAGGCCAATATTCATTTTAATGGACAAATGCTAATGACCTACAGAGATGATTCTAAGGTTATTCCTATTCCGATAGAGAAAATGAGTGAAGCCGATTGGGAAGAGAAGAAGAAGACGCTTGTTACTCCGTTTAGGTATACCGAAGATGATGATCTTGTGCATGTATTCTTATCAGAAACTGAGAGTGGCAAATACTTCTTTATTGATGTTGCTCACATTATCGGTGACGGAATATCTATCGGTATTTTGCTTAAAGACATCAATAAGGCTTATTGTAATGAAGAGGTTGAGCCTGAGAAGTTTACCTTCTTTGATTTCGCACTTTTGGATAATACAAGAAGGACCAACGGTGTAAGAGAATCTGATATTAAGAGAACCGGCGAGCTTATGAAGGGTGCGTTGCTTAACAGAAGTATACTTAATAAACGCCTTGCACCGGATACATTTGAGAAGAAATACGGTGTTATCACAAGCAGATTTGAGCGCCTTACAAGAAAGGAGATTCTATACTATTGTAAGCAGAACGGTGTGTCAGAAAATGTTATGTTTTTGACTGCTTTTAATTACCTGATATACCTGTTCTCTGATCAGGATGATGTATTTGCCAACAGCATTCACAGTGGTCGTACCGACAGCCGTTACGCTCATATGGTAGGCTCGCTGTTTATTACATACTTCTGTAGATTTACCAGAAAGCCACATGAGACTGTCATTGACCTTCTTAAGAAGACAGGAGCACAGATTATGAAGACAATGAAGAATTCTGTGTCAAATGCAAGACAGGGCGAGATGTTCTTCCAGTATCAGGGTGACATCTTAGGACTTAAGGAAATCGGTGATGCCAAGGCTACAAGGTATCATTTGCAGCTTGATTCTCTTCCTTTCCACATGCAGGTGTTTAACGATGATAAGGGTTATTATCAGGAGCTTAGATTCTGGGAGAATCGTTTTGATGAGGAGCAGCTTAAGATATTCTTGACCTGTTACGAGTATATTTTGCTTGCGATGCTTCATGAGACGTCTGTCAGAAGGCTTAAGAGACATTTGCCTGAGGAGGTATTCCCTAAGCATTTCATCATTCCTACCAAGCAGTTGAATGAAGAGGCGGGCGTGAGACTTGTCGATGCGAGAAGGCGCGAGTGCAAGGTGTACGTGCTTGACGAGAGTTACCAGAAGAAGCCTTACGGAGCGTGGGGTAAGCTTTATATCAAGGATATGGTTCCAACCCAATATAGCAAGGTGGTTGCGAGTCGTTACAGCGAGGGTGACCTCTATGAGACCGATATAATCGCAAGGATATTGCCTGACGGAACCTTGGATATGCTTGAGAACAATGGTAGAACCGTAATTACCGATGGCGTTCACGGACTTAGAAAGTTTCCTCTTAAAGATGTTGAAAATGCAATCAACTCGATTGATAATGTCGAAAATGCAGACGCATATCTATACTTTGATTCAGAGATCAATGAGATGAGTCTTGCTGTCAATGTAGAGACAGATGGTGTAAATGCAGACGAGATTATAGCCTACATGACTGAGAACCATGATCCTAATCTGGTTCCTAAGGTTGTTAATATAAAATAAACCAAATCAGCTAAGTGATCAACGGGGACAGGTCCCACTGGTAAATTAGGTTTTAATTTACCAGTGGGGTCTGTTTATTTTTATTGACAATCGTGCGAGGGTATGATATAACTAACTTGCGTTAAATGTTACTAACATAATCATTTTCATATATAAAGAGGTGTTTTTATGGATTATTTGGCACCTATACTCGCTGTCGGTATTATTGCAATTATCATAGTTATGAATGTAAGAAACATTAAGAAAGGCAAGTGTAATTGCGGTTGTTCAGACGGCAAAGGTAAAAAAGACAAGAACAAGGATAAGCAACTATAATACTATATTAAAAGGAGACTGTGATGAGTACTTTATTTGATATGCCGAGCGGTTCTAAGGGTGTTGTGGCAGGTATCGAGGGGGATGTAAGATTTACCGGAAGGATTACTTCTATTGGGATTACTCCGGGATGCAAGGTTACGGTTATTAAAAATGAAAAGAGCCTTCCTATTTTGGTATATTCAAGAGATACCATGATTGCTCTTAATCGCAATGAATGCAAAAACATTCAGGTGGAAGGAGTAGTCGCATAATGAGTAAGGTTATAGCTTTATTGGGACAGCCAAATGCAGGTAAATCAACTCTTTTCAACACACTTACCGGTATGCATCAGCATGTTGGTAACTGGCCGGGTAAGACGGTTGAACAGAAGGAAGGAACATTTACACATGATGGTGAGGAGTACGTTGTTGCTGACCTTCCGGGAACATACAGCTTATCAGCTAACTCCGATGAGGAGATTATCACAAGAGACTATATCGCTTCAGGTAAGGCTGATGTGGTCTGCATTATAGCGGACAGCTCACAGCTTAACAGAAGCTTATATATGCTGGCAGATTACGCGGGAATCAACGTTCCTTGCTTTTTGCTTCTCAATATGAATGATGTTGCCAAACTTCAGGGTAAAGAGGCGGATGCCAAGGATTTATCTGCTAAGTTAGGCATTCCTGTCATTCCATTTTCAGCACCTGACAAGAAGAAATATGATTCATTTTATAAGGTACTTGATAAGGCTCTTAATGAGAAGACTCTTCTTAATTATTCTAATCTTCTTAGCAAATACGAGGAGATTGAAGGCTTTAATGAGATAAAAGAGCTTATTCCGGATCACGTTATAAGTGGCTACTCTAAAGAGTGGCTTACGACTAAAGCTATCGAAGGTGATGAGCCTGTTATAGAGAGGATAGAAGAAGGGTTAAGTGACGCTGACAAGGCAACATTTGCCAATTTGGTAGCAGGTATAGATAAAGGCGTGCTTAAGATGGGCGAGAGAAAGTTCGCCTGGATAGACGAGCTTCTTGGTGCAAATGATAGCGATGCGGAGGCTGATGTATCTTTAGGTAAGTTCGACAGGATAATAACCCACAGAATCTGGGGCAAGCCTGTCGTGGTATTAATCATTTTACTTGGTTTGATTGGTTCATTTATTCCTGCGCTTCCTATTATGGGACTCGGAAGTCTGATAGGAAAGATTCCTGAGCCACTTTCAGAGGCAGCGATAAATGCAGGATGTCCGGAGATAGTTGCTACGATTCTTTGTGGCGTTGTAATTCAGTGTTTTTCATTTGTTGTGCAAATGTTGGGGTTCGTGTTCGGAGTTACTTTGGTATTCGGATTTCTAGAGGAAGTCGGAATCATGGCGAGAATCTCTTATGTATTTGATAATTCAATGGCTAAATTAGGACTTCAGGGTAAGTCCGTTATGCCATTCTTGGTTAGCTTTGGATGTACCATGGGTGGCGCTGCCGGAACGAGAGTAATTGATAACTGGGGGCAGAAAGTTTTGACTATTGCGCTCAGTTGGGCTGTTCCTTGCGGTGCGACCTGGGCGGTTGTTCCAATGCTTTCGACTGTATTTTTCGGAGCGTGGGTGCCTGTTATTATAGCAGCGATATTGCTTGTTATGGTTCTTCATATGTGGATTACCGCCAAGGTATTTGGAAGAGCGTTAGTTAAACAAGAGGACCGTTACGGGATGATTATGGAGCTTCCACCGTATCACAGACCAAGGTGGAGCGTGCTTTTAAGATATGTTCTTGGAAGAACCAAGGATACGTTCTTTAGAGCTTTTAAGGTGGTTTTACTTGTAGCTTTGGTATTCTGGCTACTCTCTTATTCAAGTTCAGGCGATATTACTCATACTGTTCTTTATAAGGTAGGACATTTTGTTGAGCCTGTCACTAAACATATCGGTATGGGATGGGAGACATTTATGGCGTTTATCGCGTCTTCACTCGGTAAAGAGGGAACTCTCGGTGTGTTAAGTACGGTATTCTCAGGACAGGGTGATATTTCATTTGGAACGGTTATGGCAGGTACTGCGGTAAGCAATCTCAATGAGCTTCTGGTTGCCAATGTACCTAAGCCGGAGGCGCTTGCTCTTGTGTTTGCGATTACGTTTAACATGCCTTGTATAGTGGCTCTTGCTGCTACATATCAGGAGACTCACTCAGCTAAGTGGACTGCGATAATTGCTACTTACTATACGGCTGTAGCTCTTATTATAGCAGGAATTGCTTATCATATCGGAATGTTGATCTGGTGATAATATGGAAGAATTGCTTTTGTTGCTAAAGGACGGCAAGTCGCGGTCTTTAAGTATGTTGGCTATGGAGCTTAACAAGAGTGTTGATGAGGTTAAGCGAGATATTGAGTTTTTGGAGCAAATGCATATGATAAAGCGTGTCGGTGCTTCGTCTGCAAATGAAGCATGTGCGGGCTGTAACGGATGCGGCTCTGACAACGCTAAGTGCGCAGGATGCATGCCAAACGGTGGCTTTCAAAATATGGGTGTTATGTGGGAAGTCATAAGCGCTAAGTGATCAATAGGGACAGGCCCAACTGGTAAATTAGGAACTAATTTACCAGTTGGGCCTGTCCCCGTTGTTTTACTTAAAATTCCATTTGCTCATCCGGTTTAATGTCAGGTTTCTTATCCGGCTTCTTGCTTGGTTTATCCTTGGCCCTATTGTCTTTATCATCATTGTTACTTTTGCTATCTTTGTCGTCATTCTTAGGAGCCGGGCGCCTAACCTCGTTAATCTCCTTGACGGATTTCTTCATCCACTCATCTTCGTTAAACTCCTTAGGCTTCTTCTTAGCCCCAGCCTCCCTTACAATCATAAGTTTAGCAGGAGAGACCTTCTTCTTTTTAGCCTCTTTAGCAACATCCGAAGGCACATCCACACATTCAAGCGCAACGCTGACATCACCGACTTTAGCCTTTTTATTCCAGTCATCTACAGCACCGGATATCCTGTGTTTAGGACCCGCCGGCTTCTTGAAATGAGTACTAACGCTTGTCACTACATCGGTATCTTCGCCATCAATATAAGAGCCTTCTTTCAACTCATCAAGCGCAATCTCAAATGCATCATCAAGCTTTCTACCCTTCGCTTTACTCCTAATATTTGACGCAATACTCGCACCATCATCATTGTATGCGTCAACTGAAATAACCTTGTCATAGATGTTAAGCGACATAGAGATGGACGGATTAATATCCATGGTAACAACCGTACAAGGCACAGCGTAAGAAGTCACACCAAAGGCGGTAGCAACAACCGCAAAAGTTGCAGCCACAGTGGCAATTCGCCTAACAGTGCTTTTCTTCTTTCTACCCTTATAGGAATTAAAATTCACCACGTCTGCTTTGGCAAATGAAGACTCATCCACATCTATCCGCTGCCCGATTGAATACCCCAAGTCCTTAACGCACTCGAAAGTACCCTCATTCGTAAGTATAGCAGCCTTGCCATCTTTTATCTCCATAACAACAGCATTCATCTCATGTCACCTCCCATCCGCATCAATACTTTTTATAGCCATCTTGGCATCATGTAAATACTCAGATAATTCAGGATAATCACCGTCTAAAATCAAAGTAGAAACTATCAGGTATTTTCTATACCTGTCAGTCAGCTTTTTTGAGAACTTCAACCTCTTTGAAAGCTCTTTTACAGGTATTGATTTGTTACTCTTAATACTTTCCGTCAGAGGCGGAGGAGTAAATATAGCCTTTAGGATACTTACACAAGTATCCTTGGTCTTTCCCGCTTTAGGCGAATTGCCCGCAAGATCAAAAAATGAGATATTATAGTCAGAAAGCTCCTCTGTTAAAGCTTCTATCTCGTCTCGTACAGGATCATAATCAGTCACCATGGTCTTAGAAGCTATCTCCCTTCTAAGGCCTGAATCATTAGCCTCTTCATCTAAAACACCGGAAAATGCATCCCCGTCGACTAATACCTCACTGCCTTTAACCTTCCTGTAATGATCCGTCAGTCGGCTCTTGATAACAATGGCTGCATAGCTCCAAAACTCCCCTTTGTCAGGGTTGTAGGTATCTATAGCATAAGACATTGCATTAAGTCCGACAGACCACTCATCATCACTCATACTAAGCGATTTGCCGCATATCTTGGCAGTCAGCTTTAAAATATGTTGTTCTTCTTTCATCAGGAAATCATTCTTAACATCCTTATCATTTGCAGCGTTAAGAATGATTTCAAGCTCCTTATTGTCCATATACGCTCCGTTCACATATCCATAAACAGGGCGTTATTAATGAACATAAGATCACTTAAAGGACTTAAATATCTTGCTAAACAGACTCTTAAAGAACTCTATTACAGAATTATTGCCCTTCTTGCCCTGATTGGTATTCTTTTTGGCATTTGCCGATGTGATAGGTTTAGCATCCTTAGACACTATATTTTTGTCCGGTTTCTTGGCATCTTTAGAGGCCACCTGCTTCCCAGCATCCTTTGAAACAACCTGTTTCTTAGCATCTTTTGAAGCGGTTGCCTTCTTCTTAGCGTCCTTAGAAACTACATCTTTGGTAGCATCCATAGAGGCCACATTTTTAGTAGCCTTCTTAGCATTATCCTTAGAAGCATGTTTCTTAGCATCCTTAGAAGCTACATTCTTGGCTTTGTCGAATGCAGGCTTCTTGGTTTTGTCAAATGCAGGCTTCTTGGCTTTCTTAGCATCAGAAGACACATTATCCGGCTTAGAATGCTTCCTGTCCTTAGCGCCTTCAGGTCTCTTAGACGGCTTAGCATCAGCGCTAACCGTTGCCTTATCGGCAGTTTTGCCATTTGTCTTGGCACCTACAGGAACTACATTGGTCAGCACAACCGCACTGCATAATAATGCAATTCCTACCTTCTTGATAAACGTTTTTTTCATGTCTTTGTCCTCCTAACATAAAATGAATTATAAGAAGTATTCTCTTATACTCATAAATACGATGGAGGGCATCTAAAAAATGGGGTCAAATAAAAATTCGACACCTTAACATTCTACAAACAAATCCTCGCCAACAACCTCAGATTGAATATTGCCTGAATAACTATTCTTCATTAGTCCATAAGGAGTAACCATAGTGATATGAACAGCTGATTTCGTCTTAGTGCTAAGTCTAAAATCCTCCCTTTTTCTGGCCAAATCTGCATTTGTAGATTTATCTATAGCATACTCTGCAGAAGAAAATTTCATTTCTAATATGTTGATAACATTATCATTTCTGACTATAAGCAAGTCGATCTGAGAACCCGCTATTCCTCGATTAGGATCAGCCTTACAATTCCATGTTGCTACATCACACAAAACACCCGATATGCCTAACGCCCTCTTTATCTGCTCTACATGCCATAAACATACTCTTTCAAAAGCTAATCCATTCCATGCATTAATCTTAGACGTATTCAGTTGATTAGTCCAGAAATGAACATCCGAAGGTTTATTCTTTAAAAAATGATAATAGAACAACACAAAAGGATCAATTATCTGATATACCATATCCTTTTTTTTGTTTTGAAAAGGAATGTACCCTCTTATAAATCCTGAATTTTCAAGATCAAGCAACTTCTTTGAAAAAGCACCCGAGCCCGTCAAACCAGTAGATTCTATAATTTCATTTCTGGTAAGACCTACCTTCTTCTTGGACAACGCTTTTATTATACTCATATAATCATCAGGCTGTTTAAATAACGAAGAAAACAGATGCTCAAACTCTCCGTCCAACAAAGCTTTTTTTGAAAAAAACATCTTATCAACATTCTGTGATAATGATAATCCTTTTTCCAAGAATCCCCAGTAATAAGGAATACCGCCCAATATCATATATGCCTCTATTATCTGGTTCATTGACATTTCAAGACCGTTAATCTCAGAATACTCCTTACATTCACTAAGATTTAATGGGTCCAATTGTAACTTCGTTGTAAGTCTGTTATACAACCCCCCTTTGTTATGTATCACTTTATTAATCATCCAGGATGTAACAGAGCTGCATACTATCAGCATAACATCTTTCCTACCTGATGCCCATCCGTTCCAGAAATTCTCTAAGGCCATTATAAGATCTGATTTAGGTGTGTCCATCCAAGATAGCTCGTCAATAAATATTGTCTTCTTTTTATCCTTGCTCTGTCTGATTACATCTTTTAACAATTCAAATGCTTCAAACCAATTCTTAGGAATCTCAAAATCCAACAAACCCGCATCCTTAATTGACGCAGAAAAAGCAAGCAATTCCTCTTGCCTGTTTCCGTTAAAAACACCTGCATGTTGAAATGTAAACGAATAGTCAAAGACTTCTCTAATCAAGTAGGTTTTGCCTATTCTTCTTCGGCCATATACAGCAACAAATGATGATTCTTCTCTATTAAATGCTTTCTTTAATTCAGTTATCTCATGTTTTCTTCCGATTAACATAGCACCCTCCAGATTATAATTTACCAAATCTATGATTTTTTACCACTTTTGGTAAATTATAACACAAAAACAGCAAAATGTCATCTGCCATTCAAAAAACCTTTTATTATCAGCATACTTCTAGTTCAGACACTGCAATCTTCATACCACCTTTTAAATATAATTTACCAAATCTATGAATTTTTGCCACTTTTGGTAAATTATAACACACAAGCGGCAAAATGTCATCTGTTCACTTAGTGGTTATATATCCCCTAGCCTTTCTTTCCAAGTTGTCGAAGTCTTTCGCTTAGAACGGCTTTCCGTAAAATAGCAACTAATCTCTTTAATCTCGTTATGAATCAGGTCAATAATATCAACGCAAAATGATCTATCCAGACCTGCTTTTAATCCGACATCGACCAGATCTTCCGGAAGAATATTCTTGCCCTTACCATTAACAGAAGTAGTCTGTTCACCATAATACGTATTACTATAAGTAATATCATATGCTGGTGCTAATCTCCAACTCAAATCGTCACTATAAAGCATGGTAAAATTCTTTATATGATCATCCAAATTATGTGCCATCACGTTAAAACACATAAGCCTATACATTTGCTCTATGTCGTGAGTATTGTCCTTAGTGAGAACTCGAATCACCCTCATCAGTGTATTATAATCACATGAAGGAGCCCTGAAATCAGCTTCCAATAATCCGGCAAATGTTGTCGACACAACCTTTCTTTCAGCGATTCTATCAAACCTCTTGGTCATAAAATAACCTGAACATATATCAGACGGGATGAGTTTTGACTCACTCATATTAATGCCACATTTTTTAGCGCAAATGTAATAGTCATATTCCATTTGTCCCATCATATCCATATCATTTTTAGATGGGAATTTAATAATCCAATCTTCTCCGCCTTCTTTTATAAAAATTTTAGGTCGTGTTCCACCACTTGAACCTCCGAGATTATATAGTAATTCAAGCTCGTTGGACACCTTTGAATCAATAATCCTGCCGCATTGTCTGGCAATATCGTCGTAATTAAGACCTAGCCTATCAATACTGAAATCAGCATGGTTAGATGGATAATACTCTAACGCTCCCATACCTGAATCGCCTATGTAAGCTAGCCTGTCCAATATCGATATGTCTTCAAGAGCAACTCCTATTGAAACTAGATATCTGTCCATCAGCAACCATCCCCAAGAATCGGGTAAACTATCTGCGAACACACCAAACAGCCCGCTAAAAAGTTCCCTTGAGGATTCCTTGGGAACAAAAACGTCACTTTTAAGTGGGAGGCTGAAAGGGCTGATAGAGAATCCACTTTTAATCCAATCTGCAGAGTATTGAAATGCCACTCTTTTGTCAGGCATGAGAGCCAGTGTTCCAACTAACCTCTTATCATAATAAACATCAAGTGATTTATCTGCCATCACGAATCACCTCATCAATACTTAAATAAACAGGTTCAGTAAATAACGAATTTAACTCATCAGTTAGTCCCAGTTCCATAACTATCTTAGTAAGGGAAATGAGAGATATCTCTCCGGTCTGTTCAAATTTCTTCAAAGAAGCATAACTAACATTACTACGCATAGCCAACTGTTTCTGCGTAATCTTTCTGCGTCTTCTGATGTTCTTAAGCCTCTTAGCAAGCTTCATATCAATTTCAGACGGCGTCTCTAAAATGTATTCTTGCATAACATCACCTCAACAGACAATAACTGCTATTATAGTATCAAAATATAAGTATTTAGTCAATTAATTGATATTATAGTAGCAGTAAAATTGATTACTTGGCAATTTTAATGTTTACTTACAATAGCTAGTATAGTAGAATTATGTGTGTAGTTAGTGGATTATATGTGTATTTAACATAAGAAGGTGCTATTATGCATAATATTTATTATCAAGATAAATTCGTTTTTTCAATTGATAACGGATTAGTTAATATTATATCTCCTAAATATATGCCTTTCGATATTTATTTGGAAGAAAATGATGACATAGACACAAGGGTTAATAATCAAACTAATTTTAACGCTTGGTGCGCGGGGCGAATCTTGCCGTTAGACAGAGAATATGCAAAAGAGATTCTTAATTATCTTGGTTATTCACAAAATCTAACTGATAAAGAAAGAGCCAAAATAGCTATTGCTACAAGATGTCTTTCTATTAATGACTGTTTTTGGTTAAAAAGTGAATCTGAGGAATTAACATGGAAAGATGTTAATTTATTTGAGAATAGCTTACGGGATGGTATTTTCGAGACCGCCTTAACCGGTAAATCAATAACAGTGACGAATAAAGAATTAGTAACACCTGACATTTCTACGGACGGTGTTGCTCCTAAAGCATGGATGAGAAAGAATAATGAATTTTACTTGTTGAAGGGTGATAAAAACGATTCTGTAGTTAAGGAAACTGAGGCTTCCCAGATTCTTTTCGATTTAGGGTTTAAGAATGCCGGGTATAAAATATCTGATTTCAAGGGTTCTCCTGTATCTACAACTGAATGCTTTACTAATCAAAATGTCAATTTTGTTAAGGCTGAATGGTTTAATATATGGTGCATGAACAATAATTGTAATATCAAAGATTTTATTGATGAAGATGAATTTGATAAGATGAACTTGGCTGATTATTTGATTGGCAATAATGACGAACATTCATATAATTGGGGATTTTTATATGATAATGAAATGAATATATTATCTCTTAACCCTATGATGGATTTTGATCACGCATTTGAAAGTACAGATGAATCGCCATGTTTACCTGAAAAACTTCTTGGTAATAATATAACACAAAAAGATAATGCTATAAATATAGTGAGAAGACATCCTGATTGGATAAAAAAGGATGTTGATTTATCTAAATATAAGTATGGTGAATATGTTAGTCAGAGGTTAAACTTATTATTATAAGAGCTAAGAGATCAACAGGGACAGTCCCCATTGACCAGCATTTATTTTAAGGAATAAAAAAGGTTGAGAATATTGTTGTCACCCCGAGCAGAGCTCGGGATGGCTTTTTGAGTCGAAAATACTATACTACGTATAGCATTTTATATGTATACGGTTTAATGATATTAGTATTTAATGTGCATACACATGGATAAAAATATGTTATAATACATATTGTATTACATCAATATTAGGAGGAATGATTATGAGATGTTATATTAATCCATATAATGTGTTAATCAGGCGATTTGTAAGCTTATTAACAGCGTTTGTATTAGTGACTGGGTTGATTTCATTTGCACCGGCAAATGCTGCAGGTGCGCCTGCATTTGACGCTGAATTGACAGATGACAATATTATAAGTTTGCTGGATGTGTATGACAGTGACGCTGCACACATTCTTAAAGCCCAAAAGAAAAAAGGCGATTCATTTGCATCGTGGTATTTAGGTGCTAATAATTTGGCAGAAGCAGTAGACACAACAGTTCACGAAGAGTTTCATGCATATACATTTTATCAGTCTAGTAAATTTAACGCTGAGCGTTTCTACTTAGGGGATGGTAATGATGTTGAGGTTAGTGAGACGGATGTTTTTACAACGTATGACGCAACTAAATCCATTCCTGACAAATATCGTACATTTCGATATGATACCTACGTAAGCGAGACGTCAAATAGCAGTTCAAACGTATCGGGCGTTTATGGATTGATTAATGAGTTTTGTGCATATTATTGGGGAATGCATGCCTCTGAGTCGCTGTATGATTATATCCACGAGAATTCTAATACCATCAGCAGTTGGAGGCAGTATTATTCGGATTATAATAACAACAGAAATGCGTACGCAGAGTTTTATTACTATACTTTGGTCTATCTTAAGTACGCTAAGGAGAATAAACCTAACATTTACAAAGATATAATCAATAACAGTAACTATATTAAGGTTTTCTCTACCATGGAGAAGAAATATCGCCAGTTAATGAGTGAATACGAATCCAATTTAGATAAGATTTCGTATGAATATAACGGCAGTGGTTTTAAAGATAACTGTGAAGATGGTATGTTTAAGCTTAAGAACTACTCATTCGGATCAGATGATGACTATGCGCTTTTGATGCCGTTGATTAATTCTGATGAGTATAAAGAATTCAGGGTTGCTCTTGGGGTTGAAGGTAATGAAGCTAAATCGACCGAGTCAACTGTTATGACAGAAGTGCCTACAACAACCGAAACCGTAGGTACTACTGAAGCTGTTTCAACCACCGAAAATGCAGCTACTACAGAAGCTGTCACGACTACCGAAACACCAACTACCACAGAGGCTACTTCAACAACTGAGGCAGCAAGCACAACAGAAGCCACAGACACGCCCAAGGCTAAACAGAAGAATCCGCTTAAAGTAAAAGTTACCAAGAAGACATACAAGAGAAAGAAGTTGAAGAAAGCTACGAAACTTAATATAGGGCTATCTAATATAGAAACGCCGATTACGTATGTATTTAATTCTAAAGTATATGGTGCGGGATTTAAGTTATCAAGTGATGGGAATATCATCATTCCTAAGAAATGTAAGAAGGGAACCTACAAGATAACAATTAAAGCAAAGGCAACCGATGAATACAAGGCAACGACGAAGACGATAACAATTGTTATTAAATAAGCTAAGTAATCAATGGGGACAGGTCCAACTGGTAAATTAGGAACTAATTTACCAGTTGGACCTGTCCCCGTTGATTACTTAGCGAATAAATTTGTTGTAAAAAGTACGAAAAAGTACGAATTTGCCCACTTTTTTAAGAAAATGCTTGCTATGGATTTTACTTTGTGATAGAATAGCCGAGTGTGATAAATATTCCTTGCTCTCTTTATATGTAAGAAGAGGGCCAGAGACCAAAAGGAGGTGCGATAACAACTATGAAGTATGAGTTAGCGTTGGTTGTTAATGCAAAGATCGAAGATAACATTAGAACCGCTACAGTTGAGAAGGTTAAAGATACCATCACAGCAGCAGGCGGAGACATCACTAATGTTGATGAAGTTGGTAAGAAGCAGCTTGCTTACGAGATTCAGAAGATGAATATCGGCGATTACTATTTCATCCAATTCGATGCTGAGTCTGAGGCTCCTGCCCAGATCGAAGCTAAGCTTCGCATTCAGGACAACATTCTCAGATTCTTATGCGTTAGACAGGACGCATAGTCGACGAGGAGGAATTTAATTTGAATAAAGTATTCTTAATGGGTAGATTAACCCGTGATCCTGAGACAAGATATTCCTCAGGAGCAACACAGACAGCAGTTGCACGTTTTTCGTTAGCTGTTGACAGAAGATTCAAGAGAGATGGTCAGCCTGACGCAGATTTCTTTAACTGTTCTGCATTTGGCAAGACCGCAGAGTTTGTACAAAACTATTTACATCAAGGAACTAAGGTTGTTGTTGAAGGACGTATCCAGAATGACAACTATACTAATAAGGATGGCGCTAAGGTATATTCAGTGCAGATCATTGTTGAGACTGTTGAATTTGCCGAGAGCAAGAAGACTGCAGACAGCTACAATCCTAGTGATGTAGCACAGCCACCAAGTGCTGATGCAGGCGACGGATTCATCAATATCGATGAAGGTGTTGAGGATTCGCTTCCGTTCTAAGATGTGAATGAACTAATTAAGGAGGTTCAATCATGGCTTACAATAAAGGTGATCGTTCAGATTCTCCTATGAGAAGAAGACCGGGTCGTAGAAGAAAAAAGGTTTGCGCTTTCTGTGCAGATGAGAGTGCTGTTATCGATTACAAGGACGTTAATCGTCTTAGAAAGTACGTTTCAGAGAGAGGTAAG
The DNA here is from genome assembly GCA_000621905.1 of Lachnospiraceae bacterium NC2004. GTDB lineage: Bacteria > Bacillota > Clostridia > Lachnospirales > Lachnospiraceae > NC2004. Next base: position 42,960 of record JHXB01000004.1, read on the forward strand.
ATCCTTCCTCGCCGTATTACCGGTAACTGTGCAAAGCATCAGAGAGCATTGACAGTAGCTATCAAGAGAGCTCGTCATATTGCCCTTATGCCATATACGACAGATTAATATGTTTTTATTCGGGATGTGCATTTAATGCACGTCCCTTATTCTTATTTATAGAGGTTTATTATTATGCTTAAAACAGTAATACTTGCAGCAGGCAAGGGTACCAGAATGAAGTCTGATCTTCCTAAGGTACTTCACGAAATCAATGGTAAAGCGCTAGTTGAGTATGTTATAGATGCGGCTAAAGAAGCGGGTTCTGATGACATTTGCATAATTGTCGGACATAGAGCGGAGCTTGTTAAGGAGCGTTTAGGAGACGGCTATACTTACGCTGAGCAGAAGGAGCAGTTAGGAACAGGGCACGCTGTTAAGTGTGCTAAAGATTTTATCGGAGATTCCGGAGATGTCCTTATTCTTTGCGGAGATACCCCGCTTATTAACGGTGAGACTCTAAAGAAGCTCTATAGTGAGTACACTTTAAACAACCACACCGCAACCCTGCTCTCAACTATCGTTGATGATCCGACCGGTTACGGAAGGATTATAAGAGACGCAGCCGGAAGCTTTGTTAAGAACGTCGAGCACAAGGATGCGAGCGAAGAAGAGCTTAAGTCCAAGGAGATTAACGGTGGCATGTATCTTTTCGATGCTGTCGCATTATCAAGTGCTTTAGATAATCTGTCAAATGATAACGCCCAGGGAGAGTACTATCTTCCTGACACTTTAGAGATTATCAAAAATGCAGGCGGTAAGGTAGAGGCTTATGTGGCCGAAGATCCTACCGTTATACTCGGTGTTAATGATAAAGAGCAGCTAAAAACAGCGGCTGATTTGTTAGAGGCAAGATCATGAGTCTGATAGACAAGATATTTGATTGGTTAGAAAGAGATGTCGAAAGGGAGGATATCGTGAAGATTATTGCTGGTCTTGGTAATCCGGGGATGGAGTATGTAGGAACAAGACATAATGTGGGTTTTGATGCTATTGACAGACTTGCCGAAGAATATAACATTTCCATGAATCAGGAGAAGTTTAAAGGTGTTTACGGCACCGGAATTATTAATGGCGAGAAGGTTCTCGTTGTTAAGCCTATGACTTACATGAACAATAGTGGAGAGTGCATTGGTGAGATAGCTAGATTCTATAAGCTTGAGCCTTCCGATGTCATAGTTATCTCTGACGATATCAATCTCAATGTCGGTGGTTTGAGAATCAGGGATAAAGGCAGTGCCGGTGGGCATAACGGTCTTAAGAGCATCATCTATCATTTGCACAGCGAAGATTTTTTAAGAGTCAGAGTAGGCGTTGGCATGAAGAAGCAGGGTCAGGATCTTGCGAAGCACGTGCTTAGCAAGGTTTCTAAAGAAGACGAAGAGCTTATGTCTGATGCTATAGACAACGCAGCTAAGGCAGCGGCCATGTTGGTTACTGATGAAGCCACCAAGGTTATGAATAAATACAATTCAAAAGGATAGGAAGATGGATTTTTTTGAGCGTGTCCTTGAAGAAGCAGACAGGTTTAAGCGCATCAGAAAGGCTGAGAATAAGGGCTCTTACCCCATACAGTTAAACGGCTGCATTGATTCTCAGATATGTCATATGATGACGATGCTTGCCAAGGACAAGAAACTCAAGCTCATTGTGACGTACAGTGAAGAGCGAGCGAGAAAATTATACGATGATTTAAGGTCATTTGATAAGAATCTAATGTTGTATCCGGCTAAGGATGCTCTGTTCTTCAGTGCGGATGTACATGGCTCAATCACGCAGTTACAGAGGCTTGAGATAATTAAAGAGATTTTGATGAACGGATCGGCAACGGTAGTTACAACTATCGATGGCGGTCTTGATCGCGTTATTCCGTTAGAGATTTATAAGAGATTTTTGATAACAGTAAATGCAGGTGATACGCTTGAATTTAAAGCTTTTGCCGAGAAGTTGGTTGAACTCGGATACGAGAAGAAGCCTATGGTTGACAATCCGGGGCAGTATGCCATAAGGGGTGGAATTATGGATATTTATCCGGTCGGAGAGGAAGCCCCTGTAAGAATCGAGCTCTGGGACGATGAAGTAGATACGATAAGATCTTTTGATGTTGATTCGCAGAGGTCGATTGAACAGCTTGATAAGGTTGATATATTTGCTGCGACTGAGATGCCGATGTTTGATCACACCAAGGTGATTGGAAGGGACTTAATTGAAGCGGAGTATGATATTGCCTATAAGCATTTTCTTGATGAGAAGAAGAACAGTGAGGCGTACAACTTAAAAGACAGTGTATCAAGGGTTCTTGACATGCTTGAGACGGATAGATTAGAGGCCGGAATAGACAGTTTCATAACATATTTTTATGACGAGACAGTGTCGCTACTTGACTATTTTAGCGGGGATGACGGTGTTATATTCTACGATGAACCTAGTTGGATTCTTGAGACTTTGAGCGAAAAGATTAATGAGTTCAATGTCAGTATGGACGGTAGATATAAGTTAGGCTACATTCTTGAGGGACAGAAGAATATCTACTTTGGGGAAGACGAGATAGTAAACAGAATGAAGAATGGTGCGGCTTATTATTTTAGCCGTATCGGTTATGACGAGGAGAGGCTTCCTGCAGCATTTACAGAGGAAGTTAGAGTTACGGGAACCAATACCTACCGTAATCACATGGATATTCTCGTCAGGGACATGAAGAAGTGGCAGAAAGAGGGCTACAGGATTATGTTCCTTTCTCCGAGCTCGTCAAGAGGGCAGAGATTATGTAAGGAATTAGAAGAAAATGATATCGACGCGTATTACGCAAAAGAGCCTAAAGATGATGTTATGCCGGGTAAGACTTTGGTCACTACAGGCAGCTTGTCAGCGGGATTTTTGTATCTTGATGAGAAGGTGGCAATCCTCTCGGAAGACGATATCATCAGGAATAAACGCAAGAGAAAGAAGCGCATCAAACCTAGATATAAGGGAGATGTCATTAAGAACTTTGACGACTTAAACATTGGAGATTACGTTGTCCACGAGGATAGAGGTGTCGGAATATATAGAGGAATCGTTAGTCGTACATTTGACGGTGTGTCTAGCGATTACATTTCCATTGAGTATGATGGCGGAGATATGTACTACATCAACGTTAATGGAATGGACAAGGTTCAACGCTACGCCGGCGGTGAGAGCAAGAAGCCTAAGCTTAATAAGCTTGGCGGAAATGACTGGGAGAGAGTTAAGTCAAAGGTTCAAAAGCAGGTCGGTGAGATTGCGAAGGAACTTGTTGAGCTGTATGCGATAAGGCAGGAGAAGCAAGGGTTTGCCTGTGATCCTGACACGCCTTGGCAGACGGAGTTTGAGGAGATGTTCCCTTATGAGGAGACGGACGATCAGCTTAAAGCGATTGCAGAAGTCAAGGCTGACATGGAAAGCACAAGAATTATGGATAGACTTTTGTGCGGAGATGTCGGATACGGCAAGACTGAAGTGGCACTAAGAGCTGCATTTAAGGCTGTCAACAACTCAAAGCAGGTAGTTTATCTCGTGCCGACAACCGTACTTTGCGAGCAGCATTTTCAAACATTTACCGAGAGGATGAAGGACTATCCAATCAGGGTGGATATGCTCTCGAGATTCAGAACTCCTAAGCAGATTAAGGATACGATTAAAGGTCTTGCAACAGGCGAAGTTGACATAGTGATCGCGACTCACAGAGGCTTTTCTAAGGATGTGGTTTATAAGAATCTTGGACTCCTTATCATAGATGAGGAGCAGCGTTTTGGTGTTAAGCACAAGGAGCGCATCAAGCAAATGAAGAAGGACGTCGATGTACTTACTCTTTCTGCAACACCTATCCCTAGGACGCTTCACATGAGCCTTTCGGGAATCAGAGATATGAGTCTTTTGAGTGAGCCGCCGGTCAACCGTCGCGCGATTCAGACTTATGTTATGGATTATAACGACGAGCTGGTTAAGGAGGCTATTAAGAGAGAGCTTGCAAGAGGCGGGCAGGTTTATTATGTCTACAATCGCGTTAAGAACATTGACGAGATGGCGGCCCGCATAAAAGAGCTCGTTCCTCAGGCAAATGTTTTCTATGCTCATGGACAGATGAGCGAGCGTGAGCTTGAGAATGTTATGCGCGATTTTATAACAGGTAAGATTGACGTGTTGGTTTCAACCACGATAATCGAGACGGGTATTGATATTCCGAATGTCAACACCATAATTATTCACAATTCAGATAATTTCGGTCTTTCGCAGCTTTATCAGCTGAGAGGTCGTGTAGGTAGAAGTAACAGGCAGGCGTATGCGTTCTTGCTTTACAGACGAGACAAGGTTATTAGAGAGACTGCTGAGAAGAGACTGTCGGCAATCAAGGAATTTACAGACCTTGGAAGTGGATTCAAGATAGCTATGAGAGACCTTGAAATCAGAGGCTCCGGCAATGTTTTAGGTGCAGAGCAGTCAGGGCAAATGCAGGCTGTAGGCTATGACCTTTACTGCAAGATGCTTAAATCTGCCATAGCTGAGATGAGAGGCGAGGCAGCTAAAGACCTTGTTGATTCTACGGTAGATATCAAGGTGAGTGCCTACATTCCTTCAAGCTATGTTCCGAGCGAGTTTCAGAAGCTTGAGCTTTACAAGCGTATTGCTAACATTTGCACAAGGGATGACCTTGAGGATATGACGGACGAGCTTATTGACAGGTACGGAGAGTTAGATGACAACGTCAAGAACTTGCTTGAGATAGCGCTTATCAAGAATGAGGCTAAAGACATCTTTATAACGAGACTTAAGGTTGATGAGAACGGTGTTGTTGTTAACCTTCACGACAAGGCTCCACTTGATATTGCCAAGATGGAGGACATGGTTAACAAGAGCAGAGGAAAGATCAAATTCTCGTACAAGAAGGGTCTTTCGTTTACATTTAACGAGGGATACATTCCGTCCGATGATTTCATAAGCAAATCGCGCGAGATTATGGGTAAAATAGAACAATTATATTAGTTATATCAGTTGTTTTAAGGGGCATTTTATAGTATAATATAGGTTGCGAATTTTTAGGTATTTTAAGGAGATTGATACTATGTTTTACAAGGTTAAGAGACTGTTTGCATTTGTACTTGTTTTGGCACTTACATTCACGGTTGTTCCGGGATGTGGTAAGAGCGAGCAGTCAGGTAAGATTGTTTTTAGCGTGGCAGGTCAGGACGTTGCACTTGATGAGGTGTGGTTCTACTGCCGTTCAGTTCAGGAATATTATGAGTCTTATTACTCTTCAATGTTTACGAGCCCTGATGTGTGGACTTCAAGCTATCCTGTTACCAAGGATGACGGATCTACTGAGGATTCAACATTAGAAGAGATTGCCAAGCGTTCAGCTATCAAGCAGATTAGAGAGATTAAGCTTGCATACAGTCATAGAGATGATTACAATGTTTCACTTACCGAGAAAGAGAAGCAGGAAGTAGCCAAGCAGGCATCAGAGATGATGAAAAAGGTTACCAAGGAAGAGAAGAAGACCATGGGAATCAGTGAGGACACTGCTACTAAGGTGTTTACTGAGTCTATGGTAGTCGCTAAGCTTAGAAGTAAGCTCGCCGAGAAAGAGGGCGTTGAGATTTCTGATGAGGAAGCCAAGACATCTAAGATTTATTATATTTACTTTCCAACAAGTGCTACAGATTCTTCAGGTAACGCTGTTACCGCAAGCGACAAGAACAAGAAGCAGGCTAAGGAAGACGCTGAGAGCGCGCTTAAGAGAATCAAAGATGGCAATGATATTGCGACTGTAGCTCAGGCTTACGGTATGGGTGGAACTTCAGGCGAGATGACTATTGATGCAGATTCTAATCTTCCTGATGAGTTGAAGAAGTCAATCGAGAATTTGAAGGACGGAGAGTTGCTCGAAAAGGTTGTTTCTGCTTCGGACGGTTTTTATGTTATCAAGATGATAAATGTTGTTGATGAGAGCGCAACTGCAGAGAAGAAGGAAGAGCTTCTTTCTAACAAAGAGCAGGAGCTTCTTTCAGACAAGATTAAAGAGTGGTCTAAGGATCAGGATTTTGATTACGACAAGGATGTTAATTGGGAGTTTATGAACGAGATTAATTTTGCAAGTGAATCTACGGTTAAGGGCTCTGGCGCGTCCGGTAATGCGTCTAAGGACTCTAAGTAAGGAGGACATTACATGAAGGGTATTATTCTTGCGGGAGGTAGCGGTACCAGACTTTATCCGCTTACGATGGTTACATCTAAACAACTTTTGCCGATTTATGATAAGCCGATGATTTATTATCCGTTGTCTGTTCTTATGAATGCGGGGATAAGAGATATCCTTATCATTTCTACGCCTACCGATACGAGAAGGTTTGAAGAGCTTTTGGGAGATGGTCATCAGTTTGGAATTAACTTGACATACAAGATTCAGGAGAGTCCTGACGGACTTGCACAGGCATTTATAATCGGTGATGAGTTTATTGGTGATGATTCTGTTGCGATGATACTTGGCGATAACATTTTCCACGGACACGGGCTTAATGACTGCCTTAAGAGAGCGGTTGCCAATGAGTCGGGAGCTACTGTTTTTGGATATTATGTTGATGATCCTGAGAGATTTGGTATCGTTGAATTTGATGCTGAGGGCAAGGCGATTTCAATCGAGGAGAAGCCGGAGCATCCTAAGAGTAATTACTGTGTAACCGGACTTTATTTCTACGATAACAGGGTTGTTGAATTTGCCAAGAATCTTAAGCCTTCTAAGCGTGGAGAGCTTGAGATTACAGACCTTAACAGCATTTACCTCGATATGGGTGAGCTTAATGTTGAGGTGCTCGGTCAGGGCTTTACCTGGCTTGATACCGGAACTCATGAGTCTTTGGTTGATGCCACTAATTTTGTTAAGACGATAGAGACTCACCAGCACAGAAAGATTGCGTGCCTTGAAGAGATTGCATATCTTAATGGGTGGATTAACAGAGAAGATCTTTTAAGAACTTACGAGACATTGAAGAAGAATCAGTACGGAGAGTATCTTAAGGATATAATCGACGGCAAGTACTTGAGTGAGAAGTAATCGGAGGAATGCTATGAAGGCATTGGTCACAGGTGTCAAAGGCCAATTAGGCTATGACGTTATGAAAGTATTAGAGGCGCGAGGCTATGAGGGCGTCGGTGTTGATGTTGAGGATATGGATATTACTGATGAGGCAGCGGTCAGACGCGTGATTGGTGAGGTCAAGCCTGATGTCATAGTTCACTGTGCTGCATACACTGCAGTTGATGCAGCGGAAGATAATGTTGAATTATGCAGAAAGATTAATGTTGACGGAACCCTTAACATTGCTAAACAGGCCAAAGAGCTTGATGCCAAGATGATATACATAAGCACTGATTATGTGTTTAACGGTCAGGGTGAGGAGCCTTGGGAGCCGGATGATCCTAACAAGGAGCCGCTTAATGTTTACGGTCAGAGTAAGTATGATGGTGAGCTTGCGGTTATCAATACGCTTGATAAGTATTATATTGTGCGTATTTCGTGGGTGTTCGGAGAGAATGGCAAGAACTTTGTAAAGACTATGTTAAGAGTCGGCAAGGAGAAGGGCGTTGCCAAGGTTGTAGACGATCAGATTGGATCGCCTACCTACACAGCAGATCTTGCCGAGCTTTTGGTTGATATGGCTGAGCGTGAAGAGTATGGTACATATCATGCAACCAACGAAGGACTTTGCAGTTGGTATGAATTTACCAAGGAGATATATAAGCAAGCGGGGCTAGATGTGGATTTGAGCCCATGTTCAAGCGATGAATTCCCTGCCAAGGCCAATAGACCTTCCAATTCAAGGATGTCTAAGGATAAGCTTGAGAAGCATGGATTTAAGAGACTTCCGAGCTGGCAGGATGCATTGTCGAGATTTTTAAAATGTATTGAGTACTAAGGAGACTATCATGGGAAAGATTAAAGTTACAAGATGCGACATTGAGGGATTATGTGTAATAGAGCCTACAGTCTTTAAGGACGAGAGAGGTTATTTTGTAGAGACATACAATCACAATGATTTTGAGGCTGAAGGTCTTGATATGACATTTGTCCAGGACAATCAATCAATGTCAACCAAGGGTGTTTTAAGAGGATTGCATTTTCAGAAAGAATACGCGCAGGGCAAGCTCGTCAGAGTTGTTGACGGCGAGGTGTTTGATGTTGCTGTTGACTTAAGAGAGGGCTCACCTACTCTTGGTAAGTGGTTTGGAGTAAGATTATCATCCGAGAATCAGAAGCAGTTTTATATTCCTAAAGGATTTGCCCACGGCTTTATAGTTCTTTCGGACATAGCTGTATTTGCATACAAATGCACAGATTTTTATCATCCCGGAGATGAGGGAGGACTTAAATTTGACGACCCTGATATCGGCGTTGACTGGCCTATTCCCGAGGGGATGACTAAGGATGATTTAATCATTTCCGAAAAGGACACCAAGTGGAGCGGAATTAAAGAGTATCTAGCTAGGAGGTAGTATGAAAGTATTAGTTACCGGCGGCGCCGGATTTATCGGAGGCAATTTTGTACACCATATGGTGAACAAGTATCCTGATTACGAGATAGTTAACCTTGATCTTTTGACATACGCGGGCAACCTTGAGACCCTTAAGCCGGTTGAAGATAAGCCTAATTATAAGTTTGTTAAAGGCGATATTGCCGATAGAAAGTTTATATTTGATTTATTTGAGAAAGAGAAGTTTGACATAGTTGTCAATTTCGCTGCGGAGTCTCATGTTGACAGATCTATTGAGAATCCGGAGATTTTTGTTAAGACCAATGTATTAGGTACGACTACACTTCTTGATGCATCTAAGGAGTATGGTGTTAAGAGATATCATCAGGTGTCAACTGACGAGGTTTATGGAGACCTTCCTCTTGACAGACCTGACTTGTTCTTCACTGAGGAGACACCTCTTCACACATCAAGTCCTTATTCATCGAGCAAGGCGAGTGCGGACCTTTTTGTTATGGCATATTACAGGACATTTGGTTTGCCTGTCACTATATCAAGATGCTCTAACAACTACGGGCCTTATCATTTCCCTGAGAAGCTTATTCCTCTTATGATAAGCAGAGCGCTTAATGATGAGTCGCTTCCTGTATATGGTAAGGGTGAGAATGTCAGAGACTGGCTTCATGTTCACGATCACTGTGAAGCTATTGATCTTATTATTCACAATGGCAAGGTTGGAGAGGTTTATAATGTCGGCGGACATAACGAGAGAACCAATCTTGAAGTTGTTAAGACTGTTCTTAAGGCGCTTGGTAAACCTGAGAGTCTTATCACTTATGTTACAGACAGACCGGGACATGACCTTCGCTATGCGATTGATCCAACCAAGTTAGAGACTGAACTTGGATGGAAACCACAGTATACATTTGATACCGGTATTGAGATGACGATAGAGTGGTATTTAAATAACCGCGAGTGGTGGGAGAATATCATTTCAGGAGAGTACAAGAACTACTTTGAGAAGATGTATGGTAACAGATAGTTAGTTTCGCAGTATATATTTGTAGAGCGTATATATCTAGATATATACACTCTAAATATTCCTGCTCTTTGCAGAGAATGTGGATGGTTTTTAGTTGTTAGTATGGTTAGGAGGGTAATTGAATGAGAAAATGGCTTGCGTGGGTTATGTGCATGACACTGGTGTTTAGTTTGGCCGGATGTGGCAAGAGCAATTCGTCTTCAAGTAAAGCGGATGCCACTGAAGAAGGGGCTACCGAGGAATTAGCAAGCGCATCTAGTGACAATATGATCATGAACGGTGATTTCTCTGATGGCACAGTTGGCAAATGGAGCACTTATACCAACGGTGGAGACGCTTCTCTTTCTGTTAAGGATGGCGAGATGGCTATCCACATACTAAGACCGGGAACGCTTGATTATGCAGTTCAGGCGTACTATGATGGATTTGCTTTAGACAGTGGATGTAAGTATGATTTTTCATTTGACGTACACTCTGATGTAGACAGATTTGGCGAGTGGAGAATGCAGATTAACGGTGGAGATTACCACGCATACACCTCTGATATTGTGGAGATTAAGAATGATGTATCTCATGTTCAGATGGAATTCGAGATGACAGAGGCGTCTGATCCGGCTCCGAGATTATGTCTTAATCTTGGTATGGTTGAAGGATGTCCTAGCGATCTTGGAGAGCATACGGTTTATGTTGATAATTTCGACCTTCACTTGGTTGATGACTCTAATAAAGCTGCTGACGTAGAGGAAGTTGAGAAGCCTGACATCAATGTCAATCAGTTAGGATATAAGATCGGTGATGTTAAGAAGGCGGTTGTAAGAGGTGATGACCTTAGCGGCAAGGCATTTAAGGTTGTCAATATCGATACCGAAGAGACAGCGTTTGAAGGTAAGTTATCAGATGAGCAGCCTAATCCTACGAGTGGCGAGACGGTTGCGATAGCTGATTTTTCAGATGTTAAGGAAGGCGGTAAGTATAAGGTTGTTACCGATGATTTCGGAGAGTCTTATGAATTTGAAATCGGAGACGATGTATATGACAGCCTTGCTGCTAAGACATTACAGTGGTTTTATTCACAGAGATGTGAGTGTGCAACCGATAAGAATACAGTCGGAGATTTCGCACATGACGCGTGCCATACAGGTAAGGCTAAGTTATATGGTACTGATAAAGTTATAGATGTTGAGAAAGGCTGGCATGACGCCGGTGATTACGGAAGATATGTTGTTGCAGGTGCTAAGGCTGCTTACGATCTCTTAGATGCATTTGAGAATAACAGAGAAAAGTTTGATGATGATCTTGGAATGCCGTACAGTGGTAATAAGATTCCTGATATTCTTGATGAAGTAAAGTATGAGCTTGATTTCATGGTTTCTATGCAGGCTAAGGACGGAGGAGTTTATCACAAGGTTACTACGGCAGCATTTGCAGACGCAGTAATGCCAGATAAAGTCGACGCAGATCTTGTTGTGTGCCCTGTATCTAATACAGCTACCGGGGCTTGCGCGGCTGTTATGGCTAAGGCGGCAAGACTTATCAGAGGTTACGATAAAGAAGCATATTTTAAGTATAGAAGTTGTGCTGAGAAAGCGGAAGAATATCTAAAGAAGCATGTCAACGATTCGGGATTTAAGAATCCTGAGGATGTGACAACAGGTGAGTATCCTGATGAAAATGCGATGGATGAGCTTTTTTGGTCGCTTTCTGAACTTGTTAAGATGTGTCAGGCAGATAACGATAATGAAGCTGCCAACAAGTATCTTAAGGACATCAAGGATCTTGTTAAGGTTAAGAGTTCGACAAGTGGTATGGGATGGCAAGGAGTTGGCTACTATGCAGCATTTACCTATCTTTCATGCGATGGAATAGACAGCAAAGTCAAGAAGGATACAGAGGATTACCTTGACTATGCAAGAGAGAATATAATTAAGAATATCAACGATGACGGATATCAATCTGCTATGGGTGAGACATATTACTGGGGAAGTAACATGTCTATACTGAATAACGGAATGTTTCTTATGAAGAGTGCGGCGCTTGATGAATCTAAGAAAGACGAGTATTCTGAACTTGCTAAAGAGCAGATTAATTATGTGCTTGGTAAGAATGCCACAAGTTATTGTTATGTTACGGGATTTGGATCGTTATGCCCTGAGAATCCGCACCACAGACCTTCTCAGTCAGTAGGCAAGGCATATCCGGGTATGATCGTCGGAGGTGCTAATTCTAACTTAGAAGATCCTTATGCCAAGGCAACACTTAACAAGGTTGCGGCAGCTAAGTGCTACGTTGACAATGTACAGAGTTACTCATGTAATGAGGTTACAATATACTGGAACTCACCACTTGTTAATCTATTAAGTTATTATACTGACTAAGGAGTGTCTTTATGGACAAAGGAAATGATGTTTTTTCAAAATCATTTGAAAATGTGTTAGGGAGTCTTTTCACAAGCATTTACCAGGTCAATCTTGAGACCGGAGAACTAAAAGGTTTCAGAGTATCTGAGGATGCCAAGGGGCTTGTTGATCATGAGCAGAATGCCAACGAGTATATCAAGATGATGTCGGAGGCGTTTTATCACAGCCACAGCCAGACTGAGCTTGTTAACACTTTTAGTGTTGAATCTCTCAAAAAATGTCAAGCTGAGGGTATCGAAAAAGTTGAGAGAGAGCTTGTGAGAATGTGCAAAGGAAGCTATCATAGTGTTACTATTATAGCTTTGCTTGGAACGATGGCAGATCCACAACCTGAGGTTATTATCGCTGTTCAGGATAATGATGCCGAGAATTCCGACAGAAAGAGCAATTCTCATATGTATCAGTCCATTTCTAATGTTTACGACACGATGTATTATGTCGATGTCGACACCGATATGGTTACCGCAATTGATAACCGTATGGATAGTGATATTATGCTTACCAATCATGGCAGATTCTCCCATATTATGAGGATATATGGCAACAACTGTATATTCTACGAGGATCAGGACAGCTTCTTTCATTTTATGTCGCTAACTCATCTCAGGAAGAATCTGACATTTGACAATCCTGTATTGGAGCTTGAATACAGACGTGTATATGACTACGGCCTTGAGTGGATCAGGGGCGAGATGATACTTGTCAATATGTCTCAGGGTATGCCATCAAGGGTTGTTTATGTAACCAGGAATATCACTGATGTCAAGAATAAAGAGTTGGCATATAAGCAGGCTGTTCAGATAGTTGAAGAGATAGACAGAGGTGATGTGATTGGTTCCGGTTCTGCAGTTCAGAACTTTTATAAGAAGACCGATTTCCTAAAGAGGTTGGCGCGCCAGCTTCAATTCCCGATTAATGCATATTTGGGCTTGGCTAACATTATCGAGTTAAATGTTACCGATCCAGAAAAGGTGCTCTTATACGCTAATGAGCTTAAAAGACACGGAGCAGAGATGCTTCATATTACCAACGAATTCAATGAGATTGGTGAGATAGAGAGAGGACAGATTAACATCCTTTATGAGCCGGTTCCTGCGACAGATTTCTTCTACAGTATTGTAGAGGATTGGAGAGAAGACGCGGAGAGTAGAGGTCACAATTTTGTCAACGAGACGCATGGATTTGACAAAGATTTGATAATGGTTGACAGAAGGCGCATGAAGGAAGCGATAGACGCGATTATTGACAACGCTATCAGATATACTCCTGAAGGTGGAAGAATAACAGTTACAATAGAGGAAAAGGTAGGAGTTTCTTCAGAGGAGGTCGAGTACGACATTATTGTAAGTGATACCGGATATGGTATGTCACCTACATTTTTGGAGCATGTCTATGAGCCGTTTCTTCCTGTTGTTGACAACAGGGTGTCGAGTGAGCAGGGTATGGGCTTAGGACTTGGCATCACCAAATCCATGATTACGGCTATGAGAGGAACCATGGATATTCAGAGTCAGGTGGATGTCGGAACTGTTGTCAGCATCCATATGAGAAGCAAGAATGCAAGGGTTCAGACTGAAGCATTTATATTAAATGACACCGGAAGCACTGCGGGTAAGGAGGCTAAGCTTGCGCTTCCTACTTATACAGAGCTTATTGATAAGAGAATCTTATTCTATGGAAATGACGGCGTCGGCGCTATATTAGACAGAACTAAGATTATCTACGACAAGGTTAATTGGAGTGACGATGTTGTAGAATGGTTCGTCAGATCAAGATTAGATGATTATCAAATGATAATAGTTGATGTCAGCAACACCGACCAGAGTGAGTGGAATATCGCCAAGGAGGTTCACTCTATCAACAGAGAGGATGCTTCTGATATACCGGTGGTTGCATTGGTTGATTATGATCATTATAAGAAAACACATGACAATAATTATGATAAGCAGGATATTATCGATGAACTTGAATCGAGAGATTTCTGCGAAGTGTTGTTTGCACCTTATGACATGAGTGAACTTTTAAGAATTATTGGATGGTGGATTAAGTAAGTCAGGGGGACTTTGCTGATGATATCTGATCAGGATATTCAGGATTTATGTACTAGAGTACAACTTGTAAGAGGTAAGGCCTTGACTGCGAGCAAAGCGGTTGAGATTGTAAAGAAGAGTCAGATAGATGTAGACAGATACGATGTTGAGGCGACGGTTAATGATGAGGGTGAATACCATGTCAGACTTAACATTGACGAGAGTAAGACGGGTGGAGAGAAGTTTACTTCATTTTTATGCGACGGTTGTGAGGTCTTCTGCAGACACTGTGCGGCGGTTGCTCACCAGCTTGTTCTCGATAGACTTGACGATGAGCTAAAGGGTAAGTTAGTATCTGCTAAAGAGATAGAGGAGCACAATATTGAGCGTATGAAGAGTACTCAAGTGCTTAATACGCCTAACAATCGCCCAGATGAGAGCGCTACTAAGAGAGCGTTATCAAGTTCTGCTACTGTCAACAGAATTATCAATGCCTATTCAGGCGTTAATCAAGCATTTAAAAATGATAGCATGATGGACGACAAGGGTATGATTACTCATAGCCTTGTTTCGTTGTACCCTAAACTGCATGTATCCTCAAAAGGTAAGCAGGAAATCGAGTTTTTGGTGGGTACGGACGAAAGGACATATGTAATTAAAGATCTTTATGAGTTTTTGGACAGTGTAGACAATAAAGAGTTTCATAAGTATGGCAAGGCGCTTGCATTTGTCCATGATTACGACAATTTTACCGAAGAAGGTAAGTATTATATCAATATGCTTAGGGATCTTAAGAGCAGTAAGGTTCCTAACAGTTATTATTTCAGTTCTGTGTCAAATGCTAAAACCATGAAGATTTCGGATGGTTATGTTGAGGAATTAATACTGCGAAATATCGACAAGAAAATCAGCTTAAACGGAGTGACCATGGATATAGTAGAGGGTAATCCATCCCTTAAACTCATGGTTTATAAGGAAGAAGAGGGAGCTCTTTTAAAGGTTGACACAACAACAGTTATACGAGGACGAGATAGAAAGTTCGTAGCTGATAATAAGGATTCTACTATTTATGTTGTGAGCGAGGACTATATTCAAAATGTAATTCCGTTTTTGGAAGAGTTTAATGCAGGAGACGATATTCCTTCACTTAACAGACTTAAAAGTGAACGCGGAGTGTATATAGATTCTCTGGATTACGAGATGTTCTGCGGTCATGTCTTGAGAAGGCTTACGAATTATATTAAGCTTGAGGAGCATGATATCAAGCTTGAAGAATTTATGCCGCCTCCTTGCGATATAAAGATATATCTAGATGCTCCGAATGAGCATGCTATAACCTGTAACATCAAGGCAGAGTATGGCACAGAGGTTTACAATGTCTCTGATTGGACTACGAGAAATCTCGGAAGCTTTAGAGATATTGAGAAAGAGCAGAATGTGTATTGGGCCGCTAAGAGATATTTTTACGATGAGGAGAGAAGCGGTGCAGATTATCTTCTTAAGACCGAAGACGAAGATAAGATATATGATTTCTTGATAAGTGGTCACGAGGAGCTTGAGAAATACGGAGAGTTGTTTGTCTCTGACAGTATCAGAAAGATTAATATTTCAGCAAGTACCAAGATTACCGCAGGTGTGCAGATTAAGGGCAACTTGCTTGAGATGACCCTTGATATGCCTGACATGAGTGAAGACCAGATCAGTGACATTTTAGCTGCGTATCGCGCTAAAAAGCGCTATTACCGCATGAAGAGCGGTGACTTCTTAAAGCTTAAGGATACAGCTATCGAGACTGTATTTGAAATGAGCGAAGGACTCGGCATCACTGAGAAAGACTGGGATAAAGGCGTTGTTGAGTTGCCTCTTTATAGAGCCAATTATATTGATTCTATTGTCAAGGATAAGGGTAAGAAGCTCAATCTTGTGAGGTCTTCCGAATTTAAGTCTGTTATCAGAACTATGAGGGAGATAGAGGACAGCGATTACGAGATTCCGGACAGTGTTGATGCTGAGCTTAGAGGATATCAAAAGACCGGATTCCGCTGGTTAAAGACTTTATCGTATTATGGATTTGGCGGAATACTAGCTGACGATATGGGTCTTGGTAAGACCTTGCAGATTATAACTCTTTTAGAGTCTGCCGTTAACGAAGATGGATATGACAGACAAGGTAACATTTCCCTGATTGTATGTCCTGCATCTTTGGTGTATAACTGGGAAAATGAATGTAACAGATTTGCTAAGAACTTAAGAGTTTCAGTTATTGTAGGAAATGCAGACTTAAGAAAAGAGATTCTTAACAGCCTTGAAAACGTAGATGTTATTGTGACTTCATATGATCTTTTGAAGCGTGATTTCGACATTTACAAGGATATGAAGTTCGACTATGTGGTTGCTGATGAGGCGCAGTATATTAAGAATTCAAGAACGCAGGTAGCCAAAACGGTTAAGGCGATTGAAGGGCGTCATAGATTTGCACTGACAGGTACACCTGTTGAGAATCGTCTTTCTGACCTGTGGAGTATATTTGACTTCTGTATGAAGGGATATCTCTTCTCTTCTAAGAGGTTTACCAGCGAGTTTGAGAAACCGATTGTAACTGACCATGATGAAGATGTTCTCAATCGACTTAAATCAATGACTTCTCCTTTTATCTTAAGAAGAAAGAAGAAGGATGTGCTCTTAGACCTTCCTGATAAGATTGAACAGGTAGTATATACTTCGATGACAGATAAGCAGAAGGATTTCTATACTGCAAGGTTCTTGAATCTTAAGAATATGATTGCATCTATGGATACTAAACAGTATAAGGATAATCAGATAGCGATCCTTTCCGAGATAACAAGGCTCAGACAGTCGTGTCTCGATCCTTCCCTTTTTGTTGAAGGATATAAGGGAGGTTCCGGTAAGGTTGATGCATTTTATGAAATGGCAGCAGAGCTTATAGATAATGGCAGCAATGTGTTGGTATTTTCACAGTTTGCCACTATGCTTGAGGAATTGAAGGTGGGTCTTGAGAAAGAGGGCATTAAGACTCTTATCCTGACAGGCTCGACCTCTAAAGAGGAGAGAAGGAGACTTGTTGATGAGTTTCAGTCTCAGATAACACCTACCATTTTCTTGATCAGTCTTAAAGCCGGTGGTACAGGACTTAATCTTACTGCAGCCGACACGGTTATTCATTTTGATCCGTGGTGGAATGTTGCGGCTCAGAATCAGGCGACTGACAGAGCGCATAGAATAGGCCAGGATAAGGTGGTTAACGTTATTCAGCTTGTGACCAAGAATTCTATTGAGGAGAAGATTATCGAGCTTCAGAACAGAAAGAAAGAATTGGTTGATGATGTGGTTGAGGGCGAAGGCGTTTCAGATGCATCACTTTCAAGAGAAGAGGTAATAAAGCTTTTAGAGATATAATTATGATAAATCTCACGTCGGTATGGCGTGAGATTTATTTAAAATTATAAAGTGCAGAAATGAATAGAAATTCGTACTTTATTCGACCTTATTCGACCAAAAAGTGCAGAAATGGATAGAAATTCGTACTTTATTCGACCTTTTGACCTTTTTTTAACAACTATTAGGTTTTAGACGAGGGGCGTAAAGGGTGCTATCATATGCTAACAACAGACAATTAAACTATGAAAGGAGATTGTTATGAAGAAGTTTTTATGTTGGTTGTTAGTAGCATGTATGATGGCGGGGTTTTTCCCTGACGATAGCATTTTAATTAATGCAAATGCAAAGGTGGAAGATGTTTTGTCCCCTACATATACGGCGGAAACTTTTGTTAATTATATGTCGTATGCATCTAAAGGTGATGAGGCAGAGGTTTATCCTGTTGATGTTAAGAATACTAATCTAGCAAGTTACCAGAATTCTACATCGACGCTTGGAGATTTGTTAAAATTAGATAGTGAATACCGCTGCACAAGAGAGAATCCGACGGGTAAGATTGGATATTTTGGTTCGATAACGAGTGATATCAACTCGCTTCCTTGGACATTAAGCAACATGAATAAAGATAATATTTATTCTGAAAATGTTGAAGCAAAGACCGTGTCGGGTGTTAATCCGACGAATCTTAACAGTATGAAGGAATTTGATATTATCATTTTTCAGGCAAATGGCAACACAAAAAAGATGTCCTATGAGGTTTTTGAATATCTCGTGGATGCGGTAAAGGACGGGGTTGTCGTGATATATGATTCTGCTCTTTTAAAATGGTATTGCTCGGGTGAGACATCCGGCAACAGATACATGTATGATCCGGGATACAACGTTCTTTATATGGGTGATACTCCAAGTGGCGTGATTCCGTACGAGATGTCATTAAAGACATTTGGATCTGATGCCGTTAAGACATACAGGTCTGCGCCATCTAATAAGATTGTATTTCTTCCGAGTTTTAAGCATGAAGCGATAAGCAGGGAGTCGTATTATCCGTACAGTTCGCTGACGGAAGTGGTTCTTAACAAGAATATAAAATGTATCGAGGATTCGACATTTGCCAACTGTGTAGCGCTTAAAACAGTTAATTTAGGGTATGTTACCAGAGTTAATTACCGTGCATTTAACAATACAAGTGTCAAGACGCTTACATTTGATAACATAGAATATATAGGCAAAGAAGCTTTTAGTGCAGGATATTACGAGGGAATTGGAAGTGCTTATGTGTCCGGTGCGTTAAAGATTACGAGTGATGCTTCTGTTACGGTTGAAGAGAGTGCGTTTAGAGGATCGGGCATTACAAGTATAGAAGTATCAGAAGATTTAGAGGATATTGAATTTGGAAGCGGTTGTTTTTTGAATGATAAGGTTGCTATATCTTCGGTGAAAATCATGACTGAATGTATCTTTGACAGAGGGGTTTTCTCGGGAGACAGTGTTAACACTATGATTCTTAAGCCGGTTAGTTTTGCTGAAGGGGCTTTTAGCGGAGTAAAGAACTGTAACGAAATGATATTTTATGTACCTAAGGGACAAGAGCTAAGCGTTGATTTAGGAGCGTTTTTAGGGTGCTTGATATCTGATGGCGTTGATTTTAAGATGCTTCCACATGAGGGGGCTGAAGATGCCCGCTATGCTCCTTTCTGTGAAAATGGGGACGATATTACATTTGCCAAAATAAAAGAATATTCGACGAATGAAGACTGTGTAATATATCTTAAGGTTAATTATACGGTTACATTTGATGCTGATGGCGGAAAGGTTGGAACTTCGTCGGTTGAAGTTTCTCCTGGAGATTTGTATGATTTTCCTACACCTGCTTATGAAGGGTATACTTTTAAGGGATGGTACATAAATGACGAACTGATAGAAAATGGTGACGAGATTGATATTGATAATGATGTCATAGCCAAGGCGAAGTGGGAGAAGATTACCACTGAAGCACCCGCTACAACAGAGAAAGCGATTTCTGATGTTTCTTTTAACACACCGACATCTTCTCGCGAGCCTTCTGATACAACCGAAGATGATGAGCTTAGTGAGGATGTTGATCCTGAAGAGTTTGAAAATGTTGTTGTTTCTTCAGGTGATGCCAAAAGCGGTGATGCTTCAATTAAAACTGTCAGAAAGAGCAATATTGGCGTGAATGCATATACTGCGACTTTTTACGATACGCAGACATCTATTCCGAGAGGAACGGTTGTAAAGGTACAGAATGGCCAAAAGTGGGGTGGGTATTTTCCTGATATTGCACCAATTGACTATGCTGACAGGGGATATACTTTAAGTTTCTGCTATTGGGAGCTTGACGGGAAGCGCGTTAACGAAGATGATATTGTTAAGATTGACAAGGACGTAGCCCTTTATGCAAAGTACGACAAAAAGGGACATGGTAAAAAGTTTAAGTTATTTTTTGAGGAGTATAACAAAACTATAGAGGTTGAAGACGGAGATTATCTGTCTGATTATGATGTACCGAATCCTAAGAAGGAAGGTGAGACATTTGCCGGATGGATCAGGAAGGATCAATATCCGGCAGCTGACGTAAATGAATTGACTATTGCGGCCGAAGGACGAGTTGATGCAGGTAAGCTTAAGAATCTTTCGAACAACAAAGTGACGCTTTATGGTACGTGGGTTTCAAGCATTGAATGTCATAATATAACAACTAAAGAGACACTTTCCATGAATCCTCTGTATTACGTGATTGAGAATAATCTCCCATACATACATAGGAATGGCATGGCTGACGTTATCGAGATTACTGATTATTCTTATAGCGATATAGAAAATGTCGAGAAGATTTATGAGGAGATAATATCATGTGAAAGCAATGCCAAAAACGTGGTGCTGCTTCCGAAAGGATATAATTTTAACACCTCTAAACATAAAAAATGTCAGTACGTTAAGACGGATTTAAGCGGAGAGGATTTTATCAGGGCCGCAAATCTGTTGTTTCTTATACATACTCAGTACGCATGCAGTTGTGCGACAGATTTTGAAGTTGCGCTTGATTATCTATTAGAAGGTGCAGTTATCAATAAATCTGATAACAGAAGAGGTAAAATCGGGTGTATATATCAGCCGTGGCTTACCGATCCTGATATAGATGAGACAGGTATGTATTGTGCATTTAAAAGAAATAAGTTCCTTAAGGCTTGCGAATTTAATGATATGATTGACAAGAAACTTGACGAATTAATATCTGAGCTTGGATTTACCAAGGACACCACCATAACTGATGCGGTTATGAGACTCAACGCATATTTTGCGCAGACTACCGGATATGACAAATACTATGTGTTGTGTGATACCAGAGGAGCGTTGATGGTTACAGACAAAGAACAATACTACTATGATGACAAAGATCATCATGCAATATGCAGGGGATATACGGCGCTTACTACTGAGATATTTGCCAAATGCGGATATGCGGCTAGACCTGCGGAGAATCGTGTGATTAATGCAAATGAAGGCGCTCACGCATTTAATCAGTTCATAATTGACGGTAAGATATTGTACGTTGATTATACGTGGAACTCGCCTTTTGGTGAAAACTATCGTAAGTCACTGTTTTTGGATACTGACAGTATGAACAACTATCAAAGTCATAAATCTCCGGGAGTGGATAGCTGTAATGGAGGCGTATATAATGTTACAACATTTGGCGATTGTGCCAAGACTACAGCTAAACCGGATCGGACAAAGATAAAAAGTATTAATAATAAAGCGTCTAAGAAGTTGACTGTCGGTATAAAATCGGTCAGCAAGGCTAAGGGGTATCAGGTACAATACAGTACCAATAAGAACTTTTCTGGTGCTAAGAGCATAAAGAGTAGGAAGACTTCTGTGGTTATAAAATCGCTTGCAAAGAAAAAGAAGTATTATGTCAGAGCCAGAGCATATAAGTATTCTGACTATGATTCAGAGACTGTTATATATGGCGATTGGTCTGATATAGAATATAAAACGACCAAGTAAAGGAGAATGAATATGATTACTATTAAACAAGTATGGTTGGCAATTGTTGCTTTATTAACTTCATTTGCGCTGTTATCCATATGCGCTTTCGCTACGGGTGACAGTAATGCATCCGCCTCGTCAGATGCGATGTCCATGGATGCATCGGGCAATGCGTTTATCAGAGTAAATGTATATAAGGATTTCAATGATATATATAAAAATGATGTATATCAGACTATATATGTTCCGAGCGGAACCGATAATGTTGATCAGTACCTTGTTCCGCCGACAAGGGAGTTCTATAGCTTCGTTAAATGGCGTTTATATGACACGAAAGCGGAAACATTTGATGTAAATGATATCAAGGCTGATAGCGTTTGTGTTTATGGCACATGGAGTAGCATATATCCTGTTTCGTCGGATGCTGATACATCGTCTGAAGAAAGTGAGTACGCAAAGGCTACGTGCTATGTTGATTATGAAGCGTATAAGAACGGACAGAGTTGCGGCAGCGTAAACATAAAGAAGGGATATGACGCTGATTCGATATTAGATGCTGTGAAAAGAAATGATTACATCTTCTGTCGATGGGAATATATTGATGCTAGCGGAAATGCCACCAACAGTACAATGGACAGTAATAAATCAGCGTACGGCGTGTGGGAAGGTCCGGTTCCTAACTCTGGGGTGTCAGAGGACGCAAGTGCCAATGCTAGTTTTGATGCATCAGGCAATCCTTTGGCAAAGGTGACATATTATAAAACCTTTGAAGATTATAAGAAAAACGTAGTCTATAAGGAAATCTACGCCAACAGATATACTGATGAGAAAAGTTTAGTTTCTGATCCTGAGGAAGTGAATGATGAGTTCTTGTATTGGAGTTATGTAGAGAACGGCGTAAAGGTTAGCTCGCCGACATATAAGAGTCACGTATATGCTTATGGTGTGTGGAGAGGTCAGACTGCGCCGGTGGATACGAAGGAGTCTTATTATGCCCAGCTTAGAGACAGTACCAAAATAAAACTTAAGAGTGTAAAACGCAACAAGAAATCGTTAAAACTCAATCTTATATGTAAGACCGGTGTCGATAGCATCGGTGATGTGAATTGTGAGGTTTGTTACTGGATTAAAGGAAAACCAAAGACCAAGAAGACTATATCGTTCCTTAAGAACAAGAGTAACAGGACGACATTTGGTCTGAAGAAACTTAAATCTAAGAAGAAATATTCTGTGAAGGTTAGAGTTAAGGCGACTTACAACGATGTTGAGTATGTAAGTAAGTGGAGTAAGACATACAATTATAAGACTAAATAGAGTGAATATCCCGGACGTTTGTCCGGGATATTGTATTATGATTAGATGAATGTGAAAAAATAGGTGAATTGGTATTGTGTAATATCAAAAACCAGCACAATGTATATAGCCAATTTGAAAAATAAGCAAAAAAACTTCTTATTTTCATAACCAATATCTAATCTTATTTTTGGACAAAAAGATAAAACGAGTAAAAATGTACTCTTTTTAAAAGGAAAGATGTTTTCTCTGCTGTAATCGTGTCTCTTGATTAGACTTAAATCGAAACTATGATAAATGTATTAAATAAAAGGGTTTTCAACATGTATGCCACGGCAAAATGAGGTGTTTTTGTCGAAATGTAGAAAAATCATATATGATGTATATCTAATAAAATGTTCAATTTTGGTCTTTGAAAATGCATAAAATCCTTAAAAATTGATATATAATTTTAAAAACCTTTTAAAATCAATAAATTCTTATTAGATGATAATCTAATATATATTAAAAGGCCTAAAGGGGTCTGTCAGTTACATTTTAGTGTGGAAAATGTGAAGTAGATGTGTTATAATGTATGATAACTTATGAGAAGTGTGCCATAAGCGTACTTTTATGACTGTTTGAGACTACAAAACACACTGCAATAACATATCTAATAGGAGGAATATAGGATGAGTGATTTAGGTGGTTTGAGTGGTATAAGCGGAGGCCTTGACGGGCTTGATGCAAGCACTAAAGAGAGAGATGCAGCCAATGCCAGAAATCAGGATGTGATGTATGACCTTAACAATACAGCTTCAAGTTTAAGTGAAGTTGCAACTCAGGGCATGGGTGATGGTTTGAGCGCGATGAGAGATGGCATGGGACTTGGCGGGGGTTCTGAGCTTAACGCAGGACTTGAGGAAGAGGAGCCGGCTCCGGAGATTCATGCTGCTTTAGAGGATGAAGAGGAAGATGAGCCAATCAAAGCGGGTCGTTCAAGTAACATTGACGAAGGTGGAGCATTGTTCTCTATGTCATCATCAGAGAGTAGTAAGCCTGCTGCGGAGAGATCGAGCTTTGATGCTTACAATCTTGCGAATTCTGACATGGCTAACGATTCAAGACAGAGCATTGATGACATTTTCATTGCAGGTAATATGAACCGTTTTAGCGGTGGCGGAACTTCGGCAGGTGGCGGAACTATGTATGATCCATCTAAGGAGAAGCAGAATGTCAACATGTCCTTCAGCATGCCTCCGATTATTAAGAAACTTATTGGATTTGTCATTTTCCTTGCTGTTGTATATTTTGGACTTAAGTACGGACTTCATATAAATGTTGAGAATTATTTCCACCCTGTTGCGGTTGAGTCATACAGAGACTCAGACCCTGCAGCTGTAGAAGCTGCACTTGGCGTTAAATTCAAAACCAAGACAGAATCATTTAATTCGAGTGACTATGAATATAAGTATGATGTTAATTATGACGGTGGTTTAAGACTTGTAGACTGCAACGGCAAGAGACTTTATATCGAGCTTAAGGGTATGAGAGTTGATTATAGCATTTACGATGTGAGACCTCAGGTTAGTAAGTATGAGGACGCTGTAACCACTCTTATTGGTTATGGTTATCAGGAACTCGAGGAGACTTATGAGAATACTGAGGAGCTTGGATCTCAGGGTACCGAGCATTGCTTCTACAATTCTAAGACCGGAGAGGGTATTATTATTGGTAAGAAGGACCAGTACAGTGCCATTAAGTCTATCAAGTATGTTAAGAATTATAAGAAGTTCCGTAAGTTTAGAGCAGAACTTCGTAATGAGCAGTATTAATTTAAGAGGTGACATAATTGTCTAAACTTTCGATAGTAGCTTCGGTTTACAATGAGGAAGCTTCACTTGATGCGTTTTATCATGCTGTTACTTCAGCACTTGAAGGTTTATCTCTTGACTATGAGTTGATTTTTGTAAATGACGGAAGCACTGATGACAGTTTTGAGATTATTGAAGTATTTGCAGGATCTGATCCGCATGTCAAGGCAGTTCAGTTTTCAAGAAACTTCGGACATGAAGCGGCGATGATAGCAGGGATTGATCATGCAAGCGGTGATTTTATCATTTGTATGGACTCTGATATGCAGCATCCACCTGAATGTATTCCCGAGATGGTTGATGCATATTCTAAGGGACACGATATTGTGTTGATGGCCAGAAAGGCCAACAAAGATGCAGGAATTATTAAGAATATTACATCGGGGATGTTTTATTCATTGTTTAACAGAATCAGCAACGAAGAGTTTGTTCCGGGAGTATCGGATTTCTTTGGGATGTCGTCTAAGGTTGCTGATTTGTTTAGGAATAATTTCAGAGAGAAGAGCAGATATTTAAGAGGATATCTACAGACGGTCGGTTTTAATCGCAAGGTTATAGATTATGAGGCTGCAGACAGATATGCCGGAGAGAGCAAGTATTCCATTAAGGTACTGTTTAGGGTGTTCTTTATAGCAATTACGTGCTTTTCAAGGAATCTGTTAAGGCATTGTTACGGATGTTCTGCAATGTCGTTTTTGGGTGCCTTGGCGCTTGTTATTATTTCGATTGTAAGATATGCGTGTTATGGTATAACATCACCTGCGATTAATATATCTGCGATTGTGTGTTTCTTTTTTGGAATTCAGTTTGCCTTGACAGGAGTTCTTGGCGAATATATGTATACAGTTTTGGGTGAGGCCAAGGGAAGACCTATATATATCGTTGACAAGACGATTGGGATTGATAGAGCCGAGCCATAGAAGGGTGCTTTATTAACTATGTTTTCGAGCATAAAGAAGATATTTGACAGATTTAACAACAACGAGTTTTTTAGATATTTGGTGGCCGGGGGGTGTACAACGGCTGTTAATCTCGTTGTTTTTTGCGGGCTTAGATATGGGGTGCGATTGTCGCTTACCAAGAGTAATTTTATTGGTATTTTATGTGCGATGGTATTCGCCTTCTTTGTAAACAAGTTCTACGCTTTTAGAACTGAAGGCAGAAAGCTTGATGTCATGGTGACGGAGTTTGTTAAGTTTATAAGTGGCAGGCTGTTTACCATGGTGGTTGAGATTGTCGGGGTTTATATACTCGCCATGTGGATTGGGCTTCATGATCTGTTGGCTAAGATATTAACACAGATTATTGTTGTTGTAGTCAATTATCTTATAAGTAAGTTTATTGTGTTCAAGAAGAACAGCAGCGGCAGAACGATAGTGGAGTGGATGAAGGATAATCTCCTTTATGAGCTTTCTTTTATTGTTCCACTGATTATAATGGGTATAGTTTGCTTTAAGAACAATATTGCACCTTTTGGCAATCAGACTCTTTTAGCTGTGGACAGTGTGCATCAGTATTTGCCGTTTTATTCTGATTACTATGATAAGATTAAGGAATCGGGAGAGTTCTTATATTCATGGAACGGAGGAATGGGATATAATTATGTGACACTTTGGTCATATTATCTTTCAAGTCCCTTCCTGTTATTGATATTACTGTTTCCGAAGACCAAGTTTAACTTGGCAATGACACTTATAATAGCACTTAAGATTGCGTCTTGTTCGACATCATTTACATACTCAGTTGACAAGATGTTTGACAATAAGAAGGATATTAAGATTCTTCCTTTTGGATTGGCATACTCCTTAAGTAACTATGTTATAGGGTATTACTGGAACAACATGTGGTTGGATGTTTTAATCATGGCACCGCTCGTTCTTTTGGGAGTTAAGAAGCTTGTAGATGAAGAAGATTGCAGAATGTATGTAATCACGTTGTTCTTAGCTCTGTTTGGCAATTTTTACATAGGATTTATGCTATGTATATTCCTTGTGTTCTGGTTTTTGTTTTACCCACACAAAGGAGTTAAGAGTTTCTTCTTATCTGGTGTGAGATTTGCGATAAGTTCTCTTGTTGCCGGTGGAATGGCGGCGTTTATGTTGCTTCCTACCTATCAGGGACTTATGAATACGGCACCTGCGACCTCTGGGTTCCCGGCCAACTCATGGTATGGTGAATGGGGAGAGTTGTTCAGAAGATTTGGAATATTTGTAGATGTATTCTACAACGATGGTAATGACGGAAAGCTCAATATATACTGCGGTATATTTACTGTATTTTTGGGACTTCTATACTTTACCGTCAAAGAAGTAAGCATTTTTCAAAAGATTAAGAGATTGTTATTAATGGCATTGATATTTGTTTCGTTTAATAACTCTATCTTGAATTATATATGGCATGGTTTTCACGACCAGTTTGGAATTCCTAACAGATTTGCCTTCTTGTTGACCTTGGTTCTTTTGATAACGGCCTACGAGGGTATTAGGAATTATCAGGACATTGGATTCTTTAAATTCTTTGTTCCTTTGGCGCTTTTGGTTGCATTTGCAGTGGTACAGGGAGCGCCTAGCTCAAGTACATTTTACAGTTCAGTGTATGACACCACTGTTAAGTGGATATACATATTATATGTAGTGTATTACATGTTGTTCATGCTTAATATTATGCTTGAGTGGAAACCGATTGTGTTCTCAATTATTGTGACGGTTATAGCTGTCGGAGAAGTTTCAGCCAATGCTATCTACGAGTTTGGCACCAATGGGCAGATTGACTATACTTACTATTATAATGAGAATGCAGATGTCTGGGCAGCGGCCGATTCTGTGGACGACGGAAGCTGGTACAGAGAGGAGCTCTCTAAGAACAAGACTGTTGACGAGAACTTCTGGTATAACTTAAAGAGTGTCGGTGTTTTTGGTTCGACGGCTAACGGTGATTCCGTATCATTTTTGAATAGATTGGGATTCTATACGGCGACCAACGAGCATTTGTATAATGGTGCGACGCCGCTTACTGACACACTTTTGGGTGTTAAGTACTTGTACTTTAGAGAGGGAGACTTCTTTAAACACGGTTTTGAGTACAAGGATAAGGTCAAGAATGTTGAGATATATGAGAATAAGTATCCGCTTGCAATCGGATATGCTTTAGATGGAAGTATAGATAGTTGGGATTATAATCAGTATAACCCGGCAGATAACCTTAACAATTTCTGTAATAATGTTGAGGGTGTTGACGGACAGATTTATGATCTCTTGTCAGATGAATATACTGCGACAGGTGAGAATTGTAACGTAGATTACAAAGGCTGGGGCGAAGGAACCTACGGATATGAGAAGATAGACGAGTCTTCTCCGGCTACAGTTACATTAAGTTTTACCGCCAAGGACGACAGACCTATATGCTACAAAGCTACGGGAACCAATCTTTCGGGTATTGAGGTTAAGGTCAACGGAGAGTTAAAAGCAGACGGAAGATATTTCTTCTCGCTTACACACGTTCCTGACACTAAGGCGGGTGATGAGATTAGCATCACATTTAAGTTTAACGGAGCCGAAGAGAGCGTGCAGACAGTTAACCTGGTAACGATGGCATTTAACCAGGATGTGTTCGAGAAGGTATATGATAAGCTTAAGGACGAGCAGCTTAATGTTACAAGCTATGACAGTAATACAATCAACGGAGAGATAACTGTCGATTCCGATAAGTTGATGATGACATCTGTTATTTACGAGCCCGGATTTAAAGTATATGTGGATGGCAAGGAAGCAGACATTGTCAAGATTGGTGGAAGCTTTATAGGTGTCAACCTGAGTGCTGGTACACATAAGATTAAGATTGAGTTTGTGCCTAAGTTGTTGCCTATCGGCTTGGCGGTATCATTTGCATCATTAATGATATTTATACTATATATTAAATTGCGTGGAAAGCCTATCAGATTTAAGTTTAAAAAGGCTGATGAAGAAGCTAAAGAACAGGAAGCATAATGTTTTCTTTAGAACGAGCATAAAAGGATATTAAAGGAGGTTTTTGCATGAATCAAAAGAATGCAACCAGTGGGTACGGTCAGGTAATTACCTTTCTTGTAATCGGCATTGTTCTCGCAGTTATTTCCGGAGGATTGTCGCTTATAGGTAAACTGACTTGGTTAGCGGGAATTGCAGGTATTTTAGCAGCAGTAGCGCTAATTTGGACATGTATTGTTGTGATGGACCTTAGGAAGAAGGCCGGACAATCATTTGAAGAAGCTAAGCGCTATGAGCTTATATTCCAGGGATCGCCAATGGGTATGGCTCAGGCTGTCAGAGCAGGGAATTCAGATTACAGACTTACTGAGACCAACGGAAGGTTTCGTCAGTATTTCAGCATCATCCCTATGGACTACGAGGGCGTAAGTTTAGCGACTGCTTCTAATGAGATGCTTAGACTTATGAATGCATGGATTGACGCATTCTACACCAACATGTTAAATGATGGAAGCAAGACCCAGACATTTGAGATTACGTTAGAGAATATCGACAAGACATTCAATACTACGATATTCTTGGATGATCAGAACCACATTAACTTGATTGTTCTTGATGTTACCGAGCAGAAAGAGACTGAGATGAAGCTTGCTCGTTCTGTTGAGGAGACAGAGGCAGCATACAAGACTCAGGGTGAGTTCCTTGCCAACATGAGTCATGAGATCAGGACTCCTATCAATGGTATTCTTGGTATGCTTCAGCTTTCACTTATCTCAGGAGATCTCACAACAGAGATAAGAGACAACTTAGAGACTGCTAAGAACAGCGCCAATACCTTGCTTCGTTTGATTAATGATATTCTTGATTACACCAAGCTTGAGGCAGGTAAGTACAAGATTAGATATGCAGAGATGAACATCACTGAAGTAATTGAGAATACGGTTAACCTCCAGAGACCGGTTGCTGAGAATAAGAACCTTCTTCTCGATTGCCAGATTGCTCCTAATGCGCCTGAGATTATGATTGGTGACGCACAGAGAGTAGAGCAGGTGCTTAACTGTATTTTGTCAAATGCTATCAAGTTCACTACCAACGGTGGAGTTCGTGTAAAGGTAGCATTTATCGAGGAGACACCTACTCAGGTCAGAACCCGTATCGCAGTTGCCGATTCAGGTATCGGTATTGCCGAGGGCGACAAAGAGAAGTTATTTAAGAGATTTAGTCAGGTTGATTCAAGTAACACAAGAAAGTTTGGTGGTACAGGTCTTGGACTTGTAATTACCAAGCAGATTGTAGAGTTAATGAATGGTACTATTTCGGTACAGTCTAAGGAAGGTATCGGAAGTACATTTATTATAGAGTTACCTATGGAAGTTGTTATTAGAGAGGAGGTCGAGGAAGAAGTGACAGATGCATCTATTTTCTCGATGGAAGGTACCGGAAGGACACATATCTTAATAGCAGAGGATGAGCCGGTTAATCAGCAGGTTATAGGCAAGCTTCTTGGAATGGCAGGTTATTCATATGACATTGCCGAGAACGGAGAGGCTGCAGTGGAGCTGTTTAAAGAGAGAAAGTACGACGTTGGATTGTTTGATGTGCAGATGCCTGTAATGGATGGATTAGAGGCTACCAAGCATATTCGCTCTATTGAGGCTCAGAGAGGCGGCGTTGAGCATATGCCTATCATTGCCGTAACCGCTCGTGCTATGTTCGGAGAGAAAGAGAAGATTCTTGAAGCACAGTTAGACGACTATGTAGCTAAGCCATATGTGCTTGAGGACATAGTTGCTGCAATCAATAAATATACTAAGAAGTAGGAATTATTATGCATAAGCTGATTGAGGAGATTGAGGCTGGAGTTAATGTAAGAGCCAACTTAATCGAGTTAAAGGAGCTTTTGAAGAAGGCTGTTAAATCTGAAGGAGTTACAGCCAGAGATTATTTACTGAATGTAGCTTCGGGGGATTTAAGTTTCCTTGAACGTACAATTAAGCATGATGATCCAAAGGTTCGCAAGAACTCAGTACAGATTATTGGTTTGACAAATGATAATTCATTTGCCGATATATTATATGAGGCGTATCAGGCTGAGGAGACACTGTATGTGCGTCCTGAGTACATTAAGGTGCTTAGCACCATGAATGTTGACAGATACCTTGATGCGCTGGATAACCAAGCTAAAGCGCTGGCTGCGCGGGACTTACGTGAAGACGAGAAGCACGTTGCGGCAGAGCTTAGAGAGCTATATGCTCTATTATATTCCAAGGGGAGAGGTGGTAAGCATCACTTTTCGTCAGATGAGATATCTACGATGATACTTACTACGCTGCCTGGAACAGAGCGATACCTACAGGCTGCGATTGATGGAGTGATTGGCGATGGCAAGACCACACTTGTTCGTTCAGGTGTTAAGGTTGAGTCAAGTCAGTACGAGGATTTATCGCGCATAAGGTGTTACAACGATCTATTATTCGTACCGAGTGGCATGAGAGCGCTCGTTGGTCATGCATCTGACATGGCTAAGAAGTGTGTCGACAGTGACTTGGTCGGGTACATCAGCGAAAGGCTTGTGGGAAGTGGGCCATTTCGGTTTTACGTCAGTGTTAAGGGAAGGCTGAGCGTAGAATCGAAGTCAAAGCTTGCCAAAGCATTTGCAGGTGAATTAGAGAAGTTAAGCAACTGTGCAATGATTAATTCTCCTAACGATTACGAGATTAATCTGCAGCTTGTCGGAAGCTCGAAGCATGAAGGGCAATATGCCCTTTATGTTATTTTTGGTGGATTAGGAAACGGGAGGTTTGACTATAAGGTCAAGTCTCTTCCTACATCTATCAAGCCTTATGTGGCCGCAACAATCTGTGAGATTATTGATGAGAAGACAGGAGGGCTTAAGAGAGTCCTCGATCCTTTCTGTGGAATAGGGACTATGCTTATCGAGAGGAATTTTAAGGATAAGCAAGAAGTACTTACAGGTGTTGATATATTCGGAGAGGCTATCTGGGCTGCTTCTGAGATAAGAGACAAGCTCAAGATGGATATTCAATATGTCGATAAGGATATGAAGGATTTTGAGGCTGAAGAGCCTTATAATCTCATACTGACAGATCTTCCTTATGTTACTAAAGCTTTTGATGAGAGTAAGGTAAGGGGTGTTTATAATTCGTTTTTGGATAAAGCACACGAATGGCTTTCAGATGATGGAATTATAGCGGCGTATACCATGAGTCCTAAGGCATTTAGCGATGTTATTAAGACACATAAGGATATTAAGATTATAGAAGAAGTTGATATATACAAGAATAAATCTAAACTATATATCTTGAGTATATAAAAGGCTACCAATCGCGGTAGCTTTTTAATTATCTTCTTCTGTTGGCGTTTCTACTAATCATTCCCTCGGTTTGTTTCTTCTCCTTCTTAGCCAGAGCGGATTCTTCTTCAAATATCTCTTTGTTCTTAAGTGTCTCGGCATCTAAGTATTTTTTGAAAATGTAATTAAACCAGAGAGACTGTACTACAGCAGCTGTCGCGCATCCAAACGCGAGCATAATGACTTTGGCAGGAAGTGTGTAATACGCAGGAATTACACATATAAACAGCACTCCGAGATTTAAAAATGTAAAAGGCAAGTTGGCAACCGCCATAAGTGCACTGTTTCTAAAGAGATCTTTAATACTAACAGTGAACTTGGCTAAAATAGGGTATGTGTAAGTGATTGTTGCCAGATAAAAGGCGTCAAGTACGACAAATACTACCTTGCCAAGATACGATTCAATGGAAAATGAAAACCAGGTCAAGACACCCAGTATAACACCGGCGTCAAATACAATCATTCCTGAAATCAGTCCCTGTTTAAAGTTGGTTTTGAATGAATTGAAAAAGTCCTGATATACATATGTTATCTCGCCGGAAACAAGCCTCATTGATGTGAAATAAAGTGCTGTGAAGCTTGCCGGGATAGTAATTATAGGTATACAGCATATAATAAAAAGGAAGTTAAGTATGATAACATCCATTACTTTAGAAAATGTAGACCAAATTGGGTTCTCTATGTCAAAAAACTGCAATGTAACGCATCCTTTCGAATTAAACTCAATAGACATAATAACACAAATACTTAAATAACGCAAAATATTCAAGATATTATCTTAATATTTTCACATTTATATGACATACTTAAATAGTGTATGTTTGTATGGTAGAAAGGGGAAAACCATGAAGAATATGCTTAAGGTTTCTGTTTCTTATATATTAATTCTTTCGTTTATCAGTTCATTTGTGGTTAACGCGATTGCGGTTGACAGTGATATAAAAGCGTCTGATGATTATGAGATTCCATATGCTTCCGATGAAGTTGAATATGAGGAAGGTCAGGTTATTGTGACCTTTAAGGACAATGTTAAGAAGAGTAAGGTTAGGGATATTGCGGAGGATGCTAACCTTGACGTGGCGGATTCATTTGTCAATGAAGACATGAATGTAGCGCTTGTGTCTTCTGACGCATTGAGCACTAATGACATTATGGAGGAGATGGCTTCTCTTAAAGAGGTGGCATACGTTGAGCCTAATTATCGATTTAAGCTGGCTTCAGTTACCAATGACACTTTATCCGGCTATCAGTGGCACTTAAAGGATGAGGTTAGTGCTGATGCTGATATAGATTACAGCGCAAGTATTCCTGAGAGTGTATCGGAGAAGAATGTTCCTGTAGTTGTTGTAGCAGATACCGGAGTCGACTGTACTCATGAGGATCTTAAGGATGTGATGTATACCAATGATCAGTATAACACATCAAGCAAGATTATAAAGACAGCGACCGATAGTGACGGTCACGGAACAATGATTGCAGGCATAATTGCGGCTACAATCAACAATAACAAGGGTGTTTCGGGTATCGCTAAGGCGAAGATTCTGCCGGTTTCCTGCGTGGGGTCAGACGGATATTCCACAACTTCAGATATCATTTCTGCAATTCAATATGCTCTTGATAAGCGTAATAACGGTGTAAATGTATGCGCGATCAACCTTTCGCTTACCGGTGATGTTGATTCGTCATATGATGTTCAGATGGGTTCGCTTAATTCGATTATCGCTCTTGCCGGGGAGGCAGGAATTGTAACAGTTTGCGCTGCGGGCAATGAGAAGGTTGATACCGATAAGAATAAATATTTTCCGGGTGGTCTTGATAACCCGTATATAATCAATGTCGGAGCCAGTACGAGAGACAATAAGCCTGCTTCGTTCAGCAATTACGGAATGGAAAGTGTGGATGTGTTTGCTCCGGGAACTGACATTATGTCTACATTTTCGGAAAAGGACTATCTGCCTGAAGTCTCACATGAGGTATTGTATTACAGTTTTGAGAACCTGGTTGAGAAGGAGGCTTCGTCTGCCGACGCTAAGGAATCAAGCTCGGATGCCAGTTCAAATGCGAGTTCGGATGCATCTTCAGATGCGTCTGCAGATTCAGGAATCAGGATATATACCAATTCGACCGATTCATCGATACATTTGGACAGGAACGTGTCATATGGCAATTCTAAAGAGCTTAACAGCTCGCTAAGATGGGATGTCAATGCAGATGATGGTAAGAATTATTACATCTCTATACCGTTTGATGTTAAGGATGATATCAGCAAAGACTTGTATGCGGGATTCAGGTTTAAGATTATTGATCATAACAATGAGGCGGGAACGCCTTACGTGAGGAGTAAGTTTGTTGCTTATATTTATAAGAGGGAGACTTTGAGCCGTAACGCCGGAGATTATTCGGACAGGTTTCTTATTACCTCGGTCGGTGATTCTAAAGACGATTATATGATTTCAAATGATGATTACTGGGATCGCTATGCTATGGAGATAAATGAAGAGGGCGAGGGAGTTTTGAGTGCAGGTAAGTACTACCTTGTTTTAAGAATGTACAATGCACCTAAGTCGAATTACTCTGTTTATATCGATGATTTTGGAGTTGGTTATAACCTGATTAAGTACACCGATTCGATGGGGACTTCATTTTCTTCACCGATAGTTGCCGGAGAGGTTGCGCTTTTAAGAGGGCTTATGCCGTCAGTATCTGCAGCCGAGATAAGGGCAAGAGTTATCGGTGGTGTTGATGTTAGCCCTTCTTACTTTGGTAAATGTTCGTCCGGAGGTAAGGTTAACATTATTAAGGCGCTTGGCAACAATCTTGGTCCGAGCATAAGCAGCGTGACCATAAAAGGTAGTGTGATTACTGTTAAGGGATACAATTTTGGCAGTGATAAGGGTGTGTTAACCGTAACCAATTCCAAGGGCAAGGTTGAATCAACTGTTGTTTCGTGGGAAGATAATCTTATTGAGGTTGAGCTTAAAAATCCTGCTGATGAAGATTATTATGTTATGGTCGATGCATCTAAGGATAATACATGTTATGGTAAGGCTTACGCTCCGGTGTATGTCGAGTCAATTTATTACAACGATAGTGAAGTTACTGTTTCTGTCGGAACACCTTATAAGTGTGAGGCAGAGATTTCACCGGCAAATGCTTCCGAACAGCGAGTTTCTTACATTTCCTCTAATGAGGAATATGCGACGGTTGATGATAATGGCGTGATTACAGCGTATGACGCGGGTGTCGGACAGACGGTTACCATTACAGCGACCGCTTACGACCAGACTTACGCAGAGGAAGGTAACAGCTTAAGCGCTACAATTAAGGTTAATATTGTAAGTCAGGTTAAGAAGATTAAGCTTAACAAGACTTCAGCTAAGGTTAAGCGAGGCAAGAAGCTTAAACTTAAGTGTAAGATTACTCCGGCAAATGCTACCAATACCAAGGTTGTGTGGAAGTCATCCAACAAGAAGATTGCTACAGTATCTTCAAAGGGTGTTGTGAAGGTCAAAAAGAAAGCCAAGAAGGGCAAAGTTGTTAAGATTACGGTATCGACGACGGATGGAAGTAAGCTTAAAGCGACTTGTAAGATAAAGGTTAAATGATGGTATGAGGTAATGTGATGATAGAAGAAGTAACTATATTTAACTTCACAGGTGCGTATGAGAATCAGGATTTGTATAGGAATCCTGATTTTCGTGTTATCGAGTGTAAGGATATTGAGGGAACCAACGGATACTGTGACGACGAGGCAGCGGGCAAGATAAGAGAACGCTTTAAAGAGACTGCTGTTAACGGAGTACATTTTATTGATGCCGGGAACTATCATTATCTTTCTAAATTCATGGTTGAGAAGGTTGAAGAAGAGTTTACTCTGGTGGTTTTTGACCATCATTCCGATATGAAAGAGTCGGAGTTCTTCGGACTTTTGTCTTGCGGCTCATGGATTCTTGATGTTGTTAATACTAACGACATGGTTAAGCGTGTGGTGCTTATCGGAATTAGTGATGAGCAGAAGGAAATGATACCTGATGTGGATAAAGAGATAATCGTATACACTGATAACGAGATTAGATTGGGAGCTGATGTTGAGATTCCTGTGGACTGCCCAATCTATATTTCGGTTGATAAGGATGTTCTTGATGAGGAAGAATTAAAGACTACTTGGGATCAGGGGATTATGACTATAGAGGAGTTCTTTAGCATATTCAAGGGTATTTTTGATAACGATGCAAATGTTATCGGGGTGGATGTGTGCGGAGAGGTCGAGTACCACTTCGGACCTGATGGGGAGGATATAAGAAATCAGATTTTTAATAATGAGATAGCGGATGTATGTCGAGCATAGATATATATAAACTACAGAAGACATGGTATTTATTTTCAGACACGTTTGCACTACCAAGTTCGGCGTAGCGGTACTAAACTCACACAATGAATTGTGTTCGTTAAGTGCCGACGCCTCGCAGGTGTCTTACAATAAATCACCATGTCTTCTTTACTATGCATTGGGCAGTAGAGTAATTGAAATATATCCACTCAGGGTGGTGAGACCACCGAATTTGACTTTTTTGCTGTCATTCTGAGCGAAGCGAAGAATCTTTGACCTTCGAAGAAGGTCAATACCTCTATGTATACTTCTTAACCTTGATGTGCAGGTTCCCGCTTCCGGTTTCTTTGCCCTTCTCATCGTATATAAACTTACCATAGCCTCTTATAACAACCATGTCAGACGGTTTGATAGCCGCCGTCTTCTTGGTAACCTCGATTCCATTTAACAAAATTTTTCTGTCGGAAATTAGAGCTTCTGCTTTAGAGCGTGACAGCCCGGTGATTGCAGATATCAGGCAGTCAGCTCGCTCTGAAGAAATAATCAAGTCAAGCATCATAAATGCCTGCGCGTTAATCTCGTCAGGAACCTCGTAGATTCTCTCGAGGGTTACAGGCATTTGTCTAATCTTACTTATCTCTTGAATTATGTAGTCGGTAATCTTATCGAGCGCAAACACATATGCGCAGTTGTCGTACAGTCTGATATCCCCTATTGATTCTCTGGTGATGCCAAGTCCCATAATAGTTCCAAGCACGTCTCTATGTTCAAATGTTGTAAATTTCTTGGATGCAGGTGTTATCTTTATAACCGAGATTGGATATGGCTCCTCATAGGAGACTGTGTTAGGATTGCCAAATCTTGCCACGACTTTAAGAGCATTGTCATAGCCGCCGAAAACCTCATAGTCATTGATTCCTGCGTTTTCTATCAAATGCTTGATTGTGATGTTATGAAATTCTGTAAATGTATAATGGCCCTCATAGGTAGCTTTGGTGTGAAGCTCCTTGATGCGCGCAAGCAATTTGGTATCGTGATCGTTCATGAGATACTCCTTTTATCGGTGCATTGTCTAAGTACCTGATTATTGTAACATATTATTCAATAAAACTCTTGACATTAATTAAATTTGTGTTATTATTAAATCAACATATGAACAACCATTCATATGTTGCAAATGAGTCGCAATTTGCTAACTACCCAAAGGGGACAGTCCCCATTGGGTAGTTAGTGACAGCAAGAGGAGATAGAGATATGGTTAAGAAATATACTATTACGGGACTTGATTGTCCTAACTGCGCTGCCAAGCTTGAAGCTAAGTTAAATGAAGTCGAGGGCGTAGAAGAGGCGGTGCTTACATTTGCACTTGAACAATTACGAATAACAGCGGAGGAGCCTGATAAGCTTCTTGAAGAGTTGCAGAGAGTTGCCGACAGTATGGAGGAAGGTGTAGAGATTAAGCCTCTTGTTCGCGGCAAGAAGGGTGGCAAGAAACATCACGAGCACGAGCATCATCATCACGATCATGATGGACACGAGCACCACCATGATCACTGTGACTGCGGACATGACCATGATGAACATGAACACCATCACGACCATGATGGGGATGAGCATCATCATCACGATCATAATGATCACGACGAGCATCATCACGACCACCACGAAGAACATCATCATGATGACCACGATCACGCTCACAAACACGAAGATCATGAGTCTAAATCAAGCGGTTTATCAGAGACCAAGAAGGAGCTTATCTGGATTGGATCAGGTCTTTTAGTTTACGCTGTTGCACTTATATTCGAGCATTTGCTTCATTTTCATAAGGAGGCGTATGTACAAGATTATTTGATAGCTTACCTTATATTAGGAGGTGGAGTTTTATACGCCGCAATCAAGAACATTGGCAAAGGTCAGGTTTTTGACGAGAATTTTCTTATGAGTATTGCGACCGTCGGTGCATTTGTAATCGGTGAGTACCCTGAAGCGGTAGGAGTTATGCTTTTCTACAGGATAGGAGAGTTCTTCGAGGAGCTGGCGGTTACAAGAAGCCGCAAGCAGATTATGGAAGCTGCCGACCTTAGACCGGAGGTTGTTAATCTTCTTAAAGGAGACGAGATAGTTGAGATAGACGCGGAAGACGCCGAGGTTGGCGATATTATAGTTATTCGTCCGGGAGACAGGGTTCCTCTTGACGGAATAGTCATTAAGGGTGAGTCAAGACTTGATACTTCCGCTGTAACAGGTGAGCCGGTTCCTGTCTCAGTTAAGGAAGGCTCGGAAGTGCTTTCTGGGTGTGTCAACGAGGACGGTCTCATTCATTTGAAAGTCACCAAGATTCTTGATGAATCAATGGTTACAAGGATTTTGGATTCCGTAGAAAATGCAGCCGCATCTAAGCCTGAGTTCGAGCGCTTTATTACTAAGTTTGCCAGAGTGTACACTCCTATAGTTGTGGCAGTGGCACTTTTGACAGCCATTGTCCCATCCATCATCACAGGTGATTGGGGCAAATGGATATACACATCCCTCACTTTCCTTGTTATTAGCTGCCCATGCGCGTTGGTGCTCTCAGTGCCTTTGGCATTCTTTGCGGGCATCGGCGCCGGGTCTAAACAAGGTATTCTCTTTAAGGGTGGAGTTTCCTTAGAGGCCCTCAACAAGGTAAATGCAGTTGTTATGGATAAGACAGGAACCATAACCAAGGGCAATTTTGTAGTTCAAAAAGCGGTTCCCGTTGCAAATGTTGACGAGGACAAGCTCATACTCCTCGCGGCATCTTGCGAGTCATCATCTACCCACCCGATTGCCAAGAGCATTGTTGACAAGGCTAAAGAGATTGTTGGCGAAGATGAATTTTATAAGGCGATTTCCGGCAATAAAGATATAGCCGGAATCTTAAAGCCTGAGGATATCAAGGAGATTGCAGGACATGGCGTTAAAGTAACGTTTGCAAATGGAGAAGCGGTGTGTGGAAGCAGACATTTTCTTGAGGAAGAAGATGTGGATTTATCGGCTTATGATGAGGCGATAGCGAAAGAAAACGTTAAAGGATCCGAAGTATTAATCGCATTTGGCGGAAGTTACATGGGATACATTGTGATTGCCGATACGGTCAAGGATGATTCTAAAGAAGCAATCAGAAGCATGAGATCTAAGGGATTATACACGGCGATGTTGACCGGAGACAACAAAGATTCTGCGGAAGCTGTTGCCGATGAAACCGGCATAGACAGAGTGTACGCTAAGCTTCTTCCTGACGGTAAGCTTGAGAAGCTTCAGGAGTTAAGAGATGAGCAGGGATCGGTAATGTTTGTCGGAGATGGAATCAACGATGCGCCAGTGTTAGCGGGTGCTGATGTTGGAGCTGCCATGGGAAGCGGCGCAGACGCAGCGATTGAAGCAGCGGATGTTGTGTTTATGAACTCCAATCTTTCAGCAGTTCCAGAAGCTGTAAGAATTGCAAGAAAAGCTGTAAGAGTTTCTACCGAAAATGTAGTATTTGCCTTACTTATCAAGGCATCTGTTATGGTGCTTGGACTCCTAGGAATCGCATCAATGTGGTATGCTGTTTTCGCGGACTCGGGAGTAGCTATGCTTTGTGTTCTTAATTCAGTGAGAGTCTTAAAGATTCGCAAGTAATATTAATAGTGGAAATATTAAGAAAAGTGTGCTACAATACGCAATGTAGCACACTTTTTCGGTGCGTGGCTCAGCTTGGTAGAGCGCCTCGTTCGGGACGAGGAGGTCGCAGGTTCGAATCCTGTCGCACCGATTTGGTTAATATAGGGTTGTTAGTTGAATAGTGTCATGAGGTGAGGCTATGTTTAGTAAGATTAGGGATTTTGTACTTTATGCCGGAACAGACAAGGAGAGTTATCTTCAGATTAAGGACAGTATCGAGAATACTAATCAACGTACTTCTATGGTATTTTCATCGGTAGCATTTGTACTGATATTCACCATGGCGATTCTTTCATGTTTTGTTGAAGGATTTATGGCATCAAGGAACGTGTATATATGTGGTACGGTGTTTGCTTTGGTATTGTTACTTCTGTCATTTGGTGCCAAGAAGTATCCCGCATTAACATATGTAGGTGTCTATCTTGCGATTTCAGGCTTCATGCTCTATGGTATAGCGTTGGGAACCATAACGCGTCCAACCGAAGCAACGGTTACCTTCATGGTAATGCTTTTGCTTATGCCTCTTATCTTTATAGACAAGCCTATCAAGATGGCACTGTGCTTAATCTTTTATATAATTGTATTTATCGTGGCGGCGTTTAACACCAAGACGGGTGCAACTCTTTCGGTTGATGTTTCGGATGCTATTATATTCGGACTTCTCGCTATTGCGAGTGGAAGTATTGTCATTCGTGCCAAGATTAAGGGATACGTCCTTGAGAATCGGCTTCACATAATGTCTGAGACCGATCAGCTTACAGGGCTTAACAACCGTAACTGCTATGAGTGGAAGCTTAAGACTTATCATGAAGTCAGCAAGAAGTCACTTGGTTGCATATACATTGATGTCAACGGGCTTCATGATCTTAATAATACCAAGGGACATAAGGCGGGCGACGAAATGCTTAAGTTCATAGCCAATGAAGTCAGGAAGCAGTTTGGCGTTAAAGATACGTATAGAATCGGTGGAGATGAGTTCGTTGCGTTTGCCATTGACGGAGATGAAGAGGCCGTTGAAAGAAAGGTTAGAGAGCTTGTAAGCCAAGTTGAAGAGAAGGGATATCATACCGCTGTCGGATACGAGGTTATGAATCACTCAGAGCTTGATGTTAATCAATTAATAGTACAGGCTGAATCCAAGATGTATAAAGATAAGTCAGAGTATTACAAGAATCACGACAGAAGACAGAGATAATTAAAAGAGCGGTGCGCCCGCTCTTTTTCTTAACTTTACAATGGGGACCACCAGGGCTCACTAAATTCATGCTTCGACTTCGTCTCGCATTCATTAAGTGCCCCGGTGTGATTGCCACGTAAGCTCGTGCTTCGCATTCGCTAAGTGGCAAGGGCATGTCCCCATTGTAAAGTTATTTTATGCTTCGATTTCCACTGAAATCATACGATGATTGTTCCTTTTGCTGTTGCTTATCACGACAGTACCGTCGCATTTTTCAATCTTGTTCTTAAGTATGTACATTCCAAAACCGTGTCCTTCCTTGGAAGCCTTGCTTGTATGTCCCTTTTTAAATATGTTATGAATATATGCGGAGTCAACAGTTGGACCTGCGTTTTCGACCTTTATGTAATATCTGTTGTCCTTGCTTTTGGCTGTTTTGCCGATGGTAATATAGATAGGAACACTCTTGTCTTCGCAGTGTTCTAGCGCATTGTCTATGATAATTCCGGTGACATCAATGATGTCAAAATTACTTAATCTGCTGTCAAATGCATACTGTCTGATGGTAACATTAAGCTCAAATCCCGCATCAGCTGCAGCGTTAGCCTTTTGGTAGAGAAGTCCGGCCAGCAGCTTGTTCTCAAGGTGAAGAAACTGATAACCTTTTGAGGATGCTTTTATAGGGGCTTCCTTAAGCTCCTTAAGAGCAGCTCGCATTTGCTCTAAATCAGTACTTGAATCTATGATTCCTGAAAGACTTAAAAGCTGGTTATTGTAAGAATGCTGCGTGACTTGAATGTTTTTTATCATGTCCTCGACGATGGGGAGATATGTTTTGTAGTGTCTGAGCTGCTCACTACGATTGCGCTCTGACATTTCCTCCAATGTGAGCAGTGTTATCATAATTATGGCAGCGATGATGACAAGCTCTGTTGCCACTCTTGGTGCCAGGCTTAATTTAGGGGTGAACAGTATTGGGATTGTTACAATAAAGGTTGATAATATAACAAGAATTGTTATTACGTATTGAGAAGTTTTGAGCGAGTTCTTGAATCGCAATATCGGGATATATTTAAAGGTAAGATATGTTAGCGGAATGAGCAGTGCAAGTATGATAAATGTTGGAATATTGACGGTGTCTATCCATTCATAGTGTATACCTAATAACATTGCGATTCCGAGTTCTATGGATTCAATCAGGGTTACTACTATGTATCCTAAAGTTCCTGACAAAATTGCTTCTTTGATAGGGACTCTTAAGTTTATTATGAGCATAAAGTAGTACATGATTAAGTTTAAGGTGACGCCGATTCCCACCCAATTGTTGTCATTTGCCGCAATATATGAAGCTACAGCGATATATATTGCAAATGTAATCCAGAACAAAGGCTTTTTAAAAACGGCTTTAACATTGAAATTACATAGATATATCATGGCAGGAATGTTGGCGAGGCCTTGTAATATGGTAGTTATAGTGGTTAGAGAAATGTCCATGATGTATATAACTTAC
Source organism: Lachnospiraceae bacterium NC2004 (assembly GCA_000621905.1). Classification (GTDB taxonomy): domain Bacteria; phylum Bacillota; class Clostridia; order Lachnospirales; family Lachnospiraceae; genus NC2004. The sequence goes on from JHXB01000004.1 coordinate 85,576, forward strand.
TCCTTTTAAAACAGATTTTGATAATCGGAAGCATATGGCACGGTATCATGTATGCCTTTTAGGGTAATGATTTTGTCCGCTGTCGATATGGAATTGACATACTCTTTGTTGACAATATATGATCTGTGACAGCGTATAAAATTATCCGGGAGGATGGTTTCGAGCTCTGACAGCTTATGTTGTCTTGAGATGATTGTACCGTTTCCAGACGTATGAAAATGCATATATCTGCCGATGGACTCAATATAATAGATGTCGCCGGGCTTTAGCTTAACATAGACTCTGTCAGTGGTTCTTACGGTTATTGCGTCTTCGCGTTCAAAGATATCATTTATCTGGTTCAAAACATCCGAACCGCTGTAAGGCTTTACTATATAAGAATAGCAGTGAGCATCATTGACAGCTTTATATATGAATTTTGGATAGCCGGTTATAAATATAACAGGGGTGGTTTTGTATCGCGCCTCTTCACGAATCTTTACGGCAAGGTCAAGTCCTTCCTGGTTAACTTCGGTTTTGCTTAAGCTTATATCAATAATAAACAAAGAATAGTCTGTTGGGCTTAAGATGGTTTCTGATGCATCTTTTAAGTTTGTGCATATGGATACGGATATGTTCGGATAATTGTCATATAGAAGCGTACTAAGAGTGTTGGCTTGTTTTTGGTCATCTTCAAGTATGAATATTGAATCGTTCATGTGTATTGCCCCCTTTTTAGTGTAACAGTCACATAATAACTATCACATAATAACCATCACACCAGATTATTGTATCAAATATAGTTATGAAAATCAAATCATTTAAAAGGCATAACTTTACAATGGAGACTTGCTTGTTCCCAATCAACTTCGTTATCTTCACTTGGCAATGTAACCACATTGCCAAGTGAAGATGCCATGCTGATTGAAAAATATTCTGCGTAAAAACTCCACTTATTTAGAAACCAATATACCGGCGCTATCTTGACAGCATGCAGCAATAAGCTATAGAATCATTTTCGGAGGAGTCTGATTATGAAGATGATATTGCTTATCATATTATTGACCAATGCACAAAACCTAACATACATTTTCACTATGATATATTTTTGTGGACACAAAGTCACCGATGTTATCAAAAAGCCTTTGTTTTCAGTATCGTATATTATATTCGCTCTTATAATATACTACATACAAAATCATGATGATGCCTGGGTAGGTGCCGCTCTTATTATTAACCTCTTTTTGTATTATCTGATGATAAAGATTAACACAAAGGTCAAGAATAAGGAGGCGATATTTAACGCTGTATTCGGGTATCTTTATGTCAGTATCATTGAATCGATAATCCTTGTAATTGCACATTTTACGGGTTTAGCAATTATCGACACGGTTACAGTCAATGTTAGTATGACTGTTTTGTTTCACATACTGCCTGTATTGACATACCTATCCCTGAAATATATACCGGTTCTTAAATTCATCAGTAGGATTAAGCTGTCCCAATTCGTGATTGCACTCGTAACGACAGTAACAATCTTCTTCCTTACCATAGCCCACTATATTATAGTTGGCACGACCATGATGCCTATGCTTCCGAATGAGATTGCAGTAGTATCATTGATTATAATGATTGTTCTCTTGATATTAGAAGAAATCTCCGACAGAAACCGTGATGAACAGCTGTATCACTACAAGACCTATCTTCCGATTGTTGAGGAAATGATAAAGGATATCCAGGTAACGCAGCATTCTTACTCAAATCGTATTATGAGCGTGGCCGGAGTTATTGATTCCGATTTGGATATCAGTCAAATGAAAGATTCTCTCAAAGAACTTCTGATTCCTGAAAAGGAAAGCTATCATTTTCTTGATTTAGAAAACAAGCTTCTTTCGGGACTGCTTTATCAGAAGGAGAGATATGCCAAAAGCATTGGTATAAATATAGATTATGACATTAAGGCGTATGCATTTGCTTCTAAAATGAACAGCTATGATATTATAGATGTCACGGGTAGATTGATAGACTACGGTATAATGAGAGCTGTTGATACCTTATATGTAACTGTCGGTGGAGAAGAAAAGGGCTTTTATCTGAAGGTGGAGTATGATTGCCGGCATAAAGACGCTAAATTAAACGAAGGACAGGATTTGATAAAAGCTATTAAACGAAAAGTTAAACGATGCGGCGGGAGAGTGATTATCTCAGATTCATTAAAGAACGGTCTGGTAATGACGGAGGTCGGGATAGAGGTTTTATAGGAAGAGTGGCAGGGTGCAACAATCTATGTATTTATTAAAATAGAACAATTATTTTGGAGATTGTTATATTAATACACCGGGCAGTATCAATCTTTAGTCTGGCTTTTTAGAGCACAATAACAGCGGCAGAGCATTATAAGTATGTTCTGCCGTTTTTGGCTCAATACAGTGCATCATGAGTATTAACAAAGGAATGAAAATATATCAACTTCGAATGCGAAATAAATATATCTGACTTTTAAAGAAGGTTGAGGTGGTTATATCCTTTTAAAATTCAGTATATCCTTCATAATAGTGAGCAACATCCTCTTTTCCTTGTCTTCATAATTAGAAAATTGTGCCAGAATTTGTAATGACAAAGGGTCAATACCATCTGTATTATGTGAATTGTTAAAGAAGTCGCCTAAGGAGACTCCGAGTGAGTCACATATCTTTTCCACAATCTTAACAGTAGGATTTTTAATATTTCGTTCAATCTGACCTAAATATGAAGGTGTTATTCCGGCTCTTAATGCAAGTTGTTCCTGACTTAATCCCCTTTTAATTCTTAGATCATGAATCCGATTCCCAACATTAAAGTTATCATTCATTTCAATCACCATTGTTATTGTAAATTATTGACATTGAAGATACAAAGCACTATAATAACTACTAAAAATAGGTTCTATAGTAACTATTTTGCCGAGTAATGTATTTTTCTGAGTCCGTTTACTGCCTTTCTATGTCCGAAAAGGTCATCTTTTAGGATGGTATGGTAAAATTAAGCGGTATAAAATATCCGAAGTTGTTTACGGTAGTTACTATAACTATAGTATTGTTAATCATCTGCTTTTGCATTTAAGAGGGGGTGACTGCGCATGAAATCCATTCGAGTTTTACTCATATATGTATTTTTACTACTAATTTTTAATTGTTCTCTTGTTATAGCGCACGCAGGAACCGTAGCTACGCAAACAGCATTAAGTATAGTTACATGTAATATGTCAAATGGTGATATGCCGGTAGGCGTAAATACATTTGCTTCAAATGACATTATATATCTTAACTATCAGGCAACATCTGACATTAAAATTACAAGTGCAACTGTATATGTTTACAAGAATGGTTCTTTATATACAACAATGTCGGATAGCATTAAAAATTACAGTAGATATAATAATAATCACATCACCTTATCAGGTTTGGGTGCCGGAAATTATTCGTATAGATGGCATTTTACGATAAGCGGATGTGAAGATATGGAATTGAGTGGCAATTTTGTGGTTCCGACAATCACAAGTGCGTTGTCTACTGTAAATCTTGATATGTATAATTTGAAATACAAGGATGTCGATATCAGTAATAACTCGTATGATACATGGTTCATGAATGTTAACAGTGACTCTGTTGCATCTGGAGGATGGATAACTAACAATTCATGCAGGTTTACTGCTAATAAAGTAGGGACAACCGTTTTGACCATCAAGCTTGTAAGGTCATTTGATAATAAAGTTTTAACAACCAAAAATATAACTGTAAATGTAACAGATTCAACTCCTACATATAAAGTTACCTATAATTCAAATGGAGGTACAGGTTCTGTCTCTGCGCAAAGCGCTAAAGCAGGGAACACTATTGTGATTACGTCATCTAAACCAAGCAGGGAAGGGTATACTTTTTTGGGATGGTCTAAATCTTCAACGGCTACAGCTGCCACTTATGTTAGCGGTAAAGCTTATAGTTTTACTGCCAACACAACGTTATATGCGGTATGGAAGAAAGTAGAATATAATGTTACATATAATATGAACGGGGGCACCGGTTCTGTGCCTAAGCAGACTAAATATTATGGTGTTAATCTGTATCTTTCTACTGTTATCCCCGAAAAAAAAGGATATGTTTTTAAAGGCTGGGCTAAAACAAGTACAGCATCTGTGGTGTTATATAAATCAGGACAGATTTATGATAAGAATGAAAGCATTGTATTATACGCCGTTTGGGAGAATGCCGATTACACAATAACTTACAGTGCCAATGGAGGACAGAATCCTCCGGCAGCGCAGACGTTTGAGTTTGGGAAAGCAGCCACAATAACCAAAGAAACTCCAACTAAATCAGGATACGACTTTTTAGGATGGGGTACATCTGCAGTGAGCACTGAGGTGAAATATAAGTCCGGAGAAGAAGATACTATAGACAAAGATATAACATTATATGCTATATGGGAGAAGATTAAATACACGCTCAATTATAACTTGAATGGTGGCTTCGGAACTATAGAGAGTTTTAAATTCAATGAAGGAGATATGGTTATCATAACTTCTGTAAAACCGACAAAGGATGGAGCGGTTTTTCTCGGTTGGAATCTTGATAAAACATCCTCAAAGGTGATATATCAGCCGGGTTCGTCATATAGTTTTAATACCTCCACCACTCTCTACGCTGTGTGGAAGTCATCCGAGTATAAAATAACCTACAACGCTAACGGAGGAACAGGAGTGCCTTCGCCTCAGACCAAAATTCACGGGATAGGGGTTACGTTATCTTTTACGGGACCGGTTAAAGCAGGATATCAGTTTATAGGATGGGGATTATCACCTGACGGAGAAGTTATATATAATCCCGGACAATCATATAATATAGATGAAGATGTCACGCTATATGCTATATGGTCTAAGGAGAAAATGAAGCAATATACGATAACTTACAATTCTAACGGAGGAACAGGTGCTTTTGAAAGTCAGTATAAGCTTGAAGGCAAAAAGACATATATATCATTCGTGAAACCGTCTCGGGAAGGATATGTATTCCTTGGATGGGGTATCAGTTCATATGTTACCTACGTTTCGTATATGCCCGGTGATGAATATAATGATGATAAAGATATAATTCTTTATGCTATATGGGAGAAGCAAGTTGCGGCAACAGAAGATTCAGGTAATTACACCGGAGACGGTAATGATTCTAATGATAACAAGGCAACTGATGAATCATCTAAAGATAAAGCATCCTCATCCCGCAAGGATCCGAAGATTAAAGTTATTACCAAGAATCTGATTGTACCATACGGAAGTAAAGTATATGCATCTGCCACATGTGAAGAAGATGCAGAGCTTAGCTTTTTATATTATAAAGAGACCAAAGACATAGCAACAATAGGCACAGATGGGTTGATATACACTCATGGATATGGTACAGCCAAGATGGATGCATATGTTCCTGAGAGTGATAAATACAAAAAGTCATTTGTGACCTTTAAGGTAAAAGTAATTCCGACACCAGGTGAGATTATAAGTGTTAAGTCACCCAAAAAGGGTAGACTTTCCATAAAAATAAAGAGCAATAAGGATGCAGCCGGCTATCAGTACGCATTTTATTATTCTAAGAATAAAGGATGGTTAACCAAGAACTTTGACAAGACTACCTTTTCAGGCAAATTAAAGAGAAAAAAGAGGTATTCTGTAAAGGTTAGAACTTATGTAATTGTTAATGGTAAGAAAATATATGGTGATTGGAGTAAAGTAAAAAAGATAAAGATTAAGTAGCTTTTAGGTGGAGAACATTATGGATGCTGTATTTAAGGATTGGACAATAAAAGAATGCATTGGTGATGGAGCGTTTGGCAAGGTGTACAGAATTGAGAGGGAAGATTTTGGACACATATATGAGTCAGCCTTAAAGGTAATTAATGTTCCCCAGAATCAGTCTGAGGTTGAAAATGCATACAATGACGGCATGGATGCTGAGGGAGTCAGAAGCTATTTCTATGGAATGGTTGAAGATATTGTTGAGGAATTTGCCCTAATGGCAAAGTTAAAAGGCAATTCCAATATAGTAAGCTACGAGGACCATGCGGTTGTAGAGCGCAAGGATGCATTCGGATGGACAATATATATAAGAATGGAGCTTTTGATTCCGTTTTATAAGTTTATTAAGGTCAACAGCTTAAAGGTAAGTGATGTTGTTCAGCTGGGTATAGATATATGCAAAGCTTTGGAGATATGCCAAAAATATAGGATAATACACCGTGATGTCAAACCGGAGAATATATTTGTATCTGATATAGGTACATACAAGTTGGGAGATTTTGGTATTGCAAGGGAGCTTGAAAAGACATCGATTGGGTTATCAAAAAAAGGAACGTTGCTATATATGGCTCCTGAGGTGTTTAAAGGAATCGAATATAACAGAACGGTGGATATATATTCGCTTGGAATAGTTTTATACAGGTTTTTAAATAATAACAGAATGCCTTTTATGCCTCCGGTTTCAGAATCCATCAAGCCTTCGGATAAGGAAAGGTCAAGCAGTATGTTGTTAACCGGGCAGGAGATTCCAAAGCCTGCCAATGCTGAAGGAATGCTTGCTGATATAGTTTTAAAGGCATGTTCTTACATACCGTCAGAGAGATACGAGGATGCTGCTTCATTCAGAAAAGATTTAGAGAAGATAACATTTTCACCGGAAGAAGACAAGCTGATATTTCCTGACGGAGCTTTTATAGCTAATAAAACACTAAGCTATAAGACTACTTCCAGGGCTGCGACTGTAGCACATAGTATCGAGGATGAAAGCATAACATTTGATGACAATCATATCGAGAACGGAACAGTTCATCTGTTTAGTGACAATAACAAAAAGAGTAATTTAGGCAGTGAAAAGCAGGACAAGAAAGATTACAACGATTATATTGCTGCAAATGATGATGTTGATTCAAAGCCTGCGGATTCAGTGCCCAAAGATATAAAGAAAAAAAGAAACTATAAACCTGTAATAATAGCGTTATTTGTAACTCTGGCATTAATTGTATGTGGCATATCTGCGTTTATTATATATAACAAGTCAAGTGAGGATGTTGTTATGCCTGAACTCACAGGCAAATCGTATGAAGACGCTCTTTTGATACTGAACGATTACGACATAGATATAAATCGCCCCAAAAAGGAATACTCCAATGATGTATCTAAAGATGCAGTTATCTCTCAATCCATCAAGAGCGGAACGATTCTTGAGGGTGGAGAGACCTTAGATATGGTAGTCAGTTTAGGAATTGAGATGGTCAATGTTCCCGAGGTGGTTAATCTTAGTTATGAAAATGCAGAAAATGCAATAAAAAGCACAGGTTTGACTGTTGTTAAGGAACATGAGGATTACTCGGAATCTGTAGAAGAAGGACACGTTGTATCCCAGAATCCGGTTGCATCAAGCAGTGTAGAAATCGGAAGTGAAGTTAAGCTTAATATTAGCTTAGGACCATTAAGATACAAGGTGCCTGATGTAGTTAATCTAAAAAAAGCCAAGGCCAAAAAGGCGTTAGAGCAGGCAAAGATGAAGATTAATATTAAAGAAGAATATAATTCTTATTACAAAGCAGGGGTAGTGGTATCTCAGAGCATTGCTGCAGGAAGCAGTGTAAAAGAAGGTAAGAAGATTACGATTGTGGTAAGCAAGGGAGATTGGCCGGTTGAAACAACTAAAGCGCCGGCAACGACATATTATAATTCCTCGAACAACTCATCCCCAACGACTACCAAGAAGAGTGATAATAATAAGAGTAATAATGACAGTTCTGATGAATATGATGACTTTGACCTTTCAGACTGGTAGACCAACACAATGTTAATGAGGAGAGAGACATGAATTATATCATTTCCGTATATACTGAAAATGCGTTTCAAGAATATATATTACCGTCTGTCAATAATACTGACCACTATATAACACTAAGAAGCAGTTATTATGGCATATGTAATGATGTCAGATTGGAACTTGAGATAATTAACGGAGTATGGTTTATTAAGAAGAATGCTCTTTATACGATTGATATAACCGAAACTCAGAATAACAGATATAGATTAGAGAATGGATTAAAGCTCTCATTAACCACATCCGATATGGATGAGATTATTCTGTTTGTTGATGAGTCTGATTCGGTTTTTCATGCATTTGACAAATTCGACATTTCTTCTGCCGGAGAAATCACAATAGGCAAGAATAAGGACAATTCAATAGTTTACGACAACAAGGGAATGGTGTCTCATAACCACGCTGTTATAAGAAAGGATAACGGTTCATATGTCATCAATAATAAGTCGCCTAACGGAGTGTATATTAACAATATACATATACATGAGTCATATCGATTATCATTTGGAGATTATATCAATATTTTAGGGTTACATTTGGTATTTCTTGGTGATGTGATTGCAATTGATTTATACAAAGGTGATGTTGAGATTGACAGGAGAGTACTGATATCTTATGTAGATAAAACAGGTTCTTTAGACGATGCTAAAGACAATGATGGCGCTTTGTACCACAGGTCTCCGAGAAACTATGAGAAGCTGTCAAATGACAAAATTGAGATAGAAGCACCTCCAAAATCCAATGTTCACAAGCGACAATCACTGTTTATGACGATAGGACCTGCGATAACTATGGCTTTTCCCATGATGGCAGGTTGCCTTCTTATGATGTATTCTTCCTCTAAAGCCGGTGGCAGCAGGTCATTATATATGTATTCAGGATTAGTGATGGCTGTGTCATCCGCGATTGTCACAACGGTCTGGACTTTGATAAACAGGCGTAATCAGAAGAAAGAGGAAGAAATCGAGGAGAACATCAGAATTAATGAATACAGCAGATATCTTTCGGGCAAAGAGGAAGAGATAAGGGATATATATGATGATTCGGAAAGGAGACTTGTTGAAACTTATCCGGCTGCTGAATATTGCTTAAATTTTGACGTGTCTGACGGAAGAATATGGGGAAGAAACAATCTTCACGAGGATTTTCTTGCTCACAGACTTGGGTTGGGTGATAAGGAATTTCAATATGATATAGAGACACCGAAGAAAGAGTTTACGTTAAGTAAAGACAGGTTAGCTGACGGTCCTTTTGATATAAAAGCTGAATATGTGATGCTGCACAATGTTCCGATTACTGTAGACCTATACTCACACAAGCTGATTGGATTGGTTTCAAAGGACGATGTTGATAGAGCTGTTGAAACAGCTAAGGTGCTTATCTCGCAGATTGCGGCCAACAATTGTTATACCGATGTAAAAATGGCATTTTTGTACGACGGGAATGCTAAGGATGACGGCAGATGGGGCAGCGTTAAGTGGTTACCTCATGTCTGGTCCGAAGACCACAGAGTCAGATATATCGGCTCGACCGAGAGCGAAGTAAGCGACATAATCTATGAGCTTTCCAATGTATTCAGAAATCGTGAAGAGTTGGAGGACAGCCGTATTAATGTGAAAAACATTAAGCCGTATTATGTTTTATTCGTATCTGACCCAATGATAATTGAGAATACTCCTATGAGTAAGTATGCTTTTGAAGAAAAGGAGTGCTATGGACTTACCACAATTATTCTGTCGGACAGTATCAAAAAGTTGCCTAATGAATGTGAGTTTGTCATAGAGAATTCTTCTGATTTCAGTGGGATGTACCATATTTACGAGGCCAGGGCAGACAGACAGGTTATACAGTTCGATAAGGTAAGTGAAGAAAGTCTTGACAGCTTTGCCAGAATGATATCTTCTTTGAAGGTTCCGGAGAATGAAGAAGGTGGGGAACTGCCGGCGTCCATCACATTTTTTGATATGTATAATATATCAAGAATTGAAGATTATCCGGTTATTGATAACTGGATTAAAACACGTACTTATGAGAATATACGTGGAATGTTAGGAGTAAGGTCAGGTAATCAGCCCTGCTATTTGGATGTTCATGAGAAGTTTCATGGGCCTCACGGATTGATTGCAGGTACTACGGGTTCAGGCAAGAGTGAGACCTTGCAGACATATATATTGTCCTTGGCAATCAATTACAGCCCGGATGATGTTACATTTTTTATAATTGATTATAAGGGTGGAGGCATGGCTCATTTATTTGACGGTTTACCGCATATGATAGGGCAGATATCAAACCTTTCCGGTAATCAGGTTAACAGAGCCATGATATCAATAAAAAGTGAGAATAGAAGGCGTCAGAGAGTTTTTACTGAAAACGGTGTCAATAATATTAATGCTTATACCAAGCTTTATAAGAGCGGTGAAGTTAAGACTCCAATCCCGCATCTGTTCATCATAATAGATGAGTTTGCGGAGCTTAAGAATGAAGAACCTGAATTTATGAAAGAGCTTATAAGTGTTGCGCAGGTTGGAAGAAGTCTGGGAGTTCATCTGATACTTGCCACTCAAAAGCCTTCAGGCAATGTTGATAATAATATATGGAGCAACAGTAAGTTCAGGATATGTTTGAGAGTACAGGACCAGCAGGACAGTAAGGATATGCTTCACAAACCTGATGCAGCGTTTATTGTTCAGGCAGGCCGCGGATATCTGCAGGTTGGTAATGATGAGGTTTATGAGTTGTTTCAGTCCGGATTTAGCGGGGCATTGTATGACAGTAATGCAGTGGCTGTCAATAAAGACATTGCAAAGATATTAAGTCTTCCGGGCAGAGTAGAAATGACGGGCAATTCTGTCAGGCTTTCACAGAAGAAAAAATCCGAAGAAATATGGGTTAAGACACTTGTCAGTTGCGTAGAGGATGCAATTGCAATCAGTAAACATATGGTTGACAAAACCGATAATTATGACCGTGTTAACAAGCTGATAGATACGATATATACGAGGTTAAACGGGGCAGATGTTGATTATCCTGTCAATTCATATAATACGGACAGATTGAAAGAATTTGTTCTGATGTATGAGAAGGTTAAGAAAGTATCCGGTGACAATAACCTGGTTGATAACATAATCGATTATGCCAATGCTTCCGGAAAAAAGCTTCCATCAGTCAAGGAGAGCACTGAACTTGAAGTTACTAAGAATTACCTCAACAAGCTTGCCAAGGCTCATGGTTACAATCACATATTCAGGCTATGGATGCCTGTTTTAGGCAGTCACATATTACTCAGTGAGTTCGATGAATTTAATACTTCAAAGTATGATGGATGTTGGAAGCAGCAGGGAAAAGGACTTAGTGTAATCGTCGGGAAAATGGATGACCCGGCTAATCAGGCACAGCTGCCGGTTGTTTTAAATCTCAGTGAGTGTGGTCATGCTGCGGTGTGCGGTTCGGTTACAAGTGGGAAAAGCACATTTTTACAGACGGTGATTTACGGGCTGATTAACAGATATTCTCCTAATGAGGTTAATATCTATGCGCTTGATTTCAGTAGCAAGATGTTGCTTCCTTTTATGAATGCACCACATGTCGGGGGTGTAGTATGTGATGATAATCTTGAATTAACAGGCAAGCTGTTTAATATGTTAAAAACCATAGTATCAGAAAGAAAAGCGTTATTTAGCGGAAGTAATTATAGTCAGTATATTATGGTGCATAAGGATACAGTCTTGCCGACTATTGTGATTGTTATTGATAATTATGCTGCATTTAGTGAAAAAACAAGAGATGAATATCTTGGTGATTTAACAGCATTATCAAAAGAGGGAATAGCGCTTGGAATTCATTTGATATTGTCTGATATAAGCTTTGGGATAAATGGAATTCCTAATCGTATTGCCGAGAATATAGGGTGTACCTATGCTCTTGCTCTTAAGGATAAGTATGCGTATGGTGATGTGTTCCATGTATCACATGTAGATATAGAGCCGGAGAGAGGAATTAAAGGCAGAGGATTAACTGTATACGATGCGAGAATTCTTGAGTTTCAAGTTGCTTTGGCTGTAGATGCTGATAATGATTATATCAGGAACAATATAATCGAAGAATTATGTATTGATATGTCAAAGAATTGGAATGGAGCATTGGCAAGGCGGATTCCGGTTATTCCTGATAATCCGGTACTTAGTGAGTACATAAGGCTTTCGGATTACAGATACATAATTAATGGAAAAAAGGCATTGCCTATAGGATATGACAGGGAGTCAGCCGGGATATATGCCATACCTCTTAAAGATATATATTGTTATCTCATAACAGGAGGAGTAAGAACCGGTAAGACCAATTTAATCAGGGTTCTTATAAGTTCTTCTATCGGTATTGGCAGCAGAGTTGTTGTAATTGATTCTGATTCAAGACCGCTTCGCATGTATTCTAAAGAGTATGGAGTTACTTATCTTCACGGAGAGGATGAGATATATAGCTTTTTTAGTAATTCTCTTACGCCTGAGTTTCAGAGAAGAAACCGTATTAAGAACCGGCTTCTTAATGAGGACAAAGAGGACACCGAGATATATGAGTTTATGAGTCATGAACAACCATGGATGATTTTTGTAGCTGATATGGTTGATTTCGTGAATATGATTTATACGTCTTCTAAGAATATGAGTGGGTTTATGGAGAATATCATTGCTAAAGGAAGAATGCATAACATATATTTCTTTGGCGAAGTTGATAATAAAAGTATTCCTAAGGTTAAGGGGCAAAAGGTTTTTGATATATATTCCGGATACTCTGCAGGTATTAATGTCGGTGGGAAGGTATATGACAACACTGTTCTTCCGTTTGATTACATCAAATACAACGACAGAAGCAGTACAATACCTGTGGGCGTTGGTGTTATTTCAGGCGACGAGAATTACAAGGATACCAAAGCGGTAGTAATTCCTTTGGCGTCCAAGTAGGTGGTGAGAATATGATATTGGTTGATATTAGCATTCCGGCTGTTAACGAAACTCTGGATTTCAGCTTGGATGAGAATACACCTGTTGCACATGTTTTAGCTGAAATATTGGGTATGGTATCCAAAAAGTATAACAGCTTAGATGTAGGAGATGCTGACAGGATATGTCTTTACAACATGACTGCAGAGAAAAGGATTAATAACAGTCGGACTTTAAGCCAGCAGGGAGTTATGAGCGGCAGCAGATTAATGCTTGTATGAACAGTTATGTCATTTAATACAAAAATGATGTCAAAAATGACAATTTAAAATAGTCAGATATTATATGATGTACAATCATATACAGTTAAGGAAGGGACGTGATTTATATGAGAAAGTATCGTATTGATACATCAATCCTATCCTCAAATGAAGAGGTTGTCGATGAGTGCATAAGCACTATAGAGACTTCATATAATAATCTTGTTTCATACATAGCCGCGATTAACAGCGTATGGAAAGGTGATGCCAAAGATACGGCTGTTATTGAGCTTAAAAATGATTTATTGAAGCTTGGTGCGATACTGGATAATGTAAAGACTCTTCGAGGCAAGATGGAATACGCTAAAAAGATGTATGAGTCAAGCGAACAGAGTGTAGCACAGGCTATGGGTGATTTGTAGAGGAGATGTCTATGAGTGGTCAGATGATACAGATTAATACCGATGAACTAAAAAGAATCTCAGATGCAATGAATAATGACATCAGGCGTATAGATAATGCGGTGAGCAGAATTAAAAGCATAGCCGGTTCTACAGATAATTACTGGACCGGAGAAGGTGCAGAACAGTTTAAAGAGTACTTTAAGAGTATTGAACCCGATTTGGATATTGTAGTAAAGAGGTTATATGAGCATCCTAAAGATTACAATACAATCATATCCAATTATACCGGTGTTGAGAATACTGCTGTCGGGATTAGCGAAATGTTAGACAGTAATGTTATTACATGACGGAGGATATCCTTATGGCTAAAAGCAAGAGAACAATAGGTTTGAATTATAATAACGCAATTAAACAGGCTGATGAACTTGATAGATTGTCGAGAGATATTAAGAGGCTTAAGAGTGTGTTAGATGCTCGCAGTAATATATCTTCTTTCTGGCAGGCAACGTGTACTGAGAATTATAAAAGCGCCCTAAATCGTGAGATTAAGAATCTGGACGTTCTTTCGGATAATTATAAGGTGGTTGCAAGTATTATAAGGGATACAGCTGAAGAAGTCTATAAAGTGGAAATGGATGCTTTAAGGATTGCCAAGGATAGATAGTATTCCGGTGGAGGGAGCAGGTGAAGCTTACACTATTGAGCACAATAGTGAAGAATATATATTAATAACAAGGAGGATTATATTATGGCAAATGTTATTACAGTAACAACAACAGAATTAAAATCAAAGGCTGAAACGCTTAGAACCAAGAATTCAAGCTTGAAGACACAGATAAGCAACCTTCAGCAGCAAGAGAATTCGCTAAACGGAATGTGGGACGGTGAAGCAAATGAAGCATTTCATACTGCATTTACAAATGATGTTACTCAAATGAACAATTTTGTGGATGCGATTGAAAAATATGCAGCAGCTCTTGATGCAATTGCCGCACAATATGATAAAACAGAGGCGACCAATCAGAATCTCGCAGCTAACAGATTATATAATAAATAAAAGAAAGGCAGGTTAGAATTATGGTAGGAACATTGAAAGTAGATACATCCAAGCTTACATCAACAGCTCAGGTATTTAGTGAGACAGCTAATACTGTTAAGTCTTTGACTAACGAGATGACAGAAACTGTTAATTCTTTGTCCGGACAGGTGTGGGACGGAGATGCCGCAACTAAATATAAGAATAAGTTCACAGAGCTTAATGATGATATTAGCAGAATGATTGGCATGATTAATGAGCATGTAACGGACCTTAATGAGATGGCCAAAGGGTATGAGACCGCTGAACAGAATAATACCCAGGTAGCTGATGCATTAATGTCTGATGTAATATCATAACCGGTTCAATATTAAAAGTATTAAGTCTTGTCCCTTCCCGTTCGGGGAGGGTATAGTCGGTTTTTTAGGCTTTTAAAGAGGAGGTGTAGTATGCTTATTGATGTGAATACAAAAGAGATTATGAATCTTGGTGATGCGGAACTTGAAATTGCAAGATTGCTTAGTAGCTATCAGCATCGGGCTGAAGCTGTCAAATCCGGCATTGATTCTTCATTTGACGGTGATAAAGCAAGATGGCTCGGCGGACATATTGATAAATGTATTGATGATACAAGATGCGTCGGAAACCAAATACATAATATAGGCGCTACTACACAGACGATAGCCAAAATGTATGATATGGCTGAGGATAAGGTGCTTGGAGTTAAGAATGACAGAAAGAGCAGCAACAACGGTGGACAGTCTAAAATTGAAAATGATGCTGTTGATGGGGCGAAAGAGTTGAATAACCTGCTTAAGCTGATTAATGAGGGTGTGGATAGTGAGGAATTAGAATTGCTCACGGCGTTTATATCATTTTTTTTATCAGCTGATGGTTGTAAAGATGATGGCAATCTGATGGAAAGAATATGTAATGTATTAGGATTTACAAAGGCAGGGCTAAGCATGCTATCTGCTTTGGATGAAGAGAAGGTAAGTATTTTCCTTAATCAAATAAGTGATAATTTACATATGGGTGTGGGTTTTGATAGTAGTGTAAATGGATTGGAGTTTTTAAGTAATTCTTTCAAGTACTCTGGAGCTATTGTAGAGATTATGTCCGGATTACTTAAGGATACTAATGACAGTTCAACAGCAGGTGAGTTATGGATGAATCTCTCAGATAGTCTTCCCGATGACATAGTAAGCTTTTATAAAAAGCTTTATTTAATGGATAAAGTAAAAGCAAATGTGGAAAACTATGATAAATTGTCTAACATTGGAAAGATTGATGCTAAATTCAAGACCGGCTTGACAGAGTTTACTCCTATAGCGGCTGAACTTAGTATGATATCTTATTCTTTAGGTACTTTGTTTTCTCCAAGACGTAGTGATAATAAATACGAGAATATATCCGCATACTGGATTGGGGCCGGAACTTCCGGGGCTAATTCATTTGTGAGCACGCTAACAGGTGGAATTGTAGAGCTTGATCCGGAAGAAATGATAAAAAATGTTAAGGAAAATGGAAGTTTTTTTACTGATAGAATTAGAGAACAGAATGTTCCCGGAATAGTAAAGGTTATTGAAGCAACTGTTGCCTCCCCTGTGGTAGCTGTATGGTCTGTAGGTGAGACTGTGCGGGGCTCGATTTATGATAAAAGCAGTAAGATTGCAGGATTGATAAAACTGGTAGCCAATGGGTCGAAGTAGGAAGATTTTTATTATGAAGATCAGAATGATTATTAGAAATTTATATAAAGCAGTATGCTTTATGTGTATAAGTTTGATTGTGATTAACAGTTGTTTCTGTAGTGTGAATGCTTCTGAAAAGAGTGATGGCAATAACATACAACTTATGCTTAAAGCGTATAAAGCTAAAAAATACAATAAAGCTCGAAAGTATGCTAAAAAAGTTAAGTTAAAACAAGAATCCGCTGTTAGCAATATGACAGATGAAGTTAAAAGGGCATATTTGGATAAAGTCAATAAGTATATAGAACAAAAAGGAGTGTATTCCAACGATTGGGATTTATTTTCTGAATATGTTTGGGACTATTACTTGACGGATATTGATAATGATAAAACTCCGGAATTACTTATACTGTATGGCTCGTGTGAAGCTGATGCTCGATACGATGTTTTTACATATAAGGAAGGTAGAATAAAAAAAGTTGGTTATATTGGAGGAGGTCATACAGTTTTATGCTCATATCCTAATCATAATGGGATTCTATGTTTATCAGGTTGGGGAGGATATGAGTCTATATCTATCATTAAGATTAAGGATAATAAGATTAAGACTGTAAAATACGGATCGCATGCTTGTGCTAAGGCTGTTGGAGGTGATGATAAATATGTGACAGACAGCTTAAAAGGATTGAAATCACATGTTGAATATTATGATAGTGGTGATGCAAAAGTTGATTTGTCGGTTTTTGACTAATTAATGTAGTTATTTATGTGTTGAAGTTTAACGTATTAAGAGAAGGATTATGATTGATATGAATAGAAGAAAATTATTATTTGTTGTGTTAATTATGTTAGTTACATCAGGTATGTTTGGATTAACAAAGATTGATGTAAATGCTGCTAAAGCTAAATATACAAAGAAAAGAGTTAATTATAGCTATACTTATAAAGGTACAACTGTTTATTCCAAAGGGAAGTATAAAATTAAAGTTAAAGAGTATTATGATAAAATACTACTTAAGGGTTCAAGCAAGGCTGTTGTCTCAATAAATGAAGATTTGAAAAGTAAATATAAATCTATAAGAAAAGGTTTGGATAAGAAATCCGGAAAAAAAGTAAAAAAATCTGCTTCTGCTAATATTGGTTATTACGAGAATACATGGAAGTCAAACGTGACTTTTATTAATGACGATATCGTAAGTATAAAGATGTATAATAATACTTTTTCAGGTGGCATTCATAATTTTGACCATTTATATGGGTATACATACAGCTTAAAAACCGGCAAACTAATGAGTCTAAATGATGTATTACAGAAGAACGATGACCAAATTCGTGACAGCATAATATCCGAATATAAGGGAAAATATAAAGAAGCATATGAATATGAAGAATCAGGTATAAGAAGTGCTTTGGATAATTTAGATATTAGCAAATTAACATATTATTTTAATTCAAAAGGTAAGGTTGTTATTTATTTTAATACTTACGATATTGGACCATATATTTATGGGTCTACCAGTGTTACTTTACCTATGAATTTATATGAATCATAATAATATCGTTATTATTTATTTGGAGGTAATAGGATGTTAGCAAGTGAGTTGTTGCCGATTGGGAGTGTGGTACGTCTTAAAGGAGCTGAAAGAGCTCTTATGATTATTGGGATTAAAGTATCTACTGAAGACGGAAGGAAGAATGATTATGTATCGGTAGTTTATCCGGAAGGATATATTGCAAGAGATATATTCTTCAAGTTCGATCATAGTGATATAGATGAGATTTATTCTGAAGGGTATGTTAATGATGTGCATAGAAGGTTTAGGGATGAGGTTGACAGCGTTATGGGGGATAATCAGGAGTGAGGCTCTGTGGATATAAATGTGCCGAAGGTACTTATATAATTTTTTAAATTTAGGAGGTATGAATACTATGAGAATTATGAAAAGGATTATGGCGCTTTTAATTGTTATTGCTTTTTTGGGAGCTTCGATTCTTCCTAATGTTAGCGATGTTAGGGCAGCTTCTATTGATAATGCTACTAATATTGTGATAGGGCAGACTGTGAATGGGGAAATTAGTAAGAATGATAAAGAGCAATACTACAAGTTTACTATCAATGAGTCAGGCGCAGTAAATATAAAGGGTCAGGCATTCTTAAAAAAACTATATTTGAGATTGTATAATAGCAACTATGAGTGTATAAATACAAACGAGCCAACTTGGAATTCAACATCAGAAGTGATTCCTATGAATTACACATATTACTTAAATTATGGAACCTATTATTTTGCCTTATCTAATTATTATGAGTATTATGATGAGTACTTTGGAAAGTATTCTTTTAGTGTAAGTTTTACATCAACAGAAGAGTCTTATAAAGAAGATGCATATGGTAATAATTATATATTTGACGGATACGATCTTAACTTGGATGGTAGTAAATATATTGGACAATTATCGTTAAATGATGACAAAGATTTCTATAAACTTACTTTAAATGAATCAGGCAGAATTAATATATGTGCCACGGTATATTTTAAGCGGGTTCGATGGAAACTGTATGATGAAGATGGAAATGAAATGTTCAATGATGAGCTAAAGTGGAATGAGACTACTAATCAAATTGTGATTGATGATATAAAATATTTGAATAAAGGGGTATACTATTTAGTTTTGGAAAATGTGGATTGGGATAAGTGGGTTGGTGAATATCAATTAAGTGTGACATTTGATTCAGCTAAAGAATCATTTGTTGAAACAGAAAAGACAGGAAATAACAGTATTAAGACTTCGTCTGCTATTGTTTATGGAACGAATTACGGAGGTGTGCTTGCATATAATGATGAAAAAGACTTTTATAAATTTGAATCATTTGGGAAATTAGTAATGAATTTTAAAGGGGAAATAAGTAATGTAACAGTTAAAATTTATAATAGTGATGGTGAGCAGTGTGGGGACACTCTAAATTGGTCAAAAGATGACACAACAGGATTAATTGATAAAACAGTAATAGTGTCTCTCGGCGGTGGAATATACTATTTAGTAATAGAAAAGACTGAGTACAAAAAGTATAGTGGTTTCTACGAGTTTAGTTTGAATAGTTTAAATCAGGACAACTGTCCTCACAATGAATACACCAGCAAAGTTCATGAACCGACTTATTTTGCTAAAGGATATACCAAATACACATGTAAAGACTGTGGACATTCTTATAAGGACAAATATACCGCGATGAAAGTGTTGAGTCAGGCAGAGATAAGATCTGATTACAATTCTGTAGGAAAAGGGAAGCTGACAGTAGGCTGGTATACAGATTCTGATGCGGACGGATATGAGATAAAATACTCTCTTAAATCAAGTATGAAGAATTCTAAGACAGCTAAAGTAAGCGACTCTGATACTAATGTTAAAACAATAAAGAAGTTAAAGCGTAAGAAGAAATACTATGTACAGGTCAGGAAGTATAAGACTTCAGGAGAAAAGACGGTATATAGCCCATGGTCTGTTAAGTATTGGTTTAAGGTAAGTTAAAAGATATAGGTTATAAGTAAGGTGGAACACACCTTACTTTAGCCTGTTTATATTGAAGATTGGCAGGTGGTTGATATGGCTATTATATGCATTAAAAACAATAAAGCAAAACGGTTATTGTGTTTTATAATGGCAATTACTGTTATGTTTACGTATGTTTTATCTGATGGAGGGGGTTATAACAAAGCATACGCATTAGGAAGTTACACGGTCAATATCGCCTGTTCATTAGGTAACTATATTACATCAATTCCTGCCAGTGGCAGGATGTCGGTGCAGGTAGTATCAGAATCTTCATATAGTGGTAGTTTTACTTGGAAATCGTCAAATACATCGGTTATAAGTGTTGCTTCTGACGGCACTTTCAAAGCACTTAAAAATGGAACAGCTACGATAACTGCAACATCAATAGACGGGGTGTATAGTGGAACTTATACTATTACTGTTAATACCAATAAAACCAAGTATGGGGATTATGATGGCGATGGAATAATTACATCTGCTGATGTAGCGCAACTGATTTCTTATGTAACGGGAAATCACACACCATCTAATACAGATTTTGAGTTGGGTGACCTGGATTGTGATGGAGAATTAACTCGAGATGATGTGACTTTAATTTCAGAATATACCGTTGGAAACATTACCACCTTCCCCGTCGAATCCCTGATAAAATCAATCAGCATCAGTTCTTTGCCTCATATGGTTCAATACTCAATAGACGAGAGTGTCAGCACATCGGGTTTAGGCCTTTCAGTTGTATATAACAATAATCAAACCAAGACTGTCTACTCAGGTTTTGACATAGAATATGACACCGATTCAGCAGGACTATCTTCTGTAACTGTTAATTATTCAGATGATACAGTTACCAGAGAATGTAGCTATAAGATATATGTTTCTAAAAGAGAGGCTGTGATTAAAGGTACAACATTATATCAAAAAAATGTCGGTGACGAGTTTAGTATTGATGCATCTGTATATAAAGGTGATGAATTCATTGAATATGAGATAATTGAGGGGGATTCAATAGAGGTTTCCACTGATGGTGAAGTGGAGTGTATTAATTCAGGTACAACTGTTTTGTTAGCATATACAGAGGAATCAAGAGAATATAAAAGAGCAGAACTTACTATAAGAATTGTTGTTGATAGTGCTATACCTGTGGTAACAACTGAAGCTATAACTACGGAAAATAATCTGTATGATTATTATGTGGTTGAGTATAATGCCAACGGTGGAATATTGAACAAAAAAATCGAAATGGCTGAGAACTCCAAAGATATAACTATCACAGATATAATACCTACCCGCACAGGCTACAACTTCCTCGGATGGGGACTAACACCTGATGCAACTTATGTTTCTTATATGCCGGGAGACATATATTCTGACCGTGAGAGTACAGTGCTGTACGCTTTATGGGAAACAGGTACTACTACGACAGAAATGTTGACAACAGAGTCTTCAACAACAAGAGCTTCATCTACTACCGAGAGTTCTAACAATACAACACATAAATTGAATCAAACTATCACAGTTGATGGAGATATTATAGTTACTTGTGGAAGCAGTAAAAAAATTTCATCTTCTGTACATGGGGATGGTAAGCTATCATTTTCCGTAGTTAGTGCTTATAAAGATATCATCTCTGTTGATTCTAATGGAAAGATAAAGTCCAAAAAAATCGGAATTGCTTTAGTGAAGCTTACCTTATCCGAAACAGATAAGTACTATAAAGAAATGACAACAGTTAAAGTGATTGTCATTCCTAAGAAAGTGACTATATCTAAAGTGAAATCACCCGGTAAAAGAAAAATATATGTTTCCATCAAAAAGCTTAATGATGTTACAGGATATGAATACAATATTACAGGCAAAGGATTGAGTGCAAGTCCTAAGTCTGCCAAAACAACCATAAAAGGTAAAGGTAAGAGTAAAGTTACCTATAAGATTAAAGTAAGGGCATATAAAAAAGTTGGTGATGAGGTGCTATACGGTGCCTGGAGTAAGGTTAAAAAGGTTAAAGTAAAGTGAAGTATTACAAGGTGATTATATATGCTAAGAATTGCAATATGCGATACAAACGAATATCAAAACCTGTTAAAGGAATATATCTCAAAGGATACGGATATAGAGGATGACTATGAGTTGGAGTGTTTTGACAGTGTTCTTGAGTTAAAAGACCGGGTAGAAGCATCTGACTTTAGTTTTGATATTCTGTTTTTAATGATTAGAGACAATGGTGCAGACAGTATTGCATTTGCGAGGATGCTCAGAGAAAGAAGATATGACATAGATGTGTTCTTTTTGGCGGATAACTATGATTATATGGAAGAGGCATTCAGGTGCAGAGCCTTTAATTACATGCTTAAACCCGTTTCGTACATCAAGTTTGCTTATGAAATGAAACAATATCTGAATGAAAAAAGCACCTACCAGAAAGAGACTTTGAATGTTGCTATTCAAGGTAAAGAGCACCATTTGCCTATTAATACTATTTTATATTTTACAAGTGATGTAAGGAAGATTGGGGCATTCTTTTTAAATGATGACAAGCAGGTTTGGTTTTATGGCAAGCTTGATGAATTGCAGGCTAAGCTTGACAGGTATGGTTTTGTAAGGTGTCATCAGAGCTTTCTTATCAACGGTCATAGGATTGAAGGAATTGATGGAGATGAGGTGATTACTTCAGATGGGCATTTTCCTATCAGCAGGAAATATGCGTCTGAGGTTAAGAATAAATGGGAGATTATAA
This sequence comes from Lachnospiraceae bacterium NC2004, assembly GCA_000621905.1. Lineage (GTDB taxonomy): Bacteria > Bacillota > Clostridia > Lachnospirales > Lachnospiraceae > NC2004. The sequence continues at coordinate 108,061 of JHXB01000004.1, forward strand.
AAAAAAAGCTGTATTCTAATGCTTTTAACAGTATGACACAGGATGCCGTGTCTTATGCAGATAGTATGGATGATACTAAAACATCAGCTATTACAGGACAATATAATTGTGTCCCGATAAAATACGGAATGATTACAGGTATCAGGGGAAATAACAGGAATACAGTATATAGGCTTTATGATGATGAAGAGATTGTTATGGGTCGGGACAGCAAGCATACAGAGATTACCGTGAGTGTAAAGATGGTTAGCAGAAAACATTGTATTGTCAGGTTTGACGCCGAAGAGCAAAGCTACTATATCATGGATTTATCTACTAACGGAACGTTTATTAATGGTGTGGCTGTTATAGAGAAGAATGTGTGGGTTAAAGCAGCCCGTGGCTCTGTGATATGGCTGGCTAATCAGGACTATGCGTTTATGTTTTTATAATCGGTTGATAAATAATACATTTTCAGTGTCAAATAATACAATTCCATTTTGAGATAATGAAAACCTGTTATCCTATATTCAAGTTAAGAATTCAATATGAATTCAACGGATAACTAAAAGTTTACATTTATTACAAGGAGGAATTGTTATGATGAGATTATTTAAACTATCAAATGTAAAAAGAGCAGTAATATTTACGATTGTAATGTCGTTTATTGTTGCATTTGCAAAACCTGCATTGCGTGCAGATGCATCAACCTGGCCGGCAATAACATCAAGTAAGTATATGAAGTGCTTTACTATTTCAACTGGCAATAACACAACTGCGTATTCTAACAGCAGTCTTAACAGTAAGATTGGAACGATTTATGCGAGTGATGAATTGTATGTGTACAGTATTAATGATTCTTATGCTTATCTTTCGTATCCGACGAGCAAAGGAAGAAAATACGCATATATTCCGACGAGGGTTATTACAGGCAATAACCAGTCACATCAGTCAAGCGTTGCAAGAGCCAGAGTTACAACTTATAGAAGGGCAGGAGCTATATCATACGGGTATGTTGACAAGGGCGATAACGTGATGAGAGTTGCTTCATCCGGCAATTATACTCAGGTTATATATCCTGCAGGAAGTGTCTGGAAGATGGGATGGGTAAGTACGAGCGAGTACAATAACAGCATTGCACCTGTTGTTGATAAGCAGGCTACAGTCGTTAATAATGCCAATGCGGTGAAAGCAGGAACAGCCGGGGATAAACTGGCATCTTATAGCTCATCTTCAGTGAGATGTTATACATTAGCTTCAAGCGGAAGAGTATATGCATATAGTGATGAAACATTGTCGAACAGATTAAATAACAATTACATTGATTGTGCTACAGATGAGCTGTATGTAGTGAGTGTTAACAAGAATTACGGTTCTGTTAAGTTGTCATATCCAACATCAGCCGGCAGAAAGATACGTGATTTTAGGCTGTCGGATATTATGAGCAATCAATATTCAAGGCCGTGTACATATTATGCAAACCATAGGATATATACATATAAATGGGCAGGAAAGTCTCAATATGGATATATTGAAAATGAAAATGTAACTGTTGTGGGAACTTTATCCAATTATACTCAGATTATTTATAGCATCGGTGGTGGTAAGTATAAGATGGCATTTATTAAAACATCTGATATGAATAATCAGCCGGCTGAAGTAAAAGCAACTGTTGCGGTGAATGGAAATGTAGCAGCTAATATATATAATCTGGCGGTCGCTTCTGTGGGTACTAACGGAAGAACCTATCAAAAGTGGTGTGGATTATCCACAAAAGACCCGTATTGTGCTGCATATGCAACATACATCGCCAATCAGGCTATGATTCAGGCAGGTTATTCAAGTGCGACTGCTAAAAGTATAGTTCCTAAATATGCATCGACATCGCTTTGGGCTGACTGGTACAGAAACAGAGGAAGATATTACTCATACGCTGATTGGAACAATAAGACAAGAGGCGTTAAGATGTCAAAGAATGTATCTGTATCAGATTATACACCGAAGGTTGGAGATTTGGCAGCAATTGATAATAATAGAGATATCTATGGTGGACCTGACCACACAGGAATTGTAATTGCCGTTGATGGCAACAAGATTACAATGGCTGAAGGCAATACCGGTGCAGGCAATAATTTAACCAGAAAAGTAAAGCTTAAAACTTATTACAAGGGTGATAATTACTGGTATCTGTCATCAGCAAGCAATACTGTAATTGTAGGTTTTGGCAATCCTGCATATTAATCACTTGGTACTAAAATCGGAGGTTGCTGCTTATCGCCGGTAAGCAGCAATGTCCGAATTAAGTGTTTAGTATAGAATATTAAACTGAGGAGATTATTGATTATGGAAAACAATTCTAAAGGGCTAACTGTAACAACACGAAAATGCGTAAAAGTTGTGGCACTGTTTTTATTTATAATAGTTTTCTGCCCTGCCTTTTTAGTTTCGTGTTCGGGAAAGAATGTTAAGGTAAGCGCCAATGATGCATTTGCAGGGATGTACGTTTATGGTGACAAGGTGTCTGAGCCACATGCTTTAGCTATATTTTTCTTTATTATTCCTATGCTGATTTTTATTGTGTTGTTTATAAAGAGATTTTCTGCTAAGGCGGTTTCTGCTGTAATTGCCGTTATGGCTGTTATTGATTGTATTATGTGGGTAACCTTTAAGCATGAAGTAAAAAAAGCAGCTCTGGAGAATTATTGTGAGTTTAAAGTGACCGCATGGTATGCGCTTGATATATCTCTTCTGTTGTTGGTTATAGTAGTTTCCTTATTGTGTTGTTTTAATATGCTTGATATGGATAAAGACTTGTTATCCGGAGCTTTGGGAAGTAATAATTCCAATGTGGTTGGGTTTTGTTCAAGATGTGGAGCACCGTTAGAGGCTGATTGTCGATTCTGCGAATCGTGTGGGAGTCCGATTGCATGGGAGGACCCACCTGTTCCGGAAGCAGAGATACCATCATATCAGACGTCAAGCGAGTCCGAGATGGCATATTCATCTGACGGAGCATATGCTGAGACAGACGAATCTGTTGATGAATTTAGAGATGCTCCAACTATCGTGATAGGTCCATTGCCCGGTAAAGAACAAAGCGAGCGGACAATGATATACAGTAAATCATCAAATGCACCAAAGGAGGTGGAAGAGGGAACATTCTGTCAGTACTGCGGACATAAAATGAATGTAGGTGCGATGTTTTGTGTTGTATGTGGTAAGAAAGCTAATCAATAAAAAGTAAAGGAGATTTATGATTATGGATTTATTAGAAGATATTTTATATTACGAAAATGAAAGTATGTTGCAAACATTATTGACTTTGGGTCTTATTACTGCAATTGTACTTACAATTCTTATATGTGCAGTTATAGTACCTGCAAGTAAGGAAGGGAAATATACAGGATTTTTAAAATTTGTCAGAGATTATTTTCTCACGAGAAAATTGTGGATTGAAGCTATTTTAAGATTCTTTTATATCTTGTTTACTATGTTATATATCTGCATGGGTGTGTTTGTAATCTTTATGGGAGGTTATGCGATAATTGTCGGATTATCCATGGCAATTTTTGGACCGATTATTGTCAGAATAGTTTATGAGTCATGTATGATATTTATTTTGATGCTTAAAAATGTAATGGAGATTAATAATAATCTTTTAGGTAACAAGGCAAAGGAATCCATATTTGATCTTGATATGTCAAAGGTAGGTGCTGTGGGTCAGAGTGCGTTATCCCGTATGGCAAGCACAACAGCTGCTGCAGCCAATCAAATGCAGAATTTGGCAGATAACACATCTAATATGGCTAATTCATCAACCGGAGCAGTTGGACGTTCATGTCCTAAATGTGGGGCAGCTCTTTCTGATTCAGCAGTATTCTGTAAGAGATGTGGAACAAAGGTAGATTAAGGGGATGACATTATGTTTTGTAGTAAGTGCGGAGCCAAGCTGGAAGATAATATAACATGGAAGTTCTGTGAAAAGTGTGGGGCGCCAATTGAATATGAAGAAGTGAATAAAGCTGTGCCATATAATCCTGTCGCACGACCTGTTAATAAGCAGATTAATCATGTTAATGACAATAGTGTTCCCAAACGACCGATTGCCCTTAGCAAAGGCACCAGGATTGGGATTGTTGTAGCTGCTATTGTGCTTGCGGTTGCAGTTGCTCTGGGAGTTTTCCTTGCAAGCAGGCCAACTGTAGTTAATGTTGACAAGTATTATAAGGTAGCATTTGACGGAGTGTCACCATTTGTGACAGCGTCCTACGATTTTGATGATGAGCAGTTTGTTAAGGATTATAAGGGCAAGATAAAGGCAACAGATGCTTTGAATAACCTTAACGGAGGCCATGTTAATCTTGCTGATATTCCTCAGATGCTTGAAGATGACTGTATCAGTGATTCTATCGTGAAGGATACTGCTCTGTCTAATGGGGACGAGGTTGTTCTTAACATAAAGTGTGATGATGAGTTAGCTAAAAGGCTTTATAATGTTAAATTTAATTATTCTAAGGAATTAAAGTATGAAGTTAAAGATATGCCGGAATATATAACCAAGGTTGCGGATGTTGATAATGAATTACTTGATAAGCTTGATTCGCATAGCTTGAATGTTTTAAAAAACGAAGTTTTCTCAGAAAAAGAAGGGATGAGCTTAGAATCTTCCGAGTGCGTTGGTAAGTATGTTTTCTTTAATGAGACGAGTGATTATAATTATGATACTAACGGTGTTATTCTGGTATATCGTAACAAAATTAAACTTGTTGAGGATGCAGGTACCACAACTGTGGAAGCTATATGGTGTAACACATATAAATATATAATCCGTGAAGCTGATGGAACATATAGTTATGACGAGGGCAATTATAGTCCGACCTATAACCAATTTGAAGTAAAGCAGTTGGATGATGATTGGTTCAGTTCATACTGGTATGTTCCGGGATATGATTCATATGATGAGTTTTATAGCGATAATATATCTTTATTAGATGATAGTTGTTTGGTAGATAGTGATATTTCGTCCGATGGAATTAAGTTAGCTTCTGCGCTAATTGAAGAGAATCGTAATTCTAAAGAAGAGGATGATTCTGATGATGGCGATTCGGATGTGGATGATGAAGAATACAGTAATAATGAAGATTATATCATTTCCTACAGTGATGAGTATTTACTTGATAAATCAGATATTAAAGGATTGACTGTTCAAGAGCTCAACTATGCTAAAAACGAGATATATGCAAGACATGGAAGAATATTTGATTCTGAGGAGTTACAGAATTATTTTAATTCTAAAGACTGGTATTATCCTGAATATACTCCGGATGAGTTTGCTAAGATTGAAAATAAAGAGCTTAGCAGTGTCGAGAAGAAGAATGCTAACTTTCTGGCTGATCAGGAGAAGAAAAAGGCTAAGAACGGAATAGGGTATATACTTGATGAGTAAAGTGTATAATGTTTTAAACTGACGCATATCCGAATGGTGTTCGGATATGCGATATGTTGTTTCTTATGGAGGAATATGATTATGAAGAGAATTGTTGCTTGTTTTATTGCTATCTTACTTATAATACAATGTGCGCACGTAGGAGAGATACGCTATGCTGACGCCGCTAAAAAACCTAAGCTTAATAAATCTTCCATTACTTTGAATGAAGGGGATAGTAAGCAGCTTAAGGTTAAAGGGACAACTAAAAAGATAAAATGGAAATCATCCAATAAGAAGATTGCTAAAGTCAGCAAAAAAGGGAAAGTGACAGCCCAAAAAGCAGGTGAAGCAACAATTACTGCTAAAGCAGGTAAAAGGAAATTAAAATGCAGGGTTACGGTTATAAAACGGGTAAGTGATACAACCGAAGAAGTGATAACTTATAATAATATTAAAGTAAAATCTAAAATTAAAAATGGTAAAAATGATAAAAAGGATTTTAACTACATGCTTATATATGGAGTTGATGGCTCGGGTAAAACTATTTGGAAATACAAGACATCATTTTATGTTCCTGCACAGTTGATGGGTGTAAAATATATAGTTAAAGAAGATTCGGTTATTGTTGCAGACCATTATACATATATTCGTTTAAACCGCATAGATGGGAATATACTCGTAAAAAAGAATTTAGGTTTCTTTATTGGGCAAGTTCTGGAGGTTGACGAAGAAAAAAATTTATATGCTGTTGAGTTTTGGGGGGATGAACTTCATAAAATAGATTGTAATGGCAATGTTTTATGGATTCACGATTTTGAGGGCGATAACTTATATTCACGGAAGATATCAATTATTAATGATGATGTTGTTGTAACATTTGACACAGGAGATATGGCCGAGGAATATTATGACTTGTCGGTAAATAAAGAGACAGGGAAAAGTTTTGATGAAGGGGCATCAGATATATCTGATGTTAGTTTAAGTCATGATGAAATAAAAGATAGAGAGTTATATAAAGATATACTTGAAAAATATTATCAGGCTTTGTCAGAAGTGTGGGATACAACAAAACTTGGAAACAATAATATTAATTATCTGGTTAATTATCTGGATAAATATTTTACTGACATTTATGGATATATTTCTGAAAATACATGGTATCGACTAAGTGGAGTTGGATACTTGTTTGAGGATTTAAATAATGATGGAGTCGATGAATTATTAATATATCCTGTTGATAATAGTGGCAGTGATAATTATAGTTCATGGTATAAAGGGTCGGTTTATGATGTATATACCATAGAAGACGGGAATGTAATACGACTTGTCTATTCGGGGGAAAGGAGTAGGTATGTAATATGTGAAGACAAAACTATTATTCAAGAGACTTCTGCTAGTGCGATTGAAACGATATATGATTTTTATAATTATAAATCGGGTGATAATCTTACATTTATTGATAAGGTATTCTATGATGGATGGAATGATAAAGATAGCTGGTATTATACAAAAGAAAATAGATATGATTATTCAAATTCGCTATCTGAAAAAGAAGCGGATGAATTAATAGGTCGCCATATTCGTAAAGCATTTAATGGAACATCCTTTTACGAATATAATATATCTAAGTATCGTGTTTAATTGTAAATTTAGATAATTATAATGTGAATAATAATCTAGAGTATAAAGATGGAAAGCTGGTTTTAGATGATGTTGGGGAAACAGTTAAAGATAATAATAGTATTTATTATGTATTTAACAGTTACTGGGATGTGATGCCAATATATAAATATAACCTTTCTAATGGTTCTAGTGAAGAAGTTTTCGCCCCTTATAAGGATGGAGTATTAACAGGTGGATTTGATAGTATCAATGTTACCAAAGATTATATTATTGCGTGTTGGGATACTTCTGCTTGTGACACTGTTGATTCAAAAAGGTGCATTTATAGATTTAATAAAGATGGAAGTAATCCTGTCCAATTGGCAATGGGATATTCTCCTATTGTAGTTGGAGAGTATATATATTATATTCAGTTAAAACTATGCTGGAATGGCCTTTGGGATACTGAGGATGCCGGATGTATATGCAGGATGAGATTAGACGGATCAGGTAAGGTTATAGTAGCTACTTTTCCACAAAATCTCATTACTCGTATATATAGGTGCGGAAATACTATAGTATATTCAGTTTATTATGGTTTTGGCGAACCTAGTGTTGAAAATTCATATAAGTATTATGACATGTGTAGAACCGAGTATAGTATAAATAATGTTGTGACAAAAAACTCTTTGGTGCTTAAAATTATACTGATGATGAAATAAAGCATATATCTGGGTTTAAGATAAATGAGGATGAAAATGGAGTTTGCGAAATAGAGAACAACATAGGTGATACTATTGCGAAATTCTATTTTGTTGATTCGGTAAGGTTTTGTGGTGATAGTATTTTTGTTAAAACATATAATATTGAAGGGTATGATGCTACAGTTATATTATATTTATTAAGTAAGGGTGGAAAAGATAAGAAGATATTATATTCTAATTGTATAAAATTATAGTGATATTAAATTTGGCTCAATATTTTATAAATGATGTAGCAGCTTATCAAAATATTTGCTATAATATAGCTGTACTTTTTTATGCTTATATCCGAATCTTTATATTGATTATAGTATGACACTGCAGCGCTGACATGCAGTGTTATTGGTTATGATTGCTTGAAAAAAACGGATATCAAGTCGATGTAAATGGTAAGTATATATAAGGAGTCGTGTTATGTATAAAAATCTATTTTTCAAAGGAATTATAATTCTGTTTTTATTTTGTATTTTGTTATATTATTCACCGGTTAGTATTGTATCTGCAAAATTGGCAGAACCATCGGAAGAATATATAAAAGATACACTGGCTGATTATACTTCTCAGGATTTGTATATTTTTTATAATGTTGATGTAGATTTTGATGGCGTTGATGAAGTTGTAGCTCTTACTGCATCTAAACAGGATTACTATACAGGGTTATATACAGACGGAAGTGTATGGTTAATTGATGATGGACAGTGCGAAGAATTATATAATACAGATTTGGCATTATATAAACTTGAGTATTATAACGTTACAAACGGAGTGATAGTTGCAACTGAAGAGGGCGCAGGAGGGTCTGGAAGCGAGTCTGTTCTTTGGGTGTATACGCGTAACAGTTGTGATATGATTAGAGGTATTGGACTTGGATTTTATGAGATATCTAAAAATAACTTCATTGTACGTGATTCCAGATTTGATGCCACAAGATCAGGAACTGGCCACACCTATAATGCGTATTATTTACAATGGAATAATAATAAACTGATTGAATGTGCTGGGAAAAAGATATCATATAAAAAACTTAAGAAGTACAAGAACGGAAAAAAGATATATAAACAGATAAAGAAAAAGGGAAAGATTAAATCAATATATTTAAGAAGTAATGGAATAATAAACATTAATTTTCAGACTAAAACCAATAACTATAATGTTACATTAACTGTAAAAAAGGGGAAGGTTTCTTATAGGAAGATGGTTGATTATGGGAAGACTGCGCTTGAGAGAGCTACATGCGATGGACTGTACAGAGGACATTTAACTAAGCTTAAACTTGTCTATCCATCGTAATAATGTAAGATATTTGATGGTAAAATTATTCTTGTGAGAGCGTTGACTGAAATATGATTATAAAACGATTCTGCTTAAACATCATCATTTTTAACCCCATTCTTCTCACCAAAAAGGTTAATCAGGGCTCGCCCCGATTAACCTTTTTAATATCATTATAGTATATTCTACTCCCAGAGCTTAACCCTGTCCTCAGGCGCTATATACATAGCATCGGTTTCTTTTATGTTATACACTCTGTAGAAGTCATCTGTCATAGATAATATCGTATTGGCACGATTTCTAAACATTGGATGTGGATCATCAAATCTCCAGCTTAATTTGTAATCGTCCATCTTATCTTCATCGGTTGTCACCCATTGTTTAGCGTAGTAAGAAAACATTTTCTTAAGCGCCTCGTCATCATTAGGGTATTTCTTCTTGCAGATTTCAATACCAATCTCAAGGCCGCCGAGATCCGCCATTGACTCGTTAACAACATTAAATCCCTTTTGATAAAAAGCGGTATCCCTGTTATAGTCACAACCCGCAAAAGTTGAGTCAAATATCTTAGAAAGCTTGTCTACCTTGCCAAGGTAAGTATCGGCATCCTTGTCACTCCATGTGTTTATGATATTGCCCTTGCTGTTAAAACGGTTTCCGGTATCGTCGAAAGCGTGTCCCATCTCGTGTCCGATAGTGCCGGCCATATATCCTAAGTTCATCAGATCAATCTCCTTAGAATTGTCCGGATTATCAACGAAAATGTTAGCAAGAAACATGTGGCAAAGAAAAACCTGATTGAGATAATAATCGAAGAATGCATTTGCCTCCCAAGGCTTAACTCCGCCGAAAAGATACTTGGTAGGTGACCACCAATGCATGTCTTTAACATTGTGGTTGATTGTCATCCTTGTCAAATGCTGGTGATTCTTTCTAATGCTGGATAGCGTATTGAAGAATCGACCGCCCTCTTCAACATTTTTCAAATCGTCGCTAATGCAGAGATTTTTATATTCTTCTTCTGTAGGATATAAAGACGAGAATTTCATTTTGTTAACTTTGTCGAGCATGGCAGCTTTGGTACTCTCGTCCATCCAGCTTGAAGATATAGACTCCTTATACTGCTCAACGAATAAATTGATCATTTTATCAAGTTCAGATTTGTAATTCTCGCTGTAATAAGTGTGAGTATAAACATAATCGATATCGTAAGGAATTTCAAGGTCAATTCCGTCTAATAAAGCTTCATGTTGAGTCTTGGCTTCTTCTTTAATCTCGGCAGGAGTATATTGTGATGCTTCATCTCCGAGCATATATTTGTAAGTGATCTCTTTTCCGGATATCCCATATCCAATCCATGAGTGACAGATTGAAGCAATTACATATCCCTTGAGAGCATTAAGATTAGATTCTGATCCTAATAACCCCTCTAATTTGCTGAGTATATTTTCGTTTGATACGTATATAGTTGTATCATCATTTACATCGTATTCATTTCCTGAAAATGCTATAAATAAGCGAGGATATTTGCTTTTGAACTCGCTTAATTTTACAGGCTGTTCTGAAGAACTCATATCATATTTTGGCATGGCCTTAGCAATGTCAACAGTATCCTTTATATACGAGGTATCCTCGATGTTTAATAATTTGAAGCTGGATGATATAAAATCTTCTAATCCCTTGGCTGATGATTCAGAAGTAAAGGTGTTGCTGAATAACTCTACAGGACATACGGAAGGGCAATAATAATAGGTTGTATCAAGCTCCGTATCAGGTGCGGGCTGATTCTTTAATTCTATCTCTTTAGCGATTTCCATGTTGTTAACGTAGTAATGGTATGTAGTGGAAGAATCAAGTATAGAATTAATACCGTTTTTAGAATATTCAGAGGTCAGCTTTAACAGTTCGTCGATTGACTTTGTTTCAATAACCGGATCAATCAGGTTCTCCTTTATATCCTTATAATATGCTTCCTCACCTTCTTTGGTGTACATAGTGTCAGTGGTTGAAAATACACTTTGAAGAACATCTTTAGAGGTGTTGTCTTCCTGCTTACCTGCCTTCTTGTATGTATCGAGAATCTGATTAAGTCTATCCTTATACATCAACTCGGCTTCGGTAGCATAGTTCCACACTATATTGCCATTCTCATCTGTATATCTAACTTTATCTTCCTCGGTCCATATAGAGTATAATTCCGTCATTAACTTGGTGTGTTCGGTAAGATAGACATCGTCCTGTTCTGGAACATCCTCTGCCTTGGCATATATTCTAACATTTGATGTTCGTGAAATGTTAGAGCCGTCGGTGGTAGTAACAGTGACTTTAGTGCTCCCCTCTTTAAGACCCATTAAGTATCCTGCATCTCCGAGTTTGACGATTGAAGGATCCTCAACTGTAATCTTTAAACAGTCAAATAGGTAGAAGTCGTCATTTAACTTAACTTTGCTGACGTATGAAGGCTTAACGCCTGTGACCGCGCCAACATAAGTTGCGTAGTTAGCGTAATTAAGTTTGATGTCACTTAAGACATTCTTGTAGGTGTTGTTAACTTTAACATCACACTTAAGAGTCTTCTTGTATGATTTCTTCTTAAGTTTATAATTGACGGTGACATTTACCTTGGTTGTACCTGTGCTCTTAGCTGTAATCTTACCACTCTTGTTGACTGTGGCAATATCGGTATCAGTTACTTTGTAGGTAGTCTTTTTGATCTTGACTTTTTTGCCTTTTTTAACTTTAAGTGTAGCGGTGCCGTAACTTATCTTTTCCCCATCTTGAGCTACGGTTAGGGATACTGACTTTTTGTTTAGTGATACTTTAGTGGCTGCATCAGTTGTTGCCGGTGCAAACATATGCATTTGTCACGATAAGTGCAAATGTCAATGCAAATGCTACACATCTCTTAAATAATGTTGATGTCATAGAATCTTGTCTCCTTTGCTTTAATATGGTTTTAATATAGTTTTAATAGTATATCATATGAGAGGATATTAAGGAATATTGATTTACATGGTATGGGTATAATGGTAAAATGAGAGTTGATGTTGGTGAGTATGGCAAGTCTGGAGATGATCTTCCTATATGGGCAAGGATTATAGCGGTTGCGGATAGCTACGACGCAATGACTTCTAACAGGAGTTATAGAAAGTATATGCCACAGGATGCTGTAAGAGAGGAGCTCGTTAAGAACTCCGGAACACAGTTTGATCCTGATATAGCTGAACAAATGATAGCAATTATTGATGAAGATAAAGATTATATTCTTCATGAGTAGATAAGGATTGAGGAGTTATGAGTATAAAGAAGTATAAAGCTAAGAATCTCGGAAATGATAAGTATGCTTTGGGCGAGAGCCCGTTTTATGATTCAAGGTATAATAGGTTATCGTGGGTTGATATTATTGACAATAAGATTTGGTCTATGAATAAGGATGGCGAGAGGACTTCATTTGATTTAGGACAACCAATTGGTGCAGCCGTTCCTGCATTTGCTTCAGAAGCAATGATTCTCGCTGCTAAGGATGGATTATATCGCTATGAAGTCGGCAAAGCGGAGCTTATATATGGGTTAAATGATACCTTTATGCCTTACATAAGGTGTAACGATGCCAAGGCTGACCCTGTGGGAAGACTTTGGTTTGGATCGTCCGTAGCTGATGATGAGCATGAGGCAGAGGGCGATTTATATAGGATTGACGGAGATAGTGTTGCTGTAATGCAGCCGGGGACTAAGATTGCCAATGGAATGGCGTGGGATAGTGAGTGTAAGTACATGTACTTTGCAGACTCTGTTGATCATGCTATTTATAGATATGACTACGATAAAGATAGCGGAGATATCAGCAATCGAGAGGTTTTGTTTAATATAAATGATGGCGCGCCTGATGGAATGTGTATTGATTCTGATGACAACTTATGGGTTGCCGTGTGGGGCGGTAATCGTATTGAGAAGCATTCCGGCAAGAACGGAGAGTTGCTTGGAATCGTTGAGGTTCCAGCACATAATGTGACTTCGTGTTGCTTTGCAGGTGCGGGTAGCAACATGCTTTATATTACTACGTCGGGGAATGATTTAAACGGCGAGTACGATGGATGCTTATTTACTTGTGAAGTAGACAGTACAGGACTTGAGCCGGATTATGTCATATATTAAGAACCGTGGCGAATATTCGCCACGGTTCTTTTTAGTTCAAAGCGTACATGCTTTCGCGTATTTCTTCAACTTGCTCTATCGGAATGTCACAAAATTCCGCAATAGTTTCTGGCTCCTTACCTCTTTCTAACATGCCGATAATCATATTGCGTATGCCTTGTGCTATACCTTCTTCTATACCTTCTTCTTTAAACATCTGCATAGTTTCTGCTTCATTATACTCTGTTAAACACATAAGCGTCACCTCCGACTTGTTATTCAACAAGAATTCTTTAATTATCCAATCATCAGGTATATCACCTAACGCCATATCAACAGCATCCTCTATTTCCATCTCTTCTCTATAATGATAAATACTATCTACGAGCATAGAGTACTCATATAGAGGACGACATTTGCTCATAATCTGAGAGTTCTTGTTACTTCGTATATTCAGCATTCTAACTCTCACATCAACGTCAGCTTCGGCAGAGTCAATACCTGTTATAAATGCGCCTTTTAAATCAAGTATACTCTCTTCTGGCATATCCTCCTTGCCGTTATAGAATACAACCAACTTTGGAGTCGGTAACTTTATCAACTTTCGCCCATATATATTTAGATTGTGTTGCTTTACATACTTACTAAACAAATGCCCAAGGTAAATCAATTCTCTAAGAGGCATGTTGGGATTATATGTACTTTGATGTGCATATAGATTAACCTGCCCTCCAATTATAAAAGACACGTCATTCTTCATGCCCATATATAACATATCGTCCATCGTATTAATCTCGATATCGTCCGGATTAGAGTAATCAGACTCATTTATCGAGTTATATAAACTTAAAGTCCATTCCTTGTTAGATTCATTACCGAATATAAATGAAAATAGTCTATCTTTATATTCTCTGTTAACCATATTAGTTCTCCTTCCAATCGCTCATACCTAATAACACTGCGGAATAAAACCCCAGTGTTAAGCCATAATGTTACTCAATATTATTGTTAGGATATAAGCGAGAAGATGAACTCTCGTGAGTATTATAGCACTTAATGTTCTATCTTTCTAGTACTATATAAGAAATTATTCATACATCAATACAGATAATAGTGCATTGACAGATTTTGAAAAAGAGAATATGATGATGGCTGTATGGAAGCGCTTTTTTACAAGCATTTCCTTAAAAGGAAGGTGGCATTAACATGGAACTTAAGAGAATCCCACATAGGTTAACAGTATGTAAAGTGGCAGATGTATCTGTTATTGATATGAATGCGGAATTCTATTTTATTGGGAAAACAGATGAGGAGCTATCCTTGGTGTGCAGAACAGAGGATACTCCGGCGGAGACGATAGAACGTGACGACGGTTGGAGAGGTTTTCGTATTCAAGGTGTGCTGGATTTCTCTCTGATTGGTATTCTATCAAGATTATCAGGAATTCTTGCAGAACACAAGATAGGAATATTTGCTGTATCTACATACAACACGGATTACATTTTGGTCAAGGAAGATAACTTTGAAAATGCATTAAGTATACTAAGTTCAGAAGGATATTCTGTTTTATAATAACTTAAATAATTAATAATCAAAAGATAGGAGAAACATTATGAGATTTAAATCAACAATTACGAAACTTTTGGTGTTGCTTTCATTTGCGTTGATGATTACATTTGCATTTGTTAATGTACATGCGGCCGAGAAGGATATTGCGGCTGCAAGCGGTGAGGCAACGACCGTCACTATTACTCTTGGAGATGAGGGTAAGATAGTTCCTCAGTTTGACGGCGATATTACCGAGATGAGATATGACTATTATCTTGATAACGATGGAGTATTATCCATAGATGATCAAGGTAATTATAAGACTCTTAAGCCGGGAACGGTATTTATAAGTATTACGGGATATCAGGGATACGAGGCAGCATATAATTCTAATGTTACCATCAATGTTTTTCCGGATATGACTAATGCTACTTTAGAAACCGATACGGTTACGGTTTATAAGATTCCGACTTATATTGCTAAGAATAAGCCTTATTATGACGCCTTGGCAACTACCATGATCAAGCTTAGCGGAGATGCGTTTATCAATCTTGATGACCTTTACGGTATCGATGATTACAATGCAAATGATATCTTAAAATACACTTCAAGCAACAAATCACTTAAGCTCAGCGTTACATACGAGGGAGATAAGATTTATATTCTTCAGGAGGCTGCCAAGGCAGGTAAGGCTGAGATTACGGTTACTTTGTATGGCAAGGAGTTTAAGATTAATTATGAGTCCGTTAAAGCGGGCATTTCCGACCAGTCATACCTTCTCGTTAAGGGTAAATCACATCAGATAAAAGTTACCGGTTATAAGGGAGATGTTGTCTGGAAGTCAAGCAAGCCTTCTGTTGCATCTGTTGACGAGAATGGTAAGGTTAAGGGCCTAAAGACAGGCAACTGTATAATTACAGCTAAATGTGGAGATTTTTACCTTGGTTGTGCCGTTTCGGTAACAAGCTCCAAGCTTAAGAAGGTTACCGAGCGAGCAACATACATAGGCACACATTGGAAGTACAGTCAGCCTAAGCGTGCAGTAAGTGGATATTACGATTGCAGTTCCCTTGTGTGGAGAGCATACCACGAGAAGGCAGGACTTACATTTGGAACACCATACTATCCCGGTAACACAACTACCGAGTCGGCATGGTGTAAGAAGAACGGTAAGGTATTAAGCGGTGCAATGTCTAATAAGAAGATTACCGGTATGAAGCTTAATCCCGGAGACATTATGTTTAAATCGTATAAGAAGAAGACTAAATATAAGACGACCTATCATGTAGAAATGTTTACCGGTTACATTTGCACAAGTGTTAACGATAATGGCAAAGCTAACTACACTGCATTGTGGGCGGCGAGAGGTTTATATTATTCTACATACCAGGGTTATATTGTAGCGAGACCACTCAAATAATAAGGGCGATGCGCCTCTATACGCTTGACATTTGAGGGTTTGCTGTGATACGATGTAACCATCGTTAACTATGATATTTAGATTTAGAAGGTGGTTATATTATGGCAGGAACATCAACTAAAGAGAAGTTGTTAGAGGCAGCTCTCGATTTGTTTTCAAAAAAGGGATATTCGGCGACATCTGTCGATGAGATAGCTGAGTCGATAGGTATTAAAGGACCTAATATATACAAGTACTTTAAGGGTAAGGAAGCGCTTCTTTACGCAATTACCGACTACTCTGTCAATAAGTATAAAGAGAAGATGAGCATGAATATTGATATCTCTAAGCTTGTTCACAATAAGGAGGAACTTAGGGAGTTCAGTTTAAATCAGATCAAGTACACGCTTACCAACAATGATGTTATCAGGCTTCGAAAGATGTATACGATCGAGCAGTTCAGGGATGAGCGTATGGGTAGTATGATGACCAAACAGCAGTATACTGCTATTATGGACATATATATTAAGATATTTACCGAACTTATCGCTTCAGGACAGATTAAGGGTGGAGAGCCTGAGATTTTGGCGTTAGAGTATGTTGCGCCTACATCTCTTCTTATCCAGCTCAATGACAGAGAGCCGGAAAGGATTGACGATATCATAGAGATGGCCACCAAACATATCGATTTCTTTATTGAGAAACACTTTGCATAATAATAAATATGGTAACTGCCGATATATTATATGTCGGCAGTTCTTTTTCTTGTAGCGTTCTTAAAAAAATGTTAAAATATAGGAGGTTGTTAGCATTTGCATGGATGCTACGAAGTATGAGATAGATTGATTAATATATAATGATAGGAGACGGTGTTACAATGTCATTTAGTTAAGAGCTGATTTTCAAAATCGGCTCTTTTCTTATTGAAGTTATGTGTTCAATAGGAGCGAGGGATGATCTTGGAAGGCCGACCACAACGGCGTTAGAGAATAAAGAGAATTTCATGGAGTACCTGAGGGAGATTTGATATCTCCCTCATATTTTTACTTCATGACGAAAAAAATATAGCAAAAAGAATCTTGTGGTGCTATAATAGAATAGATATAGTGTCTGTTAGGGAGAACTACCATGAAGAGAGAAGCTACAGTTAATGATATAAATGAGAATAAGCGCAAGAGTACTCCTATTGTGCTTTATTTTGTGCTGCTTCTGTTATATTTTGTATGTAATATCGCAATAGGCAGAGTGGCTAGGATAGACGGAGTTTTGAGACTTGGAGACAAGATTTTTCCTATTTCTTCGTTTACGGGTGTTCTCTCTGCTTTACTTAACTTTGCCACAATCTTTTTGGTTGTCTTTTTTAACAGACTTGGATTTATAACGGTAATAGTTATTGTTGCAGTACAGTTACCGATGATTGTCAGACAGGTTATGATTCAGGAGGTTGTTACTTCGCTTCCGGGTCTATTTACCAACATGTTTATTATAGTTGCGGCGATTATCATTTACAGAAGAAACCGAATGATCGACAAGTATCAGACTACTGAGGTTGAACATCTTAAGGAACAACAACTTCTGTCTAAGAGGCTGTTTGAACAGACTGCAACTGCTCTTGTCAATTCTATCGATGCGAAGGATACGTATTCTCATGGACATTCAGTCAGAGTTGCCGAATACTCGGAGAAGATTGCCAGAGTTGCAGGTAAGAGCGAGGAAGAATGCGAGCAGATATACTATTCAGCGCTTCTTCATGATGTAGGTAAGATTGGTATTTCGGATACTATTATTAACAAGAATGGTAAGCTTACCAATGAAGAATATGATGTTATCAAGCAGCATCCTGTTATGGGTAATCAGATTCTTTCAAGTATTGAAGAGTATCCATATCTGAGTATAGGTGCACATTATCACCACGAGCGCTATGATGGCAAAGGCTATCCTGACGGACTTAAGGGTGAGGAGATTCCTGAGATAGCAAGAATTATATCTGTTGCAGATGCTTATGATGCTATGACATCTAACCGTAGTTACAGAAATGCAATCCCTCAGCAGATAGTTAGAGAAGAGATTGTCAAGGGTGCGGGTACACAGTTTGATCCTGAGTTTGCGGTTATTATGCAGCATTTGATAGATGTTGATACTGACTATCAGATGAGAGAGCGTGCAGGCGCGACAGAATTTGATGATAAGAAAGAACTTCACTGTACAGATTACAGGAGTGACATTTCCAATGGAATATATGTCAGTGAATGTACAACCTATATGAAGATGAAGTACACGCCTAATGATGATTCATCGGCTGTACCTATGATAGTTCTTTATGATTCATTAGACGGACACTACCATGAGGACGCCAAGAATGTCAAAGAACTCTTGTATTTCGAATATTGTGAGCTTTTCTTCGATGGCAGGTTCAACAACAAGAATGTTAGAGAGATTAAGACTGAGACGCATAAGAGTACCAGAGCCAGTAAGAATAAGAAGAAGTATACCGAATATGACGTCGAGGCTTCAAGATACAAGGATCACGCTCTTATCAAGATAGATAACGGTAATGAGGTGGTAGAGTTTACCATTGCATTTCCTGATCAGACCAGATGGGCATATATTGGAGTGACAGGTGAGAACTGTGTCATTTCGGACGGGAGCGTCAAGAAAGCAAGTAATCCTATCGCAAGCAATTATATAACAAGGATTGCTGATGAGGTTACTTTTATTGATGGTCCTGAGGGCGATATTCCTAATATCCAGATTGACGGACATAGAACCGACAACACCAAAGGTATTAAGCTTGAGGACAATCTTAAGATAACATTTCACTCTAAGAGCCTTCCTACGGCGAGGTTGCTATGGCACTGCCCATATGTGACAATCTTTTATTCCGATGATCAGAAGGTGTTTGGCAAGGATTATAATGAATATGCGCTTATCAGACTAGACGGTGAGAGTTGGGATGAACAGTCAGATGTAGACAACAAGATAGTTGTTACTAAGAATGACGATTTTCCTGGATGGGATGAGTGGAAGGAAGCCAACAAGCAAGGTTGCGATTATGAGATTACTTTCGAAAGGAAGGGCGATATAATAGTTACCTATACGGAGATTTTGGGATTATCGGTTGTTAACACAACGGTGATTAGAGATGGGGCAGACAAGGTTTATGTTGCGCTAACCGGTGATCAGTGTGCATTGACTAATATCAAGATTGGAAGATAACGATTAATGAAGTCCGATTGGAGTGATTCCAATCGGACTTTATAGGAGGATTTATTATGAAAAAGATTATGTTACTCGGAGTTATGTGTTGTATGATGTTTGGGCTTGTAGCATGTGGTTCTAAGAGCAAAGATGATATAGGAACCAAACCGGAGACAACTGAAGAAGCTAGTATGGAAGCATCTGCCGAGGCTACAACCGAAGCTGTTACTGAAGCTACTGTTGATGCAACTACCGAAGCTCAGGCTGCAGTTGATACAGAGGCTGATAACAATCTTGTAACTGACAGTAGCACAAGCGCTATTACAGAGGATCAGGCATTAGAGGCAATCAAGAAGTACTGCATTGCTAACAATCCAGACTTAAAAGATATGGTTAACTCAGGCGAGCAGACTATTTACTGGGAGGTAGGCACGAAGGGCAAAGAGATAGTTGTTCTGTATAGATCATATACGGGTGCAATGATTCGATATTATGTCAATCCTGACACCGGAGATACATACGCAACCGAGCAGGTTCCCGGAATTATTGATGAGGAGCAGAAGAACGGCGAGACTCTTAACGTAAAAGATTATATGTAGTAATTAACGCAAGCCTGTGAAATTTTTCACAGGCTTGTTAAATATTTAATTAAATTGATTTAATTTCCTTGGAGTGGTATAATTTAGGCAATGGTAACAAGTGAATTTGGTAACTATTACCAAAAGGTTTATTCTCGACAGGAAGGGTGGTTGCTATGAAGAGATTTTCAAGGTTTGTAGCGTTTGCAGTGACTCTGTGCATGGTTTGTGGGTTATCACTTTCAGGAAGTGTTGGTGCAGGTGCTAAGAAGAAAAGTTATGTTAAGTCAGGCGTTGTCTATGACATGCCGGATGAGATGGAAGTTGGAGATGAGGAGACTGTTAATGTCGTTATCAGAGCCAACTGTAAGACCAAGGCATTTGGCAAGTTTAAGGTAACTACTGACGATGACGATGTTGTGGATGTAAGCAAGGTTAAGTGTGCTAAACCCGGTTCTAAAGGTTCGTTTAAGCTTACCGCTTACGAGGAGGGAACAGCAGTTATCACTGTAACTACGATTAAGAAGAACAAGAAGGGTAAGAGGCTTACTTCTGACTACGAGATTGAAGTTACAGACCCTGAGTCAGAAGATATGGATGATGATGACGATTGGGACGATGACGATGATTATGATGATGAAGATTACGACGATGATGATTACGATTATGACAGTGTTTACTATGATGACGACGATGATTATGATTGGTAATCAGTGAAGAGTAATAAAGCCGGCTGGAGGGTTGCCTTCAGCCGGTTTTTTATGTGGTTATGATAATCTTAATTTAGCTTGCGCATAAAGTGCTGTCATTGGCGTGTCAGGTATAGGAAGGATACCCATCTTCCTGTATTCGTTGACAGTTTCGTATTCCGTAAGAGTGGAATCAAGTCCTGAAACATATATAGGAATGTTTAGCGCTTTGGCTTCATTTGCAAATGCTTGCATCTTGTCATTTACCGGTATGGTCCCCGCGTGATACCCGCTTATTACTACAGCGCCGATGTCCTTGGTTAAGGTAGGATATACCATTCCTGTGTGCACGCTGATTAGTATGACACCTTTTGAATTAACAAGATCCGGCTGGCGGTTAGTGTGCGTATAGACAAGTTTAGACGGGGATGTAATGTTACCGGAAACATAGGTATCATCCTCGAAGCGCCCGTACCACATGTCTTTGATGCTAAAGACATCATCAGTAAGCTCTAATCCCCTGTGAATTGTGTCGCCGCGATGGATGGTTGGGTAGCCGCCGGTGTTTTTGTAACTTACATATACGCCTGAGCCGTAATGTCCTGCTATAAACTTAAGAGCATATTTGAAGTTGTCGGTTCCGTTCGCTCTTGGATCACTCAAGACAAAGTTGCTTGACACGAGGAGCATAGGGATGTCAATGTCTTTAAACACATAGTAAAGAAACGCGGCGGTAAAGATTAACGAGTCTGTCCCGTGGGTTACGATTATTCCTTCGGGATTAGTGTCTAACACCGTATTAATCTCCTCGATAAGCAACGTCAGATGCTCATAATCCATGTTCTCGCTTAGGATTCTAAATGGTTCGTAGGTCTTGTATTCTAGAGGGACGGTTTCATTTGCAATGTTAATACTTGGAAATGAAGTTAAAAGACGGCTCTCGCCTGCATTTGCAGGAGAAATTACACCGTCACTAACAGCACTTCCGATAGTGCCTCCTGTGTTTATTACGGCTATGTTCATAGAGTACCTCCGTAGGTTAATTGTCTTTTCTATTTATGATAATATTATATTATTTTTAGGTTTAATGATAGTATTAAGTATGATAAAATGAAAAAAGATTTTTAAGGAGCAGGGAAATGATAGACTTAGACCAAGCAAAGCAAATGATAGATAAACAGGACTCCGGGATTAACCGCCTTAACAATGTGACTTTAAATGTTGAGCGCGATACGCCTTTTGTCGAGATTGAAGGCTTTAAGGAGATGGATTTTATCTCACACGGATTCAGCACAAGGCTCGGTGGTGTGAGTACGGGTATTTATGAGAGTATGAATCTCGGGATCCATCTTGATGATGATAAAGATCTGGTGATAGAGAATTATAAAAGGATAGCTGCAGCGCTTGATATTGATTATAAGCGCATATCCTGTCCTAACCAACAGCATCACGATAACATTCTTGTTGTAAATGAAGAGGATGCGGGAGATGGGATTATAAGGGAGCTGACGCATGATGATGTTGATGCTCAGATTACCAACGTACCTAACCTGCCGCTTATCGTATATTCGGCAGACTGCGTACCTATCCTGCTTGCTGACCCTGTCAAGAAAGTTATAGGTTCTATACACGCTGGATGGCGAGGGACTGTTATGGGTATTGCAGCGAAGACGGTTAAGAAAATGCAGGAAGTCTATGGGTGTGACCCTAAGGATATAAGAGCTGCTATAGGACCGTCTATCGGAATTGACAGTTACGAGGTTGATGAGACTGTAATTGAAGAAGTTAAGAAATGTGAGTTTATAGATTTTAGCGATGATAATGTTAGCTTTCTTGGCGCGTCGGATACATTTGACAATGAATTCGTAATTGTTAAGGGTGTGGCTAAAGATGGTGTTTCGGGGCCTTCTTACGGACTTTATTTGACAGTTAAAGAGAAAGACAGATATATGCTTAACTTATGGAACATCAACGAGTTGATACTTTATAATGCGGGACTTACATTAGGACATATATTTAATACTAAGCTTGATACTTACACACATCATGACATTTTCTTCTCGCACAGATTTACAAAGGGCAGAAGAGGACTTAATGCAGGAATAATCTCCATTAGTTAGATAGAAAGGAGTTTTTATGAACTACAGAAAGAACAAGAAGGGTGAGGATATTTCGATACTTGGCTATGGCTGTATGAGATTTACCAGGAAAGGCAATGCAATTGACCTTGATAAGGCTGAGAAAGAGGTTATGGAGGCTGTTAACAGTGGTGTCAATTATTTCGATACCGCATACATTTACACCGGAAGTGAAGTTGCGTTAGGAGAGATCGTTAAGAGAAACGGAATAAGGGATAAGATTAATATTGCAACCAAGCTTCCGCAGTACATGATTAGAAATCGAGAGGCGATTGATAAGTATTTTGATGAAGAGTTAAGTCGTCTTCAGACCGATTACATCGACTATTATCTTATGCATATGCTCACAGATGTTGCTGCTTGGGAGAATCTCGTTAATCTTGGAATCAAGGAATGGATCAAGGATAAGAAGGAGTCCGGACAGATTAGAAACATTGGCTTTTCTTTTCATGGGGATACCGACATGTTCATTAAGATTTTGGATGCGTACGATTGGGATTTTGCGATGGTTCAGTACAACTATCTTGACGAAAACACCCAGGCGGGCGCTGCCGGTGTTAAAGAGGCAGGTAGGCGTGGAATTCCTATAATTATCATGGAGCCTTTAAGAGGCGGTAAGCTTGTTGATCTTCTTCCAAGCAAAGCTAAGAAGGAGATTAAGAATTACAAGAGAGGCTGGACGCCTGCAGAGCTTGCGTTTAGATGGTTATGGAACCAGCCGGAGATTATGTGCGTTTTGTCAGGTATGAATTCAATCGAGATGGTTCAGGAAAATGTTAAAACAGCGTCCGATGCCAAGGTTGGTGATTTTACCGAGGATGATTTTAAGCTTGTTGATGATGTTAAGAATTATATTCTTGACTCGATGAAGGTTGGATGTACCGGATGCAGATACTGCGTTCCTTGTCCTAAGGGTGTTGATATACCGGCTATATTTGCCTGCTATAACAATATGTCTATTGATGGTAAGACTGACGCGAGGTTTGAATTTGCAAGACTTGTGGGAATCAGGAAGGAGCCTGCATTTGCATCGCAGTGTGTCGAATGTGGCAAATGCATGAATCACTGTCCGCAACATATAGACATAATCAGTGAGCTTAAGAAAGCCGACAAGGCGCTTAGACCTTTGCCTTACAAGATCGGCATAGGGATTGCAAGAAAGTTCATGCTCGAAGGAAGAAAGAAGTCAAAAAAGGCATAATAATAGGGAGTCGGTTATACCGGCTCCCTTATTAAGTAATCAACGATTATGGTCTCCGTCGACGGTTAATTATCTGACTGTAATATCGTCAAATGAAACAGATGGAGTTGTCTCTACATTAGAGTCTGTACCCATTCCGTTATTGTAATTTTTCTCAAAATAGTCCCTGAAACTGTCGTAGTCAGTTGGTGAAGAAGATGAAAATGCTGATAAAAATGGAATGCAAAAGATAATGGTAACAATAACCATAAGAACAAGTCCGATGATACCTGTTACAATACCGCCTGTACCCTTGCCGTCACGCTCTCCATTGCTCTTCTTAGCGTTGGCACCGCAGATAATAGCTGCAATGCCTGTGCCTAGTGAAATGATAGGGCAACAGCAACTTGCAAATGAAAATACAATCGAAATAATACCGCATACTAACGCAGCTGTTCCAAGCTTGTTAGCCTTAGCGTCCTGGTCTGCAGGCTGATTGTACTGCTGTCCGTTGTATGGGTTGTAAGGCTGACCCTGTGGATTAGGGTTGCCGTAAGCGTTGTAGCTCTGGCTGTTGTACTGGCCTTGGTTGTTGGCGTTATACTGACCCTGAGAAGTGGTTGTGGTACTCTGGGCGGTATACTGACCCTGAGTAGTGCTTGCTGTATCTTGAGTGTTGTACTGTGGCTGAATTTGAGGTGTTGGTTCGGTTGGCTGTGGCTCAACTCTGCCATATCCCTCAGAGTCAACGGTTGTGCTCTGCTCAGGTGTATTAACTGCTTCTTGATTAGTTGTGATATCTTTAGTAGAATCGGTATTAGGCTCGTCGTCTTTGATTGGCTCGCCTGTATATGGGTCGAATCTCATATGTAGTCCCTCCTATAATATTAACTTTATATGAAGGGATTATAACACAAAAGAAAGGTTAAAACAATAAACTATGAAAAAAGAACTCATGGAAGGGCAATTGTTATACAGAATATGTGGCGTGTTTCTGATACTTGTGGTTGTATACTGCGCTCTGGTCAACATTTTCGGAGTTCATATAAGTAGCCCTAATAAGTGCCTATTTAAGGAAGTAGCCCATTTATATTGTCCCGGGTGCGGTGGAACAAGAGCAGTCCACTCTATGCTTAGCGGTCATATCATAAGGTCGTTAGAAGAAAATGCTATAGTCGTTCCTGCATTTGCATTTATACTATATTATTTCATAGGCGTTACACTTGCGGTAAAAAGCAAGGGGACTAAGATTTATTTTCATTTTCGCAAATGGATGGTGGTAGTCTTTGTACTCATCGTCTTTTGGATATCTGTCGGGAGAAACTTGGCGGTAGTATACTTTGGTTACGACCCAATCGGCGAGATTATCGAATATTGGAATATTAAAAGTTAAATTCCTCTAACATCATTCTTGTATTTTTCTTTCATTTGCGATATAATAACTCTATCTGGTGTTTGCATCGGAAATTTAAGATTGTTTGGAGGATTTTTTACAATGATCGTTTCAGCTAAAGAAATGTTAGAGAAGGCTGTTGAGGGACATTATGGCGTAGGCCAGTTCAACATCAACAACCTCGAGTGGACTAAAGCTATTTTGCTTACATGCGAGGAGCTTAAGAGCCCTGCTATCCTTGGTGTTTCAGAGGGTGCCGGCAAGTACATGGGCGGATTTAAGGTAGTTGCCGCTATGGTTAAGGCTATGGATGAGAGCCTTGGAATTACTGTTCCTATCGCTCTTCACTTAGACCATGGTACATACGAGGGAGCAAAGGCTTGTATTGAAGCTGGTTTTTCATCTATCATGTTCGACGGCTCATCACTTCCTATTGATGAGAATGTTGCTAAAGCTAAGGAGCTTGTTGAGATTTGTCACTCTAAGGGTATTTCAATTGAGTGTGAGGTCGGCGGTATCGGCGGCGAGGAAGACGGAGTTGTATCATCAGGTGAGTGTGCAGACCCTGAAGAGGCAGCTCAGGTTGCAGGTCTTGGCGTAGATATGCTCGCAGCAGGTATCGGTAATATCCATGGCAAGTACCCTGACAATTGGGCAGGACTTCAGTTCGATGTATTAGAGAAGATTCAGGAGAAGACCGGTAAGCTTCCACTCGTGCTTCACGGTGGTTCAGGTATTCCTGATGAGCAGGTCAAGAAGGCTATCGGTTTAGGTGTTGCCAAGGTTAACGTTAACACCGAGTGCCAGCTTGCATTTGCTGCAGCTACTCGTAAGTATATCGAGGAAGGCAAGGACTTAGAGGGTAAAGGATTTGACCCTCGTAAGCTTCTTGCTCCTGGTACAGAGGCTATCAAGGACGTTGTTCGTGATAGAATCGCATGCTTCGGTTCAGCTAACAAGGCTTGATAATCGATTGGCTAAACAATTGACTTTTAAGGACGGGTTTATCCCGTCCTTTTTCTTTTGTCTGAATTGCTAAATTATGGTTAGCGATAGTTAACCATTTTTCGTCAAAATCCACAAATTTTTTTAAAAATTTTCGGCGTGTGAAGATTGCATAAAATTAAGACTAAATACATATTACTATGGTACAATGAAGGATAGTGCGTCAGGCATGTAGGGGTGTCTGACAGGTTCGGAATTAAACCATTTAAGGAGGCTGGATCTATGAGTGTATCTAAGAGTATGAGGCGCATGAAGCGAGTAGTTGCGCTGGCGGTGGCATTTGCCTTGGCGTTAACTGTAATTATTCCAGTGAATGAAGGATGTGAAGTTAACGCGGAGGGTGAAGTAGGTCAGATTACTAACTATGAGGTATTGCGCGCCGAAGGAGCAGGACCTAAGGTAGTTAGGAATCTTGTTCAGGAGAATGAACGAGCTATCTATTTTACTATTGACGGAGTCAGGGCTGTAGAGGAGACAGGCAGAGGAATCTATAGTGTCAAGGTAGAGGGTGGAAGCGAGTACTTCTATACCGGAGAGACTATAACATCATCTACTACTACACCGGGCGTATATTACAGCGATGGAAGGAGTGGAAGCCTCACTAAAGGATATTATTTCGTATATCCCGATGGAGATAAGAGCAAGAACATTCAGGTTCAGGTCTTGGATGTTGATGCAGCATTTTCTAAGAATTTTTCTATCAATAAATCATCATTTAGTGGAAGCGCAGGAACCTGGATAACCGATGCTTCGCTTAAGTCTGAGCTTGATTTGATGGTTAATGATAATGCGTCTGCAATGTATATTAATTATACCGATTATAGCGGAGTTCCTTCGAGGACGCTTAGACCGGGAACTTCCAACAGTACGACTACATTCAGCACCTCTTTGTTAAGCTATTATGTTGACTCTGTATCAGCAGAGAGAGTAGATATCAAGATTTATTACGGAAGCAAATACATAGGCCCGGCGTCGTCTCTTTATAGTTCATTTATTAAAATAGGCAGTGCGTTAGCCAATTCGCCGGGATTTGGTTACAACACCAATGCATATAAGCTTAACGCCAATATGCCTAGCAAGGATTATTTAGCTGTGCTTGATTGGTGCGTGTACAGTGATTCTAACGGCGCTACCGGAATACATTATAGTAACAGTAACAATAGTTCTAATTATGTTAAAGGTTCAGGAAGCACACCTGACAATGCAAGCTCACTTGCTCTTATTCCTGATGAGGGGGTATATCTTCCACTTTCTGCAAGTTCGAGCAAGAAGAATTATCTGAAGATAAGATCGGCAAGTTATGCGGACAATCAGGCTCCGGCAATTAATGGAGAGGTAACGACGATATATGGAGCCGGAGGTCCAAATGCGATTACGTATAATTCGCTGAATGTAGGTCAAAATGTCGGCGTGGATGATGCAGATTTATTTAAGACTATGACAGTCAATGCATCTAAGGGAGAGAGGGTTCTAGGAGAGATTACATCTGTAGGTGGTAAGAGCATTGGTGCTTCATTTTCAGATGATTATATAACTATTACACCTTCAGGAAATATAACGGTTAAGAAAGGTAGTTCTAAAGCGCTTACCTACAAGCTTGTAACCAAGACTCCTTACACTAAGTTCAGAAATGAAAGCGGATTAGCTGCTACGAAGACAGAGCCTGTCATTTATGATTCGGGAAGTTCAGCGAGTCCGTCATCATACACTTTGGGATATCAGACATGGAATGTAACCCTCACAATATCAGCAATAAAGGGAGAGGGAGCTGAAGATACGACAGAGGCAACAACTACCGAGGCGGAGACAACAGCAGAAGCATCTACAACTGAAAATGGAACAACTACCGAGACTTCTACAACTGCAGTTGATGGAACGACAGAGAGTGCGACAACAAATGTTGACTCAACAACAGGAGCTAACACTACTACTGAGTCTCCGGTGGTGATTTCACCTCAACCGGAGGTTCATGCCGATGACCTTGGAAATGTAACTATCAGCAAGATTACAAGCAAGAAACTTAAACTTACTGTCAAATGGAATGAGGTCGCCGGAGCGGACGGCTACGAAGTATATATCGCTAATAGCAAAGCATTTACTAACTACGAGAGAGCAGCTGTTGTAAGTAACAAGACTTCTTGTGTAATTAAGTCATTTAACTGCAAGAAACTTAAAAAAGGCAAGAAATATTTCATCATGGTAAGGCCTTTTAAAGGCGCACCGGTGTTTACAACGACTGAAGACGGATACACTAAGGTGTGTAAGAAGAAAGGTAAGATGAATATTGTTATACCGAGCAATCCTGAGGAACCTAATCTAAGGTCGACCAAGATTCAGATTTCTAAATCCGAGACATCAGGATTTAAGACTGTGGCAACGGTTAAGAATACTCTTAGAAGAAAGTGTACAGTCACGGTTAAGAAGTATAAATCTAAGAAGCTTAAGAAGGGCAAGACGTACTATATTAAGTTGATTAGAACTATAGATACAACGCCTAAAGAATATGGCAATCAGAGTACTGTTAAAGGATGCAAATGTAAAAAATAAGGAGGCTCTTTATGAGTAGTTACAACAAATACGCCAAGAGAATAACAGCTATGGGAGTGGCGTTAATAATGACAATAAGCTTGTTGATTAATGGTTGGCAGGCTAATGGGGTTAAGGCTGAGACGATAGGAACGATTACTAATTATAATACGCTGTATTCTAATGGAGCAGGTCCGAAAGTTAATAGGAACACCGCCCAAGGAAATGACAGAGCAATCAGATTTTTGATTGATGGAGTTCAGGCTGTAGAGGAGACAGGTAGAGGAATATACAGTGTCAAGGTAGAAGGAGGAAGTGAGTACTTCTACACCGGAGAGACTATAACATCAGCTACTACCACCCCTGGTGTTTATTACAGTGACGGAAGTAGCGGAAGTCTCGCAAAGGGATGGTATTTTGTATATCCTAATGGAGATAGGACTAAGAATATTCAGGTTCAGGTATTAGAGTCTGATTCACGACAAACTGGAGAGATATTTATTCGCAAGTCTTCTTTTAGTTATGCGGAGCATACTTGGATCACAGAAGGTTCATTAAAGAGTGAATTAGATACACTCATACTAAACAATAATCGCGCGGTTATTTTGGCATATGTGAACTATAATGGAATAGTAGTTAACCCAGTTTATCCTGGAACTTCGAATGGATCAACATCGTTTGAAGTAAATAGCTTAAGGTATTATATTGACTCGGTATCTGAAGTAAGAGCAGACATAAAAATATATTACGGTAGTAAGTTGATTGATAAATCTTCTTCGGGAAGTAGTTTTTGTATTAAAATCGGAGATAGACTTACTAATGCTCCTAGTTTGGATTACAATTCTAATGCTTATAAACTTAATGCGAATATGGAAAGCAAGGATTATTTGGCTATTTTTGATTGGAGTATTAAAAAAGATAGTAATGGCATTAACAATAATGTGAGTTATAAATACACTTATAATGCTGCGACTTATAATCCTGGAAGTGGGAGTCAGCCGGATAATCCTGATTCACTTGTGTTGATTCCTAAAGAGGGAATATATCTACCTTTGTCCGTTTCCGATAAAAAAATTAATTATTTAAAAATTAGATCAGCGAGCTTTGCGGATAATCAATTGCCGGTGAATGGTGAGTATACTGCTGTCAATGGTCCTTTCGGACCTTACGAAATCACTTATGATTCGCTTAATGTAGGCCAGACGGTAGGTGTGGATGATGCGACTATTTTTAAGAACAAGACTGGTTATACCTCGGCTAAGGGAGAAAGAATCCTTGGAGATATAACCTATGTTAATAGTACAGCGATTGGATCTTCATATTCAGATGATTATGTTACGATTACACCAACCGGTAGAATAACAGTTAAGAAGGGTAGTGGATCTCGTACTTATACACTGAAAACAAAGACGAAGTATACTAAATTTATTAAAGATACAAATACTGAGGCTGTGTTATATGATTCGGGTAGTGGAGCTTCTCCAACCAATTATACCTTCGGCTATCAAGAATGGACGGTAACTTTAACAATTAAGTCTATTGTTGCTCCAACAACAGAAGCAGAAGAGACAGAAGCTGCAACTACTACAACAACTGAGAAGGCTACAACTACAACGCAAGCTACAACCACAGAAGCAACTACAACAGAAGCTCCAACGACAGAGGCGCCTAAGTACAAGGTTTCTTTTGGAACTTCTAATTACACAGGACTTAGCAGTAAGATTAAGTTTAGTGGCGGTGGTTCAACCGGGTCTAGTATCAATGTTAAAGAGAAGACTAGCGTAAGTATTACGGGATTAGAGGGCGACAGCACCTACTATGAGCCTACAGTAACCATCTCTTACGGTGGCAAAGAAGAGACTGTAACTAACGGCGTATTCACTATGCCTGCTTCTAATGTTACTGTAAATGTTACTTATAAAGTTAAGGCTACATCTAATATTGCTTATTCGTTCCCTGACAGGCAGGGTGCAACTGCAACAGGACCTGCAACAGCGTTAGAGGGAACAACGGTGTCATTTAGCGTGCCGGGTTCTAATGATCAATATAAGGAACCTGTAGTAAGTGCTACTTACGGCGAAAGCAATGCGTCAATTTCATCACTTAATAAGGGCACTACCAATTCAAATGGTACAATTAACTATTCATTTACGATGCCTAAGGGTGATGTAAAAGTTAAGATTTCTTATACAGAGAATGAGTTTCAGATAAGTGCCAGATACGCTGATACATATACCACATACAGCGCTAATGACCTGATTCTTTCTAAGACAACAGGTAAGAAAGATGAATCTATAACAGTTACTATTCCTGCAGCTAACACAAGGTATAACAAACCTTCAGTTACTGCGTCAACTGCAACCGGTAGTATTACAGTATCTACGATATCTGATGTGACATATAAATTTGCGATGCCTGCAGGTAATGTGACAGTTATTGTAACCTACCAAAAGGTTAGTTACAAGGTTACAGCGTCGTCTAATAACACGCAAGCTGCGATAAATGTTACTTCTCCTGCTTATCCTGATGCTAAAGTAACATTTAGCTGCTCAACGGGTGATGTGGTTTATAAGAATCCTGTTGTTACAGTTAAGAGCGGAAGTACACCTATTGCATGTACATATTCTAACGGTTCGGGCTCATTTACAATGCCTGATTCTGCCGTTACAATCGAGGTAACTTACGAGGTATGGCATGATGTGACTGTTACCACTAACGGTCTTACGGTTTCTTTAAGCAAGACCAATGCCAAGACCGGTGATAAGGTTACGGTTACAATGCCGATAAATGATACAGATTTCTTGTACACTAATCCTAAGCTTACAGCTACAGGAGTTACATTAGGTAATCCTAGTGATTCGGTAAATACCAGAACATACCAGTTTACAATGCCTGACAAAGCAGTTTCTTTGTCAGCAACTTATGAGACTGCTAAAACACAGAAGGTTACAGTAAGCAATATTACAGGCGAATTCACGGCAAGACAGGCACTTTCAAGTCTTTCACCATCGGGTAATATAACTGTTACCTACAGTGGTAGTTCAACAAGAACAAGAGAACTTAACTCATCTTATTATACCGATAAGGATGAAGTGACTGCCACAACAGAGGATGCCAATAAGAATACAATTAAGACTCATACGGTTACAGTTACGGTTACCGCGCCTGCTATCGGTACTACGTGTAATGCGGCAACAGGAACTTTTACCTATACATATAAAGAGACGATAGCACCTAATGAGAGGAAGATATCTAAAACAATAATAGGAGATAGTAGTGTATCGGTTGAAACTAATAAGGTTACTGCTATTAAAGGAGACACAATTACAGTAAAAGCTAATTCATCTGCTAAATACGCCTTTCCAACAATTACGGTTGATCAGAAAGTGGGAACGCTAAGCCCTACTTACGATGCACTAGGAAATGCAACTGCTACGTTTAAGATGCCTGATGCGGATGTTACAATAACTGTTAAGTATACTGCGATAACATTGGTAATCGCTTCATCTAAAGTAGCAAACGGAGGTACATATGATGCAGGAACTAAGCCGATGACGGCTGATGAACTTAAAGCGCTTTTTACTGCAACGGCTAAGTATGGCACTAAGACAGTAGCGGTTGATGCGTCGTATATTTCTGCGACAGTAGGCAAGGAACCAACTATCAACAGTGGTGGCATAGTTGGTTTTCCGGTTACAGTTACCGCTAACTATGGTGAAGTGTCGGCTGAGTGTAAGTTTACTTATACATATGGAATTCCGGAATATAATATATCAGCTGTGAGTGTTGTGTCTGGAGTAAATATAGATCCTGAAAAAGCATATTATGGTGATACTGTAACCGTTACAATTAAGCCAGTTGCTGATACTCCTGAATATATCTACAATAACGTAACCTGGACATATGGTAACGGAAAGACACTTACTGTTAACAGTGCAGGAACTAACAAGTATACATTTAAGATGCCCGCAGGTAATGTAACTGCTTCTGTTAATTACAGTAAGATAAAGAGCATTGTTATTAATAAGCCTTCTACAATCAAGGAGTCTTACGATAAGAAGGTTTCGGATCCTAATTCGACATTTGCAGCACCTACTGCAACGGTTACTTATGCTAACAGTAAAGTTAAGACAATTAATCTTACTAAGGATCAGTACGAATATGTGGAAGATACCGCAAATATTAAGGTAACTAAAGGCTTGCTTAACTCTACTACCGGAAAGTACGAGTGCGAGGCGGAGGTTCCTGTTATATTGAAACTTAAGGATGGATACAAATATGGTGGATTGACTGCGTCTGAAGTTAAGTTCTCATATAAGTACAGATATCCTGAAGGACAGTATGCAATTAATTTAACAGGTGCTTCAATTTTAACCACAGATACAGATCCTGTGGCAGAGAAGATTGATGTCAAAGAACTTGCATCATTGGTTGATTTAGGTCGTGATCCTGTTGATGGCAAGGTTAAGTACGATCCGGGTGAGGATGTTACCATAAAGGCGTTGCCTAATGCATTATATTCTTACGCTACAATTAAGTCTTCTGAGGTTACTGGTATAGAGACAGCGTACGGCGAGGACGGAACGGCTACATTTACATTTAAGATGCCTAACAAGGAGATTAATCTTGAGGTTACATATGCTCCTCTTATGAAGGTTTATGTAAGCAAAGGTATCACTACCACAGAGTACGATAAGATGGTAGATGTTAAGGGCGCAAGTCTTGAAGGTGGAGAATTCACTCTTGACTTTGGCGGAAAGAACAAGATAGTTAAGAGTATGTGGAACAAGGAGAGCAACGAGATTAACGGTATGTTAAGTGTTGCATCCGGTGAAGCTAAACTTAAGGAAACTAAAGACGGTAAAGATATCTACGAAGTTCCTGTAAATGTTACATACAATGCAACTATCGGAAAGAAGAGTTATCCTGTCAAGGTGCTTAATTCCGAAGCGGGAGCCGCGGGTGAAGCGACCCTTACATACACATACGCAGTAGATAAGGATTTCACTATTACCAAGACCGCTTCTGTTAAAGAAGTTCAGGAATCTGCAGGATATGTTGTTAAGGCAGGTGGTAAGAACGGTGAGAAGATAAGGGTAACCGTTCCTGCTGATACAGACACATATATCGAGCCTATTGTAACTATCACTGTCAACGGAAAGACCGAGAAGCTTACTTTGACAGACGGATACTATGAGTTCACATTAACAGGTGATACAACAGTAAATGCTGACTATGCTGTGCTTAGTGCGATTGAGATTACTGATGTATCAACTCTTGGAGGAGCATCGGACAAGAGGATTAACGTAGCAGATTTCAATGCAGGTAAGGTTAAGGCTACTGCGGTATACAAGAGAAGCGATAATACTGAGATCAAGAAAGAGTTATCACTTAACAACACCAATACATCATTTGCCGAGACATCTGCTCCTAAGGTTAAGGAAGAGAAAGAAGAAACCAATGTATATGAAGTTGGTATTACTGTAACAGTTGTTGTCGGTGATAAGACAGCAACTAAGGAATTCACTTACACTTATGAAGAATCTAAGGCAGCAACTGATGAAGAGGTGAAGGAAGGCGATAAAGCCAAAACCGAAGTCGAAATCAGTGAAGGTGACGATACAACATTTGACGATTCTAACTTTGGATCATTTAAGCTTAAGTCGAATAAATGCAAATCCAAGAAAAAGAAGATTACCGTTAAATGGACTGCTTGTGAGGGCGCACAGTACTATGTAATCCTTGTTTCTAATAAGAAGAAGGGTTTCTATGAGAGAAACAGAATTGTTCCTGCGAGCAAGACTTCATATACTATCTCTAAGTTTAGAGGCAAGAAGCTTAAGAAGGGTACCAACTACTTCATCAAGATTCAGCCTATCGGAGAGGTTGGAGAGCCTCAGGAGAGAGTCAGCGAGACAAGAGCTATTACCGCTAAGAAGAAAGGCAAGCTTACTGTTAATGTTTCTGCAAATGCAGACTTAAGTGTTAGAAAGATCTTCCTCTACATGTCAACAACAGGCGGAGAAGATGAGTCTGAATGGAAGCAGGTAGGATCTTGGGGGAATACAATGAGAACTTATTCTAAGGTTCTTAAGAAATTTAACGGAGCAAAGATTAAGAAGGGTACTACCTACTATCTCAAAGCTAAATACACCTATATAGAGGGTGATTACGGCGATCCTGAAGATATGACGGCTCCGATTAAGGTTAAATGTAAGAAGTAAATATTGTGCATTTTGTCCGGGTGGAATATTCCACCCGGATTTTTATTTTTGCAAGATGTTACTTGACAACTTGCATTTAACCATATTATAGTAGAAAAGGTTTTTTAAAAAGGAGGCACCTATAATATGAAGAAGATACCTTTCGTGACCAAAGAGAAATTAGACGAGATTATAGAAAAGTACCCTACACCTTTTCATTTGTATGATGAAGAGGGTATAAGGGAGAATGCAAGACGCATACAGGAAGCGTTTGCATGGAATGAAGGATATAAGGAATATTTTGCAGTTAAAGCTACTCCTAATCCTACTATATTAAAGATATTGAAAGAGGAAGGCTGTGGAACAGATTGTTCTTCACTGACAGAGCTTATGCTTTCCGAGATGATCGGAGTGACAGGCAATGACATTATGTTTTCAAGTAATGACACTCCTGCTGAGGACTTCAAGAAGGCGAAAGAGCTTGATGCGATCATCAACTTAGATGATATATCTCATATCGATTTTCTTGATGAGGTTGCTGGAATGCCTGAGAAGATATGCTGCAGATACAATCCTGGCGGTAAGTTTGAACTTGGTACAGACATCATGGACAACCCTGGCGATGCCAAGTACGGAATGACTAAAGAGCAGCTTTTTGAAGCATATTCAAGACTTAAAGATATGGGAGTTAAGGAGTTTGGCCTTCACTCATTTATTGCCAGCAATACGGTCAGCAATGATTATTATCCGACTCTTGCAGGCATTTTGTTTGAACTTGCAGTTGAGATTAAGGAGAAGACAGGCGTAGAGCTTGACTTTATCAATCTTTCCGGTGGTGTTGGTGTTAACTACACCGAGGACAAAGAGCCTAACGATATCATGGTTATAGGTGAGGGCGTGCATAAAGCATTTGACGAGATATTAGTTCCTAATGGACTTGGCAAGGTTAAGATATTCACAGAGATGGGAAGATTTATGCTTGCGCCTTACGGTGGGTTGGTTACAACTGCAATCCATGAGAAGAAGATTTATAAAGATTACATCGGTGTTGATGCATGTGCGGTTAACCTTATGAGACCTGCAATGTATGGCGCTTATCATCATATAACAGTTATGGGTAAAGAGGATGCACCTCGTGACCATGTGTATGATGTTACCGGTTCGCTTTGTGAGAACAACGATAAGTTCGCAATCGACAGAGAGCTTCCTGAGATTGAGAAGGGCGATGTACTGTTTATTCATGACGCGGGCGCGCATGGATTTGCGATGGGTTATAATTACAACGGTAAGTTAAAGTCAGCTGAGCTTCTTCTTCACGAAGATGGCAATGTTGAGATGATTAGAAGACCGGAGACTCCGGAGGATTATTTTGCAACTCTTAGAGGTTATGGAATTTAAGAATAAGGAGATATCATGAGAGAGACAATTGATAACATTTTAGGTAATATAGACGACTTTGTGTGGGGAGTTCCTTTGATGGTGCTTATCCTTTTAGGAGGATTACTTCTTACAATCAGAGTTAAGTGTTTGCAGGTTCACAAGCTTCCTCTTGCTTTAAGGTGGATGGTTAAGAATGAGGAAGACGGTGAAGGAGAGGTTACTTCGTTTGGAGCTCTTTGTACTGCACTTTCAGCTACAATCGGTACAGGTAACATCGTAGGTGTTGCTACCGCGATTGGAACCGGTGGTCCCGGTGCATTGTTCTGGATGGAGGTTGCTGCTTTCTTCGGAATGGCTACCAAGTACTCAGAGGGTCTTCTCGCTGTTAAGTACAGAGAAGTTGCTGAGGACGGTCACTCGCTCGGCGGACCTTTCTATTATATTGAGAAGGGTATGGGTTCTAAGTTCAAATGGCTTGCTAAGCTTTTTGCTATCTTTGGAATCTGCGCAGGTCTTCTTGGAATCGGTACATTTACACAGATTAACGGTATTGTTTCTTCAATCCAGAATTTCTTTGATCCTGATATGACTCATTCGGTAAATGTATTAGGAATCGGTGATTATTCTATAGTAGTGGTTATTGCTTCGATTATTCTCGCTGTTGTAGTTGCGCTTGTTTTGATTGGTGGATTAAAGCGTATTGCATCGGTAACACAGGTTGTCGTTCCTTTCATGGCAATTCTTTATTTTGCTGTTACCGTAGCACTTATAGTTGTTAATATTGAGGCTATTCCTTCAGCTATTGTTACTATCGTACAGGCTGCATTTTCACCAAAGGCAATAACAGGTGGTATTGTGGGTTCTATGATTGTTGCTATGCAGAAGGGTGTTGCAAGAGGTATCTTCTCTAACGAGGCCGGTCTTGGTTCTGCTCCTATTGCAGCAGCTGCCGCTAAGACCAAGGAGCCTGTAAGACAGGGACTTATCTCTATGACAGGTACATTTATTGATACTATCGTTATCTGTACTATGACAGGTCTTTCAATTGTCATAACAGGTGCTTGGAAGGTTGATGGCTTAGAGGGTGTGCAGATTACAACTTATGCATTCCAAAATGGTCTTCCATTCCCAGCTAAAGTATCGGCATTTATCCTTATGATATGTCTCGTATTCTTTGCATTTACAACAATTTTAGGATGGGATTACTATTCTGAGAGATGTTTAGAGTATGTAGCCGGCGGTAAGAAAAAGTCAGTTCTCGTGTATCGTTGGTTATACATTCTTGCTGTATTTATCGGACCTTACATGACTGTTGCTGAGGTTTGGACTATCGCTGATATCTTTAACGGACTTATGGCAATCCCTAATATGATAGCGCTGTTCGCACTTTCGGGAGTAGTCGCATATGAGACCAAAGATTTCTTCAAACGACATACAGATTTAAAACATGAGAAATAGAATAATTGATATTTGCCACCGGGATTTAATCCCGGTGGTTTTTTTATAGCAAATCTACCTTGACGGTTTAATTGAACAACACTATAATGAATACAACTAGCGAATTATTAAGAATTATTATTTAATTGGGGGCACTGTATATGAGTTATCAGACACTTGTTTCAAGGTATATATCTTTAACCAAAGAATTTAAGTGCGCTATTGCTATATTCACCGAGGACGGTAATCTTATTCATTTGAATGAAGAGGCGATGGATATAATCGGCAGTAGCGTTATTAATTTTGAGTTTAAGCCGGGTAGGTATGTCGGTAACGAAGATTTCTTTGAGAACTTAAGAAGATATAAGACGGTTTTTACGCACAAAGCACTTATAAAAGCGGGGACAGAAGTGTTTAAGGTGCGTGGAATGATGCATTTGATTACACCTTCTGATCCTGCCAACAATGTTCCGGAGACATATTGTTTTGCATTTGATTTCAGAGAAGGAAGAATATTCGGCAGTGTCACGTTGGAGCGTATCGTTGAGAACTCTGGATTTGTGGCTTTTAACTGGTTTATGAAGCCTGATGATGAGGATAACTGGCATGCACAGTATGTCTCTAATACTGTAAGCAGATTTGGTTACAGCAGAGAAGAGTTCTATAACAAGGACAAGTATTGGAAGGACATAATTTATGAGGGCGATGTCAATCGCTTAAGAGAAGAGTTTATCTATAACTGGAAGAGTGGAAGATTAGAATATACCAGAGAATACAACCTTGTTATGGGCGACGGACAGGTCATTCCGGTTCATGGATATATTCATATCTTAGTTGATGGTAACAATAATTTCATCGGTGCCGAGGAATTGATATTTGATTTTGCGATGGAGAGTGAGCGTAATGCCAGTCTTCTCTTCCTTGAAAATGTTATCAATAAGAGCAGTAATATAGTTTTGGTTTGGGAGTACGATGAGGATGTTGATCAGAGAAAGATCAGATACGTTTCTTCCAATATTGAGAAGTTTGGATTCAGACCTTCTAAGTTTAAGTCAGGCGAAGTTTCTTTGAGGGATTACATTCACCCTGATGAGAGAGAGCAGGTCGTTAATGTCTTTGTCCAGTATTCCAAGAAAGGTTTTACTTATCTTTCTCAGGAATTTAGGATTGTTAATCCTAAGGAGAAAGTCTTCCATGTCAAATGTGAGAGCAGCGTAATCATTCTCCCTGATGGCAATAAGTACATCGAGATGATTCTTACTGACATAACCGATATTAAGATGAAAGAGCAGCATTTGCTTGAATATCAGAAGTCGCTTGAGAAGAAGGTTGACTATATTGAGTCAAGAGATGCGCTTCTTAGTGATATGTCTGTGGTTGACTTTGTACAGAAGGATGAGTTGCAGACGTTGCAGAGTGCATTTTCTAAGATTACTGAGAGCTACAATGCGGTTATCGATTTGGACGGAGATCCGATTACATATCCTGACGGACCTGAGACTAATATGGGTGCGTTTTACGATATGTTTGAGAAGAAAGAATATAAAGAAAGATATTTTGCTTTGTCTAAGGCAGTAAGAAAGAATCGCGTGCCTATGAAGATTGATCTTGCAACCGGGAAGGTAAGTGAACTCATATCACTTAATGACCCTAATCTCACAGAGGTGAGAGAGGTTATGCCTGATGATGAGGTTGAAGAGACAGAGGCTAAACCTGTCACGCTTATAGGTTATCCGCTGTTTGTAGAGGACAAACACCTTGCGACCTGGGTTACATGTCTGTTTTCGGATGCTGAAGAGGACAGGATGGCTTACTATGTTCCTTCACTTTGGAATATATGTAAGGCTATGGCGAAGTATGTGTACTCCAGCACTATTATGGAGAGAGAATCTGAAAGATCCAAGTTGTCTGAGATTAAAGCTAGAGAACTTCTTGACAGGAATAGTACATTTAGAGATATCTTGAGAAGGTGTAACGAGACCAACGATGAGGATGCTTTAGAGTACGTTCTTCATAAGGTTGGAGAGTATCTCAAGCTTAGTAAGATTGATATTATGCTCTATAGTAGCGAGACCGGGGAGCGTACCAGTTGGTATGAGTGGAAGGCCTATGGTATCAAGAGCAGTGAGCCTGATTTCTTCCTTTCGGATACTTATTTTGAAGGGCAGAAGGAAGCATTTGCCAAAGATGGAATGGTTGTGTTTAATGGAAGTTCCATTCCTATCAGATACAGAAGAGCTCTTGCTAAAGAACATGTAAGAGCTATGGTTGCGATGCCTATTTATACTTTGACGATGGATCAGCAGTACATCATATTCCAGGAGTTTGAGTATGACAGGGATTGGACTGATGAAGAGATATCATTTATGCAGACTACAGCGTCTATCTTGCAGGGCTTTATTCAGAGAATGAGAAGTAATGTGGATGCTCACGATGTTGCAGAGTTTCACTTTGATTTCTTAAATCTTTCAAGAGAGTATATATATATCAAGAATCTTGACACAGGTAAGATTATATATGTCAATCCTCGCTTGGAGAAGATACTCGGTAATGTTGTCGGTAAGACCGAGATTGAAGTGTTTAGACACTCCGGAATGCATCATACAGATCCGATAGAGTCTATTGAAGGTGCAAGAGAGAGCAAGAATTGTATGATGTATCACAAGCTTTTTAACAGAGCTATGCGAGTGAGAGAGCTTGATTATACCAAGCAGGGCGGACAGAGACTTAGGATATTTATTATCAGTGAAGAAGATAAATAACCAATTAAAGTATTTCAAATAACATGCCGATATATTAATTGATAGATTGTTGTTGTGAAAGATTGTCTATTTATAGTATAATATGCCGCGGTTTTTAGGTAAAATGATGTTTTTTTGCATTACCCCTAAAAAGTATTTGAAATATTTTGGTTTTGAATTATAATAGTTAGCGTAGCTTTATATAATGTACTTATTATGTGAGTACTATGCTATTATAGCTTATAACTTGTTGAATATTAGCAACCATTTATTATGGTGAAAGGGGATAACAATGGCAAGCACAGATATTGGAATTGATTTAGGAACCGCGAGTGTTTTGGTTTACGTTAAGGGCAAAGGTGTTGTTCTTAAGGAGCCAAGCGTAGTTGCATTTGATAAGGATACTAATAGAATCAAGGCAATCGGCGAGGAAGCAAGATTGATGCTTGGTCGTACACCTGGTAATATCGTAGCGGTTAGACCGCTTCGTCAGGGTGTAATATCCGATTATACTGTAACAGAGAAGATGATCAAGTATTTCTTACAGAAGGCAGTCGGCAAGACTTTCAGAAAGCCTAGAATCTCAGTATGTGTACCTAGTGGCGCTACTGAGGTCGAGAAGAACGCAGTTCAGGGAGCTACCATCAACGCAGGTGCTCGTGATGTATATATCATTGAGGAGCCTATAGCAGCAGCTATCGGTGCAGGTATTGATATTGCGAGACCATGTGGTAATCTTATCGTAGATATCGGTGGTGGTACAGCAGATATCGCTGTTATTTCTCTCGGTGGTACTGTTGTTTCTACTTCTATTAAGACTGCAGGTGACGATTTCGATGAAGCTATCGTCAGATATATGCGTAAGAAGCACAACCTTCTTATCGGTGAGCGTACCGCTGAGGATATCAAGATTCAGATTGGTACAGCATATCCAAGAGCAGAGGAAGTATCTATAGATGTCAGAGGTCGTAACTTAGTTACCGGTCTTCCTAAGACTATTACAGTTACTTCAGATGAGACTATGGAAGCATTGCACGATCAGACATCATTGATTGTAGATGCAGTACATAGCGTATTAGAGAAGACACCACCTGAACTTGCAGCAGATATTGCAGACAGGGGTATTGTTCTTACCGGTGGTGGAGCTTTGCTTCACGGTCTCGAGGAATTGCTTGCTGAGAAGACAGGAATCAACACAATGACTGCTGAGGATCCGCTTACGGCAGTGGCAATCGGAACCGGTAAATACGTTGAATTCCTTAGCGGGAAGAGAGACGAAGATTAATTAGATAGTAATGCATAATAATTCTTAAACTCGGATCCATAAGGGTTATCAGGCATGCCTATCGGTAAGGAGTACGAATGCTAAGAGGTCTTTACACAGCCTACACCGGCATGAAGAACGAAGAGAGACGTATGGATGTCATAGCCAACAACATGGCTAACGCCAATACCAACGGCTACAAGGCAGAAGGTACATCATCTCGCGCGTTCTCTAAGGTGTTTGGCATCAAGATTAATGACGATTCTGAAGCATATTTGCAGAGGAGCATCGGCAAGATGAGCTTGGGTGTCAAGATCGGCGAGTCCTACAGAGACTGGTCAAGCGGCAGTTTTCGCGTAACAGATAACACATACGATTTCGCGATTGCCGGTAACGGATTCTTTACAATTAGCATGACAGACAGGAGTGGCGTAGAGCACATCAGATATACAAGAGATGGCGCTTTTACCATAACCTCGGAAGGATACCTGGTAACCAAGGATGGAGACTTTGTGCTGGATGATAAGGGAGGAAAGATTCAACTTCCTACCAATCAGGGAAATCCGTCTGTTGATGGTGATGGTAACATCAGTTTCAACAATCAGACTATCGCTAAGTTAGGTATGGTCGATTTTGCAGATTATGACTACCTTGAGCAATATGGCGAGAATCAATTTGATGCTGTCAATGGAGCGACTATTATTCCATTTACGGGATCTGTTGAACAGGGAGTAATCGAGACCAGTAATGTTAACATAGTTGACGAGATGGTCAATCTGATTGCAGTTACCAGACAGTATGAGTCTAATCAGAAGATGATTCAGACTGTAGACAGCATTATGGATAAGGCAGTTAACACTATTGGTAAGGTGTAGCCTTTGATATAATACGGAGACGAGGTGAATTACTATGATGAGAGCATTATGGACTGCTGCTAGTGGTATGACTAGTGAGCAGAGCAACGTAGATACAATTTCTAACAACCTTGCCAATATCAATACGGCGGGATATAAGACCGAGAAGGCTGAATTCAAGTCTCTTCTCTATCAGAATCTCCAGAGCCGTTCCACCAACTCGGATGGAACCAAGAAACCTGTTGCAGCACAGGTCGGCTTAGGTACGAGATTAGCTTCTGTAACAAGTA
This sequence comes from Lachnospiraceae bacterium NC2004, assembly GCA_000621905.1. Taxonomy (GTDB): domain Bacteria; phylum Bacillota; class Clostridia; order Lachnospirales; family Lachnospiraceae; genus NC2004. The sequence continues at coordinate 151,060 of JHXB01000004.1, forward strand.
AGTTTTCACAGGGAATCCTTCAGGAGACCGGCAATTTTATGGATTGGGGTCTTGAGGGAGACGGATTCTACAAGATTAAATCAGGAAATGACATTTTATATACAAGAAATGCAAGCTTTAGTCTTTCTATTGTGAGCGACGATAAGGTTATGGTTACTAATAGTAACGGATGGCCTGTTCTTGACGTTGACAACAATCCTATCGTTATTAACACTCACGATGAAGAGGGTAATCTTAAATACAATACAGCCAATCTTAGTCTTAAGATTGACGGTAAGCTTTATTGTACCAATGAAGCTACAGGAGAGGAAGAATACTTAGGTATTCAGGTAGGTCTTGTACAGTTTGCCAATCCGGCAGGTTTAGAGAAGACAGGAAGCAGTCTTTTTAAGGCTACCGAGAATTCAGGACAGCCTATGGAGGAGACAACTAACCCTGCGATTAAGAACAGTACATTTAGACAGAATTACTTAGAGGCATCTAATGTTAATGCGGCAGATGAGATGGTTAACTTGATTGTTGCCCAGCGTGCTTATGAGCTTAACTCTAAGGCAATTCAGGCTGCAGATACAATGATGGACGAGGCTAACAACCTTAGAAGATAGTGAGCTTGATTAAGGAGGGATTGATATGGATATGTCTATCGATAAGACATCGTTATATAGTCAATATTCAGCTGTCACCAACAATAATAGCTCAGCTCTTGATGCTGCAAAGAGTATCAATGCCAAGGATTCAACAGATGAGGAGTTGCTTGATGCATGTAAGCAGTTTGAGCAATACTTTATAAGACAGGTCATGAAGGAGATGAAGAACACCATCCCTAAGGACTCACTTATAGGCGACAATGAATATATGAATATGTTTGAAGATCAGATGCTTGACGCTATGGCGGAGACTATATCTGACAATGCCAAGTTAGGCTTGGCTGAGCAGATGTATGATAACTTAAGACTTCAGTACAATACATCTAATATCAGAAGAGTTGATGATGCTGCGACTACGGCGGAGGCTTTGTCAGCTACTGCTGAAGCTAAGGCTTCTTCTGCTGCAGTTGAGGCTGAGGAAGAGGAGACTAAGGTTCAGGCGATATCTGAGATTACCAATTCAGTTGACATTTGATTACATTTTCTATAAAACGGGGAAGGATTCCTTCCCCGTCTTTTGTTTTGGAGGATTATAGTTGGAAGAGAGAGCCAAAGTTATCGAGGGATATGTCCTTCGTATTCGATACAGAAATGAGAATAACGGCTATACTGTTCTTGTGCTTGATACGAGATATGGCGAGTGGACGTGCGTGGGTACATTTGCAATGGTATCCGAGGGACAGTATTTGGAGGTTACCGGAATAGAGCAGGATAATCCTACTTATCAGGAGACTCAGTTTAAGGTGTTTTCTTATGTGGAGAAGAGACCGGAAGATCTTCTTGGTATGGAGAGATACTTGGGTTCAGGTGTTATTAAAGGTGTCGGAGAGGCGCTTGCTAAGAGGATAGTTAAGAAGTTTAAGCTTGATACATTTAGGATTATTGAGGAGGAGCCGGAGAGATTAGCTGAGGTTAAGGGTATCTCAGAAAAGAAGGCTGAGAGCATAGCGATTCAGTTTGTCGAACTTAAGGAAGTAAGGGATGCGATGGTGTTCCTTGCGGGGTATAATATTCCGAGTCATTATGCGGTCAAGATATATGAGATGTACGGGGATGAAATGTACAATATCCTTAGGGATAATCCGTACAGGCTTGCTGAGGATGTAAGCGGTATCGGGTTTAGAGTGGCTGACGAGATTGCCAAAAAGGTTGGTATTCCTGCAGATTCGGAATTCAGGATTGCGGCAGGAATGCAGTATGCAATGACTATGGCAGGTGGCCTTGGCTATACATATCTTCTGAAAGATATGCTTATCAAGCAGGCAGCGGGTTATCTGAATACTTCTCTTCAAGATGATATTTTACCTGATATTCTTGATAAGCTTGTTATGGATGGAAAGCTTATTGCCAAGAGAAATGATGACGAACTCAGGGTTTACACGCCTTTGATGTATTACAGTGAACTGAAGGTTGCCAAGATGGTACTTGAGTTAGACGATGTCTACGATGAGAACTCAGCCCCTGAGATTAGTGACGATACGATAAGTAAGATTGAGAACGGGCTTGGAGTAAAGCTTGATGAACTTCAAAAAGACGCAATTATAGAGCCTTCAAGACACGGGGTTACCATAGTTACGGGAGGACCGGGAACAGGTAAGACGACAGTTATTAACGGTATCATAAGATATTTTGAAATGCAAGGTATGGAGCTTCTTCTTGCTGCGCCTACAGGTAGGGCGGCTAAGCGTATGAAAGAGGCGACCGGTTACGAGGCTATGACGATTCACAGACTTTTAGAGATTAGCGGTGATCCAAGCTCTGATATGCATTTTAAATTCGAGAGAAATCACGATAATCCTCTAGAGGCGGATGTGGTAATTATAGATGAGGTGTCGATGGTTGATATCCTTTTGATGAATTCTCTTCTTGATGCTATTGCTTCGGGAACGAGACTTATCTTAGTCGGGGATGTCAATCAGCTCCCATCTGTCGGCCCTGGTAATGTTTTAAAGGATCTTATATCTTCCGGTGTATTTGCAACGGTCAGACTTATGCATATATACAGGCAGGATGAAGATAGCAGGATTGTAACCAATGCCCATATGATAAATGCCGGAGAGCAGATACCATTTGACAATAAGAGTAAAGATTTCTTCTTTATCTCGAGGAGGAATCCGGCGGAGATTGCTGAGGAAGTTGTGTCTTTGGTTAAAGAGAGAATGCCTAATTATGTCGGTGTTACCTCTAATGAAATTCAGGTCCTTACTCCGATGAAGAAGGGGGATGTCGGTTCTATTATCCTTAATTCGCTTCTTCAAAAGAGTGTTAATCCGCCTTCTAAGGACAAGCACGAAAAGGATTCCGGCAAGTTCACTTTTAGAGAAGGCGATAAGGTTATGCAGATTAGAAATAACTATAAGCTCGAGTGGGTTTTAGAAGATGAGACCGGTTACGAGATTGATAAGGGCACGGGAGTCTTTAACGGAGACGTTGGTGTGATTACTCATATAAGCGATTACGCGGAAGAGGTTACGGTAGAATTTGACGAGGGACACAAGGTTATATATCCTTTTTCATTTCTTGATGAGTTGACTTTGGCTTACGCGGTGACAGTTCATAAGAGTCAGGGAAGTGAGTATCCCGTTGTTGTCATACCGCTTGTTCAGGGACCTCCTGTTCTTTATACGAGAAATCTTTTGTATACCGCAGTTACCAGAGCAAAGAAGTGTGTTGTAATAGTTGGCGATGTAAATGCTGTCGCAACGATGATTAACAACAACAATGAGCAGAAGAGGTACAGCGGGCTTAAGGATGCGATTCTTACTACTAGGATTTAAGAGGGTGATTGGGTGTTGGATGTGTTGTTCCCTAAGAGATGCGCTCTTTGCGACAATGTGTTAAGGGGAGACGAAATCGGTTTGGGGTGTTGTAAAATGTGTGATGAAAGGGTTGAGAGGATTCGCTCGCCAAGGTGTTATGCGTGTGGTGCGCCACTTTTATCATTTGACAAAGAGTTGTGCGATGACTGTATCGATAGGCCCAGAAGTTACGAGTCCAATCGGGCGGTTTACGCATATGGCGACATGGTTAAAGATTCTCTGATGAGGTTTAAGTATCATAACAGAAGAGAGTATGCCGCATTTTACGGTCAGGTGATTGCGGAAGAGTTAGATGATTATATTAAGTCTTCCGGTGTTCAGGCTCTTGTCCCGATTCCTGTTCACAAGAACAGAAGGAAGAAGAGGGGCTATAATCAGGCAGAACTTTTGGCAAATGAAATATCTAGATATTGTGGTGTAAAGGTTTTAAATAAATATTTAATTAGAAGCCAGGAAACTACTGCACAAAAGGGTTTGAGCAATTTGGAACGCCTTAAGAATCTAGAAAACACTTTTAATGTAACGCAAGATATGATACAATTAGACAAAGTTATGTTAGTTGATGATATATTTACTACTGGATCGACTATTGAGGCTTGTACTAGAGTGCTTTTGAGAGCCGGAGTAAGTAAGGTCTACGCTCTTACTGTTGCAGTGGGACAGGGGTATTGATTACATTTGACTAATGTATGTATAAGGAGGGTTTAATATGGATATTAGGAATTGTGTTAACTGTGGTAATATGTTTCAGTATGTGGGCAACAAGTTGTGTCCTAACTGTGTTAAGAAGCTCGATGACGATCTTCAGAGAGTTAAGCAGTTTATAGAGGAGAACAAAGGCGCTACTGTAGCTCAGGTTTCTGAACAGTGCGAAGTTTCGGTTAAACAGATTAGAAGATGGATTAAGGAAGAGAGATTGATGTTCGCTCCGGGTGTTGATACCGGTCTTGTTTGTACACAGTGCGGTATGCCTATCGAGAGCGGAAGCATTTGTAAGAATTGTAAGGCGCAGCTTGCGGAAGGGTTGCAGTCAAGTATTAACAAGAGCATGCCTAAACCAGAACCTTCGAAGCCTTCAAGGACTTCTGATTCAAGTCTTCATTTGTCTAAATATAAATAATAGACTTTCGAAAAGCGGTTTTTTAACCGCTTTTTTTTATTTTTTTGAATTAGGTGTTAAGTATTCAGTTATTCTGTCGATAAATATATTAGTAGCATATGTTTTATGCTGCGCTAAGATTACACAAGGTGGTGATTACTATGAGGATAGGTTCTATTAATCAAGTGGCACAGATGTATCAGACACAGACTAAGGCTGCTAAGCCTAAAGCATCATTTGAGAGCCAGATGAACGCTTACTCAGTGTCTTCAACAGGTAAGGATTATCAGGTTGCTAAGACTGCGCTTAAAGCTACTCCTGATGTAAGAGAGGACAAGGTTGCAGAGATCAAGGCTAAGATTGATAACGGTACTTACGATGTCAATCTCGATGATTTCGCTAGTAAACTTATAAGTGCATATCGTGAGCGTACTATCTAAGAACCGGATATCTTCTAGATATAGATTCCGGTAAGCAGGAGGAAAGAATTTGGCTACACTGATTGAGACATTGATTCAAGTGTTGAATGAGGAATGTGAAGTATTTGACCAATTGCTTGAGATATCTTCGAACAAGACACAAGCGATTGTTGCCAATGATATCACTAAGTTACAGAAGATCACGGATCAGGAACAGGATGTATTGACTGTGATTACTAATTTGGAGAACAAGCGCGAGGAAGCAACAACGGATATAGCTACAGTACTTGGGAAGGATCCTAAGAATTCAACACTCAAAGATATCATTTCATATTTAGATGGTCAGGCTGATGTTAAGAATCAGCTCGCGAAGATTCATGACAATCTTCTAACTAAGGTTAAGAGGTTGTCGGAGGAGAACCAACACAATGCTGTACTTGTACAGGATCAGTTGGATTTGATTGATTTCAGCCTCAATGCGTTGAGGGGTATTAATCAGGCTCCTGAGACCGGAAGTTACAATAAGGGTGCATACAATACGGGTGAGACCTATGCACCGATTAAGGGTACATTTGATTCCAGTTCATGATCACAAGGATGTGTTAGTGGTCTGGAGATATATAAGTTTAGGCTATAACATTATCATAGCCATGACGGAATGTAAGGATACACACCATCAGATAAGCTTATTTCAGGATTTTGTTAATTGTTAACGGGCACTGTTCCCAAAGCAATTATCGCTGATGCTTGTCAGAGGTGTGTTCGTTTTTATTTAAGGAGGTGACAGTATGGGCGTTGGTTCAATGAGCGGATTATATTTCGGTGTATCGGGATTTCAGGTTAATCAGACAGCTTTGCAGGCAACGGCGCACAATCTGTCTAACTTAGATACTGACGGATACGTGAGACAGCAGGTTTTGATGAAGGATACACTTTATCAGATGTATTCGAGATCCGGTGTCAGCATGCAACAGGTTGGTCTTGGTACTTCGATGGATACGGTCAGACAGGTAAGAGACGTATTTGCCGACAAGCAGTACAGACTTGAGACCGGTAGAGGTGCTTTCTATTCAGCAATGGAAGAGGTTGGAGAGGAAGTCGAGACATACTTTGGAACTGATGTTGATGACGAGAAACTTAAGAATACAATGATAAGGTTTTGGGAGACTCTTAATGAGCTCCAGAAGACTCCTGACAGTATTGTTAACAGAGAGACAGTTATCCAGTCAGCTCAGGAGATGATTGAGCAGGCTAAGCTTATATATAACCAGATCGTAGATTATCAGAGGAATCTCAATGAACAGCTTACCAAGCAGGTTGGCGAGGTGAATGACATCGCCAAAGAGATTCACGAATTAAACAGAGAGATAGTTAGAGTTGAGAGTAATCAATCTGAGCATGCCAACGATCTTAGAGATAAGAGAAATCTCTTGCTCGATAAGTTGGCAACATACGCTGAGATTAATTACAGAGAAGATGGCAATGGTTGCGTGACAGTTAACTTTGAAGGTATACCGTTAGTTGTTGATGATAGGGTGTTTGAGTTAGGAACGATGCCTGTCAGTGAGAGCAGCAATCTCTTACAGGTTGTGTGGGCTGATCATGGTAATATGCCAACATTTAACTTCTCATATCTTCCAAGTGCTGAGACATCTACTGATGTCGGTTCGCTAAAGGGACTTATATATGCCAGAGGTAATTACATTGGAGACTATACTCTTATGGATATGAATACATCACAGGCTTATCTTAACAAGCTTGATGAATATGGATATCCTGAGTACGCATCATGGTACGATTATTTTGTTGGTGAGGGATATCTAAGTTCGACTGCTGTAGGAACTGATGAGGAATTAGAATCCGCATATGCAGCATTTTACGAGAAAGAGATAGAGCCTTATCTGGTTACCAATGTTGAGGCTCAGCTTGATTATATGATGCATAATATCGTTACTACTATCAACGATATTCTTTGTCCTAATATAGAGTTAGACGCAGTTACGACTGTATATGATGATGATGGTAACGAAGTTAAGCTTTTCATAGGTACCAAGGTACTTAATACAGAGAACGCTCCGGTTGGCTTAGGTGTCGACGGTGAACCGGGTGAGGAGTTGTTTACCAGATCTACAACACCAAGGTACAAGAAATACCACGATGATGAGGGTAATACAGTATATGTTTACAACGAAGAAGACCCGGCTGACAAGTATACGCAGTACACGATTTCTCAGTTGACGGTCAATGATACTCTTATCAAGAATCCTAGTAAGCTTCCTTTGTCAGATCCTAAGGAGCATTCTAACAGACAGGATGTATTAAATGATTTGCTCGATGCCTGGTCATCAGAAGGAGATTACGAGGGTATGGGAGATGATCATCCTAAATCTAACATGAAGGTGCTTACTCCTAATACTCTTACGGGATACAATTTCCAGGGTTATTACAATGCTATGATTGGAGATTTATCCAACAGCATTAATTGTTACTATAATGTAGCTCAGAATCAGACTGTTGTTGCCAATCAGCTAGATGACAGAAGACAGACAGTTGCGGGTGTTAACAGTGATGAAGAGCTTACTAATATGATTATGTTCCAGCAGGCATTTAACGCTTGCTCAAGATATATCAACGTTGTTGCTGATATGTTAGATACGCTTATTAACCGTACAGGTAGAGCGTGATAGATATTTATTGAAAGTGGTGGTGATTATATGTCTTCAACATTTTTTGGACTTAATATTTCAAAGACGGGTTTGTCGGGTTTTCAGGCAAGTGTTAATACGACAGCTCACAATATTTCCAACGCTGCCACTGACGGTTATTCGAGACAGGTTGTAGAGAAGCAGGCAGAGAAGGCTATTCGTACATACAACTCATACGGTAGTATGGGTGCCGGTGTTACTTTGGTGAGCGTCGAGAGACAACGTAATGAGTACTACGACACCAAGTATTGGGATAATCAGGCACATCTTGGTCAGTATGCTTCTAAGGCTGACTACATGTCACAGGTTGAGAATTATTTTAACGAGATTTCAACTGATGGATTTAATACCGAGTTCAATAATCTTTTTAATTCATTGGTTGATCTTTCATCGGAGCCGGATAGTTCCAACAAGAGAGTTACCACTGTAAGTTATGCAAGCAGTCTTACCGATTACTTCAATGCATTGAGCGGCAACCTTACTCGTATTCAGGAAGATGCCAATGACAGAATTAAGTCGATTGCAGATAGAATCAATTCAATTTCAGATCAGCTTTTATCGCTTAACAAGCAGATTCAGACAATTGAGATTACCGGAGAGAAGGCTAATGATCTCAGGGATCAGAGGGACCTCTTGATTGACGAATTATCAGGATATGTTAATGTTCAGGTTATTGAGACGGATGTCTACGTAAGGGGAGCTACAGATTCTCATGGAGATCCTATAAAGGCTGGAATTACAGATGTTGCTGTATATCTGAATGACCAGATTCTTGTAGACAGCCTCAGTGCCAATCATCTTGTTTGTACTCCAAGAGAGTATCTTAACAACATGAATGATTGTGAAGGCCTTTATGACATTACTTGGAATTTCGCAGATGGAGACAGATTTGATCTTGCGTCAACGGGAATTGACGGTGAGCTTAAAGGTCTCTTTGATATCAGAGATGGTAACAATAAAGAGAACTTCAGGGGAACGACTACATTTGCAGCGGGTGCCAACTCAATCGAGGTTCAGGCAGGCAATGTTACCAGCGTGAACAGGCTCAACATTCCTGATGAGGGCGAGATTAAGATTGGAAGATACACATACGAATATACCGATTTCGTAATTAATTATAATGCTGACGGCGATATAGAGTCGTACACATTTAATCTTAAAGAAGCGACTAAGGAAGCTGTTAGTGATACCAAGGCGGAGATTGCTGAAGACGTAGATTTTAAGGGTGTTCCTTACTATCAATATCAGCTCAACGAGTTCGTCAGAACTTTCTCTCAGAGATTTAATGAGATGCACAACAAGGGCATTGATGAGCACGGTGAAGCCGGCGTTGATTTCTTTACTACCGTTAATACTGTAACCGGTGAAGATATGGTTATGACCGAAGAGGGTGAAACCACTACCGGAGGTAAGACGTTTAGTTCTACAGCTGACAGTTATTATAGAATGACGGCAGCCAACATTTCCGTAGATCAGGGTATTCTTAAAGATGCCAACAAGATTTGTACAAGATACGGCCCTGTAATGACTGAGGAAGGCGTTTTGTTAGAGCCTGAAGAGGGAGTTGCATCTTGTCAGCTTCTTAAAGATATTATTAATCTTAAGTCTGACAATAAGATGTTTAGTCAGGGTAATCCTGCGGAGTTCTTGCAGGCGGTTGTCGCAGACATTTCCGTTGATTGCAGTAAGGCTAAGAATTTTGAGAGTTCTTTAAGTGATGTTTTAAGGACGATCGACAATCAGAGAGAGTCTATTAAAGGTGTTGATTCCAACGAGGAATTAGCTAACCTTGTAATCTACCAAAAGGGATATAATCTATGTTCCAAGATGATTTCGGTGTTTAATGAGATTTACAATAAATTGATAAATGAGACCGGACTATAGTATTTAGGAGGTGTGCTTATGCGAGTTACTAATTTAATGATGTCTAACAATGCATTATATAACTTACAGAGGCAGGAACAGAGGCTTAACACTCTTGATCAGCAGTATACCACACAGAAGAAGATTAGTGCTCCTTCCGAGGATCCTATTATTGCGACAAGAGCTTTAAAACTTAATACTACTTATAGTGAGGTTTCACAGTATGTTGACAAGAATATTCCTGATGCCCTTGCCTGGATGAGTATGACACAGAGTGCGCTTGATAACACTCAGGCTATGCTCTCAGGAATTTACGAGAAATGTGTTCAGGGTAATACGGACGGTCTTTCTGATACAGATAGAAGAGCTATTGCCACTACTCTCGCTGAGTACAGGGATCAGATTTATCAGGAGGGTACAAGTTCTTACAGCGGAAGGTTCCTCTTTACAGGATTTAAGACAGATACCAACCTTGTATTTACCGAGGATACCAAAGAGCGATATGTGATTAATGAGGCTATAACTCCTGATTCACTTAATTCATATTCTGACGTTGCTTACCAGGTGTCAGTAACGGATACAGATGAGCAGGATGCTCCTGTTCGTATGGATTTTCACAGAATCAGACTTGCTTATGACGCTGTAGACCTTGAAGTTACGCCTACAATATCGGCTATATCGATTGATGATGAGGGTGAGGAGACTTCTACAGATTTGATAACTCCAACCGACACATACGAGACCTATGACGATTTTATGAAGGCAGTTGAGGAAGGAGACATCGCAACTGATGGCAAGTTGAATTCGGAAGTAGTTGTATTCATAGCTGACAGAGGCGAGATTATGCTCGGTGAAGAGTCATATAACACAATGAAGGCAGCATTTGAAAATGATGAATATGACAGAATTGAAGTCACCTACCAGAAGAGTTCTTTCAAGGAAAATGAATTAAGACCTGAGCATTACTTTACATGTACCAGAGTTGTGGATGAGGGTCTTGAGACTGAAGCTACATTCCAGTACACCAAGAAGGAAGAAGAGATTAAGTATCTTGTTAACTATAACCAGCAGATGACGGTCAATGTTCAGGGTAAAGATTGCTTTACTCACAATATCGGCCGTGATATAGACGAGCTTGTTGATATCGTAAATGCTGCAATTGCGGCAGAGGATGCCATGAACGAGCTTGAGAAGAAGTATAAGGCATTGACAGCGGGTACGGAAGAGTACGATAAGGCTAAGGCGTTGTACGAGAACTCTAAGATTGCATACGAGCTTAAGAGTAAGGTTATGCAGGAAGCGTTTGCAGACAATGAAACCAGATTCCAGGCGTACGGAGTAATGTTTAGTAACCGTGCATCTGATGTTGGTTCTAAGGAGCAGAGACTTGACCTTATCAAGACTCGCTTGGAGAATCAGCAGGCTGATGTTGAGCAGCTTCAGTCAGACAATATCGACGTGGATCTTTCTGAGATTATAGTAAGATACACATCTGCTTATGATGTATATAATGCAGCGCTTTCAGCTACCGCAAAGAGTATAGTTGATACACTGCTTAACTATTTGTAATCTTAACTTTGATATGTTATTATACATATAGTGTTTTACGAATAAATTTTAAGGAGGTTACATATATGCTAGTTAAATCCAAATTTTTTGGGGATGTAGATATTGAAGATGATAAGGTGATCACTTTAGTTAACGGATTGCTTGGATTTGAAGACTACACCAAGTTTGTTATTCTTTATGATAGCGACAAGTCCGGCGGGGACACTATCTCATGGCTTCAGTCAACAGAGGAGCAGACATTGGCTCTTCCTGTAGTTAATCCGCTTTTCATTAAAGAGGGATATAATCCTGTTATCAATGATGAGCTTTTAGAGCCACTTGGTGAGGTCGGCGAGGATGGTTACTTTGTATTGGTTACCATGCGTATACCTCATGATCCTAAGGATGTTTCATGTAACCTTAAGGCTCCTATCATCATTAATCCTGCTACCCTTTTAGGAAGTCAGATTGTAGCAGAAAATGAGGACTACGATGTAAGATATAACATTTACGAGTCTGTACAGGCACTTAAAGAGAAGGCGGGTGATTTATAATGTTAGCACTATCAAGAAAGTCAGGTGAGGCTATCGTTGTAGGCAATAACGTAGAAATCACTGTTTTAGAAGTTAAGGGAGATCAGGTTAAGATAGGAATTGCTGCTCCTAAGAGCGTTCCTGTATATCGTAAAGAGCTTTATCTTCAGATTCAAGAGGCTAACAAGGCAGCGGCTGAGGCTGATTCGTCACCTGATGCAATTGCCAAGTTATTCTCATAATATATTGCCAAAATAAAGCTTCTGGTTTATTATATAAACTAGAAGCATTTTTTTATTGACTTTTTTAAAATCAGGGTTAATAAAGACTAATCTTATGCCGATATAGATGATAGCAGGGATACTATGTTTTCTTTGTGTACCTATTTTGTTTTATATATCACATGGAGGTGATTTGTTATGGCTATTGAAGCGTTATCAAACCCATCATCAGTAATCAATTCTATTAATAGTGCGCAGACTACTGCTCCTACTGTTCAGGTGACACCACCGGAGTCTTCGTCTTCTAATTACGCAAGACCGGAGAATGTAGAGAGCTCTTCAACTGATGTTACTTCTGCACCTAAGAATAGAAATGATATCAATATCGCTTCAGAGGAGGCAGACGAGCAAGGACGCTACGAGGTTGAGAATGCCAAGGATGTTTCGCCTGAGAAGGTTAAGAAGGCTGTTAACGAGATTAACAAGAAGATTAGACCTACGCATACATCTTGTCAGTTCTCATATCACGAAGAGACTAATCGTATATCTATTAAGGTTATCGATGATGAGACAGAGAAGGTTATTAGAGAGATTCCACCAGAGAAGACGCTGGATATGATCGCTAAGACCTTGGAACTTGAGGGTATCTTAGTTGACGAGAAACGCTAAGCGTCAGACGTCTTTATAGAATGGAGGGATTGTCATGGGTGGCATAAGATTGACAGGTATGGCTTCCGGATTGGATACGGATTCCATAGTACAAGGTCTTACATCTGCATATCAGGTGAAGATTGATAAAGTAACCAAAAGAAAGAAGAAGGTTGAGCTCCAGAAGGATGCTTGGGCTACAATCAATTCAAGTATATTAAGTTTTTACAAGGGTAGTTTGTCTAAGATTAAGACAAGAGGTAACTACTCTGCTAAGAAGGCAAGTGTGTCAGGTTCTAACAGTAATCTTGCAACTGTTAAGGCATCTTCTACAGCTGCTAACGGTACATACAAGATGAAAGTTAAATCTGTGGCATCGTCTGCATTTATCTCAGGAGCCAATGTTAAAGGCTCTACATTTAATGCGACATACAATGCTACTAACACTACTAAGTTTGAGGATATGAATATCGACTCGCTTACCGGCAAGACTCTTACATTTACTGGTACAGAGAGTGTTGTTAAGAAGGATGAGTCTGGCAACAAGCTTTTTACACTCTCTAAGAATGGAGAGGCTCAAGGAATTGATATTTATAATGAAGACGGCACTGTTAAAGAGACTAAGACAGAGGCTACTAAAGCAGAGATTGATGCATATCTTGCTAAGTTAAAGCAAGATGATCCTTCATATAATGCAGCTGATTATAAGAGAGAAGAAGCAAGAGAGGACGTATCTAAGGATTACACTTATACATTTGATGCATCAAGTTCGGTTTCAGATCTCAACAATTATCTTAAGAATAATGGTATCAATAATCTTACGGCCAGCATGAAGGACGGCGCTTTGACATTTAAGAATACGGCCGATTATACCAAGAACGAAGATGGCACTATTAAGAAAGCCAACGCATCTTACAATATTACAGGAGATGCACTTACTACTTTGGGATTTGAGTCAGCCAGTATAGATGTTGATGTGACTGCAACTCAGGGTGAAGATGGTAACTATACATACAATACATCGGTTTCAACTACAGGTTCGCCTCTTACATACAGTGTTGAGGATTCCAGCCTTAAGGGTAAGGATAAGTTATTCCAGTTTTTAGGTGACTCAATTACAGGAACGGCCCAGACTGAAGAAGGAACTGGCAAGAAGTACATAGAATTTCAGCTAGCAGTTGGAGACGAGGACATTCAGACGATTAAGTTATATGATGATATGACTGCCAATGATTTTGCTGATGCTGTATCTGAGGCTTCTGAGGGCAAGATTACAGGTAAGTACGATCAGGAGAATGGAAGATTCTTCTTTAACTCGAGTGAGACAGGTTCTGAGAACAATTTTACTCTTACAGCCGAGGGTGACGCGGCCAATCAGGCGCTTGATAAGCTCGGATTGGTTGAGGATTCGGCTATATATACAACATCTTCTGTTAAGGGTAAGGTTCAGAGTGCAACTGATGCAGTAATCGAGTTGAACGGAGCTGAGATTTCATCTTCAACGAATACGGTTAATGTTTCAGGTTTGGGATTGACCGTTACTGTTGAGAATGCTGATCCTGACACTGAGCTTACTGTTAACGTAAGTAATGATACAAGTGAAGTATACAATATGGTTAAGGATTTCCTTAAGGAATATAACAACCTTATTGCAGATCTTGCCGGTAAGTATTACGCAGAGGGTAACAAATATGAGCCTCTTACAGATGAAGAAGAAGACGCAATGACAGAGACTCAGATTAATAAATGGAATGAGAAGGTAACTTCAGCGCTGTTCAGAAGAGATGACAGACTTAATTCTATTATGAACAATATGCGTACAACATTGGCACAGTCGGTGTCGGTTAAGGGAGCTGATGGTTCAACATCTAAGTTTTCATTGGCATCACTTGGTATTACAACCGGCGCGTGGACAGAGTATGGTGTACTTCACCTTCAGGGTGATAAGGATGATGGTGAATATGCATCTAAGGAAGATAAGCTTACCAAGATGATTGAGGAAGATCCTGACAAGGTAATGCAGATATTAAGCAATGTGGGTCAGAATCTCTATGATAAGGTTGGTAAGATGATGAGGTCTTCTTCTCTTAACAGTTCACAGACAATCTACTATGACAAGCAGATGAAGTCACAGATAGATGATTATGATGATGATGTTAAGAAGTTACAAGATAAGTTGACAGCAATGCAAGATAAGTACTATGATCAGTTCAGCAAGATGGAGGTTGCGATGTCTAAGATTAATGCAACCGCATCACAGCTTGGATTCCAGAGTACTACAGGAAGTCAATACTAATGTGTATCGTACGTCGGACGATATCATATGATTTTGTCCGGCGTACTTACATTTGACTTAAGGAGGCTTAATATAATGGCATACAGAAACGCAGCACAGATATACGGTCAGAATAAGATATTAACCGCAACACCTGCAGAGTTGACTTTGATGCTTTATGAAGGAGCAATTAAGTTCTGCAACAAGGCGATTGATGCGGTAGACAATAATGATGTTGTTGAAGCACATAAGAATATTCGTAAGGTAGAGAATATAATCATTGAGTTTCAGGCTACATTGGATCACAAGTACGAGGTAGCCAAGGATTTTGATATCATTTATGATTATGTATATAGAAAGCTTGTAGAGGCGAATATCAAGAAGGACAGAGAGACACTTGAGGAAGTCCTTAAGGAACTCAGAGACTTAAGAGACAGCTGGAAGATTATTATGAAGACTGCCAACAGTCCTGCCAGATAATCAGCGGGATAGATTACGAGATATGAGGTGTTACTGTGCAAGAGACTATCAGAAATATCAAGATACTTAGAGATTGCATGACCAGAAAAGAGAATATCCTGAATAACCTGATTGACATGACCAGGGAACAGGAAGCGTATCTTTCCGGAGATGAATTTGATGTAGATGTATTTGATGGGATGATAGATGCCAAAAATTTGATGCTTGATGAGTTGAATTCAGTAGACAACGGCTTTGAAAACGTGTATAATAGGGTAAGAGACGAACTTAAGGACAACTCATCATCATATGCCGATGAGATCAGAGATCTTAAGAATTGTATTCGTGAGATTACGAGCCTTAGCATGCAGCTTCAGGCTTTGGAGGAGCGTAACAGGAGTCGTTTAGAGAAGATATTCTCTTCTAAGCAGGTCGAGATAACCGGCTATAAGCGTGCAAGCAACCAGGTGAGTGCGTATTATCAGACTATGACAGGCAATGCTGCAGCGCTCAATTCAATCATGGATAAGAAAAAATAAATTTTTTTTTATAAAAAATGTTAAGTTTTTGAAAGTTTATCCGATATATTTAATGTAAGCAACAGATAAATGCTTACTACAATTGAATAACATGAGATAATAACTCTCTAGAGAGTCATTATAGAACTTATTTATTAAGCACCAGTGATAAGGATGTCACTGTATATTCAAGGAGGAATTATTATGGTAGTACAACACAACATGCAAGCAGCAAACACAAACAGATACTTAAACGTATCAGTTAAGGCACAGGCAGGCGTAACTGAGAAGTTATCTTCTGGTTACAGAGTAAACCGTGCAGCAGATGATGCAGCAGGACTTAACATTTCTGAGAAGATGAGAGCACAGATTAGAGGTCTTAATCAGGCTAACAGAAACTCAGAGGATGGTATCTCACTTATCCAGACAGCAGAGGGTGCTCTTCAGGAGATCCACACCATCTTACAGCGTATGAGTGAGCTTGCTACCCAGGGTGCTAACGATACCAACGTAACCGCTGACCGTCACGCTCTTAAGCTTGAGCTTACAGCGCTTTCATCAGAGATTACACGTATCGCTAATACAACCGAGTTCAACACAATGAAGCTTCTCTCTGGTAACTTCAAGAGCAAGAACCTTCAGGTTGGTGCTAACTACATGCAGCACATCTCTATCTCAATTTCTGGTATGACAGCTTCTAAACTTCATGTTCAGAACAGCAAGTTGCAGATCAGTAACTACAAAGTTGCTACTGCTACAATTTCAGTAATTCACGCAGCTATCAATAAGGTTTCTGACCAGAGATCACAGCTTGGTGCATTACAGAATCGTCTTGAGCATACCATTAACAACTTGAGCAATGTTGCTGAGAACTTACAGGCAGCTGAGTCACAGATTCGTGATACAGATATGGCTACAACGATGGTTGAGTACAGCAAGAACAATATCATTCAGCAGGCTGCTCAGTCAATGCTTTCACAGGCTAATCAGTCTACGCAGGGTGTATTATCATTGCTTCAGTAATCGATTGATTATAAGAGCATTTAAAGGGATCGGGTTATCCGGTCCCTTTTATTGTGCCTGGAAACGCTTATAAACAGGCGGTTTTACAAGTTTTTAAAAAAATATTAAAAAAGGGGTTAAGTAATTGACTTATAGGTCGATATATATAGTGTAAGAAATAACAACTGAATTTTTCAGTATTCATTCAAGGAGGAATTATTATGGTAGTACAGCACAATATGCAAGCATCTAACACAAACAGATACTTAAACGTATCAGTAAAGGCACAGGCAGGAGTAACTGAAAAGTTATCTTCAGGATATAGAGTTAACCGTGCAGCAGATGATGCAGCAGGTCTTAACATTTCAGAGAAGATGAGAGCTCAGATCAGAGGTCTTAATCAGGCTAACAGAAACTCAGAGGATGGTATTTCACTCATCCAGACAGCAGAGGGTGCTCTTCAGGAGATCCACTCAATCTTACAGCGTATGAGCGAGCTCGCTACACAGGGTGCTAACGACACCAACGTAACAGCTGATCGTCACGCTCTTAAGCTTGAGCTTACAGCACTTTCTTCAGAGATTACACGTATCGCTAACACAACCGAGTTCAACACAATGAAGCTCCTTTCTGGTAACTTCAAGAGCAAGAACCTTCAGGTTGGTGCTAACTACATGCAGCACATCTCTATCTCAATTTCTGGTATGACAGCTTCTAAACTTCATGTTCAGAACAGCAACTTGAAGATCAGTAACTACAAGGTTGCTACAGCTACAATTTCAGTTATCCATGCAGCTATCAACCAGGTATCAGATCAGAGATCACAGCTTGGTGCATTACAGAACAGATTAGAGCATACAATTAACAACTTGAGCAACGTTGCTGAGAACTTACAGGCAGCTGAGTCACAGATTCGTGATACAGATATGGCTACAACAATGGTTGAGTACAGCAAGAATAACATCATTCAGCAGGCTGCTCAGTCAATGCTTACTCAGGCTAACCAGTCTACACAGGGCGTATTGTCATTACTACAGTAATTTACTATATAATATATATGAGAAACCAGCATTTGCTGGTTTCTTTTTTTATCATAATAATGTATAATTATATCTATATAGCTTATCTAGGAGGTATTATAATGGGACGTGATGTTATAATTAATGGAATCGGTGAAGTGACTGATTTATTGTATCAGCAGAAGATACCTGAGGGATATTCAAGACTTAACGGATTGATTCAGGATTTGAGTGTATATATAACTACTATTACGGATGAAGAGCAACAGGCTGCCCTCTTAGAGACTGTTAAAGAGGCTTTGGCGGCTATGCAGGATAATGATACAACTCTTCTTGCAGACATTTTACAGTATGAATTAGTAGAGAAATTATAAAGGTGGTACAATAATGGATTTTTGGGACAAGAATCTTGAGGCATTAAAGCCGGTGCAACCTTACTTGGTTGAGCATTTACAGACTATAAAGCAGGAGGGCAATGATACAGTTACCCTCGGTGAGAATATCAGTATAGGAGAAGCTAAGGATGGCAATCCGATATTGAATGTCATAGTGGGCGGCAAGGAATACTGCCTTAACAGTCGCTTCAGACCGATAAGCGAAGCAGAGAAGTATGCTTCTCAGTTTGATGATATCAAG
Source organism: Lachnospiraceae bacterium NC2004 (assembly GCA_000621905.1). Lineage (GTDB taxonomy): Bacteria > Bacillota > Clostridia > Lachnospirales > Lachnospiraceae > NC2004. The sequence continues at coordinate 169,471 of JHXB01000004.1, forward strand.
GACTATTCTGTTTCGTTGTTCTTTGGGTTCGGTAACGGAACTTTCGCAAGAGAGATTCTAAAAAAAGGCAACGATAAGGTCAGATATTGTTTCTTTGAGCCTTCAAGGGATTCGTTTATGTATATGCTTCACAATGTGGATCTGTCAGATGTTTTCTCTGATAACAGGGCAACTTTTTTTGTGGAAAACATCAATAAAGATGAGACAGCTGCGTACCTCCCTTCGTTTATTGACTGGACCAATATACCTCTAACAGAGATATATGTTCTTCCTAAGTATAAGGATATCTTTTTGCAGGAATATACTGATTTTGTGCATATCGTAAGGGATATTATTGTCAGGGCACAGCTCGCAATGAATACTGTTGTGGCGCACGGCAATAAGCTTATGAGAAGTTCGGTATTGCATCTTCAGTATATCTTTAATTGTGTCAATTCGACAACGGTAAAGGGATATTTCCCTGAGGATATGCCGGCGATTCTTGTGTCAGCGGGTCCTTCAATTATGAACAATATAGATGTACTTAGGGAGGCTAAGGGCAAGGCTCTTATTATGTGCGTAGATTCAGCACACAGAACTCTTGTCAAAGCCGGTATAAAGCCTGACATAGTAGTGTCGGTTGACCCTGCCAAGTATGGTCTTAAGAAGGTATATGCCTTAGATCCTAATGCATTTGACGGGGTGGCATACCTTTTTAATACCGTTGCTAACTGCAACAGGACAGCCAATATTGATACCTATAAGAGGATTATATTTGACGGTGATGACGATATTGTTAAGCATATGTTTAACGAAATCGGAGAACAGAGTATAACCGGATATGCGACGGGTGGTTCGGTTGCCTGTAGCGCATTTTCAATTCTTGAATATTGGGGATTTAAGACTATCATTTTCGTGGGACAGGATCTGTCTTTCAAGGATGGCAAGAGATACGCGGATTCAGTGCGAGATGCTGCTGAAGTATCTGCAGAGCACGGATTTACGGTGTTTGATGTTCCGGGATATTACGGTGATACTGTTCAGACAAGAGAGGACTACTATACTTATCTCAAGTGGTTTGAGTCTGCAGCATATGTTACAGACTGCGATAACCTCATCAATGCGACCGAGGGTGGTGCTTATATTAACGGCCTTACCAATATGTCACTTAAGGATGCGCTTGATAAGTATGCCACTAAGGAGTACAACATAAGAGAGATTATTGAGAATATGCCGAGTGCCTTTAACGAAGAGCAAAAGCAGCAGATTGAGAATTATATCAGAAGCCTGCCGGGCAGGGTTGAGTATTTCTTAAGACAGTTTAAGGAGGGAATCTCTTTAGCTGAGAGAGGAATGACTCTTTCTAAAAGAGCTAACCCTGATATGAGGGAGCTTAACAAGATTAGTAAGTCTCTCGATAAGATTGACAAGGCTACATCTAACGAGACAGAATTCGCTATGATAAGCTTAAGAGCGGTTGATGTCGAGCGAAGAATAGCCAGAGATCAGCTTGTTTCAGGCGGTAACGCAGACAATGCCGAGGAGCAGAAGGAAGTATTTGCCTCACTTATCTTGTTGTACAGGGCGTTTTATGATGCTACATTGGAGCTTAAGGACATCGTCAATGAGCTTATGGAGAATTTTGAAAGGGACGGAAGAAAGTAATGGAAGTACTTGCAATCATTCCTGCAAGATGCGGGAGTAGAAGTGTACCTGATAAGAACATTAGAAATATGGCGGGCAGACCGATGCTCGCCTATTCGATTGAGCATGGACTTAAGTCAGAGCTTATTAATAGAGTAATTGTAAGCACTGATAGTGAGAAATACGCAGATATCGCAAGGGAGCATGGTGCTGAAGTACCATTTATCAGACCTGCCGAGTATGCTACCGATACCTCATTAGATTATGATGTTTTTAAACATGCGCTTGATTATTTAAGAGATAATGAAGGTTATGAGCCTGATATAGTTGTGCAGTTAAGACCGACTTATCCGATAAGAGATGTAAATGATATAAATGAGATGATAAAGATCTTAAGCGAAGATGAAGAGGCAGATTCCGTAAGAGCTGTCGCACCTGCTAAAGAGATTCCTTATAAGATGTGGAAGAAGGATGAGAATGGTGTTCTTACTCCATTTGTCACTGATATTCCTGAATGCTACAACATGCCTAGGCAGGAGCTTCCTAAGGTGTTTTATCAAAATGCAAGTATAGATGTATTGAGACCGAGAGCTATATATGAAAGCCATTCTATGACAGGTAAGAAGACTCTTGGCTATGTTATGAAGAGGAATTTTGACATTGATACTGAGGAGGATTTCCTTCGTGCCGAGAGATATATAGAACTTAAGAGAGGCGGACACAGATATGTATTTGACATAGATGGAGTTATTGCTCAATATGATCCAAGCCTTGACTATGCTAATGTTGGACCAAGGGAGAAGATGGTTTCTGCTATAAGGACACTTCATGAGGCCGGCAACGAGATAGTTCTTTTTACAGCAAGAGGATATGTGACCGGAATAGACTGGGAAGAGACCACCAAGAAACAGATGGAGGAATTTGGAGTTCCTTACGATGAGCTTATATTTGGTAAGCCAAATGCTGATTTTTATATTGATGACAAGATGATCGACATGGATATATTAGAGGATTATTTTTCTTAGAGGTGAGAGCATGGATGAGTATAAATTATATAGCGATGGAAGAGATTTAATCGATATTGCTAACGTAATAATAAGGAATACCAGAAGAATGCACCTCGAGGATATTCATAGTGGTCTTAAGAGATTGTCAAAGCTTTATGGACCTTATGCTGAGAGCGTGGCGCTGATTGAAGCTGAGACAAGGGAGCATGGAATCTTTCCGGATGCCAACTGCCTTGCGCTTACTATATCTCAGATATTAGAATCGGATGCGGCCAAAGATTATATTATGGTTGCAGATTACCTTGAACTCTCATTTAAGCCGATGATTCTTCAGGTTCAGGAAGGGCTAAGGATTGTTTTTGGTAATATCGGGGCTACATATAGCAAAGAGATAGAGGCTGCCAACCTTTTGACCAGTGATGTACTTTCAAGGCAGTTAAAGGATGTTAAACCATATGATATCGAAGAGACATCGACAGGGCACGCAACATTGGCTTTAGAGGATTCTAATGGCAGATATTATTTTCATAGCAATGTAGATCCTGTGGTTGAGGCAGATGAGCTTATAAATGATTATTATGATCCTAGATATGAAGAATATATTTTGATTGGAACAGGACTTGGATACCTGATTCTTAGCTTGCTTAAGAAGGATGCGTTTAGCAAGCTCACGGTATATGAAAATGACGCAAGAATGCTTAAGTCAATGATATCTTATCATGATGTAAGTGCGTTTATTAAGGGTGGAAGATTAAAGATTATTCTTGATGATAAGCTTGAGCATTTGACTAAAGCGTGTCAGTCAGATTCGGCTAAGGTTATAATACATGAGCCAAGTATCAGAAATATCAGGAATGACAATATGAGAACTCAGCTTTACAGGTATTTTTACAAGGAGATGGGAATTAGGCGCAATCTTAATGTTATGCAGGCGAATTTCTATCAGAATTACAGAAACTGTAAAGGAAATGTTGATGAACTTAAGGATAAGTTTGAAGGTAAGAGAGTTGTTATGGTTGCAGCGGGACCATCGGTTTCTAAGCACTATGATGAGCTTAAGAATCTTCCTGAAGACGTAGTGGTTATAGCAGTTTCTACGATATATAGGAAGTTACTTGCTGAAGGTATAAGACCTGATTTTGTAGTTCATATCGATCCACAGATTAAGACCTATGGGCATCTTAAAGATATCAACGAAGACATACCGCTCTTAGTGCTTTCGACAGCATTTGAAGGATGCGCGAGACTGTATCCGGGCAAGAGTTATATTATTTATCAGGAAGGATATTATCTTGCGGAGCAGGAGGCTCTTAAAGGATATCAGCTTTATGAGACGGGTGGTTCGGTTTCTTGCGTTGCTTTAGAGGTCGCTTATAAGCTTGGTGCTAAAGAGATAGTGTTAATTGGGCTTGATCTTGCCTATACAGATGGGCTTGCGCATGCCAAAGGTGTCTCTAAGCAGAAGACGGCTGATTTGGCAAATGCATACAAGGTCAAGGGTTACTATGGAGGCGAAGTTCCTAGTACGCTGGTATTTGCAGGATTTATTGACTGGTTTTCAGACTACGCCAAGAGGCATCAGGATTGCAAGATTGTAAATGCTACCGAGGGTGGAGCAGATATACCGGGAATTGATAAATGCGCATTTAAGGAGGCGATTTATCGTGATTAAGAAGGCTGTTAAGTCGGATTTAATGTTTAAGGAGAGTATCCTTAAGAATAACCTTTCCAATAACTATAAGGATGCAGCGCATGAGGCGTTAGCAGACTTTGATAAAGCAGTTGAGGAGTATCATGATTCAGGACAGCTTAAGGATAAGGATTATATGAAATACCACTCTATAGTAGAAAACTATAAGATAAGTATGAAGAATTATCATCACTAATTGGAGGACAATCATGAAGATTAGCATAATTACACCGTTTAATAAGGGTGTATCGTTTTTATCGGATTATTTTGAGTGCCTTAAGGCACAGACTTTTAAGAATTTTGAGATCGTTTTGGCTCTTAACGGAATTGAGGCGGACGAGAAGAAAGAGATAGATGCACTTATTGCTGAAGCGTCAGAAGATATGCAACTTAAGGTTATTAACACTGATAATGATGTTGCGACTGCACGTAATGAAGCAATCAAGGCAGCTAAAGGAGAGTACCTCTTCTTTATGGATGCCGACGATTATATCGAAGAAAATACTTTGGAGTTGCTTCTTGAAGGTCTTAAAGATACTAAGTACTTAGATTTTACATTTGCCACATGGAAAGTAAGCTATAACAGATACGGTGTCTACATGGGCGTTGAGCGCGAGATGGACAGAGATAATGATGTGGAGGACGATTCGGAAGACGGTGATGATGTAGTTAATGTTAAGACCGAGTGGGATGATTATACACCGGGCATGAATCCAAAAGTTGAGAGGATAGTTAAGAAGCGTAGATATAAGCTTCATCCGGATTACAGAATTAAGACAGATGTTGATGAGCTGCCTGATGATGAAGCTAAGAAGCAGCAGTATCAGGTTGGTGCGGCTGAGCAGCTTCTTATAAGGCAGGGTGGACTTAAGACCATAAGTGTATTGAGTATCCTTATTAAGAAGTCGTATGTTGAGAAGAATGGGCTTGAATTTGATACGGAGGCTTATCTATATCAGGATCTTAGATTTATGGTTAAGCTTATTGATTCAGGTGCAGTTGGTAAGAGGGTTGAGGAAGCTATTTATGTTAAGCATCGTCACAATGATCCCGTTACTCTTCCAAGTATCAATCAGCTTAAAGATCCTGAGAGATTTAACTGTTCGATTAAGGCATATAAGAGAGCTAAAGAAGCTATAGATGCCAAGGGTGTAGCAAGATTTTATCTCGATCAAATCATTTTAAATTACTACTGCCGCTACTTTGTTACGAGGGCGAGAAGAAGTGAAAATGATTACTGGAGAAAAGAGCGCTTCGAAGTGATGAGCGAGATATTGAGAGGCTGTAGGAAGGATGTCAAGAAGGGATATCGTAGTTCTGAGCGTAATATGATAAGTGCCTGTGAGAAGGGAGATCTTAAGAAGGTGCTTAGACTTACGGCTGTTAAGCTCGGTAAGAAGAAGGCTAAGGGTATGATTAAGAACAGTCATACTTTCCCTAGATATCTTTATTATAACTTCTTTACCAAGAAGCCTTTGCTTGATAATGTCGTAATGTTTGAGACATTCTTTGGTAAGTCATATTCCGACAGTCCTAAGTATATATACGAGTACCTGGTTGAGAACTGTAAAGGTAAGTACAAGTTCGTGTGGTCGGTTGACAACATGGGTGTTAAGGTTCCTTATGGGGCTAAGAGAGTTAAGAGATACAGTATCGCATACATGTATTATTTGGCGAGAGCCAAGTATCAGGTATTTAATGTAAGACAGCCTTTGGGTTATCGTAAGCAGGAAGGTAACATTTTCTTGGAGTGCTGGCATGGAACACCACTTAAGAGACTTGTGTTTGATCAGGAAGAGGTTGCGAGTGCAGATCCAAGATACAAGTCAAGATTCTATAAGCACACTCTTGACTGGGATTATCTTATCTCACCTAATCCGTTTAGTACGGGGGCTTTTCAGTCTGCGTTTAGAGTGCCTAAGGAGAAGATTATTGAGACGGGTTATCCTAGAAATGATGTCTTGTATAAGGGCAACACGCCTGAGAACATTGCTTCAATTAAGGAGAGACTTGGTATTCCTAAGGACAAGAAGGTCATTCTCTATGCTCCAACCTGGAGAGATGATGATTATGTTGAGTCCGGTAAGTATAACTTCAAGCTTCCGCTAGATCTTGAAGATATGAGAAACAGGCTCTCAGACGAGTATGTGGTAGTGCTTAGAATGCACTATTATATAGCGAGTCAGATGGATGTTTCTATGTATGAGGGGTTTGCATTTGACGAGAGTAGTTACAGTGATATATCAGATCTTTATCTTATTTCTGATATATTGATTACAGATTATTCATCAGTGTTCTTTGATTATGGTAATTTGAAACGACCTGTGCTATTCTTTACTTATGACTTGGAAAAATACAGAGACATGCTTAGGGGATTTTATCTTGATATTGAGAAAGATGTTCCGGGACCGCTTCTTTACACTTCTGATGAGGTTACTGACGCCATTCTTAATATCGATGAGATTAGTGAGAAATACGCTGACAGATACGACACATTCTATGAGAGATTCTGTAGTGTTGACGATGGCAATGCTGCTAAGAGAGTGTGTGAGATAGTATTTAAATAAAAGGAAGGTATAGTATACTATGGGGATAATTGCTGTTAATCAGACTGGATATTTAAAAGGGAACAAGAAACAGGCTACTTATGTTGATGAGACTAAATCAGGGGAAGGTCTTAGCTTCAATCTTGTTTCAAATGATGGCTCTGTTGTGTACGAAGGAACTACCAAGGTTATTGGAGATGATAAGGACTCCGGAGATTATGTTCATCAGGTGGATTTTTCAGAGTTTGATGACGATGGTACATATAAGATTGTGATAGGGTCTGACGAGTCGTATTCATTTGCAATAGGTGAAAAGGGCTTATATAAAGATATGGTCCGCGACGTGTTTAATTACTACTATCAGAATAGATGTAGTGAAGATATCGTTGAAGAGAGAATTACATCAGGTGATAAGAGTAAGCTTAAGAGGGCAGCGGGACACAAGCCTGATATCGCTAACACTATCGCTATATGGAATTATAACGGTATTATGGAGACTTTAGATGTATCGGGTGGATGGTATGACGCCGGAGATCATGGTAAGTACACTGTTAATTCCGGATTTTCGTTATGGTTCTTTTTCAATGCATATGAACTTGAGAAGGCTATGGCTAAGAGGACAGGCGCTAACGGATTAATATTAGATAACCGTGAAATGTTCTTTGAAGAGTGTAGGTGTGAGCTTGATCACCTTTCTAAGATGCTTGTTACAAGTGGGGCTCATAAGGATATGGCTTACAGTAAGGTTCATGATAGGACTTGGACAGCGGTAGGAACAGCACCTAGCGAGGATGAAGAGGAGCGTTTACTTTTCCCTCCTACTACTGCAGCAACTTTAGATCTTAGTGCATGTTTTGCGATGGGAGCCAGGGTGTTCGCCGAGAAGGATGCAGAATATAGTGACTTCTTGCTTGATATTTCTAAGAGAGCATATGAAGCTGCTAAGAAGTTCCCTAATATGCTTGCACCTGTAGATTCTAGATTTGGTGGCGGCTCTTATGACGATGATGATGTAAGAGACGAGTATTACTGGGCGGCTACTGAGCTTTATATTACTACCGGAGAGGAATATTACTTAAAGGATATGGAGAAGAATGATTACTTCCTCGATATTCCGTTTAGGTTTATTAATTCAGAGAGTCCTGAGGTGTGCGGATGCTTTGATTGGGGCAACGTTGCGGCTAATGGTTCGTTAAGTCTTGTTCTTAGCGACAGGCTTGATGATGACAGTTATTCGACCTTGAAGTATAACGTGATTATGGCTGCTTCTAAACTCTTTGACTTGAGCAAGAAGCAGGGATATGGTCATCCATTTGGACCTGAGTTCTTGAATGGTATCAAGGCTCCGGGTTATGCGTGGGGTTCTAATTCCTATGTTTGTGAGAATTCAATTGTTTTGCTTTCCGCATATTATATAACTAAAGATAAACAGTATCTCAATGCTGCAATTGCCGGACTTAATTATCTGTTAGGGTGTAACCCGCTTAACATTTCATATATTACCGGGTACGGTAGTGATGCGGTTAAGTATCCTCATCATCGTTTTTGGTCAGGACAGTTAAGAGACGACAGACCTTTTGCACCTGCAGGTGTATTGGTTGGAGGACCTAATTCCGGTATGCAGTGTGATTATGTAAAGAGTCTCGGTTGGGATGGTAAGACTATGCCACCGGCTAAGATGTACGTTGATCACATTGAAGCATTTTCTACAAATGAATGCACAATCAATTGGAATGGTGCGTTTCTTAATATGCTTGTTGCGATATTGAATTTGGCGTAAGATTGAACTATATATATGAGTTGTTATGGGGAGAATCGTTGATTCTCCCTTGTTTATGAAGGAGGATATATGTCAGGTTTTCCGGATAGGGCAGGACTTTTTGAGAGGCTCTCTAAGTCTACTTTCAGGAGTCGGTTTCATTTGTCTAAGAAAGATAAGGATTATGTAAATGATAAAGGGTACGACACGATTAGGAGTCATGCGTGCGATTTTGTGGCTAAGAGGCTTGCGCCTGCATTTCCTAAAAATGACGGTAAGCAGACGCCTATGAAGGGACACCCGGTGTTTATAGGGCAGCATGCAGCTGCTTGTTGTTGCAGAGGGTGTTTAAGGAAGTGGCACTTTATTCCTGAGGGCAGGGAGTTAAGTGAAGAGGAGCAGGAGTATATTGTGGATGTTTTGATGGATTGGATAAGAAGAGAGATGGAGGGATAACATGAAGAGGATTTTATACACGTTGATGATTGCAATAGCTTTAATATATTCATCATCATACGCAGTTGACGCCAGTGGAGTTGTGGTGGTTGATAAAGAGGCTGAAGAAGTTAAACTTACTTGTGGTAACTATAAGTACACTATTGCATCTTCTGAAACTAATTCAATGACGGTATGTATTACAGGCATGACCAAAAAGGCTAAAAAGAAGCTCAAGAAGGTTACAATACCTGACAGTATTAAGATTAAATCAGGGGATAACGGCGAGATACATGAGTATGATGTCACTGCAATTAGTAGGAGTGCATTTGCCAATAATCATAAGATAACATCTGTATACTTGGGAGACAATTTAGGGTACATAGGAAGAGGTGCGTTTGAACATTGTAATAAGCTGAAGACTGTATCATCGTCGGGAAAATGCCGTCTCAATACAATAAAAAAATATGCTTTTAATGGCTGCACAAAGCTAAAGAAATTCGATTTATCTAAATATGAGTCTCTTGATAAAATAGAGGAACACGCATTTGACGATACTCCAATAGGGAAAAAGATAGATAAACAGAGAAAAGGACTTAATATCACGAAGTATTCATATGAAGTGTATCCGCTGCTTCCACCGTTTAATAATATGTACTACATTAAAACGGATAATCCGGATCCAACCTCGTTTAGGCTATATGATAAATCATCTGTGTATGATAAACCGGTCTCCACATCATACAATAAAGATGGAAGTATTAAGAAGCAAGTACATAATTGTTCTATTGCAGTTGTGCAAAAGAGATATTCGGACGTAGTCTACGAAGACCAAAAAACATATAGAGTGAAGGGAGGATACATAGGTTATTCTACTTTTGCAAATGTTGACGGAGGTACTCTGACTCTTCAAACTACGCCAAAAGATATGTCGGACTCGTGGGATGATGAAGGGTACTCTGATACGAGCGTTACGATAAAAATGGAAAAAGTAGTTGATTTAGATGATTATCTGATTAATACATTTGATAAACCATCCGAGGGATTGTTTGAAAGGTTAAAAGCAATCAATGATGGTTTTGAGGAAACTGCATTGTATTCAGGAGCATGGGTTAAAGGAGAACTTGTTAAAAACAAAAACTATCCATACTATGGAATATCTAATTCACCACATGCTGATCAAGAGTTCTATATACAAGATCCATATGGAAGAACAAACAATAAATTGTTGTTAGCATCAGATATGCACCCAATGATATGTGACTCTTACGCCACCCCACGTATTATGGGACGTATTGCTTTAAAGCTTAATCCGAATGTAACAGTTGAGTTAGACAGTTATTATCACTACATTGCCAATGTAACGTATAATGGTGTTACTAAGGGATTCGGGGGAAATGGTAATGGTGGAGGCAAAGGAATCAATGAGGATATGATTAAGTATTATTTTACTTTTGATGGATCTGATTCTGATTGCTCAAAGAATATGACCTACGATAGATTGTCTGCTATTTTGAACGAATATGGTGATATGGAGATGACTGATGACATTCCGAAGGAAGACATGTTGACATGGGAAAAAATAAGGAATACAGTTGGAACTAATGGCGCTTACATTAAGATAATCAATCTTAACACAGTAAGAGACAGTCTGGGAGATTATTACACATTTATGTATGATAATGGATCCAAATCTGAGGGAGGATGCGGATCAGCAGGCGCAGGGTGTTTTTGCAATGCGTGGTATGATGGAAGATATTTCAATAAGTTTGAGACTATTGAAAAAGGAATTAAATTTGGTGACAAAAGCCGATATGATGGAACTGATTCATCAAAGGCTGGAATAATAGTTAAAGACGCTTGTATTAAGCTTCCTGATGATGGGCGAGAATATACATATAACTATAATACAATAGACCGGGTATCGAGATATAATCCTACTACCGGCGTATGGAGCGGATTTACAAGGTATAATTATAACTCAAAAGAGGATGTATGGATTGCTGAAATAGGTGGAGACATACGGTATTTTGATGAGGAGACGGGTACACATAATTATTGCTATGACGAGAAGTTCCTTGACGCATGTACTTTGACGAGAGATGAAGTTAATAAAATGAATGTGGATAGAAATACATCTAAGGATCCCGAAGAATATTATGATTATACCAGAACAATGGCTCCGGGAAGCAAGTGCTTTAATAAATGACTGAGGAAACTACAGGGACGGTTCTTATGGTACCATAAGAACCGTCCCTGTAGTTTTTATTATATAAGTTTTTTGATATGGTTATACATCTTAAGTCCTCTTTCGGAACCATACTGATATATAATTGCCTGGTATATATTTTGCTTCCTGTTTTTCTTAGAGTAGTTAGCGATTACGGTATCACAGACAAATGTTGCTGCATCTTTAGAGTAATTAGCGTTGTGCATAGTTTTTAAAATGTTGTCAGTCAGTTCTTTCTTAGGATCCTGTTTAGGTGCTTTCTTTTTAGGGGTGACATACTTACTTAGTACAGGCTTTGTAAGTTTGTATATCGCTTCAAAATTACTAAAGCGAGTTGTAAGTTCATTGTGAAATCTGCTTAGGATATCCTTATCGCCGTAATAAGCTATTGCAAGCATAGCAATAACCTTAATATCTTCCTCTTTGTAATTAGCTTTCTTGAGAACAGCTTTAAGCTCTTCAACCAGCTTATTCATCTTGGATTCGTCAGCGTTAGTGGTTTGAGTTGGTTGGCTTGAAGCAGGTGCTTTCTTAGGTTGAGAAGGTGTACCGGTTTTCTTGGTTGCAGTCTTTTTCTCAGCTTTAGCCTTAGGCTGGGATGCTTTCTTCTCTGACTTTGGAGTCTGAACCCGGATTTGGCTCGTTCTCGTAGCCTTGATGTGACCAATAGAGTTCCAGAAATTTATTACATTATCGTAATCGGTGTCCTTGCTCACGATAATTACAGTACACTGGTCCTGCTTTACGGAGTTTACTCCGGCCAAATATCCTATGTAAGAACAGATATGCATATCTGCGGATTGATCTCCCGCAGGGACTTCTGTCATTTTAATCTCGGCTTTACCGTTCGAGATGATAGACATATCAACATTGGTTCCGTTCTTGGTAAAGAAAATGTTAACGTGGTCCGTACTGTCTAATTGGTCGTAGCCATGAAGTCCATCTGAGTGAACATTTTCATAATCTATTAAATAATAAGTCTTTATAGTAATCACCCTCTAAATTAATATATATTCATTATAATATATCAGTGAGATAATGCAAGTATCAAGGCAATAAAACTATTATAAACCACGGGGACGGTTCTATTTTTAACTCGCCAAATTCATCGATAAATGGTATAGTATCAGTATGTAAGAGGACTTGTATATAATTAGATTATGCGATATGAAAGGGGCAGACTACTATGTGGAAGAAGATTATAATTGCGGTATGTTTATTGGGGATTACAATGACGCTTGCATTTTGTGGGCGCGCGAAAGAACAGAAAAAAGAGGTTGTAAAAGAAGCTTCGGTTTCCAAATGTCAGGAATACGCTTCTATGTCAGCTGAGGACATAGTTAAGAAGCTTACATTAGAGCAGAAAGCGGGGCAAATGTTACAGCCTGCCTGCTATAACATTGAAAAGGCGAGTGTCAAAAAGAAATGCTACGGAAGTATACTCTCTGTGGGTGACCTCTTAGATTATAAGGGATGGCAGAAGTTGGTTGATGGATTTCAGGAGGCTGCAATCGAGTCGGAAGTAGGGATACCTTATATTTATGGGCAGGATCAGGTTCACGGAGTTTATGGATGCCTGGGTGCGGTTATATTTCCACATAATATAGGACTTGGTGCAGCCAATGATGAGCAACTTATGTATGACATAGGTCTTGCAACTGCTGATGAGGCAAAGCTTTGTCACATGATGCTCAGCTTTTCTCCATGTGTAGCTCAGTCGGTTGACCCAAGATGGGGAAGAACCTATGAGACGATAAGTTCAGATCTTAAGACAATAACTGACCTAAGTGTTTCATTTACCAAGGGAATGCAGGATGGCGGAATTGGTGCCTGCGTAAAGCATTATTTTGGAGATGGTAATGTTAAGTACGGAACCGGAGAGAACTCGGATGTAGAGAGGCTTATAGACAGGGGAGATGCGCAGCTTTCTGACAGAGAGATTGAAGAGTTGTTAAAGGTTTATAAGGCGCAGATAGATGCGGGAGCTAAGTCGATTATGATATCTCACTCTTCGCTTAACGGCGTTAAAATGCATGAAAACAAGGAATACATTGACATTTTAAAAAATGATTATGGATTTAAGGGATTCATTCTTAGCGATTGGAACTCAATTAAGAATATATCCAAGACAACTTATTACGATCAGGTTGTTACATCTGTAAATGCAGGTATAGACATGCTTATGGAGCCGGATACATTTGACGAAGCAATAGATATTATTGTGGATGCAGTCAATAAGGGAGATATAAGCGAAGAGCGAATTGACGACGCTGTTACAAGGATAATCAGAGTCAAGAAAGAGCTCGGAGTTTTTGAGGATCCTATGTTTGAGAAGCTTGAAACCAAGCAGGATAAAACAGGTTCTGATGAATACAGAGATTTGGCTGAAAAGGCAGTTAAGGAGAGCTTGGTTCTTCTTAAAAATGATAACAGTGTGCTTCCTTTGAAGAAGGGCTCCAGCATTTACCTTATGGGACCTGCAGCCGATAATAAGAGTGCTCAATGCGGCGGATGGACATTAGGCTGGGAAGGATGCCCTTCTGATGATATGCCGGGAGTAACCTCTATTAAAGAAGGATTTGAGAAGGTGGCAGGAGAGTACGGAATTACTGTGTACACGAAGGAAAAGGATGCCGACAAAGCGGATGTGATTGTACTTGCCGTCGGAGAAGAGACATATGCCGAATGGACCGGAGATGTAGAAGATATGGACCTTTGCGCCGGTATGGGATTAAAGGACAATGAGAAGGCTATTAAACAGGCAGCGTCATACAACAAGCCTGTGGTGGCTCTTGCCGTTGCCGGAAGACAGGTATTTATAAAGGATTACATGCCTTCATGGGATGCGGCAGTTATGTGTTATCTTCCGGGTTCTGAGGGACAGGGAGTTGCAAGAATGCTTTGCGGAGAAGATGAATTTAAGGGAACTCTTCCAAGTCCATGGTACTCTGATATTGATCAGATAGGTACAGATGATGCTTGGCTTCAGAGAGGGTATGGTTTGAAGAGATAGTTTTAATATGCTAATATATATCTAGTATTTATTACGAAAGGAGATTTCACGATGAAGGAAGTTTATGATTTTTTAAAGGCTGCTGAGACCTATTATCTCGCTACAGTTGACGGGGATCAGCCAAGAGTTAGACCTTTTGGAACAGCTGACATTTTCGAGGACAAGTTATATATCCAGACCGGCAAGTCTAAGGATGTATCTAAGCAGATTCAGGCTAATCCAAAGGTTGAGGTGTGCGCATTTAAGGATGGCAAGTGGCTTAGAGTTGCGGGCAAGCTTGTAAGGGACGATAGGGTTGAAGCTAAGGCTCATATGTTAGATGCTCATCCATCGCTTAAGACCATGTATTCTGCAGAAGATGACAACACTGAGGTGTTATATTTTGAAGATGCAACGGCAACATTTTCATCATTTACAGATGCACCTAAGACGGTAACATTTTAAACTAAATATAATAAGTATCCCCGGAGCAGATTGTTCCGGGGATTTTTTTGTTCACTGTTTGGTCACAGATTAACCACAGTTTTTCTACAATTGAACCCTCATTTTGCTAAATCAGGCCTCGTATTATTAACTAAGATGATAAACAAGGAGGCGATTATTATGGGATATCTTAATACATTTAAGAGATATGAAATGAAGTACATAATTACGGTGGAGCAGAAAAATGACATCATAAAAATGATGAGTGAATATATGGTCCCGGATGCGTTTGGAATGTCTACCATTAGGAATATTTATTACGATACGGACTCGTATAGATTAATCAGAAATTCAATCGACAAGCCGGCATACAAAGAGAAATTAAGGATGAGAAGTTATAAAAGAGTTAACGGTGATGACACGGTATTTGTTGAGCTGAAGAAGAAATATGATAAGGTGGTATATAAAAGACGACTTGATCTTCCGGAAAAAGAAGCTGTTGAATGGCTTGATGGTGGAAAGACACCGGCTGATTCCCAGATTGCTAGGGAGATAGATTACTTTGTTAATTATTATGAAACTATATCTCCGACAGCGTTTATAAGCTACGATAGAGAAGCTTTTTTTGCAAATGATGACCACGACTTTAGAATATCATTTGACACTAATATCTTAAGCAGAACCTGTGATTTGTCGCTTCAAAAGGAAGCATATGGGGATCGTGTTATTGACAAAGATATGTGTATCATGGAGGTCAAAGTTTCAAAGGGTATGCCGATGTGGCTTGTAAGATATTTGAGTGAGAATAAGATATATAAGTCTTCATTTTCTAAATACGGAACAGCCTATAAATTATATATTGCAAATGAAGTCAAGTTGATTCCTAACTTAGATGAAGTTAAGGTAAAGACAGTAGCATTTGACAAAAAGAATTATTACATTAATAAAGGAGGAGTGGCTTATGCTTAGTACATTATTTAACAGTGTTTTTACGAGCACAGAATTAACAGATTCAATTACAATTATTCCTTTTATTGAGTGCATTGTTTCAGCACTTGTGATTGGTCTTATACTTGCAGTTTTATATACATATAAGACCAGATACACTAAGAGTTTTGTTATGACACTTGCCATTCTTCCGGCGGTGGTTGCAGTTGTAATCATGATGGTTAATGGCAATGTCGGAACCGGAATTGCGGTTGCGGGAGCATTTAGCCTCGTCCGTTTTAGATCTGCTCCGGGTACAGCCAAAGAGATCGGAACAATCTTCATCGCGATGGGAGCCGGATTGATTGTAGGAATGGGATATATTATGTACTCGTTTGTTTTTGTGATTATTGTTGGGTTGATGAGTGTTATCTATACTGCAATTGATTTGGGCGGTAAGAAGGGTGATGCAGTATATAGAACAATCAGAATTACAATTCCTGAGGATCTTGATTATGCAGGGATATTTGATAATGTTTGGAAAGAGTTTGCCAAGGAAGTCAAACTTACTCAGGTTAAAACAACCAATATGGGAAGCATGTTTAAATTAACCTACGATGTAACTTTGAAAAATGCCTCGGACGAGAAGAAACTTATTGATCAACTTAGAATTCTTAATGGAAATCTTGAAATATCAAGTTCCCCACAATCAACTGTGTTTGAGGGGCTGTAGAAAGGTGTGATTACTATGAAAGCGAGAGTATTTTTAAATAAACTAACAGCATTTTTATTAACATTTGCAGTGTGTGTAACCTTTAGCGGGTGCACCAAGAAATCGGTTGAAGAGAGTACTTTAAATGCTGAGAATTCAACAACGATAGAGGCTATCTCTCCTTATGAAGCATTTACCAAGAGAGATTTATCCGGTGAATATGATGAAAGTGAAGCGACATGCATAACATTAGATGAAGATAAAATCTTAGTGGACGGTGATGGGGTGGATGTTTCAGACTCTACTGCCACAATCACTAAGGAAGGTACATATATTGTGTCGGGAACTATTACTGAAGGACAGCTTCAGGTAAATGTCGGTGATGAGGAAAAGGTTCAGTTGGTCCTTGACGGAGTGAACATGAGCTGCGAGTCAACCGCACCAATCTATGTTTTAAATGCAGATAAGGTATTTGTAACATTAGCTGAAGGAAGCGAGAATAACTTAGAGGTGACTAAGGAATTTGTTCAGATTGATGATAACAATATCGATGGTGTAATATTTGCCAAGGATGACATAACTATAAATGGCAGCGGTTCTCTTAATATCTCATCTGTAAGCGGTCATGGAATAGTGTGTAAGAACGTTCTTAAGATAACCGGCGGAACAATTGATATTACTTCGGCTGAAGACGGACTTCAGGGTGAGGACAGTGTAAGAATAGCAGATGGAACGATAACTGTAAATGCAGGAGATGACGGTATTCACAGTGATGGCAATCTTCTGATAATTGGAGGAACTGTAAATGTTACAGAGTCCGAGGAAGGACTTGAGGGTCAGATAATTACTATCACGGACGGGGATGTTAGTGTTGTTGCTAAGGATGACGGTCTAAACGCGACCAGCGGAAGTAGCAGTTCTGGTGACGCAGGTACGACTAAGATGCAGGAATTTGGAGATATGAGTAAAGAAGGAACACCACCTAAAATGGGTGAGAACGGCGGTACGCCACCGGATATGACTGACGGTGGGAGACTTAAAGGACACGGTTTTAGAGGCGATATGGCTTCCGGCGATGGAAGAGCGTTCAAGAAAGAAATGGGTTCCAAAGATGCCAGGGAATTTAAGAATAATATGGCTTCAGGTAATGCTAAAGGTTTCGGCGGAGGTATGATGGATAGTGATGAGAGTGCTGTCATCAACATTTCCGGAGGAACAATCAACATCGATGCAGGTGGCGACGGTGTTGATTCTAATGGTTATATCAACATTTCCGGAGGCGAGATTTATGTTTCCGGACCTACCAACAATGGTAACGCTTCTCTTGATTACGGTATCAGTGCAACGATTACGGGCGGAGTTGTTGTGATGGCAGGTTCATCAGGTATGGCTGAGAATTTCTCTGATGACTCAACTCAAGGTGTAATTCTTGCAAATGTTGACAATCAATCAGAAGATGCTACAATTACATTAACTGATAGTTCAGGAAATGAAATTGTAAGCTATACCCCTTTAAAATCATATAATTCCGTAATTATAAGTTCGCCTGAAATCACGAGCGGTTCGACCTACTTGCTTACGACAGGACAGACTGAGACTTCGATTACTATGGATAGTCTGATTTATGGTAGTGGAACAGGAATGAGTGGTATGATGAGGGGTGACCATAAAGGAGATATTGGTGAGCAGCTCTAAAACCTACATTTGCATCGATTTAAAATCTTTCTTCGCATCTGTTGAGTGTGTCCTTCGTGGGCTCGACCCGCTTAGTACAAGGCTTGTTGTGGCGGATGCTTCAAGAACAGACAAGACAATATGCCTGGCAGTTACGCCGGCTCTCAAAGCCTTTGGTGTCCCCGGACGCCCGAGGCTTTTTGAGGTTAAGAAGATAGTTGGTGATTATGAGAGGGTTAACAATACCAAGATTGACTATATTGTAGCTCCGCCACAGATGGCTAAGTATGTGGAGTATTCCGTCAACATTTTCAAAATATACTTAAGATATGTTGCGCCTGAGGATATCCATGTTTACTCGATTGACGAGGTGTTTATTGACGCGACCGATTATATTAAGCTTTATGAAATGACGGCGCACGAACTCGCGATGCGTATGATAAAAGACGTTCTTAAGGAGACCGGAATTACTGCTACTTCGGGGATTGGAACTAATCTTTATCTTGCTAAGATTGCGATGGATATTGTTGCCAAGCATACTGAGGCGGACGAGGATGGAGTCAGAATTGCCGAGCTTGACGAAAAGCGTTTTAGAGAGCTTTTGTGGGGGCATACTCCAATTACTGATTTTTGGCGAATGGGTAAGGGCACTGCTAAGAAGCTTGCCAAATGGGGGATTTACACGATGGGAGATCTTGCAAGGGCGAGCCTTCACAGTGAGGAGCAACTTTACGAGCAATTTGGAATTGATGCGGAGATTATGATAGATCATGCGTGGGGATATGAGCCTTGCACAATGGATAAGATAAAGTCCTATAAGGCTACTTCGCATAGCCTTTCCTCAGGTCAGGTTCTACATGAGCCTTACGATTACGAGAAGGCCAAACTCATTGTCAAAGAGATGACAGATCTTTTGGTGCTTGATCTTGTGAGTAAGAATCTTGCATGTGATTCGGTGACTCTGAATGTAGGGTATGATAGAGAAAATGTTGACAAGGGCGGGTATAAAGGTACAACCGTCATTGATTATTATGGGCGTAGTGTTCCGAAGGCCGCGCATGGGACGACAAGATTTGATCAGGCGACTTCGTCTACATCGATTATTATGGATGGTGTTGTGGAATTGTATGACAGGATTGTCGATCCTGCTTTGACAGTTAGGCGTATAACAATCAGCGCCAACAATGTTGTCGATGAGGCAAATGTTACCGGGCAGTTATCATTTTTCACAGATTATGATGCATTAGAAAAAGAAAAGAGACTTCAAAAGGCGATGCTTTCCATTAAAGGTAAATATGGCAGTAATGCGATATTAAAAGGAATGAACCTGATGGAGGGCGGCACCACTATTGAACGCAATAAACAGATTGGTGGGCATAAAGCGTAGGGGAGCGGAGCCACCGGAACCGTCCCCGCTTTTTACCCACTTTTATTTCTCTTTATACATAAGCCCGTATGTGCCTGGACCGCAATAAATAGCTACGATTGGTGATGCTTCGTAGAATATTATTTTATCAAATGTTATCCATTTGTTTATCTCTTCTTTTATCCACATTTTGTCGTTGTAAGATATGCCTGCCGTCGGTACGAGAAGTAAGCTTGTATCTATATTGGCTGTTTTAACTTTTGACTTAAATTGCTTGCGTATAAACGCGCTCCATGCATTTTTCTTGGGACCAAAAAACAAACTCTTAACTTTTAATCGACTGTGCTTAAAGCAAATTACAGGCATAAGACTGAACGCTGTTGAAAGCTTATAGTAACGATAACTAATCAAGTTGCCTTCTTTTAAGATATTAGGATTACGGGTTATCATTTGCCCTTTTATATGTTTGCTGATATCTTCTATTATGGTTAAAATATCATGGGTATTCATTCCAATCTTAATGCATTTGTTAAGCTCAAGAAGAAGCAGTCCTATACCGCCTGATAAGAGCCCTACATCAATAACGGTTACGCTGTCAAATGTCTTCGATGCCTCTAAAGCCTGCTTATAGTTTGAGCCTCCGACGCCATCCGGAGTCGAGATGTGAATAACTTCATTGGCTGTCTTAAGCTTCTCAGAGAAGAACTCCACAAATCTTTCCACGCTTACCTCTTTAACGGCTACAAGATTATCTTCGTCAAGAATACTGTCAATAACTGTGTCCGCTGTAATATCGATAGTGTCGTTAAATGTTCCGTTAACGGTCTTAATCTTGGCAGGAATGATATCTATATTATTCTTTCTAAGAAGCTCCTTAGGCAATGCGGAGCAAATGTCGGTAGTTAAAGCCACTGGGGTCTTGGTAACATGATCATCTCTCCACAAGATTCCGATGTTGTCATCATCAAGTTCTGACGCATTAACTGTTACAAGTTCCTTAGGAAGAAGTCTTATCATTTCGGCTTCTAACAACTGACTGTTAACAGGTTTAACGATGTAGCCGTCAAATCCCTCTCTTGAATAAAGTTCAGCACACTCCGGACCGGCATTTGCAGTTAAAGCTACAATTCTTGCGTTCTTTGAATGACCTCCGGTCTGTGTCTTAATCTTGTGGAAACACTCTATACCGTTCATACCCGGCATTTCGTGATCCATAAGAATAACGTTAAATGAAGTCTCAAGAGTCTTCTCCAAAGCCTGCTCTCCGCCTGACGCGGTGGTAATCTTAACCTGGGTATCTTTGAGAAGTCTCTCAACAACCTTAATATTCATTGGCGTGTCGTCAACAATCAAAATGTTGGCTTCAGGTGCAGTGAACTTAGGTGCATATTTCTTCTTGGATGTACCCTTGGCTTTGTTGATATTGATTCGGGCGTCTCCGACAGCATGCAAAGGAAGCTCCACTGTAAATGTCGAGCCAACATTATACACGCTGTTAACGGTTATGTTACCGCCCATAAGATCTATAAACTGCTTAACGATTGAGAGACCCAAACCGGTACCCTCAATCAGCTTGTTATTCTCTTCGTCAACTCTCGTAAATGCATCAAAAAGGTAAGGAATACTGTCTTTTTTGATTCCTATACCTGTATCTGTAATGCTGAATATGAGCTTGGTAATCTCAGGGTCAGATGTATCTTCACACCTTGCCGCTAACTCAACACTTCCCTCGTTGGTATATTTAACGGAGTTGCTAAGCAGATTGATAAGTATCTGTTTAATTCTTACTTCGTCACCTGTTACCTGTTTAGGCATATCTGGAGCTACATCAATAGAGAACTTAAGACCTTTCTCTTTGGCGCGCACCCATATCATTCCCGCAACATCCGATATCATGTCAGCAACATCAAAAGGTGCCGTAATAATATCCATCTTACCTGATTCGAGCTTTGACATATCAAGGATATCATTTATCAAATGCAAGAGCATCTTGCCGGCTGATTCGATATTCTGAGCATCCTCTTTGATATCTTCAGTCGGAGCCTCTCTTAATATCATTTCGTTAAGTCCGATTATGGTATTGATTGGAGTTCTTATTTCGTGGCTCATGCTCGAGAAGAATCTGTTTTGAGAGCGGTTTAACTCATTAATCTCTTCACTCTGCTGGTTGGCTTTTTCATTTTCTTTAATGTAAAGGCGCGTCTGGAAAGATACCATTACAACAAGGAAAACCATAATGATGAGGTATGATGCAATAGAGTCTTCAAATGCAGTCTTTTCAGAGTGCTGTACTATTAAGTTTGGATAATTGTAGTATACATAGTATATCGCAATGACGACAGCAGATTGCAAACCAAGAAAGAAAGCTCTTGGTTTACCTCTTAATATCAAAGCGATATATAAGGCATCAAACAGGTTCCAAAGAGCGGCTCCACCATGTATTCCTCCGCTTGTAAAGAAGTTAATCGGCATCATAACCAATACCAAAACCACAGCTACGACATATGATATTTCGACAATTCTCTTGATCTTGTATCCAACTATTACCAGTATTGAGAAGAAGACAAGTCCTCCTGCTACAACCAATAATGACTCGATGTTTTCGTGTATGGCAAGTCCCATGAGAAAAGCAATTCCCATACCTATAAGGGCAATCCCCGCAAGAAGCATAAAAAGTCTTTCCCTGACGTCAATGTCGCTTCGGTTTAAGTATTCTTTTATATTCTGAATTATATTCTTAATAAATTTCATATAAGCCTCCCAGATTTATATAAAATGAGGTCTTAATTAACCTTGTCAGCGAAGGAAAGATACCAGTTCATAACTTCTGTATGTAATTCTTTCACGTCATCTATATTGCCACCTTTGCCGGCTTTCTCTAAAGTATAAGCCTTATCTGACATGTCATTTGCACCAATCATTTTAAATAAGCCTTTAATTGCATGAAGTTTAATTGCATATTCTTCCGGTTTGTTATCATTGAAAAGGATGTCGGCCTCAACTACATAATCTTTAGCTCTGCTTGCAAGATCCATGACAATCTCTTTATACATATCCATGTCGTTTTGACAATATTTTAATCCGGAGTCAATAATAACACCTAATTTTTTAAGAGTTGATTCAAATGACGCATTACCCGCTTTCTTTGGTCTAGGTTTAGTGGCGACTGTCGTTCTTTTAATCTTGTCAGCGTTTACATATTTAATCTGAGAAGGACTAAGTATGTTCTTTAATACCGATTCAATCTCAATCTTGTTGACAGGCTTGCCAACAAACCCGTCAAAGCCCTCCTTGTTAAAGAGCTCTCTTACCGAGCTAACATCGTTGGCTGTTACGGCAACAAAGAGAGGGATAGGCTGTCCCTGGACGATGTTGGCGCGTATTCTTCTTGCTGTCTCAATGCCATCAATCTCCGGCATCATATAGTCCATGAAAATGATGTCGAAGTGTTCCTCCTTACACATCTCTATAGCTTTACTTCCGGATGAAGCGGTGGTTGCTGTCATTTGATATTTGCCGAATATATCGTTGGCAACTTTAAGGTTCATCGGCTCATCGTCTACAATTAAGGCTTTGAGTCCCGGACATGTCATCTGGACATTTTTCTCTATATCTGTTATGCCTGAGTTGAGTGCGTTAATGATAGGGAAGCAATACAGAGGCTTTTCAAAGAATCTGATATTGCTGTCTTCAGGAAGTTGATATCCCTTATCTGCAGTCAAGAACACTATGAGCTTATCTGTCAGCGATTCAATGTAGTCAGGGTCGATTTCGTATTCTTTCATTCCTATAAACAGATGAGAAATGTCGGTTGTATCAATAACTCTTTTAAGCTCGTTTATCGAATCAACACCGTGAACACTTACGCCCATGCCTTTGACAACATTTGTTATCATTGATCCGTAATATTCTCTAACCTCCGGTACGGGGTATTTGTTAAAACTAAAGTAAGCGCCTAAGTTGATCTTGTCCGGATCGTCAAGAGATACACAGTTTGCTCCATCTAAAACTCCTTGAGGTATGCAGACATGAACCTTGGTTCCTTTGTCCGGCTCGCTCTCGATATGAATGAAACCGCCCATTGCCTTGACGAAACCTTCAACTATAGGAATACCGATTCCAAGTCCGCCTCTTGCTCTGGTCTTGCCGCTGTCAGCCTGGTAGAATCTTTCTTTTGCCTGGCTTAACTCTTTTTCACTCATACCGATTCCGGTATCTATAACATCGATTATAAGGTTAACACCATAATCTTGTTCTTCTGAGAAAATGTGAACATACACGCAACCGGTAATGGTATATTTAAGACCGTTCATAATGAGATGCCACAATACTCGTTTGATCTTGTTGGAATCTGCATACATAATTGAAGGGATGGATGGGTCAATGTCTAGAATAAGCTCGACATCTGTTGTAAGGTAAGGCTTCAACGCAGTTACAACATCATCCATAAGTGCAGAAAATAAATAGTTACCCGGTGTGGCAACGAGTCTGTCTCTATCAAGTTCTGAGAAATCCAAGACATCATTTACCTGTCTTGATATTCTTAAACCGGCGTCCTTGATAAGTAGCAATTCCGAGCGCATAGCCTCGTCGTCTGTTCTCTCAAGACAGTTCTCGGATAAGCCTAAGATTGCACCTACCGGGGTTCTTAATTCATGCGAAGTTGCGGCTAGGAAATCATCCAGCCTGTCAGTGGATTCGTTGAGTTTCTCTATATTGTTTGAAATATCTTCTATCATCATTTTCCATTTGCTGATGATGTCTCGTCCAAGCCATGACATAAGAGTAATTATGGTTAAGTGAACAATAATCTGAAGAATGTAGTTGATATCGGTTTTATCAGGTGAGTTATTGGTGTAGACGTTGTATCCGACAGTTAAATAATAAGTTATCTGTGCAAATGTAACTACCGCCTTTTTACCTGTCGTAGTCGAAAGGATTAATACTCCGGCATAGAGTATAGAAACATTGAGTATACTACGCATATGGATACCGTAAAAGAAAAGTGTAAACATGGTAAATGAAGCATATACCCAAAGGCGGAATGTAGGATTATGGGGCTGTTGGATGTGGAGTAACCAGGATACGATTATTTCTGCTGGAATCAATATTAGAACCCAACGCTCCCATCCTAATAATACCCCCTGAATTCCCATCACTGTTCCAAGTACAGTGAATGTGATTACAAACATAAGATGAGCTGATCTTGTTAGTTTGCTGCTTGAAATATCTGTGATCATCTATTTACACTCCTCATACTGAATTACGAATCTAAAAAATGGTACAAACCCATAACATTATAGCATATTTGTGATGTGTATTCAACGATGTTGGTCAAATGAAGGCTATGTAGGTGGTGTGTGAGAAAAAAGTGATGAAAAACCACTAGAACCGTCCCCGCTTATATGATAGAATTATAGTGTGACTGATATTACAGAAAGTGGAGGAAGATAATGAAAGACGAGGATAAAGGAAGCTTCTTTAAATACGCTAAAGTTGTTGTTGTGACAATTATAGTGATGCTGGCACTTATGGGTGTGGTAGCTATTGTTTATGTTTTTAAAATGAAGAAGAGTGAGAGCGTTGTTACAAATAAAAGTAAAGTTACAGTAGCTGTTATAGAAGGCACCCTTGAAGACGCATCAGAATTGATAACTCAGAAGTATAATTATACAGGCATAATAGATATTGAAAATGTTAAGAAGATTAAGTCAATTGAGATTCCTTTTACTACACATAAGATTAAGGCGTCTTACAGCGGAAGAATTAACTCAGGCATAGATTTTAACGAGTTAAAAGGTAAGATATCATTAGATGGAAAGAAGATAATTATAGCCTTGCCCGAAGTTAAAGTTTTAAGCAACACTATAGATCAAGACAACATCAATATACTTGATGAGGATAACAATATTCTCAATCCAATTAAGGCTGATGAGTTGTCGCAAGAATTGGCTAAAGCCCAAGAAGAGCAACTTCAGAAAGCTTTGGATAACGGGTTGCTTGATAAAGCCAAAGAGAGTACAAAAACAGCAATAACTAAGCAACTATCTATATATGGTGATTACGAAGTGGTTTTTAAGTAAAAGGTAAGATTTGAAGTCGTAGGTGTTCCTATGGCTTCATTTTATATGGGAAGGGTGATGTTATGGATTGTGTTAAGAAAATGAAGGAGTGGAAGGCAGTGACCGGCAAGAACCGAAAAGAATTAGCGAAGTTACTTGATATTCCATATAGGACATTGACAGAGTGGGAGAGGGGAACAAGGTGTGCACCTCTGTATGTTATAAGATATATAGATTATTATATTAAGAATGAGCATTTAGATATCTATCCGTATGTTCCGGAGATTGATGATTATTTGTAGATGAGTGCTAGCGCTCCGGCAGGGACAGTCCCCGCTGGAACGTTATTTGTTTGCATTTTCATGGAATATAAAGTATAATACAATCTGTCTGTCAAATGGACAAAATATGACTATTTTTAGAAGAAGGGAGGTTAATATGTTATTCAAACGCAAAAAGAAGAACGATAAGGCGAAAGCAGCACTCTTTGTTGATTTTGAGCACTGGTACTACGGTTATCAGAACAGCTTCAACATGGAACCTGATGTTTCTGAATGGGTGCAGGAGATTAAGGATAGATATGAGGTCCAGCAGGTTGAGATTTTCGGAGATTTTAGTAAGAACAGCGGCATGAGCGCGCAGTACGATACGCTCGTTAAGTCATTTCCGGGAATACATCACACGCCTAGCAAGAAGGTTGGCGTCGAGAAGGATTTTACTGATTTTATAATATTAGATTCAATATATAGACTTGCTGCGAGTAAGAAGCGACCTGAGGTTGTGATATTATTTACAGGCGACGCGCATTTTACACATGCTGTTAATTATCTTAAGGAACTTAATATTACGGTTATTATTTATGGTGTTAAGGGATGTATGAGTGCTATGATTAAGTCAGCGGCTCATTCGTATGTTGAGATGCCGAGAGAGCAACAGGAATTTCAGTTTTATTATGATTTGATTCTTAAATCGTTAGATTACCTTGACAGAAAGCATAAAGTTGCAACATATTATAAGACTATCGAATATGTGTCTAAGAAGAATAAGGTTCCTAAAGAGCGAATTAAACGTGCACTTGATCAGCTTATCGATCAGAAATATATATATAAAAAGGTTATCAAAAAGAAATTTGAATGTATCAGATGTAATTGGAAGCTTGCAAGAGAGAAAGGTATTTGGAAGTAGGAGGAGCATCATATGAAGCTTATATCTTGGAATGTTAACGGGCTAAGAGCTTGTGTCAATAAAGGATTTTTGGATTATTTTAACGAAGTGGACGCTGATGTTTTCTGCCTGCAGGAGACCAAACTTCAAGAGGGCCAGATTGAGCTTGAACTTCCGGGATACCATCAATACTGGAATTATGCCGACAAGAAGGGCTATTCCGGTACGGCTATGTTTGTCAAAGAGGAGCCGTTAAGTGTTAAATATGGCATGGATATAGACGAGCATAATCACGAGGGAAGGCTTATTACTCTTGAGTATGATAATTACTATTTGTTGACTGAGTATGTTCCTAATGCGCAGAATGAGCTTAAGCGTATAGATTATCGTATGAAATGGGAAGATGATTTCAGAGCTTATATCAATAAGTTAAATGAAACCAAGCCGGTTATATTCTGTGGTGATTTAAATGTTGCTCATAAAGAGATAGATCTTAAAAATCCTAAGTCCAATCGAGGGAATGCCGGTTTCTCTGACGAAGAGAGAGGCAAGTTTGAAGAGCTTTTGGAAGCCGGGTATGTCGACACATTTAGACATTTTTATCCGGATATGGAGCAGATTTACAGCTGGTGGAGCTATCGTTTCCATGCGCGCGAGAAGAACGCAGGATGGCGCATCGACTATTTTATGGTAAGCGAATCTCTTAAAGACAAGCTTGTCGATGCGAAGATTCACACTGATGTATTAGGTTCAGATCACTGTCCTGTTGAGCTTGATATCAACATTTGAGTGGGGACGGTTCTTGTGGTATTTAATCACATTTTTTTAACAATTTAGAACATTTAGGGTGGGGACGGTTATTATAGTGAAAAACAACTAATAAACATTTATTTTACGGAGGATGTAGAATGAAGAGAAGTAGGACCATTCAAGGTAAGATTACCGCAAGCGTAATGATTTTTGTACTGATTATCATTGTTGTTATGGGCGTTGTTGGAGCGATTGCTATTCATAAGACCGTAACAGATGAGACCAATCAGTTGTTGTCTATGCAGTCTTCAACCACGGCAGAGACAATTGATAACTGGCTTATAGCCGAGGGTGCTAAGGTTCATGGTATTAAGCAGGCAGTTGAGCAGATGGACTATAATAACACAGATGCCATTATGGATTACATCGATAAAGCGCTTAAAGACAACGAAAACGCGCTTATGTATTACATTTGCTATGATTATGACGGCGGAGTTTTTCCTGCTGATCACTCTAAGCTTGATCTTGATCCGACCTCAAGAGGTTGGTGGAAACAGGCTGTTTCGGAAAATAAGCTTATCTATACGGCACCGTATACCGATTTTGCATCAGGACAGCAGATAGTATCCATTGCTGAGCCATTTACCAATAATGGAAAGCAGTGCGTGGCGCTTGCTGATATCACTATCGACAAAATTGTCGAGACAGTACAGGGCGCTACCAAAGAGAAGGGTTTTTCAAGCTTTCTTCTTGATAGTGACGGAGTAGTAGTTTCTCATGCAAATGAAGACTTTTTGCCAAAAGAGGACGGCAATACTGTACTTGCGGACGCACTTGGAATTAAGTTGGAGTCTGGCAAAATTATTGCATTTAAAGACTATGACGGCAAGAAGAAATATCTATCTGTAAGCACTGTTGAGCAGACCGGATGGATGCTTGGTGTTGCCGAAGAGAATAACAACATCAAAACAACTGTAACTAAAAATGTCGTTTTAATATGTTTGATAGGAGTAATCCTTCTTGTTTTGAGTATAGTACTGTTCACTAAGGTTGTTGACAGTCAGTTGGCTCCGCTTGCATACCTTAAACTGTTTATTAAGGGTAAGGTTATCGGTACGGAGAATATAGTCGAGCAGGAGGATGAGCTTAAGGAGATTAATTATCTTATTAACGAGCTTCAGTCCAGATTTATTAATACTATTAACCAGACCAAAGAAGAATCTAATTCTATATACGCTCGTATGAGTGATACTGCCAATATGGTATCTCGTATGGCAGATAACATCACTGAGATAAGTGGAGTTATGCAGGAGATTGGTGCAAATGTTGAAACACAGACGACAAGTATTTCTAACATCAGTGATACCTGCGTAGATGTTTCAAGAGCCGTAGATGACTTGTCTGAGCAGGCTCAGGCGATGTCCGGTAAGTCAGATGAGATTATGCGTAGAGTAAGAACTGAGGTTCCTGAGTTTATAGCTAATAAGAATAATGCGATTAGACGCGTTAAAGAAAGTAATGAAAAGCTTGGCAATGCGTTAGAGCAGGTTAAAGTTATCGATCAGATTATCAATGTTTCAGACGCAATAAGGGATATAGCTGAGCAGACTACACTTCTTGCTCTTAACGCGTCAATCGAGGCAGCGAGGGCCGGTGAAGCGGGACGTGGTTTTGCGGTTGTTGCTGATGAGATTAATCATTTGAGCTCTGATACCAGCAACGAGGTTGAGAAGGTTCAGGCGTTGACGGGAGATGTTCTTTCGAGTGTTAAGGTATTGTCTGATGAATGTAAGGTTATATTGGAATTTCTTGACGCGACAGTTCTTCCTGATTATGACAGACTTGAAGCACTTGCCAATTCATATCAAGCCGATTCGGGATATTTTTCTGATATAAGTAGTTCGTTGAGTGCAGAGTCTGAAGAGCTTAATGCATCGATTGCAAGTATTACCAGCGATGTCGGAGAGTTCTCACATGCGCAGAATATGCTCAATTCAGCGCTTGCTTCGGCTAACAATAACCTTGTTAATATCACCGATTCCAGCGAAGGTATCGCCCAGGAGACAAGCAACGTGCTTGACAGCATTTCCGTTCTTAAGGATACTGTAGAGAACTTTAACATTTAGTGGGGACGTGGGGACGGTTCTTGCGCATTTAGTGGGGACGGTTCTTGCGGCATTTCATCACATTTTCTTAACTTAAATATATAAAAAAGAAGACTCAATTTCTGTCAGATAGTTCTGATAGAAGTTGAGTCATTTTTATGTTTAATTATATGTTGCTTATAACTAAAATCTTACTTCCTTACAACAACCCCGTCTTCGTCAACTCCGGCACCGCCGCTAGAATTCTTATTGATTATCGAGATAATGTTATTATAATTACTATCACCCTTGTCGAGCAGCCAGGTGTAACCGCCTTCTGTTTTGCAAGGGTTATATTTAACTTTATCCAGCTTGCCATTCTTAATGCTGACGGTTATAACAGTAGAGTTAATTGATTTTGAATTGAAAATGAAATTGCTTAGACTATAGCAACACAAAGTATCTCCGTAGTATTCGACACCTTGAATGCAGTGCGGATGGCCGCCTAAGATTACATTTGCACCTGCTTTGGCAAATGCAGCCGCGAGGCTTCTCTCTTGTTCTTGAAGCCCCTCCTCGTATTCAATCCCCCAGTGCGGATAAACGATAACATAGTCAGAATTCTTCCTGGCTTTTTTTATCATTTTCAAAACGCGTTTAATTTCGCTCTCGCTAGCACATCTTAAGACGCCCGGAGTAGTTTCTGTAGCACCTTTGGTCTGGACAACTCCCCAATTCTCAATCTGCGTAGCAGCGATAAGTGCAATCTTCACGCCGCCTATTATCACGTATTTGACGGTGGTAGCATCTTCAAGATTCATCCCGCCGCCAACAAGCAAAATCCCAGAATCAGCGATGTTGTTATATGTATCAATAAAAGATTCTTCACCGTAGTCGTAGGCGTGGTTATTAGCGACTGAGAGTACGTCGACGCCCATCTTTTTGATCCATTTAATCTTTTTGGGATTACCGCGAAAAGTGTACTTCTTATCTTCTTGAGGTGCGCCCCTGTCGCTCAATGTAAACTCGTTATTTGCCATAAACATATCAGCGGATTTCATAAGTTTGATAAGGTCTTTGCTAAAACATCCCTTAAGTCCGTTGCGCTCATAATTATATCCCGGGGAACCACCATCTTCAAAGCATATATCTCCTGCAAATGCAAGCGTCAAGTCATCAGCATTTTCTGAGTCGATAATCAAGATTCCGCTGTCAAATGCCTTCTCTTTATCGCTGATTACTCCTTTATATTCGTCTCGTAACACATAGTATGATTTGGCAAAAGTATCTCGCCACGCATCACTTTTTAGAGTGACTTTGTCATTTGCAGAAAATAGAGTGGCTTCGTCAGGATAAGTGTTGCAAAGCCATGCGGCGAAATCTTCATCAATCTTTGCGTTAGAGCTCACAAGTCTCTTAACGGTATTGTTAAAGTCATCTTCACTTGTGTCTTCGGATATTTCTTCAGAAGTAGTATTTGCAATGGAATCGTTTGATGTAGTTGGAGTAGCATTATTATTAACATTTCCACATGACGAAAGTATAAATGAAAACGCTATTATTATAGATAAGACTATATTCTTCATAATCGTAATACCTCTTGTTTACGCAAATGATATCACGAAGAATATAGCATAAATAGGGCGATTTTTCAACACACCACAGGGGCCGTCTCCCTGTTTTTTTAAATATTTCTTGACATAAAACATTGCGTGCAATACAATAGTATAAAAGTTAACGACAACCCTATTATTTAATCACATTTCAAAGGAGGAATTTAAAGTGAGTACACTTGTCGGAGATGGGGACGGTTCTTCCGGTATTTTCTCACATTTACATCATAATTAGAATAAAAAACTCATCCTCTAGAAGTTGCTATACTTCATGAGGATGAGATTAATTTTAAATGTGATAAAAATGTGATAGAGAACCACTAGAACCGTCCCCACTATTTGTAAACTGCTTTCTTCGGTGCCCCGGCTTTTTTGAATATCTTCCTATACTTGCTTCGCTTTCCTGAAGGACATTTAAATTTAATCTTAGAATAAACTCCCTTGAAAGCTTTGCTTCTAACACTTCCAGTTTTAAGTTTCTTAGTCTTAACTTCTACAGTCTTTAGTCTCTTACATCCGCTAAAAGCACCAATGTCTATATAGTATACTCTAGGTCCTAACGTAACCTTTTTAAGATGTTTACAATCTGCAAATGCACTAAATCCGATGTACTCAACATATTTGCCTAATTTGACGGTCTGGAGATCGTCGCAATCATAAAATGCAGAATCGGCAATTGAGGTCACTTTATATGTTTCTCCGTTGTTTGTAATTGTATCCGGAATAACAAGATTAGCGGGTACATCCTCGTATTCGTCTACTTCCGCCAGTATTACTGTTGGTTCATCGTAATCTGAAATGTCATCAATCTCATATTTAAGTCCGTTAATAGTACAAATCGAATCGTCTTCTTCTACATCATCCCATTCATATTCATAGATGTCATCATCGTCATCATAATCTTGGTCGTAATCATCTACAATTCGGCGTTCGGTTGTAGTTGCTGTCTCGGTTGTTACTCTAGCAGCGGTAGTAGTCGCTACTTCAGTGGTAGTAGCCTTTTCGGTAGTAGTTGCCACCGCGGTTGTTGTAGCCTTTTCGGTAGTAGTTGCCACCGCGGTTGTTGTAGCCTTTTCGGTAGTAGTTGCCACCGCGGTTGTTGTAGCTTTTTCAGTAGTAGTAGCAGCTTCAGTGGTAGTAGCCTTTTCGGTTGTTGTAGCTTTTTCTGTTGTAGTTGTCATTTGAGTTGTTGTTGGACTACCATTAGCGGCCGCAACCTTAGCTTTTGCAGCATCAAGTTTAGCGGACAAATCAGCATAATAAGTATTGAAATAAGCTTCGTATTCTGACAGATTCTGGGATTCTCCAGTTCTGTTAAACCAATCGTATACCTGTGCCTGACAATCTCCGTACATTGTAGACTTTTGAGTAACTGCAAAACCTGTTGCTGTAATCGGTGTATGAACAACATTAGTATAATGACCTACCACGCCGTTTCCGCCACTTTTATATACCGCTTTTTCTTTGGTGTACCATCCGACAAAAACGCCATTTGCTTTAAGATCATTTGTAGAATTATACTTATAACCGTATCCCCATCCGACATTTTCGGCAACACTGTATACTCTGGCGTGATCGATGATATTAGAAGAATAATTGGCATCCTTCATTGCCATAGCCATACATATATCATTTACCTTAAGTGCTGCAAGGCTTGTTCCCTCATCACGATTCTCAAGAGCCCTACAGTCGTTGCACTCTGCGATGCCCTTTAATGCGTAACCTATGTTCGATAATGCTGTAGCGCCTTTAGTGTCGCCCTTAATCGTATATCCGTCAAATCCGCTTGGCTTGGTGCCTGACATAGAGTCGGTACCATTAAGAATATCAAGTGCTGTCTTGGCACCAGCTCTTACTGAGTCACTAAGAGAAGTATCTTTACTTCTATATTCAAAGAACCCAAATGCTCCCGAATCATACTGGCTTTGGATTTCATTTAATTCGGCTTGTGCTTCTTCTAATGTCGTTGCCGCATTTGTCCTAGTTACATTTTCTATATCGAATGAAAATGTAAATGCAATTGCAAATGCCATCACTAAAGCCACAATTCTTTTAAATTTCTTAATCCTCATACTGAATCACCCTTTCAAAAGCAACTACATGTCCCCCCCATATTGTGGGGACGGTTCTTCTGGTATTTTATCACATTTGCTTCACGATTGGTATAGAGTAAATATATGATTTCAATCTAATAAAATAATCATGTGAGAAAAAAGTGATATGTTACCATCAGAACCGTCCCTACCTTAAAAGTATGATTTTACACATCATAACTAACGCTTTCCGGTATCTTGTTCTCCACCTGATATTCGCGAAATAGCTTAAACAGAAGATGTAAGACCATAACATCCACATTCAAATCATCATCTGTCGTCTGCCAGCAATTACCGCAGTTCTCGACCTTAATCAGCCCGTTATGTAGCATTTGCTCATAATCAACATCTACGGGGATACGCTTTTTTACCTGTTGCTTTTTACCTGACGGTGTCTTTTTCATTTTCTCGTGTATTTCAGGCTCTGCAAAGCACTCCTTAAGAACAGCAATATTCCCATCACATAGATGATTATCATTATGATATTTTGGATCATTCAAATTATAACAGCCATATTCGTATGCAACAGAATTCTCATCTTCTGCTATTTTATGCGCAAATGCGCCAATTCCTCTGCTCATAATCTTCCTCCTAAATTGCGCGAATGTGATAAAAATGTGATGAAAACCACGAGAACCGTCCCCATCAAGCCACATCAAGATTTCGGAAATACGTCTTTGTAATTCGTATACCAGCTGTAAGTCTCAACATCCTCAAAATCGCAAATGTAGTATTCCTTGCCCTCAACTTCAAAGTAGTAAAATGTTACCGTGTCGGACATACTTTTTGGATACGGATTATAGTAAGTTTGAGCAACCCTGTCTAAAGATATCCCAGTCTCACTAAAAGGCTTTGTTTCTTTTCTTAAATACTTGGATTTACTTGATATACATTGCGCATTTTCAATAAATAAATCGACAGTTTCAGTTTCTTTGTCTCTGAAAATGCAGTTAGGAAGCTTCACACTTCCAATATGTTTAAGCTCGGATTTATCGGCACCCAAATACATATAATCTTCCTCAGCATTTCCGGTATCCTTATGTGTATAGTTCTCGTCATACCACTTATCATCATATTCGACGGATAGTGTCATTTTATCCATGCGGTGCTCTAAGTTGTAGTCCTGAAACAGCTTGCCTGCGGCTTCTACGAGTGAGACGCCATTGGCCTCGGTGTTAGGGGAGGTAAGCGTGAACTTGCCAAGAGCGTCGTAAGTCGGATCATAAGTTGCATTATAGTTGGAACATAACTTATCAATATCAGGTCTAACCTCACTCAGCACATATTCCTTTAATGATTTGGAAAATGTATCCGAAGTGCTAGGAAGTGACCCAAATGACGTACCGTCTATGTTGATGTCTCCCATTTGACTTACTACTTTATATTCAAAGCCTTGGAGCTCGTCGATTAGGACGATTTCGGTCTTCTCTTCTGTTTCTGTTTTGGATACCAGTTCGCATTTGCCGTATGTGCGATTAGCGTATTTATGTAGTTGTTTGGCGTTTTTGACATGACCGCAGCCACCTAATAGTAAGCATATCAAGGCGAAGCCAGCAAACATTAGATATTTAAACTTCATTAGTATCCCACCCCTTACTATGACTCAGTTAACGGTTACGATTAACATTATAATATTAGCATATTTTGAGCGTTTGGCAAAGACTTTCGGTATCTTGACATTTCTTGTTGCGCTTTTGTTACGCTTGTGGTGATATTTTATATGAGGATTACGGAAGTAACCATAAAAAATAATATTGAGGAGGAACTTAAAATGGTTTCAAAAAAATTTAAGACAATTGTAGCTTGTGTTTTGACTTTAACTCTTGCTTTTGCAGTAGTGGGATGTGGAAGTGAGGAGTCGTCAAGTGTTGCTAAGGATTCAGCTACCGAGGCAGCTGTTGAGACTACCGAAGAGGCTACTGCTGCAGCAGAGACAGAGACAGAAGCAGAGGCTGCATCTGATACAGAAGATTTTTCAGTTGCATCTAATCTTGATGCTGCCACAATCAAGGCATTTGCTTCAAAGGTACAGGATGTTGTTAGTAAGTCAGACTGGAATGCATTAGCAGATCTTGCTACATATCCGGTATGTGTAAATGGTAGCGACGTTGCTTCTAAGGAAGATTTGCTTAAGCTTATCGATGAGAAGGGCGTTCAGGATTCATTTGTAAATGCAGTAAAGAGCGCATCAGTAGACGAGCTTTCAGCTAATTCACAGGGAATTATGATCGGTGACGGCGAAGTATGGTTCATTGATAATGCAGCAGGCGACGGACTTGAGATTAGAACTCTTAACACATTCGTTAATGAATAATAGAGTGATACCAGGGGGACGGTTCTTGTGGTACAGTGCATGCACTGTACCACAAGAACCGTCCCCCTGGTATTTGCCCCTTGGTATTTTGATCATTACGAGATCTTGGCTTTGTTTCTGATGCCAACTTTCTTTCGATATGATTTATTCTTTTTAAGCTTCTTTTTAAGAGTTTTGTTCTTGACAATTACTTTTTTAAGCTTATTGCAATTAGCAAATGCTTTAT
Organism: Lachnospiraceae bacterium NC2004; assembly: GCA_000621905.1. Classification (GTDB taxonomy): domain Bacteria; phylum Bacillota; class Clostridia; order Lachnospirales; family Lachnospiraceae; genus NC2004. The sequence continues at coordinate 205,182 of JHXB01000004.1, forward strand.
TATCTATTGTTACTACACTCTTAGGAATAGTGACTTTAGTAAGTTTCTTCATTCCGTTAAATGCATTTTCACCGATTCTTTCTACCTTATAGTACTTACCCAGATATTTGATTTTAGTCTCAATTGAGAGAGTCTTCGCACTCTTCTTTTTATAATCGTAAGCATAAAAGCAAGTCTTATCACCGTTATAGTAACTTACATAATAGATGTTATTCTTACATATTGTTGCATTTTCTCCTAGTGTCGCATCTAATGAGTATTCTGATGGAACATTGACCTCATCAGAGGGATAATAAAAGTAGTGTGCGGATTTATAAGAATCTTCTATTTTGCCTTTGGTATGGACAATTCGGTATATCAACCCGTCATCTTTGCCAATAGCATATTCAAATGATATCGTAAAATAGCTGTCTGATGAAGCGTCCGCTGATGTGCTGTTATTAGGTGTAGCATTGTCTGAACTTGTGCTTAATTGACTGTAAGAGTCAAGTGTGTAGTCGCTTAACGGTTTATATGTACTATGTATGTCTTTATATAATGAGCTATCAAACCAATAAGTCTTAGGTGCAGTGTGAGTATTCCTTATCAGGTTGCACTTTACAGTCTTGCCATCAGGAAGAGTGACATCTTCTTCGCCGTAGATATAATAATCTCCGTCGTTAGGCACATAATCAAGATAAAAATCTAAGCTTAAATAATCATGGAGTGATTCGGTATACCAATCTACTCCGTCCGGTACATAGTAATAGTGATTGCGGACATCATCTTTATAGTAGCGAATATGATTATTAAGGTCATAGTAGCAAGTGTTCTCTCTTATAACAGCATCAAAAGAGGTTAGTACGGTCTCGGTCTCTACACGTATCCCTGTCTTTTGATCGCTTATTTCATTAAGGAATATAAAGGAACTCTTATCCCTGCTCCCGCCTATAACTCCTCTGCATCCTATACGCTCCATGGCATTGGTGCTGCTAATCGCTGCTTTAACCTTATCTTTAAGCGCCTCAGATGATTCAGCGTTTGCGTTGGTGTTTAATATAAATAAACTAATCATACATATAAGCACAACTGATATGCGTGATAATACTTTCATCATTAATCCTCCTTATTAATTATGGTAGTGTCAAGTCTGACACTCCTTTTTTGTTACTAAATCCTTTATTTACTTCAAATCATTCAATATCTTTATCAGCAAAATATCTGGCTGATAAATTTCATCTGCAAATATATACCATTAAAGCAGTGGACTTTTGATGATGCTCACTCTCCAAAGTACCAAAAGTTTAAGGTGGATGAACTTCTCATCGTCGAAGAACCTCTCCCTAAGCTCAAAAAGGAGTTCCGTCCATTCAAGCAGATGATTGAGCGGTTGAATCGCACTTATAAAGCCTCGTATCGACCCACAAACGTGGGACCTTAGGGACCCCATGGGTCATTTGCTTTTTTTATTGTATCAGATTTCCACTAATATAGTCAACGAGGCAAAGGGACCTTAGGGACCACCAGGGATACTAAGTTCATGCTTCGACTTCGTCTTGCATTCACTAAGTATCCCGGTATGATTGCCACGTAAGCTCATGCTACGCATTCGCTAAGTGGCAAGGGCAAGACCCCATGGGGCACGAAATCCATTTACATTCATTATAGAAGTAATGTAGGGTTTTGGGTGGGGACGGTTCTTCTGGTATTTTATCATATTTTTTTCTTTTTCACCCCCATTTTTAATTTTTCTACCTCGTATTATTGTGTATAGAGAACAAAATACAGTTATAAGGAGGACAAAACTATGATTAAAAGAGAATTTACAAAGAAAACAACCAAAAAGATAATTGCTTATGCGCTTGCATTTTCACTATCAGTATCTGGATTTGTTTATGCATATGCATATGTCTCAGATAATGGAGCTCCGGGCGAACCACCAGCTTTATCCGCTGACGGAATGCCGGGACAGCCACCAACAGGCTCAGGTGACGGAATGCCTGGCGAGCCTCCATCAGGTTCAGGTATGGGCGGTCCTGGTTCAAGTTCAAGCAACATTACTTGGACCGGAGCTACAACAATAAGCAGCGACACCACTGAAACAGACACTACATATTCCTCAACAACAGCAGATCAGAACGCGCTCTTGGTAACCGGAGGAAATGTAACCTTAAACAACATAACAGCTACCAAAACGGGCGATTCTGACGGTGGAGATAACTGCAATTTCTACGGCACCAACTCAGCAATTACCGTTAAAGATAAGGCAAATGTTACAATAACAGGTGCAAATGTAACCGCAGACGCCACCGGCGCAAACGGCATTTTCTGCTATGGCGGCAACGGTGGACAAAACGGAGCAGCCGGTGACGGAACTACAGTAACCATAAAGGATTCCACCATTACTACCACAGGTAATAACGGTGGCGGAATAATGACAACCGGCGGCGGAACTACCAACGCTTATAACCTTACGATCAACACAAGTGGTACATCATCTGCTGCGATTCGTACAGACAGAGGTGGCGGAACAGTTGTTGTTGACAAGGGAACTTATAATACCACCGGCGTTGGGTCGCCTGCAATATATTCGACAGCAGATATCACTGTAAGCAACGCGACTTTAAGCTCTACACAGTCTGAGGGAATCGTGATAGAGGGCAAGAATTCCGTCACATTAAAGAATACAGATGTCACCGCTTCAAATGTAAAGCTGAACGGTCAGGCAACCAACTATCAGGGCGTTATGCTATATCAGTCAATGTCCGGCGATTCGGCAGAAGGAACTTCAAGTTTTTCGATGACAGGCGGCACATTTACCAACAAAAATGGTGATGTTTTCTATATTACCAACACCTCATCAGAGATTAATCTTGAAAATGCTACCATTATAAATGAAGACAGCGACAATGTATTGTTCAACGTTTCCGGCTACAGCAACTGGGGTACCAAAGGAAGTAACGGCGGTTCGGCAAATGTTACCGCATCTAACCAGGTTCTTAACGGTAATGTAAATGTTGATGACATTTCCACAATGACTCTTACTCTCAACAATGGTTCAACATTTACGGGTGCATTTACCAACCAAAACGCTAAGCAAATGAGTCTTAAAGTGAGCAAAGACAGCAGCGTGACACTTACAGCAGACAGCTATGTTACATCTTTAGATGTTGCCGAGGGTGGTAAGATTTATTCTAATGGATATACACTATATGTAAACGGAGTGGCTTACACAGGTTCAGCTTTGACAAATGAAAGCGCACCTCAGACAACTGAGAGCTCTGTATCTGTTACTTCTACAAGTATTACAAATGTTAAAAGTACAGCTTCTAAGAAGGCTAAGGTTACATGGAAGGCGGTTGAGGGAGCTGACGGATATCGCATCACCTTAACTTCCGGTAAAACTACCAAGACAGTAACTGTATCAGGAGGAAAGAAGACAAGTACAACAGTTAAAAAGTTGAAATCAAAAAAGACTTATAAAGTAACCGTTCAGGCGTATAAGGTTGTTAGTGGTAAAAAGGTATATTCTGCCAAGAGTTCAGTTAAGAAAGTGAAAGTAAAATGAATAATTATACTTAAGAATACAGTAGGGACAGATCCAAGAATACCGGGTCTGTCCCTCATTTGCTTTATTATCTGATATATTATAAAATGACTTTAGATATGGGGACGGTTCTCGTGGCACAGCATCACATTTTTATCATATCACTGTAATTTTGGAGGTGGATTATGAGTGATTGGGGATTAGTTGCGTTTTACTATGATTACGAACGCGAAGGCAGACGAAAAGAGACTGAGCATGTTGAGGGGTTCATATCAAAAGCGTATAAGTACCCGGGTGTCACCGGGATGATACTTCATGCATATAACGGTGTGAGATTTTTTATGCGCGATTGTATGGATAAGCATTATCATATTGGCGGAGAATACGATTATGAATATCCCAATCTAAATACTGCATTTGACGTGTTCTTTGATCATAAAGTGGTTGATACAGGCTATGATAATGTTTTGGCCGCAACAAAGAAGGATTTTACGGATGATGATAATTTATTGCACATGCTCTTTAACTGCGAGGGAATGTATGGATGGATTTATGTCAAGTTTACAGGCAATCTAGAGGAAGGTTATCATTTGAAATACGGTTATTATTATGGGACTGACGAAGAATACAAGGTTATAAGCTTTAGGGAAGCGATAAAAATTGATCTTATGGCTAAAGATAAAGACTATGAACCTGGTGACGAGAACAATCTTCCTGACTGGCTTGAAGAAACGATTAAGTATTTTGAAGAAAATGCAGAATTGATGGACGAGGAAGAATTCCGAGATATGGAGAAGCCCGCAACCGAGTGGGTAAAGAAGAAAATGAAACCGGATGACTCAACCAGAAGTGTGAACGATTCAAAGGGCGAAATGGGAGTCGTGATTAAATTTCCTAAGTGTTAAGGGGACGGTTCTAAAGAACCGTCCCCACACTCCTCGGATTATTTTACCAACTCCCAAAATGCTACCGCAGAAGACGCGGCGACATTCAGCGAGTCTACACCTTTATGCATAGGAATAATTGAGACATAATCACTCTTACTAAGTGTACTTTCGCTTATTCCATATCCTTCAGAGCCAAATACTATGGCTCTTTTTTCATTTGCCTTTAGACGGGAATCTGTAAGAGGAATTGCATCATCAGCAAGCGCCATCGATATCACTGTAAAGCCTTGATTATGCAGCATATCTACATAATCTGTCCCCTTGGGGATATATGTCCAAGGAACTTGAAACACCGTACCCACAGACACTCTTGCAGCCCTTCTGTAAAAGGGATCCGTGGAATCCTCGGTTATTAACACCGCATCGATTCCAAGAGCCGCCGCCGAGCGAAATATCGCGCCGAGATTGGTAGGGTTAACAACATTTTCAAGAACTGCAATGTGTGTGCAACCCGCTATTAATTCCTCCGGCTTTTTAACTTTGGGTCTTTCAAATGCTGCCAGTAACCCGCGCGTCAGATTATACCCGGTAATGCTCCTTATCACATCGAGATCTGCTTCATAAATATCTATGTCATCTCCGACTTTGGCAATAACATTCTTTATCGCCTCATTATGAAGCTCGCCTGACTCCGCAAACATCGAAATCGGCTTAGCACCAAAATCAAAAGCGCGCTCTATCACCATCGGAGATTCAGCTATAAACACGCCTCCGTAAGGCTCGTTATAGTGAAGCAGCTGCGCCTCATTGTACTTTGTATATATCGCGACCCTCTCGTCGTCTATATCATTTACCTTAATATACTTACTCAAAAAAATCTCCTTTACTTAATTGCGTAACTGTTCCATAACCAGGCAAACTGTATCTTCGATCGAAGTTCCCTTCTCCTCGACGATTATGTCGGCATATTTCTCGTAAAGCACCGAGCGGGTCGCATACATTTGCTCAATACTCTCGCCGGGACGAATCACTACTCCGCGCGCCTTAAGATCTGTGAGCCTGTCTTTCAAATTATCAAGACTCACCTTGAGATAAATTATCGTCGCATTATTAGACAAATGCTTCATGCCCGCGTCACTGTATATAGCGCTTCCGCCCGTTGCAATGACAGTATTATCAACATTTATCGATAAAAGCGCTTGTTCTTCGCGTTTTAAAAAATCGTCAATTCCGTGCTCCTCAATAAGCTCGTTAAGTTTAGCATTTTCTCTTTGCTGAATAACTATGTCGGAATCAATAAAATTCATACCCATTACCTTGGCAACGATAACGCCTACCGTGCTTTTACCGGAAGCCGGCATTCCGACAAATACTATATTCTTTCTGCTCATATGCTGTCTCCTTTATGTTTGTTATTTGACCGGTTTTACTGTGACTTCATCCAACTTAACAAATGATATATGCATTTTTAAGAATAAATCAACTACCTTACCTTAATTCTTTTATCGCCGTTTATATTGCTTTATAGTTTATGGATTATTTTATAGTGGTTTATAATATGTGTCAAGGATTGGGAGAATGTGGGGGGGATGAGGGGACGGTTCCAGCGGTCGTTTCTCACGTTTTTCTCACAAAGGGGGGAGAATTAAGTGAAAACTTGATGTTTACTATAAAAACTGAGGTTTTGTTCATATTGGGTACGTGTCATTCTGAGCGAAGCGAAGAATCTTTCTTCCGAATGAAATGAGGAAGAACAACCATGGGGACAGGTCTTGTAGTACGAGGAGGGAATCAAAGATGAAAATACTTAAAAGGGCTTTAGTATCTAGTATACTTGCTTTAGTTTTAGTGGCTAATCCAGCAGGTGGAGAAGTTGATAATAGCGCAAATGCTAAAACTAAACCAACTATAAAAATGTACGGTTCAAAGAACTATACTGTTTATACCGGCGAATCGTTAAAGGTAGGGAAAGTAGTTGCAAAATACAAAGGAAAGAAACTGGCTGCAAAGAAATTTAAAGTTACAGTGAAAAAGAATGAAGTGAAAAGAGTTAAAGATAAAATATAAGGGATAATTAATCTTTAAGTGTCTAAAAACTATATTTAAAGATAAATTATCCCTAAATGTGAGAAAAAAGTGATAAAAGACCACCAGAACCGTCCCCGCTTACTCACTTACTTCCTCGACTTCTTAATCTTATACATCGCAGTGTCGGCAAGTTTCATGGCTTCTTTGAAGCTGAACTTCTCGTTTAGAGTAGTAGTAAAATATCCCGTGCTCGAATGAACCTTATATTCACGCCCGGACTTTTGGTTGTAATCGTCAAGATATCTGTCTATCTTAGTGATTATAGCGTCAATGTCCACATCGCCGATAACAACCGAGAATAGCTCGTCACCGCCGAAACGGCTGCATATCGCATGATCGGGACAAGATGATCTAAGTGCCGATGCTAAAACTGCAATAGCATTGTCACCCTCAGCGTGTCCAAAAGTGTCGTTAATATATTTGAGCCCGTCAAGATCCGACATAATCAGTGTAATCTTAGAATCAGTGTATTCATCATCTTCAATAATGTCAGTAAAAATCTCCTTAAAACCGATTCTGTTATATAGCCCGGTCAGGTTGTCCTTCTTATACATTTCGGCAATCTGCTCAGAAAGCTTCTCCTGGTATTTGCTATCAACATAACCACCTATTCCAAGGCTTAGTGCATTGGAGATACTTGCTGTCTTCGTATACATCGTAATATCATAGTCTTTGAAGAAATAGCAGACATATCCTATAGGCTTGCCCATATAGTCAAGGACATTGTAAACAAGAGGATATCCACCCTCAAAGAGATTGTTTATCCTCTCTTTTTTGCACAATGCCAAGGAAGCTTTTATATCTCCGGTGTTACTGTAATATTTGGCGAAATTAGTGTCAAATACCACTTCTAAATGGTCTTTCTTGAATGTGTTATTGGTTGTGAAGAAGTTCTCGCTGAAATCAAAACACTTAGAATCAACCGCACAGTAAAGATCGGTTATCCTAGAGTTGACCATACGAAGAACCATCTCGTCCATGTCAGCACTGGTCTGCATCTTGGTTGCAACATCATGGTAGATACGAATATCATCCTGATATCTATAAAAACTATCATTCAAACGGCTAAGAAGCATCTCGCCCTGAATAGTATGAGAAGGGCATCCACACGACTCATTAGGAATAAGTGTAGGAGTAATGGAAGTGCTCTCGGCAGTGCCGGTGGCTAATACACTTATAACAGTGTTGATTGTAGCATCAGCAAGAATCATAGTATCACAGCTGACTGTCGAAATCTTAGGGGTAGTAAGGTATACCTCTTCATACCCATCAAAACCTGTGACTATAACATCTTCAGGAACTCTATAGCCTGATGAGATTAAAACATCGCACACGTTAATTGCCATGATATCATTGGCGCAAATAATGGCATCCGGAATATTGCCTGATTCGATAAGCTTCTCGGTTGCGGCTCTTGCAGGCAAAGCCCAAAACTCGCCATAGCTTATCATACTGTCATTGAAAGTAAAACCCTTCTCCTCAACAACTTTTTTGAATACGTCTATTCTGTCTTCAGAGAAAGGATTATCCTTGAAGCCGGCCATGATGTGTGGATTCTTGATATCATGTTCTTCAAAAACATGTCTGACTATCTGCTCGAAACCTGCTTTGTAGTCAAAATTAATGTTGATGGTATCTTCTTTACCGCCATCAATTACAATTACAGGTAGGTTGTGCTTTTGTGATTCGGAAATGATATGATTACTCACCGTGTTGCTCTTAATCTTCTCACTCATAACGATAACAGCGTCAATTATGTCAAATGGCATAATGTCGTAGACTGCAATCTCCGGGGTGAGCTCATCCTCCTGCCAGTAGAACTCCGAATTGATCGCAAAAATCAAAAGAGTGGCAGAGCGTTCTTTAAGCGATTCATTTATTTTTTTGATAAACCCATGTGTTGGTGGGTCGTATATTCTTGATGTGCATAGAGCAACAATCTTTCTACCATTAAGCATTATAATTACCTACCCTTGTGATATAGTTAAACATCATTTGCTATTATACACCTATTCTTCTTACAGTAGTAGTGTTATTTTATTAAATAGTCTAATATTTTGTAAATTTTAGCCAAAGAACCTGTTAGTTTATGGAATTATATTGATAAAATACACAAAATATGTTATTATAAATAATGGTGTTAGGTTTCCGCTATGTATCATCAAGGGAACAAGACATAATATTAACGAAGCGAGGTGTTTGGTGATGGAAGATAACAACATCAAAGGATTGCGTAGCATTAAGACCAGACTTATATTTATGGTTGTTGCTATGCTTATGGTTTCTATTATAGTTTTGACAGTTATTAGTGCCGTAAACACTGTTAAGCAAGGTGTAGGCAACGCTAATGAAGTCAATGAAGCACAAGCGGCAATTGTAGAAGAGAGGGTTAGTGCTATCATTGAGAAGAATCTTGAGGCGCTCAATGTATTTGCTTACTCACCTTCAACTATTGCATATCTTGATGGAACAGGTAAGACGGATGCTAATGCTACCAGTATAGTTGAACAGCTTAAGAAGATTGATGAGAATATGGCTGATGGCAACTCTACCGCTCTTTCAGGAGCTGATGGTATGCAGGTGCTAAGGTCTGTCGGAGATTGTGTAGATGTATCAGACAGACAATATTATAAAGATGCTATGGAAGGCAAGGAAGCTATATCAGATATGGTAGTTTCTAAGACCACAGGTAAGTGTATCTCTACCATAGCTGTTCCTGTTTACGATGCTTCTCATTCTAAGGTTATCGGAATGGTTCAGAGGAATTACGATTTGTCAGTTCTTCATGAACTTCTTGCATCTGAGGTTACTCAGAAGAAGCAAGAGATTGTTATGGTTGACACAGCCGGTACAGTTGTGGCCCATTCGGCAAGAGAGAATAATCCCGACGATCCGGAGAGTCAGGCGGAGAATCCTTTCTACACAGATTCAAGAGGAGACAAGACAGAGGGCAATTACGTAGCGCCATTTATGGGGGACACTTGGATTATATCATGGGTTAAGATTCCAAAGTGTGAGTGGATTGTAGCTTCGTGTCGTGTACAGGAAGTTGCGCTTGCAACAGTTTATAAGACAGTTGCTGTTCAGATAATCATCGGAGTTATATTCATTATTGCAGGCATTGTTGTAACGGTAATTTACTCTAAGTCAATTACCGGTCCTCTTAAAGAGATTGAGACGTCACTTACTTATCTTTCTGCAGGTGCTTTCAAAGAGATTCCTGCGTATACCAATCGTGCAGATGAGTTGGGACATATTATTAATAGTACCAACAATGTTATCGGTACATTAAGAGATATAGTTGCTAATATTAAGAACGGAGCTGATGCAGTAAGTGATGCTTCTGATAATTTAGCGGGTATGTCAGAGAGAATTTCAGTTACTGCAACAGATGTGGCAACAGCAGTCAATGAGATTGCCGGTGGAGCTACACAGCAGGCTGAGGAGATCAATAACGCAACTGCTAACATTATGGATATTGAGCGTGCAGTTGGAAGTGTTCAGAATTCTACTGTAGACTTAACTGCAATTACAGATCGTATGCAGGTGGCTTCTAAGGAGTCGGCTAAGAGCCTTTCTGAACTTAAGAGCAGCAGTGAGAACATGAATCGTGCTATCAACAGCATTTCTGAGAAGATTAGTGCAACCAGTCAGGCTGTAGGTAGTATCAATGATAAGGTTGCAGCTATCACAGATATTGCAGCACAGACCAATCTTCTTGCGTTAAACGCTTCTATTGAGGCAGCGAGAGCTGGAGATGCAGGTCGTGGATTTGCGGTAGTTGCTGAGGAGATTGGTAAGCTTGCAGCAGATTCAAGTCAGTCTGCAGATATGATTAGAGCTGAGATGGAAGTTCTTCTTCAGCAATCTAAATCAGCAGTTACCATGGCTGAGGATGTTCAGAAGACCAATGAAGAGCAGCAGAAAGTTATCGGCGAGACATTTGCAAGTGTTAACACTATGATTGAGGATATTGGAGACTCTGTAGAGAGCGTTAATTCAATCGCTAAGAACGCAGATGCCTGTGCTGAGGCTAAGGACGTTGTGGTTGATGTAATGAGCTCGCTTTCTTCTATCTCAGAAGAGAATGCGGCAGGTAGTGAAGAGACGGGAGCTTCTATGGATGAGCTTTCTAACACAGTTGCTTCGCTCGCATCAAGCGCTGATTCGCTTAGAGATGTATCAGCAGATCTTACAGAAGGAATCAGTTTCTTCAAGATGTAATTACGATTTTAGTGTGGCATTTTAATCAGCCATTATGTAAGACAGATAAGTAGAATATATGATGATTTAGCAGTCAGCCATGCCGGAATACGGCATGGCTGCTTTTTTTATGTTCCCTATATCTTTCAATAATGAAATCTTCATTATGAATGTAATCTGTTGATGTATTCTGCTAAGTAAGATGTACTAGTATAGTGATTCCCAAATAACCGGACTTTATTACTTGCCTGATTTTAAGTCAACTTCGTTATCTTCACTTGGCGATGCAACCACATCGCTGCGTTTAGATGCCTTGCTGATTGAAAATCATTCTTCGTAAAAAATCCACTTATTTGGAAACCACTATACCAGATATTTACATAAAAGGAGGATTTAACATGCAGAACAGGCTTATAGGATACGTTCGTGTGTCAACAAGAGAACAAAATGAAGAAAGGCAGATAGTTGCTATGAGGCAATTCGGCGTTTTAGATGAACACATAATTGTAGATAAACAGTCAGGCAAAGACTTTATAAGACCGGGTTGGGTTAAACTCAAGTCATTAATTACATCTAAGGATGTTTTGGTAATTCAATCAATCGACAGGCTTGGAAGAAATTATTCCGAGATTCTTGAGGAATGGAGCTTTATTACAAAGGATGTAGGAGCGGCTATTGTTGTTATTGATATGCCTATACTTGACACAAGAAATGAGAGGGATTTGGTTGGAGAACTCATATCGGATATAGTGTTGAATCTTTTGTCTTACGTAGCCGAGACAGAGAGAGCGTTTATAAGAAAAAGACAGGCTGAGGGTATAGCAGCGGCACAAAAAAGAGGCGTAAGGTTTGGCAGGGAGCCACTTAAGCTTCCTGATGATTACAGTAAGGTCTATACTATATGGAAATCAGGTGGGATATCTGCAACAAAAGCAGCACAGAAGCTGTCTGTTTCCAGGAATACTTTTCTAAAATGGACCAGAAAATACGATAAAGACATATAATAAGATTAAATACGGAATGATACCAGAACGTATTATCGGTCATAAAAGTACACTTTTTTGAC
>JHXB01000005.1 GCA_000621905.1 Lachnospiraceae bacterium NC2004
AACCATCGGGAATAGCATAGTTTGTTCAAAGGAGATTTTCTTTGTACGAGTGAAGCTGGAATTTGGCGATACAATTAATTCGTCTCGATAATCAAGAAGTGAATTGATTGTAAATAACAGAGTTTTTTTGATGTAATTAGCAGTATGTTTTTTCATAAAAAAGCACCTCCAAAATAGTCTATAATCAAGGGCTGTCGCGCATATTTGCAGCTATTTGTCAAGTGTTTTTTGAAAAAAAAACAAAAAAACAGAGGATATTTCACCTCTGAATAATATGTAATATTCTATTGTTTTTGGGCTGAAACCTTATCTAAATGACATTGGGTCTGTCCCCATTGGTCAGTTAGCAGAAGAATCTCTGCTTTGAATTGTCTGACAAATTGACGTTTGTCCCAAAATCTTGACGTTTATCCCAGATGGGTTGAAAAATATTTCATATAAGAATAGAATAAAAGATGTTGAAGATAAAAGTGTTCTAAGGAGAGATGATTATGAAAATATTGAAGACTATCGCGAAAAGGATTGTGGCACTGGGGCTTGCGGCGGTGCTGATTGCAAATTCAGTGCCGGTGACGGCACTTGCTGATCCGGAAACCATGTCCTTTGCCGCACTGCAGGCACAATTCGCGGCAGGCGGCGAGATCACCCTCACCCGGGACTACGTGTCCGAAGGAACTGACACCGGGCTGGAGATTCCATCCGGCAAGAACGTCACCCTGGATTTAAACGACCACTATATTCTCTATAAGGGCAATACGGCTTCACCGGTGATCACGGTCAATGGCGGTCTGACCCTCAAGGACAGCAAAACTACCGGCAGGACCACGCGCTATGTGACGCTGACAGAAGGCCGCGCGACAAACGTTTCAGAGAGTGGCACGCTTAGCGCCACATGCATCGAAGTCACCGGCGGCTTTATCGCCGGCGGCAACAACGTGAGCCAAAATGGCGGCGGCGTGTACGTTAAAGAAAGGTGCATGTTTACCATGGAGGGTGGCACGATCGCAGGCTGCAAAGCAGGCAACGGCGGCGGTGTGAACGTCAATAACAGCGGTACGTTTACCATGGAGGATGGCACGATCGTCGGCTGCAAAGCACTCTCCGACGGCGGCGGCGTGTTCATCAATAACACCGGCAATTTTAATATGAACGGCGGCAGCATCAAAAACTGCACCGCCACCGGCAGCGGTGATAAGCGGGGCGGCGGCAGCGTGTACGTCAGTAGCAGCGGTAAGTTCAATATGGAGAGTGGCAGCATCACTGATTGCACCGCCGATAGTGGCGGCGGCGTGTATGTATACGGCGGCAAGTTTAATATGGAGGGCGGCAGCATCACCGATTGCACCGCCACCAGCCAGGGCGGTGGCGTGTATGTATACGGCGGCACGTTCAAAATCTGCGGCGCGCCCGTGATCAGAGACAACAAGAAGGGCAGTGATGCGAACAATGTAGCGCTCAATAATAGCAAGTACATCACCGTCACCGGTGAACTGACGACCGGTGCGGAGATCCGGGTAGCAGCGAGCAAAGACAAAGTCATTGCAAAGAATGGCACACCCTCGGACGGTAACACCGCCTATACCATCACCGCCGACGATGCAGCGAAGTTTCACAGCGATGACACAAGTCTATGTCCTGCGCTGTATGACGGCAATGTGGTGTTAAAGGATACGCTGCCCACAGCGACCCTCGACAACAACTCCATGGTGTACAATGGCTCTAACTTCAACCCGACGATCAGTTTTGAGGAAGTGCCGCTGACAAAAGATTCGGATTACACCATCAGCTACAAGAAAGTTGTGGATTCACAGGAGATACCTCTGCTCGGCGCACCAAAGGATGTAGGTAACTATAAGCTGGTCATTACGGGAAAAGGCGGGTACGCAGGCAACCGGGAGCTGTCATTTACCATTGAAAAGGCAGATATTACTAGTATGGTCACTGCTCCTGCGGCGAGGTCATTGTACTACAACGGTTTGGAGCAGGAATTGGTAAGTGCAGGAACTGTGGCAGATAATGCTGGTACGACGTGGTATACCTTAACCGGAGACGTTGATACAGCTCCGGGATTTGACGGGTACTCTTCCTCACAGAATAAGAAGTGGAGCACAACTGTTCCAGCAGCAACCGATGCCGGCACCTACTATGTTTGGTATATGGTTAAAGGTGATTCCAATCATAGTGATAAAGATCCAAGTAAAATAAGTGTTGCCATAGCCAGAATTACAATTGCAAATGTAGAAGTTACTCAAAAATCTCGTGCAGGCGATTCAGGAAGCGTTAGTATTTTAGAGTATGTTAAGACTGGGGGAACACTAGGTAGTAGTACTGTTTATAGCGATGCTGATGGTATACTTGACGAACATCTTGAGTTACAGAGTGGCACGGTGTCATATAGTATTAAGAGCAATGCAAATGCAGGTTCTACAGCCACAATACACATTCCGGTTACAGGTTGCACTAATTATATAGATTATACAATTAAGATCAACATTAAAGCAACCGAGAAGAACATTCCTACAGTTACCGTATCGCCTATCAACGTTACGTATACGGGAAATGCTGTAAATAACAGCTCAATACGAGGAACTGCAAAATATGGAGATGTTAGTGTTCCCGGTACATGGGCATTTAAGACCGAGCCTGCTCAGAGGATAACTAATGTTGTTGACAGTGGTACCAAACAGGTAGTATTCACCCCAAATGATACCACAACATGCGAAACTGTTGAGACTTCGGCACAGCTTGTTATTACCAAGGCAAATGTTACCGGCGAGCCTTCATTTAACAAGATTACAACTGATGGTAAAACGTTGGCAGATGTTGGAGCGGTAATAGATACAATGAGTCCTAGCGGAGCACTCGGTTGGGAGTTGCCGCTAGACACAGCGGTTACCGCTAATACATCATTTGCATGGATTTATACACCGGATGACACGAACAATTACAATGTAAAGAAGGGCTCAACTGTATTGTGGGTTAAGTCATCATCTGGTGGTGGAAGTTCGTCAGGCGGTTCGTCGGGTGGTTCAGGTGTGGTGCCTCCTGCTGATACTGACAAAACCGCGGTTGCATCCGAGGACGCTAAGACACCAAGCAGCGATGCAGATAAAGCTAAGGAAAATGCAAGTGCAGACGCTAAGGATAAAGATGACAAGGCTAGCTCAGATGCTGAGAAACCGATAGATAATAAAGACAAAGATGTTGAGACTATTACAAGTTCTGACGGATCAGTTACAGTTAAGGAGACGGTAACAAGCTCAGATGGAAGTAAGATAGAAAAAGAAACAACTACGGAACTTGATGGAACCAAGACAGATAAAGAAACTATAATTGATAAAGACGGTAATAAAACAGTATTAACAGAGGTAACTAGTAAAGACGGTTCATCAAGAAAAACGGTTGAAATTAATAATAAAGATGGTTCATCAGAAAAGACAGTTGAGACGGTTGGTTCAGACGGTACAAAGGTTAAGACAGTCGAGGTAGTAAAGACTAACGGTACGACGGAAAAATCTACAGAGATTGTACAACCTAACGGAACAACATTTGAAACATCAGAAACTGTGAAGGTTAATGGTGACACCAATCGTGCAGAGAAGACTACCAAGCCTAACGGAGATTATAATTCTATCAAAGAGAGCACCACCGGTAATGCGGTTTCCATTGTGACCGGTATGAAGTCTGGTAAAACCAAAGAAGAAATGTCTTTTGGTGCAAAAGGTAAAAAGGCTTCTGTCAATAAGGTTTCTACCAATTCTAAGAGTAAGACTGTTACTATACCTTCAGAAGTTGTTTCGTTTGGAGTAAAATATAAGGTCACGACCTTAAAGAAAGGCATGTTTAAGGGCAGTAAGACTAAACCTATGACGGTTAAGATGAGTGCTAAAAGCATAACCAAGGTTGAGAAGGGCGCCTTTAACGGATTGGCTAAGAAGGGCACGATTAAGGTGTCCGGGTCTGAGAAGGATTTCAAGAAGCTTAAGAAGATGCTTAAGAAGTCCGGATTGTCAAAGAGTATTAAGGTTATACGCGTAAAATAAAAAAACAAAAAGCTCCAGTAGGGATAATCCCACTGGAGCTTTTTTTTAAGATTCTTCGCTTCGCGAAGTCATGACATGGAGAGGTAAGAATGACAAAACCAACCATGTCATCCTGAGGAACGAAGTGACGAAGGATCTTTGACCTTCGAAGAAGGTCAATATTATGGCCTGTCCCCATTGATCAGTTAGCAGAAGAATCTCTGCTTTGAATTGTCTGACAATTTGACGTTTATCCCAAATTTTTGACGTTTGTACCAGGTGGGTTGAAAAATTACATATAATAAAGTAAAATTTCAACTAAAAATAGGGATATTCGTCCTTTTAACCGCCTGCCTTTAATTTGCAGGAATGTGGGACGTTCAGATATCGATAATAAAGAATTGGAGATGACATACCATGAAAAGAAAGAGCAAGAGAATTATGAAAAGGATAGTGACTATCGTACTCGCGGTGGCAATGACGCTAAGCACAGTGCCATTTGACGAATCGGTTACGGTGGCGCAGGCAGATGGGCCGCAGACAAGTCAGAATGAGAACGGCGTCACATATCTTGACGCAAGTGGAGAAGCGCAGACTTGCGAATCACCTACAACCCTTACGGGCACTGTGTCTACACTCACACCCGGCTGGTATGTGGTCAGCGAAAATGTCCACTTCAATCACTCCGTTATCCTGAGTGAAGGAGGAGACTATCATATCATCCTTGCAGACGGCAAAGAGATGTCCATTGCAGGAGATAATAAGGACCTGTGGGGCGAGTGGGATGCCTATGACAGCAGCGACAGTCCTGTTGGTTTGGGTTGCTTATACGATAATGACTCAAAGAACGGTATCAATCTCAATATATATGCTCAGTCAAATGATGACAATGCCGGCAAGCTTGTTATCAATAACACCAGTGGAACTCCGGATAATAGATCTGCCAATGATAAAGTTGGCGATGCCATAAATGTAGATAACCTCACAATTAACGGCGGAATAATCTCTTGCACTGTAGGCGGTTCAAATAGTTACGGAATTAATACCAAAAAACTTACTGTCAACGGGGGCGACATTGAAGCTACCGGTACAATTCACGCTATAAATAGTACTGGTAATGTAGATATTAACGGTGGAAGCCTTACAGCAGAAGCCGGAACTAATTCTGGTAATTGTGCTCTAAATAGCACCGGTAACATCACCATCAATAACGGTAAAGTTACTGCCACTGCCCTAGGTGAGAATGGACACGCAATAAACAGCACCGGTAACATCAGCATCAAAGGAGGTACTGTAATAGCAAATGCCGGTGATGATTTCGGTCGGAGATCGGGCGGATGCGGCTTGAATGCCGGTGGTAAAATCACTATCGAGAATGGCGATGTCACTGCCACTGCCCAAGGTGAGAATGGACACGCAATAAACAGTACAGGGAATATCGTAATTGACAGTGGAGCTGTCACTGCTAAGACGGATAGAGTTTATGGTCACGCCCTATACACCACAACTGGCAACATCACCATCAACGGCGGTACCATAGACGCTCTTACAAAGGGCGATAACGCTAATGCGATATTCTGTGATTATACCGGCTGTTTCACGGTAAACGGCGGCAGCATCAGAGTTGTTACCGAAAAGGACAGCGCATCCGGAATAAAGGCCGATTCTATAACGATCAACGACGGTGAGGTCTATGCTGAAGCAAAAAATACCGAAGAGCCTCATGATAATTTCGGGATCAGGTCCGGCGGAAGAATAACGATCAACGGTGGTCGTGTTACCGCAAAGGGAATGAGTGGTGGTATTCATTCGCAATACAGTGGAGACGATGGATCTGCTCTTTTGCTGAGCTGGAAAAATGAAACAGACTTTGTCAGTGCAAACAGCATTTTACTGAATACAAATCAGAATGTTGCCATCGAACCTGGGAAAACATTTACCGATGGCAACGGGCATTATTATGTTGCGGCAAATGCTTCCAAAGTAAAGAACTTAACCAATGTTACTCTTTCAGCTTCGAATGATTCAGTCTATGCAGTAACCTTTGACTGCGGAGGATATGAGCCCGTTCCGGAAGTACAGATTATAAAGGCAGGAGACAAGGTTACCAAGCCTGCTGACCCTAAAGAGGGAACGAAATATAACGATCTTGATTTTGCCGGCTGGTATCAGGACGAGGCTTATCAGATCCGTTACGATTTTGATTCCGAGCTGACGGCAGATCTGTATCTCCATGCCAAATGGGCGTCGTTAAACAATGATCTTGAGAATGCATCCGTTAAAATGGTCTATCGCCATACCGGCAGTAACATCGAGCCCGTGGTAGAAAACAATATCGGAAACACGCTTACAAAAGATACAGATTATACTGTCAGCTGTAAGAAAGATGGATCGGATACAGCTGTGTCCATGAAGGATCCCGGTTTTTACAACATTACGGTTACCGGTAAAAATACATACACCGGCTCTAAGACCGTGCGCGTCTGCGTGCTGACCTTTGACGCATATGACCCCGTTTCGGGAGAACTGAAACATGGCGTTACCTTACCGGAAGGAAAAGACGCCGCGATCGTCACAGCTTCCACCGTCTCCATGAATACGGGCTGGTATGTGGTGACGGAGAACGTGAGGGTGGATTCCCGCATGAAGGTAAACGGCGATGTCCATCTGGTCTTATGCGACGGCGTGACCCTTGATGCCGGAGGCGATGCGGAAAACAGGGGCATCAGCGTTACGGAGGGAAACTCTCTGACCATCTATTCCCAGGAGGGAAATAGCGGAAAGCTTGATGCGAGTACCAGCAAGGTGGATTATTATGCTGCCATCGGCGGCGACTGCCCTGCAAATTATAGTAATAACAGCAATAATAATATCAATAACAATAACGGAAATTTCAGCTTCCTGAACGGAAAAGAAAACGGTAATGCCGGAAGCATTACGATCCACGGCGGTGAGATCATCGCAAAGGGCTCCATGTACAGCGCGGCCATCGGCAAGGCGGGGAAGGACGGCGTTGACGGAAAGGGCGGAAAGATCACCATATACGGAGGAAAGATCACTGCCAAACGCTTTACCAGTTACGGAGATATCAGCAGCCAGAGCGACACCGCTATCGGAGGGCCCGGCGCAGAGATACATCTTTCCCATTGCCGCGAAGACGACTATATTCTGTCGGAAGGCTATCAGGGGACGCTTAACTTTGACAGGGCTTTTATTATTGAAGATACCTCAACTCTTGTCAAGCCGGAAAATATCAACGACTCCCTGGGGAAAAAGATCCTGCCCGTTGATTCCTTTAATGTCTGCGAAGTTACTTTTGACAGCAACGGAGGCACTCCGGTTAAAGCACAGACGCTTGCAATGGGCAAGCTGGCTACAATGCCGGCGACACCCATAAAGCGGGGGTATAAGTTTGTGGGCTGGTATACGGAGCGTAGTTTTGACGAACAATTCAAATTCGATTTCACATCTAGACCCGTTGATGTAGACCTGATCCTTTACGCTAAGTGGATGGAAGTCGATCCGATCAGCTATATCGGTGCGAATGGACAGATCTCCGGTTTTAAAGCATACAGCCTGATGCAGGCAGACTACACCGAGCTGCCCGCCGGAAGCTATTATGTTGACAAGGATGTAACTCTATCCAATCGTATTAAAGTATCGGGTGAGGTAAATCTTATTCTAGGAGATGGTCACACACTTATTGCTCCAATGGGCATTAGTGTTATGGGGGAAGATAATACCATTAACATCTTCTGCCAGAGCGAGGGGACAGGTGTATTGAAAGCATTACCTGGTAATGCAGAAATCTTTAAAAAAAGAAGTGATTTAACTGTAAGTATGTATGTGAGTTCCGTAAATGATTTAGTTTCAAATGAATTTTTTACAGCTGAGTTGCTGACCAAATTACGAAGCATAGCCTCAAACGAAGAAATAGACTGTTACACGGCAGTCATAGCAAGCGATAAAGTCTTAGATGAGGTTGAAGATAACTTCAATCGAAGTGCAAAAACAGAAGAAGATAAAGAAGAATACAGAGATACTTATAAAGAACTATCAAAAATCATACGCCGAAGGTGTGAGTTGCCAAACAACAATAATGCGGCTATTGGTGGTGATTCTGGCGGTGACAATCTTGCCGGATGCTCAGGAAATATCAATATATTTGGAGGAAAGATTAGAGCATGGGGTGGAACTGATGGTGCAGCTATCGGTGGTGGAAAGAATAACCAAAACTATGGCACAATCCGTATCTACGGAGGAAATGTCAGGGCTTTAGGCGGAAAATACGCCGCAGCTATCGGCGGCGGCCAGATTAATGGTACTCTTAATAGTCAAAAATCGACTGACGGGACTATCGAAATCTACGGTGGAAGAATATGGGGATATGCATTTGATGAAGGAACAGGAATAGGTGGAGGAAAGTATGCCTACGGCGGAGACATTAGTATCTTAGGTGGGCAGGTAGATGTATTATTATTTCCGAATAATTCTGGTTACCATCCATATTCCGGAATCGGTGACGGATATCTGTATGAAGGGGCAGAAAAAGCTCAGATTACTTTAGGCTGTAAAAATAGTGATGACTACATTTTCTCGGAACAGTACGAAGGTAATGTAAGGGTTGCTCATAAACAGACTCTTACAATATATAACGATACTGATAATAGATTTAGCGGGAAAATATCGAACTCGAATGATATTACAGGCAAGAAACTCATCCGCGCCCACACGCACAAATTTACTTACACCAGTAACGGAAACACTATTACTGCTAAATGTTCTGATGAAAGTTGTGCACTTCATAGCAACCCTGCGACACTTACCTTAAGTGCCCCGGAAGAGAGCACTCTTATCTATGATGGCAACGAGAAGCCGGCTATACTAACTGATGAACACTATATCAGCGGCTACGCACCTATTTACTATCAGAAAAAGAACGGTAATTCCTGGGGCGAGAAAGTGACAGAATCGCCTAAAGATGCCGGAACTTACAGGGCAAGCATAACTGCTGCGGATGAAGATACCGGTAGTTCTGCGACAGCGAGTGTCGAATATACCATAGCTAAGAGAGATGTCACGATATCCGGTATCACAGTAAGTGGTAAAGTCTACGACGACACCACAGCGGCAAATGTCGATAGAACTGATATGCAACTTGATAACATGGTAGAAGGTGATGATGTAAGCATTGAGCCTGGCGAGGAAGCATTTGCCAGCGCAGACGCAGGCGAGAACAAAGCGGTGACATTTGCCGGTTATTCCCTTGTCGGAGAGGCAGCGGGCAATTATAACCTTGTTTCTCAGCCGGAATCGGTGACTGCATCTGTCACTAAGCGTCCTGTTACCATAAAGGCCGATGATCAGGTCGTTCAGACAGGACACGCCATAGAGGAAATGGCGGCTTCATTTGAAGCGGGAGTCAATAAAGGAATTTTAACAGGTAAGGGACACGAGCTTAAGACTCTTACTTTGATCCCTGACCCTGATCCTCGTACTGCAACCGAGTCGTCAGGAGATGGTACAATCACACCTAGCGGAGCTGTGATAATGAGAGGTAATACAGATGTTACAGCCAACTATGACATTACCTATGAAACCGGTAACTTAGAGATTATACCGGTAAGAACAGAGGTTACAAATCTTCCTAAAGCGGCGACAGGTCTAAAGTATGACGGTTACAGGAACAATCAGTGGTTGCTTGCCTATCCGGGCGAAGCTACAACCAGGATGGAGTACAAAGTCGAGCGTATTTCCAGAGGTGATGGAGAACTGCTGACCAATGCTGACGGTTCTTATGTTCGCGATAATGTAGCTCCGACAGACGGATACTCAGATGATTTTAGCGCGTGGGAGGCGGGAACCTATCACGTATGGTATCGCTCAGCTGCGGATGATGAGCATTATCCTAGTGTGGCTGAATGTATCAGTGTTGAAATAGCGCAGGCATCACTTACCGTAAAGGTGGCTGATACAAGCATTTCCTACGGTGACGAATTACCGGCGTTGAACAACTTGCGTTTGGATGAGAACGGATTAATTAATCAGCAAGAAAAAGGCCATATGGGTTCGTTGAAGGTTGAATATAATATCGTTAAGAGTGTTGGAACTCAGAATGTTAGCGAATGGAAAAATGCCGAAGATATTGCGGCTTCCGGTAACTATCTGGATCCGGGTAGCTATCCTGTAAGGGTTGCCTATGAATATAGTGGCAATGGTGATGTTACTTATTGCTATGATATCACATATGTAACCGGTGTTCTGACTGTAAAGCCTAGGACGGTTGGTTTGAATTGGGGTGAGACCTCATTTACCTATGATGGTAATGCACATGTTCCGTCGGTTACGCTATCCAATCTTGCACCTAATGAAACTGCTGGTGAGGTGAGTGTTGAAGTGGTAGGAGCCGAGGTGAATGCTGGTGAGAATTATACAGCCACTGCTGTGTCACTTAGCGGAACAAATGCAGATAAGTATAGACTGCCTTCTGACAATACTAAAACGTTTTCGATTGCAAAGGCTGACTATAGCGGCAATATTCCGGATCTTGAGCTTAATGTACCGACTACGGCAGCGTCCTTTAATGCTTCCGTGGCGGGTAAACTGCCTGATGATGCGGGTGAGGTTAGGTATAAGGTTAGAACGATGTTTTCATCAGGAGAAGGCTTTGCTATAGAACGCGACGATTTTGTAGGTATTGTGGATGAAAACGGTTTGTTAACACTGAGCAGGAAGAATTGGCAGGGAGATTTTCCAGTTGGTAAGAAACTTGGGGTTACTGTAGTATTTGAATCGACGAATTACAATGATAAATCAATTGCTGTTGTGGCAACATTTGTCGAGAAATCTGATGCGGGTGTCAGAATTGTTAGCGGGGATTCCGTATCAGGAGATTCAATATCAGTAAAATACAAAGAATGTAAAGGAAGTAGTTTCACGCTCGAGGGTACTGTTCATAATTCAGGTGGAACGGGTACATGGACCTGGGAGAGTAGCAATCCGGCTGTAGCTATGATAGCGAGTAGCAATGGCAGCTGCAGTTTTGACGTTAAGGGCATTGGAACAACTACGATTACATTGAAGTATGAATCTTCTACTACAGTAGGCTATGCAACTATTCTCTTTACTGTCAATCCGGAATATGTATCGGTTCCGACGGTGCAAGAGAGGACTACCTATTCCGGTTCTTATATTATGTGTATTGGAAATTATGATGATAAAATATTTATAGTGACAGGAGCGTCGGGAACGATGCCCGGCAATTATATTGCGACGGTGTCACTTGTTAATCCTGATGAATACAGATGGGAGGATGGTACTTCAGAAACGAAATACATTCCTTGGAGTATTGAAAAGCATGCGGGACCTGCTGCACCTACCGGGCTTGCTGGGGTTACACCTACCACATGGGATAATATAGATGGTAAGATTACCGGTGTTAATGGTAACATGGAGTACTCAAAGTATGAAGACTTTAGTAGTGCTGCTACCTGCACCGGAAATACCGTTGTCGGTCTGACTCCGGGAACTTACTATGTAAGGATAAGGGAAACAGAAACGACCAAAGCTTCTGCTGCTACCAGAGTTGCGATTGATGAATGCCCTGCTCCGGCAGTCAGAGCGAGAAAGGGACTTACCTATAATGGTACCCCTCAGGCTCTTGTCGAGGCTGATGAGGCGTTAAAAGGTAAGATATACTACGCAGTAGTTAAAAGAGGTGAGCCTGAGCCTGCTAATGGTAAGTACACCACATCCATTCCTACAGTTAAGGGTGCCGGTAATTATTGTGTATGGTATAAGGTAAAGGGTAGCTCAAGCCTTAATGATACGGCTGCGTCTAATGTATTTGTTGATATTGCCAAGATTGCTGATATTTCAGAGACAACTGATACTGTTGAGGTTCAGCTTGGAGAAGATGTATCTGCATCTGTTAATCTTAAAGCGTATTTAGGTGAGAATGCGGATGAGTTTGATTTTATGGCTAGTGAGAATCAGACAGGTGAGATTACATTTTCTGATGTCAACATGGAATCAGACAAGTACACATTGGCGTTCAAAGTCACATCTAAGACAGGTGGAACAGGAAGTATTGTGATTAAAGCTAAGACGGATAACAGCGATAATCACACGCTGACAATTCCAATTGAGGCAAAGAAGAAGAGTAGCAGTGGCAGTGGATCCTCATCAGGCGACGGTTCAGGTGCGGGTGCGCCTGCAGGTCCGGATAAAACTCCTGCTGCGTCGGAAGATGTTAAGAAGCCAAGCAGCGATGCTGATAAAGCTAAGGAGAAAGCAAGTGCTGATGCCAAGGCAAGCGCAGACGCGAAAGATAAGGATAAAGATGCTTTGACAAGTGCGGACGCTGCGGCAAGTTCTGATGCAGAGAAGCCGGTTGAGATTATAGACAAAGATGTTGAGACCATCACGAGTGCAGATGGAAGCGTTATTGTTAAAGAGACTGTAACGAGCTCAGACGGAAGTGTATCTGTCAAAGAGACTATCACAAGTTCTGACGGAACTAAGATAGAGAAGGAGATAGTAACAGCAGTAGACGGAACAACCAAGGAGACTTCTGATGTAGTTAAGGCGGATGGAACCAAGATTCACGAAGAGAAGACTACCAATCCTTCCGGAGATTATACTTCTACCAAAGAGATTGTTACTGAGGATAAGTATACTATTGCGACAGAAAATAAGACCGGTAAGACCAAGGTGACAGCGACATATGGCGTTACTTCCAAGACGAAGGTTGCGCTGACTAAGGTAACAACAAACGATAAGAGCGGCAAGGTTACCATTCCTAAAACCATTAAGTCAAACGGGGTGACTTATAAGGTTACAACCTTAAAGAAGGGAATGCTTAAAGGCGGCAAGACTAAACCTAAGACGGTTAAGATGAGTGCTAAAGGCATAACCAAGGTTGAGAAGGGCGCATTTAACGGACTGGCTAAGAAGGGCACGATTAAAGTGTCTGGATCTAAGAAGGATTTCAAGAAGCTTAAGAAGATGCTTAAGAAGTCCGGATTGCCAAAGGGTGTTAAGGTTAAGCGAGTGAAGTAATAAAAAAAAGCTAACTGCTCAATGGGGACAGGCCCCTCTGGTAACTTAGCATGCTAAGTTACCAGAGGGGCCTGTCCCCATTGAGCAGTTAGCTTTTTATTCACTATATGTAATCATAAGATTAATCACAGTTCCCATACTACTATCCACAGTGGAATACGACGCTTTCGCAATCTCAGGATGGGAGTCCATAACAAATGAAAGGTTATATTCATCCTCGTTATACTTAGGAACCATAAGCGAAATATATTCCTTCTTTTTATCTATAGCCTTGTTCGTCTTCTTAATAAATGAAGTATAGTCTTTACAAACAAGCTTATGCTTCTTGAAATAAGTGTTGCTTGCATCCTTGCACTCAGGGTATCTGTCATTTGCCCAGGTATGAGTCTTAGCCATGGCTTCATCAGGCAGATTAAAGAAAGTGTACTGAACATTTTCCACCTGATCAGGAACAGGGTCGTCCCATGTGGTGTCGAGCTGATACCAGACGCCGTCAATCTTCACGATGTTCCACGCGTGATTCTCGCCGTCCGCCTTGCCTACAACAACCTGACTCTCGATGCCGCAAGCATTTAAAAGAAGATACATAGTCTCGGCGTACCCGTTGCACACCGCAGCGCCGTCAATCAGGACACCGTAAGGCGTGTAAATATCAGAGTCTGCCTTGGTTACCTCGCTTCCTTTTTGATAAATGCAGTTCTTAACGATATAATCGTGAATAGCCTCTTCTTTGTCGTAATCGGACATTCCTTTTTTGATGATTTCGGAAAGTACGGTCTTAGCCTTGTCATATACCGCCTGCTCGCGTTCACTTAAGGAAATGCTTTCGTCCTTCTTAACTAAAGCTTTATATACATTCTGATTCTCGCTGACTTTTAATTCGACTTTGATCTTCTTGGTCCCATCGGACTTCTCATTAATAATTGTATAGGATTCAACGGTTCCATAGAAACTGCTGATATCGCTATTGATGTGCTTGATATCAGATTCAGTGATGTTCTTGGTGTAGATTTTGAACTCGTCCTTGCCTTCAGATAAGGCGCCTATTGTATAGTCGCAAAGATCCTCTTTGGATGAAATGGTGTCGAGCTTCTCATAGAAGTCAAATGCACCATGCAGATAAAGTTCAGCGCCGATTAAAGCAAGCGCTGCGATCACAAGAAGGAATCTAAAAAATCCTTTTATAAACTTCATAATCGTTCTCCCTAAAATACTATGTTTTCAGCACTTACTTTACCACAAATGCAGGTTTTGGGCAATATCATTTTAGTTGTAAAGAGGCGTGTAGCATAGTATAATTTAGTCAGGCTTAGCTAACTTATCAATGGGGACAGACCCCTCTGGTAAATTAGCTGCTAATTTACCAGAGGGGTCTGTCCCCATTGATAAGTTAGCATATAACGAAGGAGGATATACATAATGAACGAAAGAATAAAACCACTTTACGACAACCTCAACAAAGTAATTGTCGGTAAAGAACAGGTCGTTAAATACATGCTTACCGCAATAATCGCCGGAGGTCATGTCCTTATTGAGGACGTTCCTGGATGTGGTAAGACAACGCTTGCAAGAGCGCTTTCTAAGCTTATTTCAGCTGACTTTAAGAGGGTTCAGTTCACACCTGACATGCTTCCTGCGGATATCACAGGACTCACAATTTACAACACCAAGATAAATGAATTCGAGTTCAAGAAAGGCCCTATATTTACGGATATTCTTCTTGCAGATGAGATTAACCGTGCAACACCTAGAACTCAGTCCGCTCTTATAGAGTGTATGCAGGAGAGACAGGTGACTTACGACGGAACTACCTACGAGCTTTCGGATGAGTTCTTTGTAATTGCTACGGAGAACCCTATCGAGACTGCGGGAACATTTACACTTCCTGAGGCTATCTTAGACCGTTTATTCATGCAGCTGGAGCTTGGCTATCCTAGCAAAGAGGACGAGATCGCTCTTATGACGGGGCGCTTAACCGAAGACCCTATCGATTCTTTGGAGTCGATTATCACTGTGGACGACATCAGAGCCATGAAGAGCGAGGCTGTAAACATTTTCATACATCCATGTCTTATTGAGTACATTGCTGATATTGCGGCAGCGAGCAGAAATGCAGACGCTTACGTCGCAGGAGTTTCGCCAAGAGGCTCGCTTACACTCCTTAATTCAGCCAAGGCGTACGCTTATATTAACGGTAGAAATTATGTTACACCTGACGATATTCAGGAGCTTACTATCCCTGTTCTTGCGCACAGGCTTGTTCCGGCAAGTGGCTATATGAGCCGCGCACAGGCAATCGAGACGCTTAAAAATGTTGTCAATTCCGTTCAGGTACCAACAGAGAATTTTAGAGGATGATTATATGATTTTGCTGCTTGTTATAGCCTTTGTGGGGCTATTCTATGTCTTGCAAACTAAATACTACAGCAAACACTGGAAGAAGGGCTTAAGCGCAACTTTGTCATTTTCCAAAGGAAGGGTAAATGAAGGGGATGAGCTTGAGCTTATTGAGGTTGTCGAAAATGCTAAATGGCTCCCAATTCCGCACCTTCACGTGAAGTTTATGACCGCGAACAGTTTTACATTTGAGAACTGTGACAATTCGGTCGTGACAGATAACTACTATAGAAATGACATTTTCACGCTGATTGGATATCAGACAACCAAGAGGACGCTCAAGTTTAAGGCGAACAAGCGCGGTTTTTACGATATCAAGAGCGTTGATCTGATATCAGGCGATATCTTCTTTAGGCGCACATTTGCAAGCCATGACGAGAATGTGGCGCGTCTTTATGTTTATCCTAAATTGATTGAGAGAAGTGAACTTAACAGTGTTCTTCTGAATAATCAGGGTGAGATTAACACGCTGATGTCTATTAATGTGGACGAGTATTCTTACATCGGAACGAGGGAGTACGTGCCGGGAGACCCGCTTAATCACATCAACTGGAAGCGCTCGGCTAAGGATTGCTCTCTTATGACCAACATTTTCTCGCCTGTAATTGAGCACGAAGTCACCATGATTGTGAACCTTTGCCCATTTTATGAAAATGATAAAATGAGGCTTTTAGAGTACATTATCCGTATTGTTGCGACGCTCGGAAAGCTATGTCTTGACAACAATGTTCATCTTCATATTTACACCAATGCTTACGAGCTTGACCAGAGTAAGGTTTTGAACTTCCCTTCGCTTACTTCTAAGTCGAGAGAAGAGTCGCTTATGATGGGGCTTGCTGCGATTAATCTTAAGAGAGAGCCTGAGGACATTGTCAAGATTATGAAGGGCTTAAGCAGCAGAAGAATCAACAATCAATCGCTTATCTTCATTTCAAATGACAGAACAAATGCGGTGATTGATGCGTATAAAGATCTTTCAAGGTCTTTTAAAAATCACATGTTTATTATGCCTGAATATGCGGCGGTGCCTGTAAAGGTTAAGGTGCCTGACATGATAAGTTGGGAGGTGCCGGTATGAGTAGATTTATTCAAACGCTTCGAGAGATTAACGCTGTTGTCATGCTCACAATCCTTATGACCGGAATTCTGCTGACGCTTATGCAGTTTGATGTGAACTCCGAGATTCACTATTATGAGGTTCTTTGGGTGCCTGATTACATTTTCATTGCTTATATTATCTGTGAATATGTGGACAGGGTGGCGATTAAGACGGCGCTTCTTTTGGCGGCGGGCACTGTGATTATTCCTTTTTCTGTTGGACTTACGCACACGTTGTTTAACCTGCTAGTGCTCGCGATTATCATAATCAGAACGCTTTATTGCATGTCGAAAGAAAGCGATATAGCTGCCGAGCCGCCGGAATTTGAGACGGTAGTGTTGTTCTTCTTTTTATATTTGTTTGCAAAGCACTACAATATTTCGCCGATTCCGACGGTGATTGTTGTGTTCTGTCTGGTGTACCTCTGCCTGATACTGCTCTCTATATTCCTTAAGAATATGAGCAAGTATCTGAGTCAGAATCGTGATTTTACAAATGTTGCCATGTCGTCGCTTGTCAAGACCGACACGATTGTGTTTGGAGTCTTTTTGTGTCTGATATTTGCGGGTGTGTTGCTGTTCTTCTTTGCGCCCGTTGACGAGATTATGGATAAGATTAAGGACGGATTTTTCACGCTTATTAGGGAGCCGATAAAGGCTATTCTGTTCATTATCGCACTCTCTCCGGATATTGATTATCATGAGACGAGTATCAATCTTGAAGAGTATTTTAAGGATGCTGAGCCTTTAGTGGATAGTTCGATATGGAAGGGTCCGGAGCTTGTACTTAAGATAGTCATATATTATTTCATTTGCAGAATTATTATTAAGTTTATATACAGTATCATTATTAAACTTAAGGGTAGTCACGCGGTTATGTATGATGAGATTACTTATACGAGGCCGACTGCTGCGGTTGTTAAGAACATTAGACAGAAATCTAAAGTTAAAAAAGAGAGCAAGAGATCTAATGTTATGAAGGTTAGGCAGGAGTTTATCAGGCTTGTTAAGGAGCATGAGTATACTTATTCGCATTTGTTTAATAGTGCGACGCCGAAGGCGATTGTTGAGACGATGGAGCTTGAGGATGAGAATAATAAGGTTGAACATGATTATGTGACCGTTAAGGATATTTATGAGAAGGCAAGGTATAGCAACGACGAGGTTACCAAAGAGGACGTTAATGCTATGAAGAAGGCGTAGGGAGAAGAATCTTTGTCCTTCGAAGAACGACAATAAAATCGAGGTAAAATCATGAAAGAACAATTTATAAGAACAGAATTAATATACGGCGAAGAGGGACTAAAAAAGCTTAATAATGCCAGGGTCGCGGTCTTCGGTGTCGGTGGCGTCGGCGGGTACGTAGTTGAAGCCTTGGTAAGAAGCGGAGTCGGCGCTATAGACATAATTGATAACGACACTGTGGCTGAGAGCAACCTTAACCGCCAGATTATCGCGACACACAGCACTGTCGGCAAATATAAAGTCGACGTCCTAAAAGACCGCATTCTTGACATCAATCCCGACATCAAGGTAAATGCGTACAAAACCTTCTTCCTCCCTGAGACAGAAGACGAGTTTGATTTCACGCTTTATGACTATGTTGTCGATGCGATAGACACTGTCAGCGGTAAGCTTTCATTAGTTATGAAGGCAAATGCTGCCGATACCCCGATTATCAGCGCTATGGGAGCCGGCAATAAGACCGATCCTTCGGGATTTATGGTGGCGGATATAAGTCAGACTTCTGTTTGTCCGCTTTGCAGGGTGATGAGAAAGGAACTTGGCAAAAGAGGTGTTAAGAAGCTTAAAGTTGTCTATTCTAAAGAAAAGCCGGTTTCACCGGATAAGGAGTTACTTAGCGCTTTGATGGAGAAAGAGGAGACGACTAAGCGCTCGATACCCGGAAGTACTGCATTTGTTCCTGCTGTGTGCGGGTTGATTATTGCGGGCGAGGTTGTGAATGATATTGTAAGAAAATAATTGTTGACATTTTCATATAAATCTACTATTATGGTTGTCAGACAACTACGTATGAGTTGTAATACAACCATTTATTTTTTATTCATTTTAGGAGGTATTTTATAATGTCAGACGCTAAGATTTATTATCAGGAAGACTGTAATCTTCAGTTACTTAATGGTAAGACTGTTGCTATCGTTGGTTATGGTAGCCAGGGTCATGCTCACGCACTTAACCTTAAGGAGAGCGGTGTTAATGTAATCATCGGTCTTTATGAGGGTTCTAAGAGCTGGAAGAGAGCTGAGGAGCAGGGATTTGAAGTTTATACAACTGCTGAGGCTGCTAAGAAGGCAGACATCATCATGATTCTTATCAATGATGAGAAGCAGGCTGATATGTACAAGAACGATATCGAGCCAAACCTTGAGGCTGGTAACATGCTTATGTTCGCTCATGGTTTCAACATTCATTTCAACTGTATCGTTCCACCTGCAGATGTAGATGTAACTATGATCGCACCTAAGGCTCCTGGACACACTGTACGTTCAGAGTATCAGGCAGGTAAGGGAACTCCTTGTCTTGTTGCTGTATATCAGGATGCAACAGGTAAGGCTCTTGATATGGCACTTGCTTATGGTGCCGGTATCGGTGGTGCTAGAGCCGGTATCCTTGAGACAACATTCAGAACAGAGACTGAGACTGACCTTTTCGGTGAGCAGGCAGTTCTTTGCGGTGGTGTTTGTGCATTGATGCAGGCTGGTTTCGAGACTCTTACTGAGGCTGGTTACGATCCAAGAAATGCATACTTCGAGTGTGTACATGAGATGAAGCTTATCGTAGACCTTATCTATCAGTCAGGTTTCGCTGGTATGAGATATTCTATCTCTAATACTGCTGAGTATGGTGATTACATCACCGGACCTAAGATCATCACTGAGGAGACTAAGAAGGCTATGAAGAAAGTCCTTTCTGATATCCAGGATGGTTCATTTGCTAAGGAGTTCTTACTTGACATGAGCGATGCAGGTCGTCAGGTACACTTTAAGGCTATGAGACAGAAGGCTGCTGAGCATCCTGTTGAGGTTATTGGTAAGGAAGTTAGATCACTTTACAGCTGGTCAGACGAAGATAAGCTTATCAACAACTAATAACTACCCAAAGGGGACAGTCCCCATTGAGTACTTAATATGATGTGTTATCCGCCGAGGCGTATTGCCTTGGCGGTTTTTTATTGACCTTCTTCGAAGGTCAAAGATCCTTCGTCACTTCGTTCCTCAGGATGACATTTATCTACTCTGTCATTCTGAGCGAAGCGAAGAATCTTTCTCCCGAATGAAATGAGGGAGAACATTTATTGCTAGCTGATTACTTAGTATACTTCACATTTAATTTACAAAATAAGATTAAGTTTGGGGTTAAGGAAATGATATATGGAGTCGAAATATATATCAGAAGATGACTTTACAATGAATATCGTTATATGTTAAAATTATTATACTAGCGAGGGATTAGCGTAGGTTATAACAACTGACGGTATTCTATAATATGAGGTCGCGAGAATATTTTAATCCAAGGAGGATAAGCTTATGAAGAAGAGAATTATGAAAGATCAGGGTGGTTTCACACTCGTAGAGTTGATTGTAGTATTGGTTATCTTAGCTATCTTAGCTGCAATCTTAGTACCTGCACTTTTAGGTTATATTGACAAGGCTAGAAATGGTCAGTATCTTGAGGAAGCACATTCAATTTATACTGCTATTCAGGTATTAGAGGATGAGAAATATGCGAAGAATCAGAATCCGGTATCTGACCTTAAAGGAAGCGGAGATGCTGATGCGGTTAATGCATTGGTAGATCCTACCGTTGTTGATAAGAGTTCAACTACTATTACCTGTAAGGCTACATCAGGAAAGTCGAAAGCGGCATATACTGTAAGCACATTAAAGCTTAAATTCACATCGCAGAATGGTAAAACTGTTGAGATTGATATGGACAGTTCAGGTAACTGGGGCGAACCTACAATAAGCTGATAATCCCAGCATCTATATCAATAAAACTAAATAGAACTTTTAACCCTCTCCCCGCTCGGAGAGGGTTAATTTTTGCCCTTTTTTATTGTTATTACGGGCAAAATATGGTATAATTGTACAGATAATGTACATATATTGTACATTTTGGATAATGGTATTGTGAAACGTACTGTTTTAGGGAATTGTTAAGGGGATAAGGAGTTTTGTTTATGAAGACTACAGACGAGTACGAGGTTGATTATCGCAAGGATAATCTCGATACATATATCAAGAAACGTAGAATCAGATTCATCAAGATAGCGGTGGCTTTAGTATTTCTTGCTATCGTGGGTGCATTTGCACTTAAGATTATCGGAATATATTCAGGCGGCAAGGCTGTTATGCGTGAAGCCAAGGATGTCAGAATTGGGCTTCGCATGGTTGCTGTTGAGAATTATGGCACTTCCAACAAGGTGTTTGATCCGTCAGCGGCTAACGGTTTGGGAGAAGGCATAGAGATGACGGTTCTTTCGGCTAGTGATGCTGATGGAAGGATTAATCTTCTTTCGTGGGATGATTCGGCTAATGAGCCGACTGCGTTTATCTATGAGAAGGATCAGTACATTGTGCACTTCAATGCCAATTCGGATGATGATAAGTGGAAGGTGTATTATACTTATAAGGTTTTGAGTTATTAAGAGAATTAAATGGGGACAGACCCCTTTAAGAGTCGTTTTTTAGACTAGTATTTAGATTATATTGTGGCTCAATTGTTTTCGGTGGGGTCTGTCCCCAAGAATAATAACAGAAAGGCAGAAACCATGGTTGTGTGGCTTAATATATTAGTGATTTTTTTAGCGTTTGTCGCAGGAATGTGTATATTCTCGCTTATGAGTACATTAGCGTTTAGAGTTGAGAATGAAGCTAAGCTCAATCTCAACATGTACTGCGAATCATGCGGACATGATATCAAGTTCTATGAGACGATTCCGGTTATCAGTTATCTGTTTCTTAAGGGAAGATGCAGATACTGCGGAGCGGAACTTAGAGGTAGAGATGTTCTTAATGAGTTATTTGGTGGAATTATAACAGTTCTTGTAACATTAAGATTTGGGTTTAACCCGTCTATGGCGGACAAGTTCAAGCTTGATGAAGTTCTTGATGTAGCTCTTAATTTCACTCCGATGAAGTTAATCGGGCTCATCACAATTGTAGCATTTGTCGCAATGATGGATGCGGTTACATTAGTTGACCACGATTCAATGATTATCCCCGATGGGTTTAATATCGTGCTTTTTGTTATATCAATCATCTCGATATTTACTGTTCCGGGACTTCCGATTGTTGAGAGGCTTATAGGAATTATAGTTGTGGCGCTTCCAATGTATCTTGTCATTCTCGCCATTCCTAATGCATTTGGCGGAGGAGATATCAAGATGATGGCTGCCGTTGGATTGATGGTGGGCTGGAAGCTTGCACTGGTAGGATTTTTGATTGGTGTTTTGCTTGGCGGTTTTTACGGGATGTATCTTATGGCTGTCAAGAATTACGATAAGAAAGCACATTTTGCATTTGGTCCATTTCTTTGCATCGGACTTGTGGTTGCGATGTTTTGCGGACAGGATATCATAGGGCTTTATACGGAGTATATTGCATGGATGAGGTCGGATGTGTGATAGCCATGGGGACAGACCCCTTTAAGAGTCGATTTAGAGACTAATACGCAAGGTATACTATGGTTCGATTGTTTTCAGTGGGGTCTGTCCCCGAGAGAACGGTTGATTAATACTTAAGCTATACTATGGTTCAATTGTTTTCAGTGGGGTCTGTCCCCGAGAGAACGGATGGCTCAATTGTTTCCAGTGGGGTCTGTCCCCGAGAGAACGGATGGTTCAATTGTTTCCAGTGGGGTCTGTCCCCGAGAGAACGGATGATACAATGATACAGAAAGGAGTAAGATATGCCGAATTATTCATATAGAGCGCAGAGTCCGGGTGGCAAGGTTGTAACCGGAACGATGCTGGCAGCAGATGAGAATGACTTACATGAAAGACTGAAGAATAGCGAGCTCATGCTTCTTTCGTCTAAGGATGTTGCGAAGTCACAGACATACAAGAGACTTAAGGATACTTCGCTTGCCGAGTATGCAAGACAAATTGGTACTTTGGTTAGGTCAGGTATCACGCTTGTTAGAGCGTTGGAGATTCTTTCAGATGATGAGTCAATAACTCCATACGAGAGAAAGATCTACGGAGAGGTGAGACATCAGGTTACTCAGGGTGTGCCGCTTTCAGACGCGATGGAGAACCTTAACGGAGTCTTTCCGCCTCTGATTGTTAATATGTTTAGGGCGGCAGAGACGTCGGGAGGTCTCGATCACACGGCGCTAAGAGTTGCTAATCAGTACACCAAGGATGCGCAGCTTACCGCCAAGGTCAAGAGTGCAACCACATATCCTAAGATATTGGCAGGACTTATTGTTATCGTTGTCTCTATCATTTTCGGATTTGTAATGCCACAGTTTGATTCGCTTTTTGCGAGTATGGAGTCGCTTCCTCCGACTACGGAGATCATGATGGCGATAAGTGATTTTGTCAAATCATACTGGTACGCGCTGATTATAGGCGCCGGGGTTCTTTATCTGGCATTTTATTTTCTCAAGAAGATTCCTAAAGTGCTGTTCTTTGTTGACAAGATTAAGATTAAGATGCCTAAGTTCGGTAAGCTTTTCAAGATTATATATACGGCAAGATTTTGTAGAACTTTAAGTTCTCTTTATTCTTCAGGTATTCCTATTATCACAAGTCTTGGTATTGCAAGAAATACAATAGGCAATGCCTACATAGAGAAGCAGTTTGATCAGGTTATCGCAGACACTCAAGCCGGACATAACTTGAGTGATGCTTTAGCTAAGGTTGACGGCTTCACACTGAAACTTATGTCGGCAATTAAAGTCGGTGAGGAGTCAGGTTCGCTTGACGACATGCTCGAGACCACAGCGGATGATCTTGAGTTTGAGTCAGAGAGAGCGATTAGCCAGATGGTTGCCTATCTTGAACCGGCTATGATTGTTGTTATGGCAGTTATTGTAGGATTCATAATGATTTCGGTTATCCAGCCGATTTATCAATCATATTCACAGATTGGTGCTGCATAAAATCAGGGGGACTTTACTATGGAGACAGTTATTTATCTATCTAATACAAACATAATTGTTGTAGAAGGAACCAACACGTCCAAGAGTGTTAATGCTAAACGTGTTTATACGGCCTCGATTCCGGAAGGTACGCTTCTTAACGGTGTCATAACAGACCCACCGACGCTTGTTGATGTTTTAAAGAATTGTTGGACGCTTAATAAGCTTCCGAGAAAGAGTGTAAGGCTTGTTGTTAATACACCGCAGTTCTCAGTCAGACTTATCGATGTTCCTTTGTTATCGAAAGCTAAGACAATCGAATATCTCAAGAGAGAATTTGCGGCAAATGCAGACAAGTCCGTAGGTTTCTTCAGGGTCAGCTCTAACAAAAAAGAGAAAGTTTCTAAAGTATGTGCTGAGGTTTGTGACAATTCATTTATCGCTGAATACCAGCAGGTATTTAAGGAAGCCGGAATAGAAGTCGACGAGTTTAACAGCGGTATCGGTGTCGCCGTTAATCTGCTTAACATTACAATGTTTGCGAAGGGTAAGAACTGTGTTGTAATGATGCGAGACGGAATGACTATTACCAGCATTTTCTTCGTTGACGGAGAGTATTACTATTCTACAACCACCAGAACGTTTAATCCACTCGGGACAGAGGAGTTTGCAAGAGAGCTTGCCAATACGGTTAACCAGATTGACCAGTTCGCTAAGTCCCAGAGGATTGAAGATCCGATTACTCATGTCTATCTGACAGGTATGACTGAGACTGATACAGACTTTGTAGGTGCGGTTTTGGTGGACACTTATTCGTCAGATATTCATGTACAGACACTTCATCAGTTGGTTGGAGTTCGCGTATCCCATCCTAACTTTTCTCTGGAGAATCTTTTCTATCCGGTTGCGGGTCTTTCACCGCTTGAGGATTCCGAGAACATCATGAAGATGGTTAAGAGAGAGCTCGCGGGTGAGAAGTATAAGAGAAATGAGAAGTATGCCAAGCTGGCAATACCTTATGTTATTGTATTCGGCGTGATGCTTGTCATCACATCCTCTTACATATCGACCAATATCAAGAAGGGAAGGAAGCTTAAGGAACTTAAGGCGTACAATACCGACATTGAGAATGTCGCAACTGCCTATAAGTATGATAATATGGTACATGAAGCCGAGGTGTTGGCGCAGCACAGCACCGGACTTGACCTTATGGATGAGTTCATGGATTCGTACCCTGTTATGACTTCTAAGATTGTCAAAAGAATATATAAGCTTGCTAAGCACTTGGGTAATGTTGAGGTATATAGTTACGATGCATCTACAGGAACGTTAGGTATTAATGCTAGTTTTACCGACATGGATACCGTCAATGAGTTTATAGATCTTCTCCAGAATGAGGAATACGTTGAGAAGGTTAATTATCACGGATATACAGAGTCTGATGTCAAGAATGTATGGATAGCCCATGTATCTTGTGTATTGTCGGAGTATGCAGGCAATCCTGACAAGAAGGCTGAGCATTCTGCTATGGCAGCAGAGCAGGCATCGGCGGATGCTAACGCTGAAGGGGGTGAGTGATAATGAATACTAATATTACAGAACGCGACAAAAAGTTATTATACGGACTTGGTATCATTGTCATCATCGCTTTGTTCTTTATCGGAGGAATCAGACCACTTCACAAGGCGATAGCCGAGAAAAATGAGAAGATAGAGGAAGAGCAGGAGACACACGATATCATTCAGACTAAGATTATGTACACATCTGTTGTCAATACATATGTTGAAGAGGCCAACAAAAATGTTGATGCCAAGTCGGCAAGATATTACAAGATGATGGATGCGTCTCAGGTTGACAGGCTTTTTACCAAGTATGCTCTTTCTAACAAGCTTACTATCGCAGATTTAAGGATTACAATGCCTGAGGCACCTGCGCTTTTCCTTCCATATCCTTACTCGCTTTCTAAGCAGTTACAGGATAAGCGTGTCGAGGAGGCGGCGGCGGAAGCTGCAGCGGCAGAGGCGCTTGAAGAAGAGAACAGTAAATCCAAAAAAAAGGCTAAATCAGAGAAGACAGACGTCGTTGAGGAGAACAAGTTCGACGTTGATGCTTTAACGGGTGAGGCAACTGATACATCGGGTTCGGGTGTTTATATAGTGGATGTGGGACTTGATGTATATGGCTCTGAGAAGGGAGCGGTTAAGCTGCTTGACGAGTTGGCTGCCAATGAGTCAATTCATATCAATTCATATTCTTGGAGTGATGATGTAGATTCTATCATCGGCTTCAATTCGGACGGAAGTTTATATTCAAAGAAAGGATCTAAAGCGTTAAGCATCAGCTTATCCCTTATGATGTACGATCCGGATTCATATATTTCTCCGGAAGATAATGCTACCGAACAGTGATGACATTTTACAGAATTTAGAAAGTCAGGTGAATTTATGGATATATCTAACGCGCGCAAACTACGACTTGGTGACACCCTTATTGAGATGGGATATATCACTAACGAGCAGTTAGGACAGGCACTTGCTTATCAGAAGGAGCACAAAGGAGAGCGTGTAGGTGCGATTCTTATAACTCTCGGTTTCATTTCCGAGAAGCAGATGGTTGGTGCTTTGGCTGAGAAGCTTAACCTTCAGGTTGTCGATATGTCGGGAATCAAAGTCGACATCGAGGCGGTAAGACTTGTTCCGGAGCAGCTCGCTGTTAAGTACAATATGCTTCCTGTATCTATCGATGAACACGAGAGAGTGACGCTGGTCGTAAGCGATCCGCTTGATCTTTACGGAATAGAAGATATCAGACAGACTATGGGTAAAGGTATTGAGATTGCTCTTTGTGAGTCGGGTCCGCTTGCCAATGCTATTCATTATTACTATGCGGAGGTATCTGCCAAGAAAGCGGTTACCGCGGCCAATGAAAGTACAAGCGACGAGGACATTGACGAGCTTATTATCGATACGGCTGACGGCGCTGATGATACTCCTATCATCAACCTCGTTAACTCACTTCTTGATAAAGCTTATGTTGACAATGTTTCGGATATCCATATTGAGCCTTTTGAGAAGAATACCCTGGTGCGTATGCGTATAGACGGTACAATGGTTGACTACGTTACATTACAGAAGAATATTCATGCATCGCTTATTGCGCGTATCAAGATTATGTCAGAACTTGATATCGCTGAGAGGCGTGTTCCTCAGGATGGACACTTTAGAGTACGTATAAGAGATCAGAGATGTAACGTCAGAGTTTCGCTTATACCTACTACGTTTGGCGAGAAAGCGGTTCTACGTCTTCTTGCTAACAATTCTGAGATCGATTGCTCTGATACCTTTGGTATGAATGATGAGAACTATGCTAAGGTTCAGCAGATGCTTCGTTCGCTTAACGGTATCATTTACCTTACAGGACCAACAGGTTCCGGTAAGTCTACAACTCTTTATATGATGCTTGCCGAGCTTTCTAAGAAGCCGGTTAACATATCTACAATCGAGGATCCGGTCGAGAAGAATCTTCCTCGTCTTAATCAAATGCAGGTTCACCCGGTTGCAGGACTTACATTTGAAGTAGGATTAAGAGCCTTGCTTCGTCAGGATCCTGATATCATAATGGTTGGAGAAACTCGTGATGCTGAGACTGCGACGATTTCTGTCAGAGCGGCTATCACAGGTCACTTGGTGCTTTCAACCCTCCATACCAATGATGCGGCGTCTTCGGTTATTCGTCTTGTTGATATGGGTATTGAGCCATATATGCTTTCTTCGGCGCTTGACGGTATTATCGCGCAGCGTCTTGTCAGAAAGGTGTGCCCATATTGTTCAACGACAGGTTCGCTTACTGAGCAGGAGATTCATTACATCGGTCACGATATTCCGGGTATCAAGGTGGCTCATGGATGCCCTAAGTGTAACAATACAGGCTACAGCGGACGTATTTCAATTCATGAGATTTTGGTTGTTGATAAGGCAATCAGAAAGCTTATCTCTAATCATGCAACGACTGAGGAGATTAAGGAGTATGCGATTGCCAACCAGGGCATGAAGACCCTTAAGGAATCTTGCATTGAGATGATGGAGAAGGGAATCACAACGATGGAAGAGTTTAAGCGTGTTGCTTTTCATGATGATTGATTTAGGAGAATTAAATGAGAACTTTACGAGGATTTTTAACGACATTTATTGCGACAATTATTATCGG
This sequence comes from Lachnospiraceae bacterium NC2004, assembly GCA_000621905.1. Lineage (GTDB taxonomy): Bacteria > Bacillota > Clostridia > Lachnospirales > Lachnospiraceae > NC2004. The sequence goes on from JHXB01000005.1 coordinate 27,891, forward strand.
ACTAACTCTGTTTGGAATATACATTTTCCTTGCGGTCAACGAGCCTTCTGTTCCGGGACACGATAAGGTGTGTCAGATATTAGAGGAGAAAGGGCTTTATTACAAAGAGGGAAGCTATGCTTCGGCAGATCCGAAAGAAGCCACAACAGAGGAGATTCTGATTGCCGATGCAACTGAAGAGCCTATTGATGATGGCACTGATGATGACTTGTTAGTTGATGCCGGTGAGGAGATTGAGTTTAAGGCTAAGGCAGCCTCTTCAACCAAGCCTGAGAAGCTTATAAAGAGCGCGGAGATTATTGTTAATAACGAGAAAGTTTCACCTAAGAATTTCAAACCATGGTACAATATGGATTGGAAGAATGGTGCTAAATATACTGATTTACAGGGTATAGTAACATTTAGAGGTAACAACTTTAGAGATAACCCGACATATGGATATGCCAATATCAAGAAGGGTGAGATCAAAGAGAATTGGCGCAACAACACAGGTGCATTAACATACGGTGATGCTACGTGGAGCGGAAGTGGATGGACAGGTCAGCCGCTTGTTATGACCTGGGACGCCGAGACCAAGGCTCATATGAATATGCATGACTGGGCGAAGAAGAAGGACGATCTTCATGAAGTTGTATATGCATGTATGGACGGTTACATTTACTTCATGGACCTTGAGACGGGTAAGGAGACAAGGCCTTCAATCAATCTTGGATTTACATTTAAGGGTGCAGGTGCGCTTGATCCAAGAGGATATCCTATCCTCTATGTCGGTGCAGGTTATACAAGTACCAAGGGTGGCGCGAGAGTATTTATAATCAACCTTTTAGACGGAAGCGTTATGCATACATTTGGTAATGATGATCCTTACGGACTCAGAGGTAACTTGAGTTTCTTTGATTCGTCACCACTTGTTGACGCTGAGTCAGACACCCTGATTTATCCTGGTGAGAATGGTGTTCTTTATCTTATGAAGCTTAATACCAAGTACGACAAAGAAGGTGGCAAATTAAAAATCAATCCTAAGAAAGCTATCAAATGGCGTTATTATGGTGCGAGAACCACTACTTATAAGTATTGGCCGGGTATGGAGACCAGTGCTGCAATGTATAAGAATTATCTCTTTATTGCAGACAACGGAGCTAACCTCCTTTGCCTTGATGTCAATAAGATGAAGCTTGTTTGGGTTCAGGATATACTTGATGATTCGAACTCAACTCCGGTTCTATCTATTGAGGACGGTAAGTTATATCTATATGTCAGCACTTCGTTCCATTTGGGATGGAGAAGCAGTTCTACTGCGACTATACCGATTTGGAAGATTGATGCATCCAACGGTGAGATTGTATGGCATACAGATTACGAGTGCAGTAGTGTTGAGGGCGTATCGGGTGGTGTTCAGTCGACTACCGCGGTCGGTAAGAATGACCTTGACGATTACATTTATGTAACTGTATCAAGAACAGGCGGCGGTGCTAATGGTGTGCTTGCCTGCATTAAGAAGAGCAACGGTAAAGTCAAATGGGAGCATAAGTCAGCATACGCATGGTCATCTCCTGTTTGTGTATATAACGAAGATGGCAGCGGCTATGTATTCTACGGAACGAGTGCGGGAGATATGTATCTCTTAGATGGTAAGAGTGGAGAGCAGATTGCCTACAGACCTTTAGAAGGCGGTACAATTGAGGCTTCGCCTATCGCGTACGAGGACAAGGTTGTCTTTGGAACAAGAGGATGTAGGATAATAGGGCTTGAGCTTAAGTGATTTACAAGCCACTATATGCTGTGGTAGAATTATTATATATGTACTACGGAGGTTTAGAGCATGAGGGTATTACTAAGAATATTATCAATACTATGTTTTCTTAGCATGACATTTTTCATTTTCGCATTTATTGCGACAAGGAGTTATATATCATTTGCAATAGTAAGCTTAGTGCTTGGTATTGTTCTTGAGATAGTCAGAGACAAGTGCTTCTCTGAGCATAAGAGCGACAGAAGCAGAAGCTATAAACCGGTGCAATAAGGGAGGAATTATTATGATATTTGTCAAGACGGATGATCTTAAAGAGGGGATGCGACTTGCTAAGCCTATATATAACCGTAATGGAGTTATGCTTTACGACAGGAACAGCAAGCTTACCACTCAGGGTATCAATAGTATCAGGAATTTCGAACTTATAGGTATATTTGTCTTAGAGCCTGCCGAGCCATTGCCACCGATGACCGCCGAGGACATTGAGTTTGAGAGATTTCAGACTGTGGCTGTGTTTAGTTTAAGAGATAATCTTAAGCTTGTTTTGGAGAAGAATAATTCAAGAGATCTTTTAAAGCTTGCTAACACTATCTTAGAGAATTACGGTTCTAAGCGCTCTAAGCTTCAGTTTGTTCAGAACTTAAGAAGCAAGCAGGATTATGTTTATCGCCATACTCTTAATGTTGCGATTCTCTGCGGACTTATCGCAGGTGCTATGGAGCTTCCTAAGAGAGAGAAGTTAGATGTTATTATGGCAGGGCTTCTTCATGATGTAGGTAAGCTTTTGCTTCCTAAGGAAGTGTTAGACCATGTAGATAATTTGAGTCAGGAAGAAGAGGTTATTCTTGCCAAATGTAAGGAAGAAGCTTACAATACCATGCTTACTGACTATGATATGTCACCTAATTCAAGAATTATGGTTGCACAGTTTACCAAGCTTGAGCAGGGTGGTGACTTGCCTAATAATGCGATGCGTGGCACAAGGATATTAAGTGTTGCGGAGGTTTATGATTTTATTACTGCGATTAAGATGGGTGACGAGGAGGCAATGTCTTCTGTTCAGGCTATCAAGTATCTTAAGAAGCATGAAGATGAATTTGGGGCTGATGTCTTAGAAGGATTGATGTCAGCTATACAGGTATTAGTTCCCGGTGTATGCGTAACAATGAGCAATGGAGCTAGGGGACTTGTTATCGAGGAGAATAAAGAAGACATTATGCGTCCGATCGTTCTTGATTTCAACAGTCATAGAGTATACAATCTCGCAGATCCTGATACATTTGCAGAGGTTCAGATTCAGGATGTTATGAAGACGATGGATAACAGATATGTTATGGACCACTCGCTTTTAGAGGAGTATAGTGGTAAGCTTAGTTATAAAAGGAGAAATGAATCATACGCGTAGTATTTATTTGTCTGATTAGGGGGATGTTTTATGAGTAATGCCAATGAGGGATATCATTTTACTAGGGAAGAAATCGCCGAGAGGGTGGTTGTTCCTAAGGATGTCGAAACAGAGTTAAGGGGTATAGTTGAGGAGAGACTTGAGCAGTGTGCTTTCTATCACAGGACATTTTCAAGAATTAAGTCGCCTGTGTCATTAGAGCACAAGTATGATTTTAAAGTATATGATGATACCAACAAGATTCAGGATCTTATTGGTATCAGAGTTAATCTGTATTTTGAAGATGACCTTGAGCTCTGTCAGGATATTTTGGAGAAGTCATTTGAGTTTATTGAGTGGGCTTCTACAGAGGCTGACGAGGAGGAATTTAAGGCTACTAAGATTAACGGTATCTTTAGGCTCCCGGGTTATGTTAAGGAGCGTATCAGTCAGGATACATGGGAGATGGGCATCGATGATACATTTGAAGTCCAGTTAAAGACCATGTTTTTTGAGGGATGGCATGAGATAGAGCATGACTTTAGATACAAGAATGAGCATATCTGGAGTGACAGAATAGCATATTCAAGATATTTTAACAGTGTTTTGGCAACATTAGAGCTCTGTGATAAGTCGGTAATCACTATTTTTAACGATTTGGGACATGACCTTTATAAGGAAGGTCACTGGCAGGAGATGATACAGGTTCATTTTCGTCTTAAGATGGGTGATGCTGTTCTCTATGATGAGGTTAAGGAGAGATTTGTCGAGAGTTATCGTCAGGAGACCAATAACCTTGCCAAGCAGATATTCAAATGTCCGAGAAAGAGACTTATAGACGCTTTGATGAAGCGTAACTATCGTATTCCAATTAATGTCAACACAATAGTTGCATTAGTCAATGAATTCCAGTTACATGACGACAGATTAACCAAGATTTTCAAAGAGAAAGACGTTTATAATGAAGGCAGAATGAGCAACGGAAGGTCGGCTAACAATAATAATTATGAGCTTACTCCGCTTTTAAGCCATAGGGTTTTCTCGTCGAAAGTCGTATTGGATACTGACAAGCTTGGAGAAGAAGAGACGTTTAAACAGGCGGTTAACTACATATATGACTGGATGTATTCTAAATTTGGCAGTGTTGTCAACGAGATGCCTAAAGAGCCTTCAACAGTTTATTGTGTGAAGTATGGTTTTAGGGTTGCGACTATTTACGAGCCTGAAGAGTATGTTTTTAATTCGCAGACTTCTCATATTGATTTTGTTGTCAACGGAAGAATGTGGATTACCAATGTTAATGTATATAGGCACGAAGGCAAGCTTATGCTCGCGGTTACCAACACCTATGCCGAGCCTGATAGAGGGCATTACACAGATCCTGCCACATACTTTAACTATCCACGATTTTATCGCGAGATTTGCGACAATATAGGTGTTATAGATGTTGTCAAGTTAGATTCTAAGCGCAAGATTGTCAGAGATGATGACAACATGGATGCGCTTATCAAGTTAATATTAGATGACAATCGAAGGTTTCCGGTTGTGTTTGTTATTTCCGAGGAAGACAAGGATGGACTGATGGATGAGAGATGGCTTGGGCAGTTTAGAGTTTCTGATTTTACCAAGACTGTCTGGAGATATTGTCATGTTTACACAGGATATGAGAATATTGGTGTTAAGCTCCTTACCAGATTATCGGTTAAGGAAGAGGCAGTGCCTGGAGTTTATGTATTTTGGCCGGGATTCAAGCCGGAATTCTCAGGTTCTTCTAAGAAGTTCTATGACTGCTTTGATGAAGAGGATGTTAGGACTTGTAGTTTTGGCAGACACAGACAGACCAGAGAAGATGCTCTTACTTATGACATCGTTAAGGGCGGTCAGGGATTCTATCATAAGATTCTTACTGATATCAGGAATTACAATGCTGTTATCAAGATTGAGGAAGATGTTAAGTATAACACATATGACTCGCCACTTAAGCAGGTCCCTAAGACTTACGAAGAAGCGACCAGCCTGGTTAATTACTATGGCGCATATGTGAGCGAATTAATCTCTGAGAATCAGAAACTTCTTGAGAGAATTGAAGAGCTCAAGAAAGAGATTTACAACAGTGATATCAAGAATGATTCAAGATGATAATTAATTGTATTTAATTGGCTTTCTCACAATATTGATATATATTTAGGTTACAATTTAATGTATAACTATCTTAATAGGGAGGTCATATTGTGATTAGACGTAATACTATCAGATTTAGTAACAGGATAGTAGCATTTGTCTTAGCATTTGCATTGGTATTCGGCATGAGCTTTAGTTCTGCCACGCCAGTTAATGCAACTGTCAAAGGTACGGGATCGGTTAATGCCAACAAGCTCAATGTAAGAAGCGAGGCGTCTACATCATCAAGTATTGTAGTTACTATCCCTAAAGGCACTGCTGTTACTATCAAGGGAGATGTTACCGACTCTTCGGGGGACGAGTGGTACAGCGTATCATTAACATACGATTCCAAATCATATTCCGGCTATGTAATGGCGAAGTATATTACGGTTTCTTCTACAGAGGCTGAGGCTACAACCAAGGAGGCAGCTACTACTAAAGCGGCAGCTACAACCAAGGCGAAGGCCACTACGAAAGCTCAAGCTACGACGAAGGCAGCGGCTACGACAGAGGTTCCTACTCTTACTTCTTACGCCAACATCAAGTCTAAGGCTAAGATTTACAAGACTGCGGATACCAAGGGAACTGTGGTTGCAAGTGTTTCTAAGGGAGTTGTCGTTAAGGCGTCTGTTCCTTTGCTTGCTACGGATTCTTCGTGGTACAAGGTTACAACCGTTGGGCTTAAGACCAATTACACCGGATATATCAAGAAGTCTAAGCTTACATTTCAGGCTGTGACTTGTGATTCTACTACTTATAAGTTAGGTATTACATCTCAGAAGTCAGGTTTATATAAGACTGCCAATACTACAGACGAGCGTATCGGCTACATTGCCAAGAGTAAGGATGTTATTGTTCTTGGTACTTTGACTGTTGGCGGAGTTAGTTGGGCTAAGGTCAATACCTCACTTGGCGAGGGATATATGCTCACCAAGAGATATAAGATTACGACTGCGACTACTACTGACAAGCTTAGTTATGAGGCAACAGTAGATAAGAATTCATACGCGCGTAAGATTGCGTCGCTCATTGCAGATAATATGGGTACTGCAGCTAAGGGGGCAAGTGTAACCGTGCTTGCTAAATTTACGGTTAATTCGGTTAAGTGGTATAAGGTTACATTTAAGTTGGATGACAAAGATGTAACGGGATATATTAGAGCGAAATATGTTACATTATCGGGTGATGTAACATTTGAACAGAATCTAAAGTTATTCCCTGAGAGTTATCAGGAGGCACTTAAGGAGCTTCACAAAGCTCATCCTACATGGGTGTTTACCCCGGTTGAGACAGGACTTAAGTGGTCGGATGTTATTGCAAATGAGAGCAAGAGCGGAAGAAACACTATACAGTCAACAGTTCCTAAGGGTGGTACGGTTACCACATACAATGCCCCATTTTCATATCTCTCTACGCAGAGCGGAGATTACGATTGGTCAACAGATACTTACAAGGTTAAGGACGGTACCAACTGGTACGGAGCAGATTCTAAGGTTATTGCATACTACATGGATCCTAGAAACTTCCTTAACGATAAGAGCATATTCCAGTTTGAGTCGCTTTCTTATGAGAGCACTCACACAGAAGCAGTTACCAAGACCATGCTTGCCAATACATTTATGAAGGGCAATTACAGTGTTACCGATGTTCTCACCAAGAAGAAGGTTACGGGTTCTTACCTTGACGCATTTATGTCGGCGGCTAAGCTTTCTAATGTGAGCCCTTATTATCTTGTTTCAAGAGTTAAGAACGAGGTTGGTAACAACGGAAGTAACTCAACTTCAGGTACATATGGCAATTACAAAGGTTATTACAACTTCTTTAATATAGGTGCTAATGACAGTGCTGCCGGTAAGGCGGTGGACAATGGTCTTAAGTATGCCAAGTCAGGTACTACTTACGAGAGACCTTGGACAACACCTTATAAGTCGATTGTCGGTGGTGCTAAGTATGTTTCGTCACAGTACATTTCACTTGGCCAGAATACTATGTACACTCAGAAGTTTAATGTTGTTGTTAAGGCTTCGCTTTACTTACATCAGTATATGACTGCGGTAACCGCAAGTAACAGTTACAGTTTGTCGCAGTACAATGCGTACAACAATAACAAGCTTCTTGACGAGGCGTTTACATTTGCAATTCCTGTATATAAAGATATGCCTGCTAAGGCGTGTGCACTTCCTAAGGTTGCAGGCAATCCTAACTGCTACCTTAAGACTTTGAAGGTGCTTTCAACCACTAATAAGGCGTTTAATCTTAATCAGACATTTAAGTATACGACTACCGATTATTCTTTGACTGTTTCTAACAGTGTTAAGAAGGTCAATGTTTCTGCTACTTCTATCAGTACCAGAGCTACTGTTACCGGTACCGGAAGTCAGTCACTTGAGGTTGGAGACAATGTTGTTACTGTTATCTGTACTGCGGGCAACGGGGATGTTAAGAAGTACAACATTACGATTACCAGACTTAAGGAGTAGGGTTTAATTATTTTAATAATTGTGGTATAGTAGGTAGATGTAGGCTATAGGCTTACATCTACTTTTTTATGGAGGATTCGAATATGATTAAGAAGATTTTTACTTTTATGATGATTGCGATGGCGGTTTCATTTGCCGGATGTGGTGCTTCAGGTGATGATTTTGGTACTAACGGTAATCAGAATGATGGTCAGAGTGTTGACAACGGACAGGATTCTGACGAGACCAATGCTGCTTCGGGCGGAGAACTTTCTAAGGGTGATGAGGCTCCTGATTTCAGTGTTGAGCTTGCAGGTGGCGGTAGTTTTAAGCTTTCTGAGAATAAGGGCAAGGTTGTTCTTATCAACATTTGGGCTACCTGGTGCGGTCCTTGTGTCGGCGAGATGCCTGCATTTGAAAAGCTTAACAGCGAGTACGGCGACGAGGTTTCGATTGTTTGTGTTAACTCAATGGAAGATAAGGGCAGCGTTGATTCATTTATCAAAGAGAACGGATACACTTTCCCTATCGCTTATGATGAGCAGGGTATTATGAATAATCTTTATCCTACAGAAGGTATTCCTTACACTGTTATTGTAGGTAAGGATGGTAAGATTGCCAAGATAGAAGTTGGTGCAAATGATGCCGATTCACAGTACAAACTTTATAAGAGTGCTATTGACAAAGCTCTTAAATAATACGGTGGCTTTATGAATATTATTAAGAATAATAAGGCAAATGTTATAAGGGTTGTTGTTATTGCTGCTGCGGTTACGCTTGTTGTGGTAGGCTTACTAAATGGCGGCTTTAAGGACACTTTTAACAAGGCAATACATATATGCTATGAGTGCATAGGGATAGGATGAGGCTATGAAGGAATTTATTAATAATCACAAGAGAAGGCTCATTCAGGTTATCTCTGCTGTGCTTTACAATTGTAATTTTACGGGTTTTGCTAAAGGATCTATCTATCAGGGCAAGCTTAAGGGTGCTTGTGTTCCAGGACTTAATTGTTATTCTTGTCCTGGTGCCATTGGTTCGTGTCCGCTGGGTTCTTTGCAGTCTGCTTTGGTTTCTTCTAAGTACAAGTTTCCTTATTACATTTTAGGAATATTGCTTCTTATCGGGATTCTTTTCGGGCGAGTGGTTTGCGGTTTTTTGTGTCCTTTTGGGCTTTTACAGGATCTGCTTTACAAGATTCCTTTTCCTAAACTAAAGAAGAGTAAGGTAACCAGAGTATTATCTTATCTTAAGTACGTGATACTTCTTGTATTAGTTATTGGGATTCCAATCGTGCTTAAGGTTCCGGGCTTTTGTAAATACATTTGTCCGCAAGGGACTATTGAGGGCGGGATTATTCTTACTGCTTTTAATGAGCCGCTTCGTAAGCTTACGGGAGCGCTTTTTATCTGGAAGTTGTCGCTTATGATTCTGATGCTTCTTTTGATGATTAGTGTGTTTAGATGTTTTTGTAGGTTTATATGTCCTTTGGGGGCGATTTATTCGTTCTTTAATAAGGTTTCTTTGGCTGGAGTTAAGGTTGATGAGGATAAGTGCGTGGACTGTAACATTTGCGTCAAGGAATGCAAGATGGATGTTATGAAGGTTGCGGATCATGAGTGCATTCAATGTGGCGAGTGCATAAATAAATGTCCTGTTAGTGCGATTAAGTTTAAGACTCCGCGAAATATGTAAATGTTATTCTGATAGTAGAGTGAGCATAATGTATTATTTCTTTGGGGCGCCTCTCGGCTCGATGACGCGTTGCTCACGTTACTAAATTCGTGCTGCGTAGAACTTGCACTCATTAAGTAACGAGACGCGCCAACGCCCTAAGAAATAACACATTATGCTCTTAAAAACCTTAGGGTGGCCAGACCACCGAGATTATTCTTATGTATTGGTTAAAATGAGTATTGGAGGTTGAATATGAATCAGATACTTATTGTGGAAGATAATGAGGATTATCAGGAATTACTGGTTAATTTTCTTACAAATGCGGGCTTTGCCGTAAATGCTGTGGGGGACGGGCTTCTTGCCATCGACGCCATGGAGGAAAGAGAGTATGATCTGGTTATTCTTGACATTATGCTTCCAAAGTTGGATGGGTTTACCTTATGTGAGCTGATTCGCAAGAAAAGCGACATACCTATTGTTATGCTGACTGCGAAATTCTCTGAGGAGGATCAGCTTAAAGGATATCAGCTTAAGGTGGACGAATACATTTCCAAGACGACCTCCATGCCTGTTATTGTTAGCAAGGTGGAGGCTATTCTTAGAAGGAGTGGGCGTAATACCTCATCTGAGACTCTTTCTATGAATGGTGTTGTGCTTGATTCCCATACTCATACGGTTACGATTGATGGAGAAAATGTAGATTTTACATTAAAGGAATTCGATATCCTGTCGGAACTTATGAAGGCAGGAGGCGGTGTGGTTACTCGTAAATCACTTCTCTCAAAACTTTGGGATTATGAGTATTACGAGGATACCAGAATCGTTGATACACATATTAAGAATATTAGGCGTAAACTTGGCACGAGGGATTGCATTGAAACTGTTCGCGGAATTGGTTATAAGATGACGGAGCTTGCAAAATGAAGAATCTGACGATTAAAACTTTTCTTATGTTTTCAACTATGGCTTGCTTCATTATGGGGGCTATATATTTGACGTTCTACATTTTAACTCCTTATTCTGGTGTTAAGAAATACCAGTCATTCATTAAAGAGGAATCTGAGGAACTAGCTGATGAGTGTATGGAGCAGGCGAAAGAGGAGGCAGAGAGCCTGATTTATTCTTTTACCTCGCGTACAGGTGCCGAAGTTAGGTTAGATAATGCGGATACTTATAAAATGCAGGACGGAGAGAGTGATATGGTTTATCCTCTGCGTTTTTCTGACGACGCGGATGAATATGTTCTTATGGTTTCGGTTGGTTTAGAGCGAATCGAGGATTATAAAAGAAGGATGTTAATCAGCCTGCCTATTGCATTTGCCATTGCGTTAATCCTGTCTTTTGTGGGAGCCAAGATAACATCTTACTACATGAAACGCCCTATTGTCAGGATGAGTAAGATTGCTGAGCGGATGGCTGAGCAGAATTTTGATTGGTATTGCCCTGATGAACGAGATGACGAGATTGGTGTGCTTGCCAAGAGTCTTAACAAGTTATCTGACGAGTTGTCGAGTGCGCTTGCCAGGTTGAACGATAAGAATTTATATTTGAAAAATGAAATCGCTCTTGAGAAGGAGAGAGAGCGTCGCAGGATGCTGTTTTTCTCCGGTGTTTCACATGAACTTAAAACTCCTATCTCGGTAGTGATAGGGCAGATTGATGGCATGCGTGCAGGAATCGGCGTTTATAAAGATCGCGACAAATATCTTGCCAAATGCAGCGATACGCTTAACGAGCTGGTTGGTTTCATCAACGAGATTCTTTTGGTTTCGCATATTGATATTGCGGATGCGGATAACCTTGAGACTGTAAAGATTGATGGGGTTTTGGATGAGGCCATTGCATTTTATGATGGTTTAATTACAGAGAAGAACTTAAGTCTTGATTATCAGGTGCCTGATAATGTTGATTTTCGTGGGGATGAGAAATTGCTTGCCAAAGCGCTAGGTAATATACTTGGAAATGCCTTTAACTACACGCCTAACGGTGGAAGTGTGAAGGTTGAACTTGCGCACAAAGAGGATTCTGTGCAGCTTAAAATCACTAATTTTCCCGCACATATTGATGACAAAGATTTGTCGCATGTGTTTGAGGCTTTCTATCGAGGTGACAGTGAGAACACTGTCGGAAGTGGGCTTGGACTTTATATTACTGGTATGGTGCTCTCTATGTTTGGCGCAGAATATAGTATTTCCAATGTAGAAGATGGAGTTGAATTTAAGATTACGCAGTGATAACATTTGCAATCAACTCCACACAAACTACACATTTCCCACAGATACACTACAAGAAATATATGTTATAAAGGTAGAGTCAGAGATAGACATTGGCTCTGCCTTTTATATTATTATAGAAAAGAGGAACTATTATGCAGATTGATATTCAGGATGTAACAATGATTTATCCTTCCGGAAAGAAGGCTTTGTCAAATGTGAACTTTTCGGTAAAGAGCCCGGATTTTGTTGGGATTTTGGGACCGAATGGTGCTGGAAAATCTACATTGATGAAGCTTATGACGGCAGGACTTGTAGAAACTAAGGGAGATATTTTGGTTGACCAGGAAAGATTGCTTGATAATGAGCAGGATTTTAAGCGCAGACTTGGATACTTGCCTCAGACATTCGGATTGTTGGAGGAGTTGACGGTTTGGCAGTTTCTTGATTATATGGCGGCTCTAAAGAACATTAAATCTAAGGCCGAGATTGAGTGGGCGCTTGATAAGACAGGACTTACAGATAAAAAGAAAGCTAAGATTAGCAGTTTGTCCGGTGGTCAGAAGCAGCGTATTGGAATCGCACAGGCAATCCTAGGAAAGCCTGAGATTATGATTTTGGACGAGCCGACGGTGGGCCTTGATCCTGAGGAGAGAGTTCGTTTTAGAAACATTTTCTCTGAACTTTCAAGTGATAAGATTGTATTCTTGTCTACACATATCGTGGATGATGTTCAAGCTGTCTGTAATCGTGTGCTTGTGATCTACGGCGGAAAGATTCTTTATGACGGAAGTCCCGCTGAGCTTATTGAAAAGACTACAGATCATGTTGGGACCTATGTCCGCAAGATGGATGATGTGATACCTGAGAATTGCGAGATAGTTTCAAAGGTTAATACAAGAAATGGTGTATTAACAAGGATTGTTGGAGATAACTTACCTGATTATGTTGAGAGATGTGAAGCAACGCTGGAGGATGCATATCTTTACTGCATCAATTTTGGTGAGAAAAGGGGTGCGTAATGATGCAGACCATAAGACTAACCGGAGTCGAGGTTAGACGACTTCTGATGAATAAAAAAACATATTTGATAATTGCTTTAAACATAGCGTTGATTGCTTTGGGATTCGTGCCCTTCTTAAGAAATCTGCTTGGTGATGTGTTATCTTTATCTGCCGAGTCTGTAACTACGAGAAATATTATCTACCCTTTCTGTTTAGGCGGTTTCGGTGGAGCTATCCTCTGGGGGATAAGCCTGATTTTAGACGCTGACAGATTTAAAAGTAATGGTACGTCTCATATGGTAAATGCATATGCGGCCGGAAAGAAGATTAAAGTTGCGACATTGTTTGCGTATATGATGTGTGCAGTGTTAACGACAATTCTTAGTGTGCTGATATATTTGCCGATTTGTAGAGCGCGTGTGGAATATTATTTTGGATTAGATAGATATCTAATCTATACATTTATCGCAATGCTGCCTAGCATTTTAATCACTTTGCTTGTGTGTGACGGCCTTTATCTTATCAGTCAAAATGTTAGCGTTTCGGTTATTTTGTTACTGATACTTTCTGGTGCGCAGTTTTCTAGTATTGCATGCATGAACATTTTTCTAAGATGGAATATGCCGCAGTTTATGAATGTGTCAGACTCTTACGGGTCCTACGGCAACATAAGATTCCAGATTTACTCTAGAGTAATTCTATTAGTGATGGCAGTGGGATTCTATGCGCTTGCTGCGATGTTTGCAAGAAGATATCAGTTTGGAGCGTTTAGATCTTTCCTTAAAAATATCAGGGAGATTAAGGGGTTGATTCCGGTTGTTTTAGCATTTGCAATTGGAATAGTTTTGATCGTTAAGGAGCCTTTTATCGATCATTCACCGGTTATGGCATTTTCGGATAGTGTAGGCTATTCAGAAACGGAAGTAGAATATCAAGGAGATTCGTCTTCATATGAAGGAGATGTACATTTTAACACAGTTCTTGGGACGCTTAAGGGTAAACTGAAGATAAAACTTACCGATGTTGCTTCTGATAAGCTGAATTTTCAAATTAATTCCGGTATTAAAATTAAGAGTGTTACTTTAAACGGAAAGAAACTTAACTTTGATGTGAAGTACGACACGGATGATCCTGATAGTTTAAATTTGGCACAGATGTTGGGTGTGATTCATAATCCGGGAAAGAAGACGGGTGAGTTGATTATTGAGTACGGTGGTTATCCGACAATTTCAAACTCATCATTTCAGAAGGGTGGGTATGAACTCTATGATTCGATTGAGCCTGATTATATAAGTGTGAACTCTGCTACTCTGATGCCGTTTTTTATGGGGATTGGAAGTGATAGTCAACACATATATGTGAATCTTCCTGTTAATCATAGCGCGACCAACAATGGATTACCGCTCAAGCGCGTTAAAGAAAATGAGGATGGCACTGTGAGGTATGATATAGGATCAGATTACCCGATGCTTCTCTCGGCGAAAAATCATATGGATGAGATTCCTTATCACGATTCTGATATTCTCTTTGAGTACAGTGAAAAACACGCTGAGTTAGTTGAAAAGAATGGTATCAATCAGGCAATTACAGATGTTGTTGACTATTGCGATAAGCATCTCGGTGTGCTCAAATTTATAAATGAAGAGGATAAGATACGTATTCAGATGCTTAGCTCTGATAATGGCGGAGGTGGCGGTGTTGTCAATGGAAATGTTATGCTTTCCGAGGATATGATGTCGCCGGATACTCTCTCCGACAGTAAGAAAGGTACTAACAAGAACGAGACTTTTATGCATGAGTTGATACATTTGTATTGGGGCGATCTGGGTTGTTATGTTGATGATGATAAGCTTTGGTCTGCTGAAGGCTTGGATGTCTATACCACCTATCGACTTGTGAAGGAAAAGTATGGTGAACTTTATGCTAAGCAGTACTATGTAGACAAGTGGAAAGAAGATGTTAAGTTTCAGAATAACAATTTTTATTTTAGGCACCCTAAGTATCTTTCTAAGCTTCCGGATAGTTATAAAACGAGTATCAAGGATTCTGTAGATGGCATTAACAAGTACAGTCGTATGCCTCTTATGTTGCTTAAAGCGGAGGAAAAGCTAGGCGGAGAGAAGGCTATGGATGAGGTTCTTAAGAAACTCTATGACAAAGGGAGTTATAATATGTTTGACGGAACGTCGGGTGTTACATTTCAGGACTTTTTGGATATCTCAGGACTTACAGAGGAGGATTTGAATATTGATGAAGATTTTTGAATATGAAATGAAGATTATTCTTGCTAAGTCTTATGTTTTTGCGATGACGGTCATCACGTTGCTTTACGCTTGGTTCCTGCTTTCTTCCGAGACGATACTTGGTGTATCAGATACAGCGCCATTTTCCGGATGGAGTTTTGGAAAATATCTTGGAGATACTACTTTATTATCAATGTTGGCAGCATTTTTTCTGATGGCAAATGTATATTCAAAAAAACAAAAGAAAGTGGAGATCTTGACTGATGTTACGGGTTTCTCGGTGAAGCGTCGCATGCTGATTAAGAGTATCATCATAGGAGGATATTTTCTTTTACTTAATCTCTTGCTTTTGGTGCTTGGGTGCGTATTTCTTAGAGTATATTTTGGGAAGGCTTCATTTTCAATCTATTTTGTGGAGTACTTGCTTATAGAAATTCCTTGTCTCTTTGTGATTTTGGGTGTTGGTAATTGCCTTGGAAGAGTCAATCAGGTTTTGGTTTATGTTTTTATGGTAGTGATTTTGGTGCTTGCTTTTGTTATGCCCGAATTATCGATTGATACTAACGGGGCTAATTATTATAGGGAAATGTCGGCGGCACTTGAAACTGTAAATGGAGGTGAGACTCCGTTTGTGTTGAAGAGTTCTTATCTACTTTCGCGCGGAGTGTACCTAATAATTGGAGTTGTGGCGTGGATGATATCTATGAATCATACAGATAAAAAGAGAATGGTGAGTGATGTGGTAAACAATTAACAATGCTTGTATTAGTTCTGCGGGTGTGTTATACTATGGTGCGGATTTTATTAATATGAATGGAGGACTATTATGAATATTGTATGTTTAGATATGGAAGGCGTTCTGGTTCCTGAGATTTGGATTGCATTTGCTGAGGAGACAGGTATCCCTGAACTTAAGAGAACTACAAGGGATGAGCCAGACTACGATAAGCTTATGAAGTACAGACTTGATATTTTAAAGGAGCATGGCCTTGGTCTTAAAGAGATTCAAGACACTATTGCCAAGATTGATCCGATGCCTGGTGCTAAAGAGTTCTTGGATGAGCTTCGTTCAATCACTCAGGTTATTATTCTTAGTGATACATTTGAGCAGTTCGCAACTCCTCTTATGGAGAAACTTGGATGGCCTACTATATTCTGTAATACATTAGAGGTTGCTGACAACGGCGAGATTACAGGATATAAGATGAGATGTGAGAAGTCTAAGCTCACAACTGTTAAGGCATTACAGTCTATCGGATATGATACCATTGCAAGTGGTGACAGCCACAACGATCTTGGTATGATCCTTAACAGTAAAGCGGGATTCCTCTTTAAGAGTACTGATGCAATTAAGGCAGAATATCCTGACCTTCCTGCATTTGAAGAATATGATGAACTCTTGGATGCAATCAAGAAAGCGTTATAATAATACGAAGGGCGGCTCATAGCGAGTCGCCTTTTTTATTTTTGGGTTGACAAAATAACAGTGTTATGTAATAATGCAAATGAACATAACAGTGTTATCTAAAGTGAGGTTTATATGACACAAGATAAAGAAACCAAAGATAGATTAATCGCTTGTGCTAAAGAAGAGTTTATTGAGAAGGGATATAATAAGGCATCCCTTCGAAATATATGTAAGAACGCAGGAGTTACGACAGGTGCGCTGTATTTCTTTTTTAAGGACAAGGATGACTTATTTATAAGTTTTGCTAAAGAACCGCTAGATGAGCTCAAGGCATTGATAAGTGAGCATTTTTCTAGCGAAGCTCTTGTTCCGATTAAAGGTATAGATTTTAGCAGGGAAGATTTTTTAGAAGATTTTGCTGCTGCCTACTCAGTTCTTGAATGTCTTTATAAATACAAGGATGAGTTTGATGTTGTTCTTAATAAGGCGCAAGGGTCAAGTTTAGAGGGAGTTGTTGATAGCTATGTAGACTATCTGTATGACCATTATCTTAATCTTTTTTGTGGGATGAAAGGTTATAAATCTTCTAAAGAGTTAACTGATGAAGATCGGTTTATTGTTCATTTTATGTCGCATGATCAGGTAGATGTCTTTACTCACATTCTTGCTCACTGTAAGGACTTAAATGAGGCCAAGAAGCAGATGAAGGGAATGTTTGAATATATGATAGGCGGCTGGATGGCTGTTATTAAAGGTATTATATGATTAATAAGGTGAGAGGTTTATTTCTCTCGCCTATAAATATAACATTTGCATAACGGTGTTATGTGAAAGAGTGCTCATGTATTTTAATAATAATGGAGGTATATTATGTACGTAGAAGTGTCTAACGTTAAGAAAAGTTATGGTGAGGGAGGAAGTCACGTTCAGGTATTAAAGGGCGTTACAGCCGGTGTCGAGCGAGGAGAGATGTGTGTAATCCAGGGAACTTCTGGCTCAGGCAAATCAACTTTGCTTAACTGCATTGGTGGTCTTGATGATGTTGATAGCGGCTCTATTAAGATAGGAGGAGAAGAGATTGTTGGATTGAAGAAAGACGAACTATATGATTATCGTAGAGACACCATCGGATTCATTTTTCAATTTTATAATCTCATTCCGAATTTAACTGTCAGGGAAAATATCGAGGTGTGTCGTTATCTGACCGATAGTCCGCTCGATATGGATGAACTTCTTAATGTATTAGGACTTAAGGAGCATGAGAATAAATTCCCTTCGCAGCTTTCCGGTGGACAGCAACAGCGTACAGCGATTGCAAGGGCGCTAATTAAGAATCCTAAGCTTCTGCTCTGTGATGAGCCGACCGGAGCGTTAGATTCCAATACTTCAAGGGATATACTCATTTTACTTGAAAAGATTAATAGGAAGTACCAGACCACCATGCTTATAGTTACTCATAACAACTCTATTAAGGACATGGTTCACAGGGTTATATATCTTAAGGACGGAGAAGTTATGAAGACGTACGTTAACGACGTGATTGTTCCGGCAAGAGAATTGGAGGACTTGTAATTATGCAAAGAGTGCTAAGAAAAAGGGTTATTAGAAGCCTTAAAAAACACTTTGTCAGATACAGTATGCTTGGCCTTATGATTGCAATGGCTATTTTTCTTGTTGTTACGATTGTAGGTTCAGCAGAAACTTTGACTAAAGGCACCAAAGATTTGGCGGTTGACACGAGTGTTGAAGACGGTGAATTTGAAGTGTTTGTGCCACTTTCTGCAAATGAAGAAGAGCACATTAAAGATATGGATATCACTTTAAATGAGCAGTTCTACTATGACTATCAGTTAGAGGATGGAGAAGATGTTACACTTAGATTATTCAAGGTGAGGGACGATATTAACAAGCTTCATTATGTTTCAGGTGAGGAACCGGGTGATATTCATGATGTAGCAATAGAAAAAAGATATGCTGCTGAACATGATGTTAAAGTAGGAGATAGCATAAAGATTGCAGGAGTTAATTATAAGGTTACGGGAATTGTTGTTACCTCAGACTATGATGCACCATTAAAATCTATCGCTGATACCTCATGCAATTCTAAATATTTTGGTCTTGCATTTCTTACTGATAAAGCTTACGAGGAGTTTAAAAATTCCGACAAAGCTCAAAAAGCTGAGACTTATTTATACACTTATAAATTCAATAAAGAGGTAGATAATGAGGGCTTAAAAGACTATCTTAACGATATAAAAGTTGACGCTGATCAGATTGATGATGAGTTGTTTCAGGAGTATTGGGACAGAACGGGCGGAGTGGAAGATGAACTTTTAGACGCAGTTTCTGAATTAAGAGATGCAACTAATGATGTAAATGATGCCTTGGCCGAGCTTAGTGATAACAATGATGATATCAATGATGGAACTACTAAGATATTTGATTCTTATCTTGAACAGACATCGGACGCCCTTAATAAAAGCGGTTACAATGTTACGCTAAATGAAGATAATTATGGGAAAGAATTAGATAATATCATTAACAAAAGCGACAGCTCCATTATGGTTTTATCTTTAAAAAATGCTAAGAAAAAACTTAACGGACTTAAAGAATATAAGGACGGAATTAAAGAGTATACGGATGGTGTTAAAGAACTCTCTGACGGTGCTGATGAGATGTCAGATGGTGTTAATGATCTTGATAAAGCGGTTAATGATACTCTTGATGAATTTGATTTTGGATTGTCTAACCTGACTTCATTTTTAATTCAGTCAGATAATCCGAGAATCTTTGCAACCAAGAATGATAAGCTGGTTGATATTGAAGTAGGAGTGTTTGCAGGTATTATTCTGTTCATTCTTCTTGCCTATGTAATATCAGTATTTGTGGTACATTCTATTGAGACGGAGAGCAGCATTATAGGAACACTTTATTCGATGGGAGTTACCAAGAATGATTTACTTCTTCACTACATTACACTTCCGGTCGTTGTTTCATTTGTCGCGGGATTAGTGGGACTTCTTATTGCTTCAACCGGAGTTATGGCACCGATGATAGCGGAGAGTTCTTATCAGTATTTTTCTATACCTGAGTTTGATTTTTATGTTCCGGCATACCTGATAGTATACTCTGTTGTTGTACCACCGGTGGTTGCTGTGATTGTCAATGTTCTTGTGATTAACAACAAGCTTAACAGAACGCCGTTATCGCTTATCAGAAATGAAGTTAAGCAGGCTAAAAACAAGAATATCAATTTGAAAAACATGAACTTTATTTCTGCATTTCGTATTAGGCAAATGCTTAAAGAAATCCGTTCAACCTTAGCTGTTGTTTTTGGAATGTTTCTTTCTCTTTTGATATTTATGATTGGTGTTAACTGTTTTATTCTTTGTAATAACATCGCTAAAGATTATGCCGATGATACCAAATTTGGGTATATGTACACGCTTAAATATCCTGAAGAAGAACCACCTAAAGATGCAGAACCAGCATTTGCTTATTCATGCAAAAAGGCAACGATGGGTTATAATTTTGATGTGACTATTTTAGGTATAAATGATGATAATCCTTACTTTAATGTTGACACCAAAAAGAGCAAAGTTGATGTTGTTGTTTCGTCTGCATTTGCTGAGAAGTTTAAGCTTAAAAAAGGACAGGAAGTTGTTGTTTCTGATGAAGATAAGGAAGTAAAATATGCATTTAAAATCCGTGATATTACTAAGTATTCGTCAGGATTTTATATCTTTATGGATATTGATGAAATGCGTGATATGATGGGCAAATCAGATGATTATTATAATGTTTTATTTACTGATGAAGAGATTAATATTGATCCGGGAAGACTTTATTCTACAACATCAAGAGCTGATATTGTTAAGGGTTCTGAGGTGTTTACAAGTCTTATGATGCCGATGATTTACACGTTATCATTTGCATCAATTATAATCTTTATACTGGTGTTGTATCTTATGATGAAGGTTATGATAGATCGAAGTTCTCAGAATATTTCGCTTATCAAAGTGTTTGGATATAAGAGGAAGGAAGTCAAGAAGCTATATTTGGATGGCAACATGTACATCATTGCGCTTGGTGCGGTTGTTGTAATTCCGCTTGCCAAGCTGATTATGAACGAGCTGTTTCCATTCATGGTATCTAATGTTGCGTGCGGTTTAAATATCAAAGCACCTTTATTATTCTTTATATGTGTGTATGTTGTTATATTGGGGTTATATTTTCTGGTTAACGCATTTTTGGTAAGGAGACTTGATAAGTATTCGCTTGCGGAGATACTAAAGAATAGGGAATAATAAAGGTATCGGATTGTTGAGCATAATGTATTATTTCTTTGGGGCGCCTCTCGGCTCGATGACGCGTTGCTCACGTTACTAAATTCGTGCTGCGTGGAACTTGCACTCATTAAGTAACGAGACGCGCCAACGCCCTAAGAAATAACACATTATGCTCTTAGAATCCTCAGGGTGGCGAGACCACCGGATGTAACTCTTTTTTAGTGTCATTCTGAGCGAAGCGAAGAATCTTTGTCCTTCGAAGAAGGGCATACATGAGGAACTCGTAAGAGTTCCTTTTTCGATGCAGTGATTAAATTACTAGTTCAATGACAAATGATTATTCTTCGTTTACAATTGATATAAGAGTGTAAAACAATCGTATTTTATTGATTTAGTCGTATAAAACGATTGTTTAAGTTGTATCACAGTAATGGAGGTGTTATAATTATACATGAATAGTAAAGAAAAGAAACAGGTAGATTGGCACACAGGATTTGCCGGCTTTTTGGAGATATGTCTTCATGATTATGAAGATGTAATCGAGATTGAGAAAGAGCATCATCTTACAGTTGAGCCGCCTAAGATTGATTTCATTATAATCAAGAAAGAAGCCGATGTTATTATTGATAATGCATTTGGCAGGATGTTTAAACGATGGAACATTCTTGAATATAAGAATCCTAATGACAGCTTAAACATCGATGTTTTGTGGAAATGTATTGGTTACGCGGGCTTATATAAAGCATACGGTAAGTATGTGAATGCAATCCCGCAAGAAGAATTAACCATTTCGATATTTAGGCACAGATATCCAAGTAAGTTGATGGCGCAACTAAAACAGTCTGGATATAAGATTGAGAATCCTTTCTCTGGAGTCTATTATATTAAGGGTTTGGTGGATATACCTGTTCAGATTGTAGTTAGCAAGGATCTTGATGAGGAAGTATTTGCGGCATTAAAGGTTATGTCGAAACAGACTGATACGACAGATATAGTTGAGTTTATAAACCAGGCTAGAACACTTGAAGAACCAAGATTAAGACAGGCTGCTGATAACATTTTCCAAATATCAGCAAGCATTAATTATAATGTACCCTATAAGGTGGACACGACAAGCTGAAGGGATTGCTTGAAATGTTAATTACCGCTAGGGGAAATGATATATAAGTGCTAGGTCTGAAATAACTAAATAGAATCCCAAGTCGTAGACACTTTATATAAGGGAGATACCCAAGGAAATGAACACGAAAGACAATGGTATCGTTACCGAACAGTAGACATATCGAAAAAGGGAGAGAGCCTAAAAAATAGACAGAAGAAAGGGGTATGAAATCCCTAAAGATAGACAGTAGAAAAAGGTAAACGGGCAGAATAAATGAACACAAGGGTATTTCTAAAAACAGGGGCATCTGATACAATAAACAACAGATTGGAGAGGATGCAATGAGAGAATATACGGCAAAGGAAATAAAACTGCTTAAAGCAAATCCATATACCTTCAAAGTGACAAAAAATAAGCTCTATTTTACGGTTGAGTTTAAGGAAGCATTTTGGACGGCGTATCAGGCAGGAATGGCACCAAGAAAGATATTGGCTGATTTTGGATATGATCTTGAAATGTTTGGGCAGAAACAGATTGACAGCATTGTTCAAAGGGTTAAGCGTGAGGCACAGAGCGGAAATGGATTTAGACAAGGCGAGAATCATGACCGCCGAAAAAGAGATAATCTGTCCATTCCGAAAGGAACGACCATTGAATCGCAAGAAGCATTGGAAAACATACTGAATGAGGTAAAATATCTGCGACAGGAGGTTGAATTTTTAAAAAAAATTTCCAGGACAGAAAATATAGCCAGGAGGAAATTCTGATGAGTGCCGGATGGAAATTTGAAGTGATCCAGAAGACACTTCAGGAAGATGTAAACCAGCTCAGTGTCAGCATGCTCTGCGATATAGCAGGTGTTTCCCGTTCGGGATATTACAGATGGATCAATGCAGCGGATGTCAGGGAGAAAAAAGAAAAGCAGGACAGGGAAGATTTTGAATTAATATTAAAAGCATATAATCAACGTGGATACAGCAAAGGAGCACGCGGGATATATATGTGTATGCTCCACTGGGAGCCGCCGGTTGTAATGAATTTGAAGAAAATAAGGCGTCTAATGGACAAATATGGACTGGTATGTCCTATTCGTAAGGCAAATCCCTACAGGCGGATGGCAAAGGCGATGAAGACAAACCACGTAGCTGATAATCTTTTGAACCGTAAATTTACCGAGTATGGACCAAGAAAGGTATTACTTACAGATATCACCTATATTCCGTACAATGGAATATTTGCCTACCTGTCAACAATTTTAGATGCCTATACAAAGCAGATATTGTCATATGTTCTAAGTGATTCACTGGAGGTGGATTTTGTGTTGGAAACTGTAAACAAACTGATACAAAACCATGGGATTGAACTGTCAAAAGAAACCCTGATCCATTCTGACCAAGGCTGTCACTATACAAGCACCAGCTTTATTCGACTGGTCAATGATAAGGATCTGCGACAGTCTATGTCAAGAAAAGGGAACTGCTGGGATAATGCCCCACAGGAAAGCTTCTTTGGTCACATGAAGGATGAAATAGATGTCAGTGGATGTACAAGATATCGTGAAGTAAAAAAAATCATTGATGATTGGATAGATTATTACAATAACGAGAGGTATCAATGGCAGCTGGCTAAACTGTCTCCGAATGAATATTATGAATATATCACAACAGGAAATTATCCATTAAAGGGAATTATGGATGAAGGGGATAACAAACATACATTCCCTAAAACAAATTAAAAAAATGTCCTTGACAAAGGGTACAGTTTAAATAAGGAACTGTTTAACGAGTTAAGAAAGGAGGACGCCATGTGTCAAGCACTAAGAGAGATAATGGCTCCGGAGATAGAAGAGAGCTATAATGAGGGACGTCAGGAAGGACGTGTTGAGGGTATAGAAATGGGTAGAGAGGAAGGACTACAAACAGGGCGCCAGGAAGGACGTCAAGAAGGACGTCAAGAAGGAATTCAAGAAGGAAGAGTTGCACTTATTAAGGATATGTTGCGCCTGGGAAGTACTCCCCAGGATATATCGAAGTTAAGTGGTGTTCCTCTTGAGTTCATTCTTGAAATCGAGAAGAGCATGAGAAAAGAAAGATAAATAGTTTATACACTACTAAAGGCGGAGCTTTTGCTCCGCCTTTAGTAGTGAGTTTATTATGTTTTAAGCAACTCTTCTATTGATTTATTAAGCACTTCAGATAAGTATATTAGTTCAATATCCGTAACGAATCTTTTACCACATTCTATTCGTTGTATGGCATTCTTATCCACATCTAATCCGGCAAATGCAAGTCTGTCAGATAGTTCTCTTTGCGATATATTCATATTCTTGCGGGCTATAGCTACATTTTTTCCACAAATGTTATTTAATCCTTCTTTGGTTTTATTAATGAATATAAAATCACCACCCTTGACATTCACTGCTTGTCACTATCGCCATTTTATGATAAAATTTGACTAAAGGTGACATTCAGTGAATGTCAATACATAAAGCGATTGAAGATGGAGATGATTGAATCCTTTTTAGTGCAGATAATGGATTTAGAATTCTCAATATGGAGGTTCGTAGAAGTGAATGAATTAATTATTAATGCAAATCAGACACCAGGCGTAGTTACTTTTGATAATTTTGAAGAAGTAAAGGCGGATTTAGAGGAATATATTCAGAGTACTTTTTCTGATGTAGACTACGAGACGAAAGGCATAGATATAGCTACTGCTGACTATGAAGAACTAAAGAAAATGCGCAACGCAGTAACCAAAAAACAAAAGGACTTAAAGAAAGCATATTCAGCACCTTTTGAAACGGTAGATAAGATGCTAAGCGAAATTGTAGCAATTATTGATGTTCCGTACAAGCGTGCCCATTCTTATGTTGATACAGCAGGTAAAACTGCCAAAAGAGAAGAAGTAATGAAGTATGCATATGCTCAAGCAGAACAGTATGGAGAAGTTGGTAAACATATTGTTGAGAGCCCTGCGTTTTATAATAATAGCTGGTCAACTAAATCTGCTTCTGTTAAAGGAATTCATGATGCAATTGATGGGATATTACAGCAAGCTGTGACTGATGTTAATAATATTCAGGCTACAGGTGGTGAACATATACCAGTTTTAATGGCTAGATTTTATGAGACTCTTTCAATGGATGGAGTTAAGAGTTTTTTGTCTACATTAACAGAATCCCAAGAACAGATTGATCCTATTTCTGTTGAAAGTGACAACAATGTACTTGGATATAAGGTATTAAAGATTACTGCTACTGAGGATCAGATGGCTAGTATTATGGATCAGTTTGAAATGATGGGGCTTGAAGTAGAAGAAATTGAGGATGGAATGCCCAAACCTATGGAAGAATTGACAAGCCCGGATTTCAATTCCTTCGTCGCATTTGATATTGAGACAACAGGAACCAATGGTGCAGCTAATGGTGATGGTGAAGCACAGATTACGGAGATAGGCGCTGTAAGGGTTGTTGATGGTGAGATTACGGAACGATTTGATATGCTTGCTAATCCTGGACGTAAAATAGTACCTAGAATCGCGAGAATAACTCATATTACTGATGATATGGTTGCGGATCAGCCGCCAGTTAGCGAAGTGATTAAGATGTTCTATGAATTTGTTGGGGATAGCACGTTAGTGGGACACAATATTAAGAGCAGTGATTTGAGATATATTGTAAAAGCTGCCAATAAAGCTGGAGTACATATAGAAGTTCCGTTTTTGGATACATATCTTTTGGCACAGAAGTTTCAAGAACAGCAAGGCTGGAAGAAGGTTAAGTTAGAATATCTTTCTGAATATTATGGCTTTGAGCATAAAGAAGCACATAGAGCATGGAGTGATGCAGAAGTTAATGCTCAGGTATATTTTGAACTTCAAAAATTAAGTAGGTGATTTGCATGTTTGAAGAAGAAGTAATAACTATTGATATTGATAGACTACGAAATGATATGCGAGCTGAATGCCTTGGAGCATATTTCGGGGGTGGATTTGGTGGTGGACTAGTAGAATCGTCTGATATTGATAGATTAACACCTGAGAAGCTTATTGAGATGGCACAAGAAAAAGGGATTGATTTGCGTAGGTACGCAATTTAAGGAAGGCAGACAATGGCGAAACAAAGGAAGAAATGTACCCACTCAAAAGAGAATATCAGTCAGTTCATTGTTTCACCGTTAGAAACAGGAATTCCGGATTTTGTTAAATTGGTAAATTACTTCGAATATAAAGCACCAATGATTGATTGCGTACACTCTGTGGGAAGCGAGGCTTCTGTGGATAAACAGAATGAAATACTTAAGAAGATGTTATCAGAATCTGATATGGTCTCTAACTCTAAATTCTTAGAACGAATTCAAAAGAATAGTATGGAGTTGATGGGGTTGGATGGACCTGATATGTGCATGAAATGTCAAAGAATGCTTTGCAAGAAAAGAAAAGATGAAACCGAATTAGCTTCTGTATTAAGACATTTGAGAAATGGATTTGCACATGGGCATACATATGTAAAAAGACTAAAAAATCAGACATATATTGTAATAGAGGATTTTGATAAAAAAAAGAAGTGTTCTGCCAAGATTGTTATAACAAAAGCGATTTTGAATAGATGGTATAAATTGATTAAGGAAGAGAATTGGGACTGATGAGAAGGGGGAGATAGGTTTGTCAGGAAAGAATGATAAAATAGAGTCATTGGCAATTGATGTATTAAACCTCTCTAGAAATACATTAGTGATCAATTTACGCTTTATGGACAAAGCAATAAGTATGTTGAAATGTCAGAGTACTCCTGGAATTAAGGCAATAGCTGTTAATGCTAGTGCCATTTTTTATGACCCGGTTACTGTTTTAAAAAGATTTTCAAAAGAAAAAAAGCAGCTTACAAGACAGTACCTTCACATGGTTTTGCATTGTGTATATCAGCATTTTTGGATCAGTACACTTGTTAATCAGGAATATTGGAATCTTGCCTGTGATATTGCGGTTGAATATACGATAAACGATATTAATCTTGATAGTTTACAGACTGAGAGTTCAGAAAAGCAGCGTAAAGAGATAGATAAATTAAGAAAAAAAGTAAAATATATGACTGCAGATATGTTATATAGATTCTTTGTCACAGAAAAACCACCTGTAAAAGAAATTCGTAGATTGCAGAAGTTGTTTTCAGCTGATATCCATGATGCATGGTATTCACCATTAAAGTGGGAGAGACAAATTAGTGCTCCAAACAGTGATATTAGAAAATCGGAGCCAGATATTATAGATAAAAAATATGTTTATAAATCTGGAAATGAACCAGTGAGCGGGAATAATTATGAAACAGAAGATATTAGGATAATGGATTTTTCGAAAGAAGAGTTAGAGGACATTCGTAAAGAATGGGAAGATACTGCAAGACAAATGCGGATAGATCTTGATTCTTTTTCAAAGGGCAGAGGAATAATTGCAGGAGGGTTAACACAAAATTTGCTTGCAGTTACCAGAGAAAAATATGATTATTCTACTTTTTTAAGAAAATTTGGTGTTTTAGGGGAGCGAATGAGGATAAATCTCGATGAATTTGATTATGTTTTCTATACATATGGTTTGAAGCTCTACGAGAGGATGCCTCTTATTGAGCCCCTAGAATACAAAGATGCAACGCAGGTTAGAGAGCTCGTTATTGCAATTGATACATCGGGCTCTACAAGTGGAGAACTTGTTCAGAGATTTCTTCAAAAGACATATAGCATTCTTAAGGATGAAGAATCTTTTTTTAGAAGGTTTAATTTGCATATTATACAATGTGACGCTGAAATACAGGAGGATGCGAAGATAACAAATCAAGATGAATTTGATAGTTATATAGGTAATATGCAGATTAAAGGACAAGGTGGAACCGATTTCAGGCCTGTCTTTAAATATGTTGACGAGTTGGTCGCAAATAGGGAGTTTACCAATCTAAAAGGATTGATATACTTTACCGATGGAGAAGGAATATATCCCGTTAAACAACCATTGTACAGAACAGCTTTTGTTTTTTTAGAAGAAGGATATGATAATCCACAAGTACCTGTGTGGGCAATAAAGTTAGTACTTCAACCAGATGATATAAAGGAGATGTGACTGTGAATATAAGAGATGCGAAAGAACAGATTAAGAATGCAATTACTGCATATTTTACCAAGGATGAATCAGGTGACTATATTGTTCCGATAGAAAAGCAGAGACCGGTTTTTTTAATGGGACCGCCCGGAATTGGGAAAACGGCTATTATGGAACAAATCGCTTCTGAGTTGGGAGTAGGACTGATTTCGTATTCAATGACGCATCATACCAGACAGAGCGCGTTGGGACTTCCTTTTATTGAACATAAGATTTACAAAGGAATGGAATGTGATATATCCGAATATACAATGAGTGAGATTATTGCAGCTGTGTATGACATGATGGAGGAGACTGGGGTCGAGGAAGGAATATTATTTCTTGATGAGATTAACTGTGTTTCAGAAACATTGGCACCAGTTATGCTTCAATTTTTGCAGTACAAAGTATTTGGAAGACATAGAGTTCCGAATGGTTGGATTGTAGTTACAGCTGGTAATCCACCGGAATATAACAATTCCGTTAGAGAATTTGATATTGTAACGTGGGATCGATTAAAGCGAGTGGATATCACACCCGATTTTGACGTTTGGAAAGAGTATGCATATCAATGCGGAGTGCATGCGTCAGTGATGACATATTTGGAAATTAAAAAAGCGGATTTCTATATAGTTGAATCAACCGTAGAAGGAAAAAGTTTTGTTACGGCACGCGGGTGGGATGACTTGAGTCAGATGATTCAGTTATATGAAAAGAATGATATTAAAGTAGATCATAAATTAATAGAGCAATATATACAGAATCCCAGAATTGCCAAGGACTTTTCAGTTTACTATGACTTGTATTTAAAATATAAGAGCGATTATCAGATTGAAAGTATTATTTCAGGTGAAGCAAGTTCAGAGATAAAAGAGAGTGCTAAAAAAGCTAAATTTGATGAACGGCTTTCTCTGATTGGAATGTTGCTTGATGCAGTTGGAGAAGATTTAAAGGCTGCTGTTGAATCGGGTCAAATAATGAAAGATTTGACAGCTACTTTGGTAGAATTTAAGAAGTTAATCTCTAAACCGAAGAAAGTACCATCGGATATTATGGCTGACCTTATTAGTGAAAGAAGAGGATTGCTAGTAACAGGTAAAAAATCAGGGACCTTGTCAAGAGATGCACAGTATCGATTAAAGCAACAGATTAGAATTCTTGAAAATGAACAAGAGCTATTGTTAGGAGTCGATAAGAGTGCTGAAGCTTTTCTGATTATAAAAAAGGATTTTGAAGCACAAGTTAAGCATTTAAAAGAATCAGCTAAAGATGCCGGAAAAAAATTATCTAACATGTTTATTTTTTGTGAAGATGTTTTCCCGGACGGACAAGAGTTGTTGATTATCGTTACTGAGTTGACATTAAATCCGCATACCTCAACATATATAAATAAGTATGGATGTGAAGAGTATTTTAAGCATAACAAGGACTTGCTAGTTTACGACAGACAAAAACAAATTGAAGCTGAGTTAGCAGCGTTGAAATTAGATTAGGAGGGTTACTATGAATGAGAATTTTATAATTAAGGACGGAGTATTAACTGATTTTTACAGAGGTAGTGAGACAAAGGTTGTGATACCTGAAGGTGTTGTTAAGATTGGGCTTGACCATGCGTACAGGGGCGTTTTTGAAGATTGTAGCATTACAGAAGTAGTGATGCCAGATTCGGTGATTGAGATTAGTTCGAATGCGTTTGAGAAATGTGGAAAATTAAAGTCAATTTCATTCTCGAGTAATCTTGAAAGAATTGGTTCTTGCGCTTTTTTGCGCTGTAAGGCATTGAAAGAAGTTAAGCTTCCCAGCACATTAAAAGAATTGGGAGACGGTTGTTTTGCCGGTTGTGGAAAATTGACTTGTATTACTTGTGAGTCAGATGTTATTGAGATGGACGGTAACCCATTTGTCTATGACAAGGCAAAGATACCTTTGGGAATTGCGGATGAAGATGGGTTTATAGTTTTTGGGGGCACCCTTTTTGCATATGTTGGTCAATCTGATATAATCAAGGTACCTGAAGGAGTAACACGCATCGCCGATTCAGTTTTCGAAGAAAATCTCGCCGATTCATTTTTCAAAGAAAATCGGGTTGAAGAGGTTATACTCCCTGAATCAGTTAAGTATATCGGTGAAGGCGCATTTAAATGGAAAACCGGATTAAAGACAATTACCATGCCGGATAATATTGAAGTTGGTCGTGACGCATTTTATGGTTGTAATGAGCTTGTAGACGATAGTGGTTTTTTTGTGCATGATGGTGTTGCTTATGTATATAGTGGGGATAGCGCTACGGTTAATGTGCCTGAGGGAACAAAGGTTATTGCGGATGGATTGTTCTTTCATAATCGTTATAGTATTCAAGAGGTAATATTACCTGAGGGGTTGGAGGTAATTGGAGATAGTGCATTTTCTGGATGTTGTCTTAATATCCTTGAGATTCCGGATACTGTAAACCAAATTGGAGAAAGAGCGTTTGAAGATTGCAAGAATCTAAAAAAGCTAGAGATCCCGGATGGAGTAGAAGAAATTGGATATGGAGCTTTTAAAAGTTGTAGTTTACTGGAAGAAATATCGCTTCCAAAATCTATTCGTACAATTGGGGGACTTGCGTTTGAAGATTGCAAGAATCTAAAAAAACTAGAGATTCCGGATGATGTAGAAGAAATTGGATATGGAGCTTTTGAAGGTTGTAGTTTACTAGAAGAAGTATCTATTCCGAGATCAGTTCGTACTATTGGAAGTAAGTCGTTTAAAGATTGCGTGCATCTAAAAAAGATAGAGATTCCGGATGGTGTAGAAGAAATTGATTATGGAACTTTTGAAAACTGTAGTTTATTGGAAGAAGTATCTATTCCAAAATCAGTACGTACTATTGGAAGTGATGCATTTAAAGATTGTGTGCATCTAAATAAACTTGATATTACAGATGTTGTAGAAGACATTGGATGTGGTGCTTTTAAAGGGTGTATAAATCTTGCAGATGAGAATGGATTTGTTATATTCAATAATACAATCTGGGGATTTTATAGTAATGAGAAAAATGTTGAAGTGCCTGAAGATATAGTAGCTATAGACAGCGGAGTATTTAGTGATACAGGTATAGAATCAATTAAACTACCATCTACTCTTAGGAAGATAGGACGTAGCGCGTTCTGTGGATGTGATTTGCTTGAAGAAATAACCATACCAGAAGGTGTAACTGAGATTTCTGATGATATATTTAAAAATTGTAAGTCTTTGAAAAAAGTGATTTTACCATCTACGCTTAAAACGATTGGTTCATATGCATTCGATAATTGTTCTACGCTTGAGGGAATCATTATACCAGAAGGTGTAAGTGAGATTGAATCAGGGGCATTCAGTAATTGTTTTATGCTTGAGGAAATAACCATACCAGAAGGTGTAACTGAGATTTCTCATGATATATTTATAGAATGTAAGTCTTTGAAAAAAGTGATTTTACCATCTACGCTTAAAACGATTGGTTCACGTGCATTCGATAATTGTTCTACGCTTGAGGGAATCATTATACCAGAAGGTGTAACTGAGATTACAAGGGGGTTTTATGGTGGTACATTTGAAGAGTGCAAGTCTTTGAAAAAAGTGGTTTTACCTTCGACCCTTGAAAGAATTGATAGAGGCGCGTTCCAGGGATGCAAGATGCTGGAACAAGTAATTGTACCAGCTAATGTTAAAAAGAGTGTTTTTTCTGACTGCCCTGAGCTTAAGGATAAGATATCAATTGAAATATGTCCTAAACCTAAAGATAAGAAATCAATTGAAATATGTCCTAAACCTAAAGATAAGAAATCAATTGAAGTATGTTCTGAGATTAAGGATAATGATGAATTCACTATCGAAAATAACATTTTGTATCATTACAGTGGAGAAGGTGGGGAAGTTGTTGTTCCTGAGGGGGTAGTAGAAATTGCAGATGACGTATTTAGAGAAGGAAGGATGTATTATAAGGAATATAGAAAAGAAGGTTCTTTAAAAAAGATATCTTTGCCTTCGTCATTGAAAAAAATTGGTGAGAGAGCATTTTGGGGATGCAATAAATTGAAGAACATTACTTTTTCTTCTGAATTAGAAAGTATAGGTTCGTTTGCATTTTATGGATGTGAGGCACTTAAGTCTCTTTACATTCCTTCAAAAGTGAAATCTATAGATGTTGAAATGTTTAGAGGTTGTAATGCATTAAAGGAGATAGCTGTCGATGAAGGAAACGATACATATTCTTCTATGGACGGTATACTGATGAATAAGGCAGGAGATTCTATTTTATTTGTTCCTGCCGGAAAGAAACTATCAGAATATGTTGTTCCCTCAACAGTTAAATCAATTGGATATCATGCTTTTATTGATTGTAGGGCGTTGAAGAAAATAGTCATTCCAACATCAGTGAAGGATGTAGGGTCTGAGGTATTTCCTAGAAATAAATGTAGAAGCAAATCAAAACTTAGAGAGATTGAAGTGGAGCCTGGTGCTGGCTCAGGTACTGTTGGTGATGAAGTGTTTGATATTTATGATGATGATAATCCTAAACCAATTGTTTATCCAAAGCTCCCGGTAACATTTGTAAAAGAGCGTAACGTTCAAGTATGTTTAGCGTTGGGATTCTGCCTTAATCCAGATAAATATGAAGGTGTGTATGCTGAACTGTATGAGAAGTATGCAGCTTCGCATGAGAAGACAATAACTAAGAAGGCTGTCTCTCTCAAGATAAAGGGTATTAAAGAATATTATGAAGCTGTTAAGAAGAATACTTCAGCAAAGAGCAAATCGAAAGGAAAAGATGAGGCTACTACCGTAATAGAAGAGGTTTTGGATAATAGTTACAAACCGGATCTTACCATTAAGAAGCCGAGTGAATTGGTTAAGGTTGAAATATTAGAGGAGGCTGTTCAAAAAGGTACTTTAAAGGATGTTACAGACGTTTTGGAAACATATAAGACGTTTGAATTTACAGCACGAGCTTTGGGTTTGGCTGCCAGATACAGAGGAGTTGATTTTGTAGAAGTGCTAGTTGAACATGGGGCATCGTTCGACTATAGAGTTGAAGCTGCGCTTGTGAGAAAATATAAAATGATTCAATCAACTGTGTCGTCGTCATACTGGACACTGTACTATCTTATGCTCGTACCCAAGAAATTACGTAGTTATTACTGGAATTCTGCTATGTATGGCGTTGGTAATATGGATATTTCTTCTGATTTGGTAACACTAAGTTTAGATAAGAGAATAGAGGTTGTAAAATATCTCGCAGATAATAAAAATACAGGTGTTTCGCTTGATGAGATGCTATTCTGGGCGTTGACTACAGATGAGATAGAGTTCGCAGATGCTTTGATTGAAATGGGAGTCAATCTTCAGGAAACACCACCTTTCTACTATACGTATTGCGGATTGACATATCTTGATATTATTACCTCTGCGCCACGGTCAGAATACTGGAATGATTATGTGAAAAGAATTGCATGGTTAAAGAAGTCGAGATTGCTTCCTGTGTTGGAGAGATTTGGAAAACTAGCTTCAACAGCCGGTAAACAGCTTGCTCTTAGTCAAAAGATGTTTGATGGAGTTGATTGGAGTGGACCGGCGTTATCGTGTTTTTTTAAATATGCTGACATATCTAAGATAAAACATAAGAAAGCTTTGGAAATGGCAGTGTCGACTAAGGCTATAGGTGCGCTTGAAATAATGGCTGAGGCAGGCTGGTTAAATAATACTAAAATAAGAGAGGAGCTTATTGATTTTGCTCGTGATAATAAGCATACGGGAGTTCTTGCATGGCTTATGAATTATAAAAACAAGGCTGTTGATGTTGCGAAGGAAGAGTCTAAAGAAGTAGCGAAGATGATTAAGGGGCTCACAGAAGATCCAAACTCGGTATCTGCACTTAAGAAGAAGTGGAGTTACGTGAAGTTGGAGGATGGAACGTTACAGATTACAAGTTATAAAGGGGATGAAGAGGATGTAGTAGTTCCATCTGTAATTGGTAAGGCAACAGTTACTTCAATTGGAAAGGAGGCATTTTCGGTCGGTAAAAGTCGCATTAAGAATAAAGATAGCAGAAGAAAGATTAAGACTGTTAGTATTCCTGATGGTGTAACAAAAATTGAAGACCGAGCGTTTGAAGACTGTAAAGCTATAGAGAGAATTGTTTTGCCTAATACCGTTAAAGAAATAGGTGATGGGGCTTTCTGTGGATGCGAGAGTTTAAAAGATGTATACATACCGGATACATTAGAAATAATTGGTCATGGTGCATTTTCTTATTGTAAAGCAATAGAAAAAATTGTACTTCCAAATACCATTAAAGAAATTGGCGATACAGTATTCTATGGATGCGAGAGTTTAAAAGATGTATACATACCTGCGACGTTAGAAATAATTGGTCGTGATGTATTTGGTGGAAAAAATGGAAACAATAGAGCTGAAGGGATATGTGTTCATACTCCGGCAGGTTCTGCTGCAGAATTATATATGAAATGGTATAATAGAACTAGTGTATCAAATGATTACGCATAGTAATTTGGCTAAATATAGTTTTATATTGAGAGGGTTCGGATTTTTTTCGAACCCTCGCGGTATTACAAAAAAAGTGAGTGATTTGGAGGAATATGATGATTATAGCTTATGTTGGTGAGAATGCGATGGGGTTGCTTGCAGGCTTAAAATCAGATGTAGCCCTGGAAAGTAAACAAGATATTGTGATTGAATATATTGATGCCGGACCAATAACAGCAGAAGTTACATATGAGAAGTTAGATGCTAATATAACAATTTATGTTCGTGATGAGATGCATACGAATGGGAATGTAGCTTTTCAGTCACCTGTTAAAGCAGGCGAGATATTATCGGATGATGAGATTGTGGAAGTATCATATTTGGTTGCGGAGGGGATTAATCAATTTTTAACTGATAAGGGAATGGCTGATGAATGTTCTATGTTAGATGAAGATATGCAGGGGGTTCTGTTTGGAGTAGACAAGGATGGTGAGATAATCGCCAAAATTGTGGAAGGGAAGAAGAGACCGTCACTTTTGTGTACTACGCTCTTTGGAGCTCCGCGTATGATGAGACCATACGCTGACGAAATAATGAGTCAACTTGCAATTGGATCAATGTCCTTTGATGAGATAGAGGAGGCAGCCAATTCAGGTGATTATGATGCGATGGAACAATTGGCAATGACTTATTTAAATGGATCTGATGAAATCGAGGTGGACCCAGAGAAAGCATACTATTGGTCTGTGAAATGCGCTGAAGCAGGCGGTGAACAAGCGATGTTTAATGTTGGGCTTTTCACTGCAAAAGGATTTGGTGTTGAAAGGAGCTTTAAAGATGCTGCTGATTGGATGCGTAGAGCTGCTGAGGCAGGAGATGAAGATGCAGAGGTGTGTGCAGCTAATTTTAAAAATTTAGCGTATGCATTAGAAAAAGCAAACGATGGCGATGCGCAGGCGCAAGCAGATTTAGCTGCAGGTTTAATGGATCTTGGAGGTTCTCTGGAACAGGCAGGAGATGTTAAAGATTATGAAGAAAGTGTAATGTGGGCTGAGAAGGCTGCTGCTCAAGGTAATGCTGATGGATGTTGGATATTGGCAATAGCGTTTCATCAGGGAAGGGGTGTAAGGAAAGATATTGGTAAAGCTATAGAATTATATCAAAAGGGTTCTGAGGCCGGAAGTGATTCGTGTAGGCATAATTTGGCATGTGAATATATGACAGGTGAAAATGTTAAACAGGATATGAAAAAGGGTTTTGAACTAATTAAGGAAGCTGCTGAAAATGGGTATGGTCTGGCTATGAGAGATCTCGGACAATGTTATCAGTATGGAGAGGGTACTCCGAGTAATATGAAAAAAGCTGTTGAGTGGTATAAGAAAGCTATTGAGATTATTGATGATCCGGAGCTTGCTCAGAAAACAGCTGTTTTAAATACGCTTGTAACTGCAGAGTCTGGTTTTGGTGGAGACTCCCCAGGGGCAGATGATGAAGAATTGGATTTAGAAGATATTGATATTGACGCTTTAGCTGAAGAATACTTAAAAACATTAGATACTGTAAAGACAGAGATAGATTCTAACTACGATGAAAATAAATCAAAAGAAGCGGTAAAGGACGCGGTAAAAAATGGGGAAGGTTTTCTAAAAATGGTCGTAAAAAAGGCGGACGGAACCGAGAAGGAGGTTGTAGTCTGGGGCGGCTACAAGGTGGATGGTTATGATCGCACGCTAAATGTTTTCATGAAAGAAAGTGATATTGGTAGATTTTTTGAAATGTTGGCTGAAGACGAGATAGATCTTGATGGAGTTCTTGACCCGTGTGATCAAGAACAGGGTTATCAGATTACTGTTGATTTTATGGACTGCGCTGCTATGCTTGTTGTGCGAAAGGGAGAAGGAAAACTGTCTGGCGAGATGTATGTGAGAGATGAACATAGGTCTTGTCAAGATATTATTGAAGTTGGAACAGGAGAGATTGACTTGCCAGAAGATGGAATTATCTCCTTGGATAAAGAGACGTTTGCTGAAAATGAATTCTTATCTTGGACTCTTGGGGTTATAGGACTAAGACGATACCTCTTGAAAGAGGGTGTTGTTCAAAAACTTTATAATATGTATGATGAATCTGTTGGTGTAGAGGTTAAAGTGAGACAAGGTGGAAGTATAACTTCAAAGATTGTAAAAGGAATGGAGAGGCCGGATTTGCCATGTGAAATATTGCCTTTTGGAGAGCGGATTTGCAGACCTTATTTAGATGAATTGTTTGGCCTGAAGTCTACAGGGATAAGACAACCATGGGATCCTGAATATGCGGCAAAATTGAGAAAAGGAGCAATTAATTCGTAAGGGGATAAGGAGATAGTTCTTGGCAGCAATAATTAAAGGCGGAGCTTTTGCTCCGCCTTTCTAATATACTATTATTCTTATTATTACAACACCTTCGACAAGAATTCCTGTAATCTTGGGTTCTTAGGTGAGTCGAAAAATGCTTTCGGCTCGTTCTCTTCCTTGATGATACCCTCATCGATAAAGACAACCTTACTTGCAACTTCTCGTGCAAATCCCATCTCGTGTGTAACGACAACCATCGTCATTCCATCATCAGCCAATTCCTTCATAACCTCAAGAACTTCTCCAACCATCTCAGGATCAAGAGCTGATGTAGGTTCGTCAAAAAGCATAACCTCAGGATTCATTGCAAGAGACCTTACAATAGCTATACGCTGTTTCTGACCGCCCGATAATTCAGAAGGATAAGAATCTACCTTGTCTTCCAAATTAACTCTCTTAAGAAGCTCGATAGCCTTTTCTTCAGCTTCCTCTTTAGTCATCTTCTTAAGCTGGACAGGCGCTAAAGTGATGTTGTCCATGATAGTAAGATTATTAAAGAGATTAAAATGC
The DNA here is from genome assembly GCA_000621905.1 of Lachnospiraceae bacterium NC2004. Classification (GTDB taxonomy): domain Bacteria; phylum Bacillota; class Clostridia; order Lachnospirales; family Lachnospiraceae; genus NC2004. The sequence continues at coordinate 65,125 of JHXB01000005.1, forward strand.
TGAAATACCATTCCAATCTTTTCTCTTACCTTGTCAATGTTGACATTCGGATCAGTTATCTCCTCATCATCAATAAATATCTGTCCTTTGGTTGGTGTCTCAAGAAGGTTTAAACATCTAAGAAATGTTGATTTACCGGAGCCTGACGGACCTATGATTGCAATCTTCTCGCCCTGCTCAATGTGGTAATCAATACCGTTTAATACCTTGGTATCTCCAAAACTTTTATATAAGCCTTTAACGTTTATCACTTCTTCTAAGCCTCCTTTCTACTAAGGATGCTAAGTAGCTGATAATCATAACCAAAATAAAGTAGATTATAGCTACGGTGAGAAGAGGTAACATCGCATCGTAAGTTGTACCTCTTATTATATCGCCGCCTCGAGTCAACTCATTCAATCCTATGTATCCGCAGATTGAAGTCTCTTTTAAGAGAGCAATAAACTCGTTGATAAGTGCCGGCAGGCTTGCCTTAAATGCCTGTGGAAGAACTACCTTTCTCATGGTGAGGACATAACTCATACCGAGTGAGCGTCCCGCTTCAAGCTGACCTGCGTCAACCGACATAATTCCGCCCCTGAATAACTCAGCAACATACGCTCCGGAGTTGATACCGAAGGTCAATACAGCAACTAAAAGTTTAGATTTAGCTGATACCATGATTATAAAGTACATAATCAAGAGCTGTACAAGTGCCGGTGTTCCTCTTATGATTGCGATATAAATCTTGCAGATAGCATTTGCAATTGAAAGAGGAATGTTTCTGACTTTCTCATCTTTCTGGTCGTGAGCACACCTTATTATGCTGACAATAACACCGATAAGAACACCCATCAATAATGCGAGGATAGTTATGATTATGGTGTTAATCAAACCATCTGTTATAAAATGCCATCTTCCGTCTTCAATAAAGTCTTGCGTGAACTTGCTTTTAAAATCATTCATAATTATTCCGCCTGAATATACTTAGCTATAATCTTATCTAAAGTTCCGTCTGCCTTAAGCTCTGAAAGAGCCTTGTTAATAGCATCTTTTAATGCGTCGTTATCTTTAGAGATTGCTGCTGCATAATCCTCAACAACGTACTCGGTGTCAAGAATCTTTAATCCATCGTTAGCTGCAACATAGCTCTTAGCAGGCTCGTTGTCGATAACTACAGCGTCAACCTTGCCTGATACTAACGCCATAACTGCGTCATTACCTTTGTTATACTCGTCAACATGATCCTCACCGAAATCGTCTTTACAGTAAATGTCACCGGTTGTTCCAAGCTGAACTCCGATAACACCTGCTTTAGCAAGGTCGTCTGCAGTCTTGATAGGTGAGTCGTTCTTAACGATAATAGCCTGAACTCCTGTTGCGTATGAGTCAGAGAAATTAACATTCTTCTTACGATCTTCGGTAACAGTCATTCCTGCAAGTCCGATATCAACCTTACCTGTTGTAACAGCAGTGATGATTGAATCAAACTCCATATCCTCGATCTTAAGGGTAAGACCTAATTTATCAGCTACAGCCTGAGCTATCTCAGCGTCGATACCAACGATGCTGTCGCCCTCGTAGTACTCATATGGTGGGAAATAAGCGTTGGTTCCCATTGTAAGTGTTCCTTCGGTAACTGTCTTGATATCGCTTGATGCATTGGTATCAGAAGCGCTTGAATTGCTGGCGGTTGAGCTTGAACTTGAACTTGTACTACCACATCCTGCGAGTGACAAAATCATTGTTAATACTAATGTTAACGTTAATAACTTCTTCATAGTATTATATCTCCTTTTTGTTATATTGATCTTTGGATACATTATATATGTAACCTCAAGTTTATAACATACTCTATTTTTATTGATTTGTAAAGGGTAATAATGTAGAAGATATGTAGAAAATCAACGGTTAATATCTACTATTTTACTATCACAATGTAAACCCACTGAAGAAGTCTTGCTTGTCATCTCGTTTATCCTCGTGCCATCTTAAGAAATAAGCCTTCATCTCAGGGTTGGAATCGCCTAAATCTGCTATTGTCGAGCTGAAATTATCTTCGTTTAGACAGCCCAACTCAACATAGTACTCATAGTATTCCTTCATCTGACCTGCTTCATCTTTAAGAAAAAGCCACGCTTCCATAGACGGCGCACCGACGGAATGACTGATTAGATAATCATCTAATATCTTCTTTACATGCGTTTTAAGGTGTGTATCGTTCATGAGTCTTAAGAAACAATAACCAACCTTGCGCTTCCTGCGATCCCTTATATAAGTGTCTAAGTTACAGTTGATATCCTCTTCACCGCAGAGAATCATATCTGTATATCCTTTGTCATCGGGCTCGTCGAGTATCTTAAGAATCCTGTTATCAAGCTGTTCGTACCACTCCTTAGAGCCTGCATTTTTAATGTCGAGCAAATGCTTGCTGTCGCCCATGGCAGGAACAGCAGCTAAAAGAAGGCTAAGGTGCGCCTTTTCCTCGTCACTCATCTTATCATACTTATGTCCGGTCTCGTTGTTTCTTGGGTAAATGTTGACTTCGCTGAGCCTTATATCATCCAAGAAGACATCGGTTCCAAGGTTTATCCTTCTTCTTGGAAGGGAAATGCTTTTAAGCATTTTACAGTAGGCAAATGCCCAATCGGATATCTTTCTTACATGCTCCGGAAGTTCAATGCTTTTAAGGCGTTTGGTGTTCATGAATGCCTTCTTTCCAATCTTTCTGACCATGAAGCCATCAATCTCTGATGGGATAGTAAGACTCTCATCATTGCCACTGTAATTGGTTATGGTGACTTTGTCGTCTTTTATAGTGTAGTACAATGTACCATTTTCAGTTGATATATTCTTATCTGCCATAATAACCTCCTAATGAATAGGGGTGAACCCTTTATATATCCCCTATATTACCATTTATTAAGAAAATATGGAAGTTATCTTTAAAATGTGGTAGAATGTCTATATTATGTGCAATTATGTACAGAAATGAGGGCAAGACAATGATTTATACAGTTACGCTTAATCCTACGCTGGATTATTTTGTTGATGTTCCTGATTTTAAGATGGGACATGTAAGCCGTACCGAGTCTGAGATATTGATCCCTGGTGGTAAGGGTATCAACGTTTCCGTTGTTCTTAAGAACCTTGGTGTAGACAATACGGCAATTTATTATTCGGCAGGATTTGTCGGCAAGGAGATTACAAGACGTATTGCCGAACTTGGAATCAATACCGAGGAAGTGGTAGTTAAAGAAGGTATTTCAAGAATTAATGTTAAGATAGTACAGCTTGACGGTACTGAGATTAACGGAATCGGGCCTACCATTACTGAGGAAGACTTGGATGTTCTTATGAAGAAGGTTCAGGAACTTAAGGAAGATGATATCCTTGTACTAGGTGGAAGTATTCCGGATTCTGTACCTGATACGATTTACAGAGATATAATGGCGTCAATTGATGGCAAGGGGATTCATGTCGTTGTTGATGCAACTAAGGACTTGTTGACTAACGTTTTAGAATACCATCCATTTCTTATTAAGCCTAATAACTACGAGCTTGGAGATATATTTGATGTTCAGCTCACATCTAGGGAAGCGGTTATCCCATATGCATTTAAGCTTCAGGAGATGGGCGCAAGAAATGTATTAGTGTCGCTTGCAGGAGAGGGCGCTGTTCTTGTTACAGAGATGGGCGATGTTTATGAGTGTGAGGCGCCTAAGGGCAATTTGGTAAGCAGTGTCGGTGCCGGAGATTCTATGGTTGCCGGATTCATTTACGGATATACGACCAAGAGAAGCTACAATTACGCGCTTGATATGGGCGTTTCTGCAGGATCTGCGAGTGCATTTTCTGACTATCTCGCTACAAGAGATCAGATTATGGACGTTTATAATAGCCTTAATATTGGACTTGGTGCAGAGAGTAATGTTGAAGAGGAGAAAACGACTGCAACTAATGTAAGCTTGGGTATCAGTACAGATGCTGAGCCGGAGGTTTTGTTAGGGGCAGATGCTAATGTGCCTGATACTGACGATGACGGAGGTTTACCGCTTGATTAAGTTGGTTAAGATTCTTCGTCGCTACGTTCCTCAGGATGACAGGATTATGTCATTCTGAGCGAAGCGAAGAATCTTTTTAATAAATTTTAGGAGAAATATAATGGATGATAAGAAGATTATCGAGGGTGTAAAGCTTATACTTGAGGGTATCGGCGAGGACGTTAATAGAGAAGGACTACTTGATACGCCCGAGAGAATTGCCAGGATGTATCACGAGATTGCAGGTGGTTACGAGCAGAATGCGAGCGACCAGCTTGTTAAGCGTTTTCATGTGGATACATCAGATATTGTTATCGAGAAGGATATAACATTTTATTCGATGTGTGAGCATCATATGTTGCCTTTCTATGGTAAGGTGGCGATTGCGTACATTCCTAACGACGAAGTTGTGGGCTTAAGCAAGCTTGCGAGGCTTGTTGAGGTCTATGCTAAGAGGCTTCAGGTACAGGAGAGGCTTACCTGTGAGGTGGCGGATGCTTTGATGAAGGAGCTTAATCCTAGAGGTGTTATGGTTTACATCGAGGCAGAGCATATGTGTATGACAATGAGAGGCATTAAGAAGCCGGGCTCTAAGACGACAACATTTGTAAGTCGAGGAGAGTTTAAAGACAACAAGGAGCTTAGGGATACATTTTTTGATGTAGTTCATTCTAAGAGACATTTTTACGGAGAAGAGTTATGAATATCGGCAAGTACAATATAGACATTGATAGCCAATGCCACATAATGGGCATCTTAAACGTCACTCCGGATTCATTTTCGGACGGCGGTAAGTACAACAATTTAGATGCCGCCAGGTTTCAGGTTGAGAAGATGATTAGTGATGGCGCAACGATTATCGATGTCGGCGGAGAGTCTACAAGACCAGGATATACCATGATTTCTGATGAAGAAGAGATTGAAAGAGTATGTCCTGTAATCAGAATGATTAAGCAGGAGTTTGATATTTGCGTATCGCTTGACACTTATAAGAGCAAGGTGTTAGAAGCTGCATATCCGGAAGGTGTGGATATTATTAATGACATCTGGGGCTTTAAGAGAGATAGGGAGTTAGCTACATTTGCAGCCAAGAATAACCTTACCTGCGTTTTGATGCATAACAGAGAAGAGGCAGTATATAATGACTTTGTATCTGATGTGGTCAAAGATTTAAGGGAGTCGGTTGATATAGCACTTAACGCCGGTGTTTCACCGGAGAGAATTATAGTTGATCCGGGTGTCGGATTTGCTAAGGATTACGAACAGAATCTTGAGATTATAAGAAGTTTAGATAGACTTCAAATGTTAGGGTTCCCTGTTCTTTTAGCTGCTTCCAATAAATCTGTTGTCGGAAACACACTTAATCTGCCGGCTGATCAGAGATTAGAGGGAACGATAGCCGTTAATGTTACAGGCGTTTTAAATGGTGCAAGGATATTCAGGGTACATGATGTTAAACCTAATCTTTTAGCCATAAGAATGGCGGAGGCTTTGCTATGAATAAGTATGATGAGATACATATTGATAACCTTGAGATGTTTGCCAATCACGGAGTATTTCCGGAGGAGAACAAGCTTGGTCAGAAGTTTATAATCAATGCGGTTCTTTATACTAATACGAGGACAGCAGGGTTGAGTGATGATTTAAGTAAGTCGATTGATTATGGCAAGGTTTGTCATTTGATAAATGCATTTGTTAAGGGCAATACATTCAATCTTATTGAGACTTTAACCGAGAAACTTGCAGAGAAGATGCTAAACGAGATTCCTCACTTAGAGGCAGTCGATTTAGAAATCAGAAAGCCATGGGCGCCTGTCGGATTGCCGTTAGAGAGTGTGTCGGTTAAGATATCAAGAAGCTGGCATAAAGCTTATATCGCTATAGGTTCTAACATAGGTAATAAGCAGGGATACTTAGATACGGCGGTAAAAGAGATTGACAATCTTGATTACACCAGAGTTATTAAGACATCTTCTTTTATTGAGACTGAGCCGTATGGAGTGACTGACCAGGATAGATTTCTTAACGGTGCGATAGTTGTTAAGACACTATATACACCTCATGAACTTCTTGATAAGCTTCATGAGATTGAGGACAAGAATGGTCGTACAAGAGAGTTGAGATGGGGTCCGAGAACATTAGACCTGGATATAATCTTTTATGATGAGCTTGTATACTCGGATGTTAATCTTATTATTCCACATGTAGATATGCATAACAGAGACTTTGTTATCAAGCCTCTTATGGAGATTGCACCGTATTACAGGCACCCTGTTTTTAATAAGACCGTTATGGAACTTGATAAAGAATTATAAAAAGCGGCGAGGTTTCTCGCCGCTTAAATTATACTCTAAACCTTCTTTTGAATTCTCTGTAAAATGCTCTGTCTCCAAATATGATGGTAGCGAGCATGAATAAACTGCTAAGCGCGATGCAGGTAATAGGCATCACTATATTGGTAATCTTGTTAAAAAAGTGAAGCACCATAACTGCTATACTAAGCAGTTCCATGTAGAGAAGGAACATTGTGTAACTGTACCAGCGTTGTCTGTTTAACATCATAAGAAAGAGAGCCATTGCGTCGCCAAACAGTATAATACCCGGTATCGCCCACTCGAATGACCAGCCCTTAGAACCTGTAAAATGATCAAGGACTGCAAGTATTATCATTGTTAGTGTAATCTGTATTCCAAGCTTAATAGCAAATCCTGAGTCGTGTGATATCCAGTATTTTAGCGATAACAACAAATACACAAAAGCAATTCCGCTAATCAAAGACCACATAATCTTAGGAGTCTTAAAATAGTTAATGCCTATAAGTATTACCTCTGCCAATATAGAGAGGAATACGATAAGCTTCATCGCAAGTTCTGTTCTCTGGACAATTCGTATTACGTCAGGGTAGGGTGAAGATGCACCAAATACCTTGACAACCTCGGCTTCTTCCTCTTTGGATATTTCATCGATAACCTGATGGCATAAAGGACACACATCGACGTTATCGTATATTGTTATATTGCAATTGTCACATTTATACATAGTTATCCTCACTCGTAATATACATCATTAGTCTCGATAGCGACATTAACACCTTCCTTGGCAATCAACTGGAAGAATTTCTTCTGGATTGCAAGGCTTGCCAAGCATGAGCTGAATGTAAATGTCATAATTCCGTTGCAAGAACAGCATGCTCCCTTGATGTTCTGTCCCTTTGACATTGAAAGCATAGCGTAGAACCTGTCGACGTATTTATTATAAGGTTCTCTTAAATCGAGACTTCCTATGTTGGTGATTGTTGCGGTGTTAGCATGCGCTGACGCCCCATACACTTGCTTTATTGCAAGATTCTTGATGACCAGTGGAACTAACCTCAGTATGAAGTTGGTTTCATTGGACACGTTGTAATAAAGGATATTGGCAAGATTCTCAGGTGTAATCTGTTCTTTCAGACTATCGATTACAATCTTTATAACTTCCTCGTAAGTGTAACTATCCTTCTCAGGCTTGAATTCCGCGCTAACCATGACAAAGAAATTCTTCATTGTATGTGAGTCATAATAAGGCCTTAAATTAACCGGAACACAGCAACTGATAGGGTCCTCGGAAACGTTGCCTCTTAAGTATTCTTTGTATACAGCATAGACAAATGTAGCAACTAAGTACTGATTAATGGTCGCACCGTACTTCTTGGCCGCTACCTTAAGTTCGCTTATTGGCATGTATCCGTGAACGACACCCATCTCGTTCTTGCCGAGCTTCTCGCCTGTAACGGTAATGGCTTTTTTGGATTTATAACCTTTAGGATGCTTGCTCGTCTTCTTAAAATTCTTAAGGTAGCTGTCCTCGGTATCAAGGAAAATACCTGTTGATATTCTGTTCTTCTCACCTGCTAATTCATCAGGATGTGCCAATCTTAAATACTGATATACAAGCTCCTTTAAGAAAATGACACCGCCAAATCCATCTGTTAAAGCATGAAAAACCTCAAGATTAATACGATTCTTATAGTGTGTAACCCTGAACATATAATGCTGGTTCTTGGATTTGTTGATGTATGCTCCCGGGTATGAAGATTCTTCTGTAACTAACGGTGCAGGACGGTTATTGTCCTCAAAGTAGTACCAGAACATTCCGGCTTTTAGTCTCATCCTGAATATAGGCAGATTAGGAAGAACCATGTTAAGTGCTTCCTGAAGACATACCCTGTCAACTTCTTCCTTTAACACCGTTGAGATTCTGTAGACATTGGACATATCCTCAGTCGCAATAACCGGAAAAAGATTGGCGGTGTTGTCGAGTTTATCCCAGGCAATATCTGAGTCTCTTACCACTCGCTTAGTCTGCTTTAAAGTTGTATCTTGTTTATCCATAAAAATCACCTGATTATTATTCCATATAATTAACTTAATTATAGCATATATTTGTTATTTATGGTAGTATATGATTTATACCGTTAAAGGAGGTTTATGGATATGACTATCAAAGAAACTGCAAGAAGTATGAAATTAGCATCACCTAAGATGGCTGCAACATCAGGTGATGACAGAAATAGAGCGCTTAAAGCTATATCAGACGCACTTATTAAGAACAAGGATGAGATTTTTAAGGCAAATGCTTTAGATCTTGAAAATGCTGCTAAAGACAACATTTCCCAGGCTGTCGTTAAGAGACTGAAGTTCGATGAAGGCAAGCTTAACGGGGTGATTGAAGGCATTGCCAATCTTATTAACCTTCCTGATCCTGTAGGCAAGATTATGATGGCAAGAGAGTTAGATGAGGGGCTTACGCTCAAGAGAGTGTCGTGTCCTATCGGAGTTATCGGCGTTATATTCGAGGCAAGACCGGATGCTTTGGTACAGATTTCAAGTCTTTGCATCAAGAGCGGTAACTGCGCAATCTTAAAGGGTGGTAAGGAGACGGTTAACACCAATACGGCATTGTTTGAGATTATAAAGAACAGTATTGTTGAAGCGGGACTTCCTTCTGATTGTCTCTTTAAGGCAGAGCAGCACAATGAGATAGACGAACTTTTAAAATGCGATAAGGATGTTGATCTGTTAATTCCTAGGGGATCGAATGCATTTGTACAATACATAATGAATAACACCAAGATTCCTGTTATGGGACACGCAGACGGAGTTTGTCACGTTTATGTTGACAAGGCCGCTGATTATGACAAGGCTATTAAGATAATTGTTGACGCCAAGACTCAGTATACCGCTGCCTGCAATGCTGCTGAGACTTTGCTCGTAGCTAAGGATATAGCATCAGATTTTCTTCCTAAAGCAGCAGTGGCTTTAAAGGACGCAGGAGTGGCATTAAGGGGTAATGCTGATGTATTATCATTTGTCGAAGTAGAAGAGATGGGGGATGATGAATACAACAAGGAATACCTTGATCTTATTATGAGTGTCAAGATTGTAGACGATGTTACCGAAGCAGTTTCTCACATCAATAGGTTTGGTTCGCATCACACCGATGCAATAATAACTGAAGACAGAGATACCGCCGAGTATTTCATGAACATGGTTGATTCTGCGGGAGTTTATCAGAATGCTTCCACAAGATTTGCAGACGGATTCAGATATGGATTTGGTGCAGAGGTAGGAATCAGTACATCTAAGCTTCACGCTAGGGGACCTGTCGGATTAGAGGGATTGATGACTTATAAGTACAAGCTTTACGGAACGGGACAGATTGTTGATGATTATGCAAATGGTACCGCACAGTTTCATTTCAGGGACATTGACTGTTGATAATTTAGTATAATAAAGTATAGTCATTCATATTGGAATGTGTTATACTAAAATTTGAGTAACTATGTAAAATGTTATTAGGCGGGTTGATTCTATGTACGAGATAGTTTCAAAAGAGTTTGTTGATTTTATCAATCAGGCAGATTTATCAGAGACAAAGACTAGTAATCTATATAGAGATATACTTATCAGGCTGGCAGATATGGCAGCCTTTTTGTACGTTGGAAGAGCGGAGATTACCTATAAGACCAAGCCTAATATATTTGATTTGGCCGGTGGCAATGTTGATTTTGCTTATGATTTCAGCCAGCATATCGATAAGACCAAGCCTGCAATCAGAATGAAGTTTAAACGTGATATGGGTGATGTAAGAGTCACATTAAGAGTTGTTGAGGGATATGAATGGACTCAGGATGATAGAGAGTCTATCGAAGCCATTGTTAAGAATGTTTATATTATTCTTAGTAGGTCAAGAATGCTTAAGCAGCTTGGTCAGACAACCGATACCGATATGATGACAGGACTTCTTAATCACGCCGGTGTAGTTAACCTTGGTAAGAGTGTTGCGTACAGGGATATTCTTAATTATTACGCAAGCTGCTACTTTAATATTAAAGGGTTTAAGAGTGTCAATAAGAAGCTTGGTGTTGAGGAAGCCGATTCTATTTTAAGGAAGTACGCCAAGTACATATATGATTTTGTGGACCACGATTCTGAATTTGCGGCCAGGCTATCAGGAGACAATTTCTTTGTCATGATTGTAAGATCAAGGCTTGAAGAGTTTATCGAATATGCTACCAACGCGGTATTTAATGTCAAGTCCTTAGATGGCAAGAGAATTAAGATGTCGATAGATATCAGGATGGGAGTTTACGAGGCTGTAGAAGGGGATACCATCAATGACCTTATAAACAGAGCGATGGAGGCCGAGTCGCACGGTAGAAGTTTGGGCGAGGATATAAGTTACTTTGATGAGGAAGTTCAGGCTAAGGTTAGAAGAGAGAAAGAGATTATGGAGCTCTTCCCGAGGGCGTTAGAGGATGGCGAGATTATTGCGTACTATCAGCCTAAGGTTAGACTTAATACTATGGAGATATGCGGATGTGAGGCGCTCGTTAGATGGTTTCATGACGGAAAGCTCATATCTCCGGGCGAGTTTTTGCCTATAATAGAGAAGAACAACGCGACCGATTTATTGGATTATTATATGCTTGAAAATGCGTGCTACGAAGTTAAAAATTGGCTTAATAAAGGTCTTACGCCGATTAGGATTTCTGTCAATTATTCTAAGCAGCATCTTGCGGATCCGGATCTCGCCAAGCGTACCATGAGTATTATCAAGAAACATGGAATTAATCCTAAGTATATTGAGATAGAGCTTACAGAGACATCTGATTATGATGACAATGACGCGCTTACTAAGTTTGTGGCAGACATGAACAGATCAGGAGTTCACGTCAGTATGGATGATTTTGGAACAGGATCTTCATCACTTAATCTGCTTCTCAATCTTGATTTTAACGTTGTTAAGGTTGATAAGTCATTTGTCGACAATATCGGACTTGATACGGTAGCGGCTATCAAGGATGAGATTATGATCAGTAACATGATTAATATGCTTAGAGAGCTTGATATGGAGGTTGTGGCTGAGGGCGTTGAGACCAAGGAACAGCTTGAGTGGATTAAGAATAAGAATTGTGATATTGTTCAGGGATATATTTTCGATAAGCCATTACCACCTGATGAGCTTGTTAAGAGGCTTGAATCAAGAACATATGAAGTGTGATATTTTATAACCTGCCTGTGTGGCAGGTTATTTTTTATTATGTGAAAAAAACTATTGACATAAATAAATATATGTCATATAATCAATTCATCAGATAAACCTACTAACCATATAGGAATTAAGGAGGATATAATTATGAGCAAGATTTATAAGGGAGCTACAGAGCTCATCGGTGGTACACCACTACTTGAAGTAACTAATATTGAGAAGGATCTTAACCTTGAGGCAAGAGTGCTTGTTAAGCTCGAGTACTTTAATCCGGCAGGAAGTGTTAAGGATAGAATTGCTAAGGCTATGATAGAAGATGCAGAAGCTAAAGGCCTTTTGAAAGAGGGATCGGTTATAATCGAGCCTACCTCAGGTAATACAGGTATCGGTCTTGCGTCTATCGCAGCAGCTAAGGGATATAGAATCATTCTTACAATGCCGGAGACTATGAGCATTGAGAGAAGAAACATACTTAAAGCATACGGTGCAGAGCTTGTATTAACTGATGGTGCTAAGGGTATGAAGGGTGCTATCGAGAAGGCAGACGAGTTGGCTGCTGAGATAGAGGGATCGTTCATTCCGGGGCAGTTTGTTAACCCGGCTAACCCTGCAATTCATAGAGCAACAACAGGTCCTGAGATTTGGGAAGATACCGATGGAGAAGTTGATATATTTATAGCAGGTGTCGGTACCGGTGGAACTTTAACAGGTGTTGGTGAGTTCTTAAAGAGCAAGAAGGAAGACGTTAAGATTGTAGCTTTAGAGCCTGCGAGCTCGCCTGTACTTTCAACAGGTAAGGGAGGACCACATAAGATTCAGGGTATCGGAGCAGGATTCGTTCCTGATGTACTTAATACAAGCATTTACGATGAGATTGCAACTGTCGAGAATGATGATGCATTTGCAACTGCTAAGTACTTTGGTAAGAAAGAGGGAATACTTGTTGGTATTTCTTCAGGAGCATCGTTAAAGGTAGCACTTGACTACGCTAAAAAGCCTGAGAATAAAGGCAAGACTATAGTTGCTCTTCTTCCTGATACCGGTGACAGATACTATTCTACAGCACTTTTTGTGGATTAGTGGGGTGTATAGATGAAGTTATCCAAGAAGGGAAGATATGGTCTGGTGGCTCTTATCGATTTGGCGTCTCATGCAAATGAAGGCTGTGTAACACTGGTCAGCATCGCCGATAGGAACGGAATATCTCTTAAGTATTTGGAACAGGTATTTGCAAGCTTTAAGAGAGCCGGAATTGTAAGGTCTATAAAGGGCCCGCAGGGTGGTTACACTCTTGCTAAACCGGAGAAAGATTTAAAGGTATCTGAGATTGTTGCCGCAATAGAAGGAGATTATCATTTAGAAGATGAGAATGTCTATGATACGTCAACTTATCAGAATAGTGCAATCGTGTTACAGGACTTGATTATTTCCCCTGTTAACAAAGCGGTTGACGAGATACTTGAGAGTCTATCGCTAGAAGATTTAAGGGGTGCTTACGATAAGGGAAGCCCTGAAGATATGTATTATATATAATATAAAAGCTCATGCATTGCATGGGCTTTTATTAACACTTATTAATATATATTTTGCTTTATATTTTTGTGTAAATGTGTTAAAATGTTTAAGTAAGTGATTGGTTGTTTGTGCAATTTTTTAGAATCAATAAAGTTTAAGGAGGGAAAGCTATTGAGGCAGTTATATGGAAAGAGCGATAGAGGTGATCTATCGGAAGCTTTAAAATCAATTTCATCACCTGATTTGCTTATTATGGTCTCTAATGGTAATCAATTTAAGTCGCATGTTGCAGAGCTTAATGAGAAGTATCCTAATGTACCATGTATAGCTACGACAGGACATTTTTATGCAGATACTATCAAGGAAGGTGGAGTTGCTGTAGTTGCAATGTCCGGCGTTAAGGCAAGTGCCGGGGTGTTGAGAGATGTTTCTACTGTTCCGATAAGAGATATAGCAGATTTTGAGAAGAACCTGTTAAGTGTTTCTCCGGATGCTAAGAATACGGTATGTATAGATTTTTGTACAGGTAATGATGCAGCGGTTCTTTCTACAATGTACAGTGTGCTTGGCAAGAAGAATATATCTTTGGTCGGTGGAACTGCATTTGATGGAATGGTTGCTGTCAACGGTACTGTATACGAGGATGCTTCCGCCTACATATTCATCAAGAATCTTGGCGGTAAGATTAAGGTTTATAAAGAGAATATCTATAAGCCTATGGAAGAAGGATACAGGTTCGTTGCGAGCAACACTAATCGTGACAAGTATTATGTCGGTGACTTCAACGGTAAGCCGGCTAAGAAGGTATATGAGGACATCTTCGGTATAGGAGATGCTGATATTGCTAATCAGACCTTTAGGAATCCACTTGGTAAGGTCACAGGTAGAGATATCTGTATTGTTTCACTTAAGGAGGCTTCAGGTAACGGTCTATGTTGCTATCGTCAGGTTAACAATTCGGATGTTCTTACAATCCTTCATATTGAAGATTATGAGAAGGTGGTTGATGAGACGGTTGAGGCTATCAAGAGTGATTTCGGTAAGGCCAGCGCCATATTTTCAATTAACTGTGTGTTCCGTTATTTCTTCTTTAATGATGAGCATTTTATGTCAACATACCTCACTAAGATGAGTACTGCCGGAATGCATGTCGGAATGGTAGGTAACGGTGAGCATCATAACGAGCAATTTATCAATCAGTCTATGTCATGTGTGGCATTTGAATAGAAAGTGGGTGAATGAATATGGCATTATTTGGTAAGAAGACTGCCGACGTTCAGCCACAGGCTGTTACTAAGGCTGTAGTACATAATTACGATCCTATTGTTCATATATCTAAGAGCGTTAGGGAATATCAATCAGAGCTTGCTAAGAAAGAGGTAGACTCTCTTGAGGAGCTCAACGTCATAAGTCGTAATTTTAAAGATATTATCAAGATGGATGAAGATGTGCAGAGCAAGCTCAAGGAGTTTAGCGGAGTGTTTGATAGCATTTCAGAATCTACCGGTAAGTTTAAGGATGTTGAAGAAGATATCAAGCTATCAGTTGAGAGTGCAGAGGCTATGATGTCTGAACTTGAAGACAGCTCTGAACTTGTTAAGGTACACCTTGACGAGATGCAGGGTATATTTACAGAATTTACCGACAGTGTAGGTAAGATTTCTGAGTGTATGAAAGGAATTGTTTCCATCGCTAACCAGACCAACATGCTTGCGCTTAACGCATCTATAGAGGCTGCGAGGGCAGGTGAGATGGGTAGAGGTTTCACGGTTGTTGCCGAGGAAGTTAAGAACCTTGCTGATGAGATTAAGCAACTTGTAGGACAGGTTGAAGAAAGTATCAGTGATGTTGAGGCCGGAACCGATAGATTGAGCGAGAGTATCAACATAACGAGTGATGCACTTAATAAGAGCTTTGAGAATGCGGCTGCAACCAAGGAGAAGTTCAATCAGATTAACGAAGCTGCTCACGGAGCAGATGATGTTAAGCAAGAGATCGACGATGCTACTAAGGCGGTTGTCAGTGAGTTTAGCAATCTTGATGGTTCATTCTCGGCAATCAGTTCTAAGTTCTCAGATGTTGAGTCACATATTATTGAGGCTAACAATGTAGGTACAACTAAGAGCGTTCTCTACGAGAATATCGAGAATATGCTTGCTCAGGTTGAACCTTATGTTAAAGGCATCAAGGAAGACAGATTATAATTTCATTTTTAAGATTGTTTATCTAAAGTACCTCGTTTATTCGGGGTACTTTCTTTTTTATAAATTGAACAAATGCAGTATTTATGGTAAAATTTATATAGTTTGTTTTCATTTTTTTTATTCATTGGAGGGCTACCTATGATTCGTTCTAGATGGACATTTAAGGTTAATCATATAAGTATTATTTTTCTGATTATGAGTCTGTTACTTAACCTTTTCGGAAGGTTTATTATTTCAAAGGTCAGTGTGCCGTTTTGGTTGGATTCGGTAGGAACATGTTTTACTGCAACCGTACTCGGACCGATTGGTGGAGTTATTGTGGCTGTATTTACCAATGTTATATCAGGATGGGGTTCCTTCACTGATATGATGTATTCAATTGTTGGTGCAGCAGTGGCTATTACTATTGGACTGTTTTATAGGAGGAAGGATTGGTTTAACAGTTTTCGTACATTTTCTGCTGCAACATTAGCGGCGCTTGCTGCTGTTGCGTGCTCGCTTCCTCTTAACATGTTTTTGTATGGAGGATATACAGGCAACGAGTGGGGAGACGCCCTTTACGATATGATATATCAGTACGTGGCTTCAGACTGGGTGTGTGCGTTTTTGGCTGAGAGTTTTGTTGACATTCCTGATAAAGTTCTTTCTATGGGATTGGTTGTAATGATCCTTAAGATTTCGGAGGCTACATATCTTACCAGAGCTATTGATAATTATGTTAATACTCTTGATGAAGCCAGGATGTGTGCCAAGGCGGAGAAGGCCAGACTTAAGAGAGTTAAGGAGAAGAAGCGACAGTCTAAACACGGTGATGAGGTGATTAGTGAAGACAGTGAGACTACAGATAATCAGCCTTCTAAGGTTAAGAGCCTGATTATAGCATTTGCAGTAATGGTGCTTGGAATAGGTAGTGTCAACTGTACGGATGCGCATGCATATAAGGATATTAAGTCAGAGTATAATTTTACCGGATTCGATATGGATGACGGACTCGCGTCTCTTGAGATTAACAGCGTTGTTCAGACTGATGATGGTTACATATGGGTAGGGGCTTATTCGGGGCTCTATCGTTACGATGGCTCCAAGTTTGAGAAGAAGACGGTCGATGAGAGAATCTCGAGCGTTACTGCGCTTTATATTGATAACGATGGTAAGTTATGGATTGGAACCAATGATTCCGGTATTGGCTGCTATGACATCCAGACCGATTCTATAGTTTTTTATGATACTTCATCAGGGCTCAGTTCTAACTCTATCAGATCTGTTGCCGAGGATTCTAACGGCAATGTATATGTAGGAACTTCTATGGAGTTGGCAAGAATCAGCAAGTCAGGGGATGTTTTCTTATATGACGACTGGGAAGATGTTTCATTTGTCAATTCATTATGTTCCAATGATAAAGGCTATATAGCCGGCGTTACTATTGCAGGAACGTTATTCATAATGAGTAATGGTGCGATGCTTGACAGGGTTGTTTTGGATTCTGAAGATGGGGTATATTATTCAAGTGTGTGCGCTTCTGATGAAGGAAAGTTCATGGTAGGATCTTCGAGCGGTATGTGCTATATATTTACCATCGAGAATGACAAAATTAAGTTTAACAATAAAAAATATGATGCAACATCCATCAATACAACAGCGGCTATCCACTACAATAAAGAGGATAAGAGCTACCTGATTGCGGCTGATATGGGTATTGGATATATTGATGAAGAGGGAGATTTTATCAATCTTTCAAGTGAAGATTTTGATACCTCATGTTGTTCGTGTATGGTTGATTATCAGGGCAATCTTTGGTATGCCTCTAACAAGCAGGGTGTAGCGAAGTTCTCGGTCAATCCTTTTGTCAACATTTTCACCAAGGGAAATGTTAAGAGCGCCACGGTTAACAGTGTGGTTTTATGTGGTAATGACTTGTACGTAGGTCTTGAGAACGGACTTTACGTACTTGATTCGAAGACTTATCAGACCAAGAATTATTCGTTTATCGAGCGCTTTAACAATGTGAGAGTGAGACAGGCTTACAAGGATTCTAACAGTAATATCTGGCTCTCTACTTACGGTGCGGACGGACTTGTTATGATTGATCCTAATCATAATATCACATGTTACAACGAGTCAACGGCAGGTATATGTGGATCTAGGTTTCGTTCAGTTATTGAGCTTCCTGACGGCACAATTGTCGCAGCAAGTACGGAGGGCCTTAATTTTATCAAGGATGGAAGAATTGTCAAGACTCTTGATGGAAGCAAAGGCTATTCTTCACCGCAGACCTTAAGCATGGTTCTTGCTGATGACGGCTCACTTATATGCGGTACTGACGGAGACGGTGTTTACGTTGTCAAGGACGCCAAGGTTGTAAGGCATATTACAGAGGAGGACGGTCTTAATTCACAGGTTGTAATAAGAGTATGCAAATGCACAGGTGGATACATTTACGTTACAAGCAATATGCTCTACTATGACGACGGTGAAGAGATTGTCAAGCTTAACAAGTTCCCGTACAGCAATAACTATGACATTTTCATAAATGATTATGGTGATGCATGGGTGTTCTCAAGCGCCGGAATCTTCGTGGTGAAGGAGTCGGACCTCATTGCCAATAACGATTACAGCTATTCGTTGCTTAATTACATAAGAGGTCTTGATACTACAATTACAGCTAATTCGTGGATTGATTCGGACAAGGACAATATTTACATTTGCTGTACTGACGGTGTCAGACTTGTTTCAACAGCCAATTATGATGATAAAGATACCAAGTACATAGTTAGAATCAGTAGTGTATATTGTGACGATGTAGAGATTAAGGGAGATTACACAGGGTACACAATCCCTAAGGATACCAAGCGTATCAAGATATTCCCGGCTGTGTTAAACTACAGTCTTTCTAATCCTCTTATTAGGATTTATTTAGAGGGAGCTAATGATGTTGGTGTTACCGTACATCAGGATGAACTTGATTCGTTCAGTTATACCAATCTTCCATATGGAAAGTACGATCTTCATGTTCAGGTTATTGATGAATTTACCAACAGAGTTATAGATGAGTCTACATTTACAATAATGAAAGACGCACAGCTTTATGAAAGAGCGTATTTTAAGATATATCTTTACAGTGTTGTAATTCTGTTTATTGCATATATTGCGTGGTTTGTGGCTAAGCTTACTTCCTTGTCTGTCATCAACAAGCAATATGAGGAGATTAGAGTTGCTAAGGAGGAGGCAGAGTACGCCAACAATGCTAAGTCAAGATTCCTTGCCAATATGTCACACGAGATAAGGACTCCTATCAACACAATTATGGGTATGGATGAGCTTATACTTCGTGAGGATGTGAGTAAGACTGTCAAGTCTTATGCTAATGATATACAGTCGGCGAGTACGTCGCTTCTTTCTATTGTTAATGATATACTTGATCTTTCCAAGATTGAATCCGGTAAGATGAACATTGTTGATGAGCAGTACAAGACAGTAGATTTTATCCTTTCTGTAATAACAATGAGCAGAGTTAAGGCAGATGAGAAGAACCTTTTCTTTGAAGAGGAGATTGACCCTAATATCCCTGCTAAACTTTTCGGTGATGATGTAAGAATTAAACAGATTCTTTTGAACCTCTTAAGTAATGCCGTTAAGTATACGGAAAAGGGTACGGTAAAGCTTATTGCAAATGTTGTCGAGATGACAGACGAAGATGTTGTCCTGAAATTTGAAGTCACAGACAGCGGTATCGGAATTAAGGATGAAGATAAAGACAAGCTTTTTGTTCCATTTGAGAGACTTGACGAGGTCAGCAATATTCATATTCAGGGTACCGGTCTTGGCCTTAATATTACCAAGCAGCTTGTTGATCTTATGGAAGGTTCGATTGAGGTTCAGTCTGTTTATGGCGAGGGGTCAACATTTGCCGTGACATTAAAGCAGATTATAGTCGATCCTACTCCGATAGGAGATATAAGAGAAGCGGCTAGGAAGCGTAGAAGAGAGCAGGCATATAAAGAAAGTTTTGTTGCTTCTAAAGCTAGAATTCTCGTTGTAGATGATAATAAGATGAACCTTACTGTTGTTAAGGGACTTCTTAAGAAGACTGAGGTTAAGATTCAGACAGCTGAATCAGGTAAGGAATGTATTGAGCTCGTTCAGAAGAACAAGTATGATGTTATCCTTCTTGATCATATTATGCCTGAGATGGACGGAGTTGCAACCTTAAAAGAAATCAAGTCCATGGATACTTATAACAACGAGACTCCGATAATTGCTCTTACTGCCAACGCGATAGCAGGATCTAAGCAGAAGTATATTAGTCTCGGGTTTGACGATTATATATCTAAGCCTATTAACAGTAAGGAACTTGAGAAGATGCTTGAGCATTATATCGACGATTCCATCATTGATTCAAAGGCTTCAAACGAGTCATAGCACTACTTACAATAATTATGCAATAATTTGTGTAAAGTGATGATAATTACAAATGAAATTGACTTTATACTAGCTATATTATACAATGATATGGGGTTAAGTGCCAATTGAACGATTTTAAGGGATACTTATGTATCCCTTATTATATGGTATGGGGATTTTAAGGAGAGATTGATTTGATGGATATCAATTACAGTTACGAGATAGCTGCACTTATAATCTATGTTTTTTGTGGCTTTTTACTAATTGCGGACAAGGGCACTAAGAGAAGGCAGAACAGGATTCTTCTTGCTGCGTTTTCGAGCTGTGTAATAGGAACCTGCTGTAGTCTTAATGCTGCAATTATAGCTAGTGAGGTTGACTTCGTTGGTGACGGCTTTGCACTGATGTTTAAGTTGTCACAGTATGGATATCATGTTACGCACTCACTTCTTGCTTTCCTTACTTGTCTTTATGTAATTGAGGTGACAGGTAAGTGGAATCAGATTGGAAGTTTCAAAAGAGCTCTTTTAAGTATTCCATTACTTCTTTTCTACATAATGCTTGTTGTTAACGTTTTCACACCTCTTGTGTTTGATGCTGAAAATGGAATATATACAAGATATCCTGGAGTATATGTTGAGTACGTGTCAGCAGCAATTTATGCAATTGTAGCCGCTATTATTATCATTACTAACAGAGCAATTATTACATTTACCAAGAAGGTAGGCTTGGTCGCATTCTTTACGATATCATTTGTAGGAGTGCTTCTCCAGCTTCTTAATCCTTTATTGCTTGTGGAAGTGTTCTCTGAAGCATTGGGATTACTTGCACTTTTGTTCTCGGTTGAGGATGACAGGGCTTCAAGAGATGTTGTTACAGGTGTCACTAACCGTAATACGTTTGTGGCAGACAATATCAGATTTATGTCTGCTGTCAGCAACTATCAGGTTGTATTTGTCAAGCTTGCCAACTATCGTAATTTCTTAGAGGCTATGGGCGTGTTGGCCATGAATGAGATTCTTGCTGACATTGCGACATGGATGGCTGATGACAATCAGGAGTTTGAGGTTTATTACCTCGAGAATGGCACATTTGCATTCAGTAATTATAAATGGAATGAGTATGAAGTTGAGAAGTTAGTTAACAAAATCAGACTTAAATTCTCTGCTTACTGGACTTATGGAAGCATTACCGTTCCATTCAATACACAGATATATATTGTCAAGGTTCCTAAGGACGTCAATAATGTTAATGACTTGTTGTCTCTTATCGAATCAGACAACAGCATTACCGATCAGGTTGTTTCATGCTTCTCAGGTGAAGATCTTCAGTTTGTTAAGCGTAAGTCAGATGTTGAGGCTGCTATCAAGAGAGCTATTACCAACAACACACTTCAGGTTTATTATCAGCCTATTTGGGATAGCAACAGGAACAGGATTAATTCGGCAGAGGCTCTTGTAAGACTTATTGATGACGAGCTTGGGTTTATACCTCCTGATGAGTTTATACCTATTTCAGAGCAGACCGGACAGATACTTGATATCGGTATGATTGTTTTTGAGACTGTATGTAAGAATATCAAAGAACAGAATTTTAGAGAGCTTGGAATAGAGTATGTAGATGTTAATCTGTCACCTGTTCAGTGTATGCAGAGCAACTTGGATGAGGCATTTAAGTTGATTATGGACAGATACGGCGTTACGACCGATCAGATTAACTTAGAGATTACGGAGACAGCTGCAGCTGACAGTCCGGAGATGTTTGCCGAGACTATGAATAAGCTTAAGGCTATGGGATTTAAGTTCTCGCTTGATGATTATGGAACAGGATTTGCCAATCTTTCTTATATGGTTGATATGGATTTCCATATTATTAAGATTGATAAGAGCATCCTCTGGAACGCAGAGGAGAATGAGGTGGCTAAGGTTATCTTAGACAACACAATACGGATGATCAAGGAGATGGGTGTCAATATTATCACAGAGGGTGTTGAGACTTCAACTCAGAGAGATTATCTTAAGAGCGTCGGATGTGATTATTGTCAGGGATATTACTTCTCTAAGCCTGTTGAGAGAGACAAGTTTGTGGATTACTGTAAGTCCTACAAGTCGGAGGTTAACCAGACGGAACTTAACAGAGCCGTTATGTAATATGGTTTTAAAGCAGTTGCCTATGGCAGCTGCTTTTTTTAATGAAAAAGCGAGATGACTAAATATCATCTCGCTTATATTTATAATTCTTCCCACATATCAAGGAATTCTTTAAGTTCTTTTCGTTCTTTCTCAATGATGCGCTTATCTTGAGATTGAAGCGCAATCTCGAACTTCTTGAGTTTAGAATCAATCTCTTGTCTATCCATACCTAAAGTCTCAGAGTATAACTTCTCGCCTCTTAAGAGAAGTAGCTTGTTCTCTTCCTGATCTCTTGGATGAATCTTAAGGTAGGAGAGTTCTTTAAAGCGCTGTTCAATCTCTTCGTCGGTCATATCGGTCTCGTTGTTCTTGATAATCTGTTTATACTTCTGACCGGTTGAAACAACTGTAATCTCTACCTCTAAGATAGAGTTGATATCATATGTGTATGTAACATCAACCGATTCAGCACCGGCTTTGTTCTTAGGAACAGTTACTTCTAAATTACCGAGCTCAATGTTATTCCTTGCGAACCTGCTCTCACCCTGTAAAATGTTGACGTTCAGCATAGTTTGATTGTCGCGGATAGTGTACATTCGCTCAGTTCTGCTGACAGGAATTACTGTGTTGCGCTCTATAATAGGGCAGTAGTGATTGTCTTCGTATTGATGATCTCCCATATCAACAACAACTTCAGTACCCAAAGTAAACGGACAAACATCAGTAAGAATAACTTCTTTAATTGACTGATCTCTCTCCTTGATGGCGGCCTGGATAGCGGCTCCTAAAGCAACAGCTTCATCAGGGTTAACTGAGGTGTCAGGCATGTTCTTAAACATCTTGGCAACGAATCTTCTTACACCAGGAAGCTTGGTAGCACCACCGACCAACACAATCTTATCAATCTCGCTAAGCTTAAGATGAGCGTCAGAAAGCGATTTCTTAACAGGAATTCTGATTCTCTCGTAAAGAGGTTCTAAAGCTTTCTCGTAATCGTGAAGCGAAAGCTCCATATCATAAGTCTCGTCATTAAGCTTGACGCTCATGCTTGATACAAGCGCGTCACCAAAGTTAATCTTAAGGTTCTCACAGGCTTTTCTAAGTCTCTTAAGTTCCTTGACAGACAGCTCCTCGCGCTTGATGTCTTTATTTCTCTCAAAGAAAATGTTCTCAATGGCGGTTGTAAAGTCCTCGCCACCGAGGTAATTGTCTCCGGCAACAGCTCTCACTTCCAATATAGGGTCAAAGTAATCGAGTATAGATACATCAAATGTACCTCCTCCAAGGTCGAACACGAGGAACTTAGAGTTGCCCTCTGTATTATAAAGACCGTAAGCAATAGCGGCAGCGGTAGGCTCACTGATAATTCTGTCAACCTTAAGACCTGCAAGCTCGCCTGCTCTCTTGGTGGCCTTACGTCTCTTGTCGTTAAAGTACGCAGGGACACTTATAACAGCCTCGGTGACTTTTTCGCCTAAGAATGCTTCAGCATCTTCTTTTAAAGATCTTAAGACAAATGAAGAAAGCTCCTCGGCTGTGAATTTATGACTTCCCAGCTCAAACTGCTTGTCACTACCCATGTCGCGCTTAAATACAGCAGCACACGTGTTAGGATAGAGTAACATACGCTCATAAGCAGTCTTTCCAACATATATCTGGTCGTCTTCGTCAACACTCACAATGGAAGGAGTAAGTCTCTCTCCAAGTCGGTTTGGTATAATCTTTGGACCATCTTCTGTGTAATATGATACCAATGAATTGGTAGTACCTAAATCTATTCCTAATACCATAGTATGTCTCCTAAAAAAATGATACTACTATGCTAACACTATAATTAAATATAATCAATCAGTAATTTATACAAACTTTGCACATCTTTCAGCCCCAAGTTTGGCTTCGCAGTCATTAGGACACAAATCATACGATAATTCGTAGTATTTGACAGCATCAGCGTATTCTTTGCTGAGTTCGGCTATTCTGGCTCTTATTAAGAATTCCTCATAGCAACAAGCGTGGTGACAATACTCGCAAAGCGGACAATGCTTGATTGTATCTAATATTTCCTTATAGTGATCATCTCCGACAAGGTAGTAACACTGTGCAAGAGATGTTATTCTGTGAGCTTTACTCTTAGGGTTAGATAAATACTGCTCTTCCGAAGTGTAGTATATATACCAGTCAAGAGCCTGCCTAGCGTATTTAGCTGCCTGCTCCATGTCTCCTAAAAATGCATAACATAAAGCTATATGTCTCTTGGTATCTCCCTTATAATTTCTGTCGGAAACCGTAGAGGACTTAGGATCATAATTCCTGTACATATCCTGTCTTGTAAAGTAAACAAGGGCAGTGTTAAAATCCCCCATGGTATACATTAAAAACATACCAAGATCTGTATAAAGGTCAGCATAAAAATCCCACATTGCTTCATCAACGGGAGCCTCTTTAGCTTCGGTAGCACTCTTACCTTTCTTGATAAGAGGAAGACCAAGTTTAGTCTTTTCTTTTGGATGAAGTATTAGGCTGTATGTGCTTAAAAATCTTTTATATTTATTATAAAGCTTCTGCTCAGTTTCAGCATCATTTTTGTCTGACAGTTTATAACACTCGATTATATCTATATAGTATTTGTTTAACTTATAGATTGCCCAGCGGCTTCCCGGATGGTCCTTCATGTATTTTTTGAGCATTTTCTCTGCATCGTTATACATAGAAATCGCAAGGTCAAATTCTTTATTAGCGACAGCGAATCTGGCTGCAAGATTGATATCGGTAACGTTCTTGCCGAAACGCTCCATCATATCTTGCTGTGCTTTTAGAGCTTCAGCGTATCTTTGGTCTGATTCATAGCATTTGACAAGGTTCTCAAATGGAATAGTGATATCCTGATTGCCTACAAGCTCTATTGCTTTGTTGAGATTGACAATAGCATCGTCAAATCTGCACATAGCGAGCAGAGTTCTTCCTATACCATTGTAAGCATAGACATTATTAGGCGACTTTTTAAGAGCCTCTTCAAAGTCACTGAGAGCTTTCTCATGCATACTAAGTCCTTGATAGAGAAGAGCGCGCTCTACATAGTAGTACGATGAATCAAGGTTTTCGAGCTGTAAATCAGCTTCTCTCTTAGCAAGTTCTATATCCTTAGCATCCTCGTAGTCGGTGTATCTTAAAAGATACATATGCATTAGTCGATAGTGAGCCTCCTTGTGAGAAGGGTGAAGCTCTAACACTCTTAATAGAATAGGTATAGCCTGCCTGTAATCATTATTCTTGGCATAGTATGCACCGCATGCATAGTAGACTTCTGCGGATGGATTCTCATCCTTAGCAAGGAGATTGATAAGTTCAACAGAATCCATGGAGTTGCCGTATAAGTTGACTATAAGATTCATGCATCTTGGCTGGTAATCCCAGTTGTCAGGAGCCTCTTTGTATGCGGCTAAAGCATATTCTTCAGGTTTGATATCGGTCTTGTCGCCTGCATCGACTATTCTTTCTGCTAATGCTGCTATCTCAAATGCTACATCAGCCGGCTCTAAAGGCGTGTCATCCGGGTTATCGGCCTTGGCTTGATATGCTTTCTCTTTAAGACTGAGAAGTTTATTCATAAGGGTTGTTGCTTCGTTATAAGAGTTTACGTTCTCAAGGTCTAAACATACCTTCATAAAGTCTACACCTATAGAATTGAACTCTCGATCACGTGCCTGCTGTAAAATGTTCTTGGCATCTTCAAGCTGGTCATATCTTAAAAAAGTTCTGAATGCGAGAAGATATGGTCTGAATATAAGTGGATTCTCAGCAGTAATCTTATAGAAATCGTCTATTACAACCTGAGGCTCATTAAGCATATAGGCAATATCCTGGTGTAACTGTACAATAGGTAGAATCTGTCCGTAATCTCTGATAAGGTTGTCTGCGATTTCAAGCGCAGTCTCATATTTTGACCACTCCTGATACATAAGGATCTTGTCAATAAGTGAAGGAATCAAATGTCCCGGTTCATCGTTGAAACTTATAAGCTTGTCATAAGTTGCTTCAGCTTCGGTAAATCGCTTCTCTTTGGTGAGGGCACGACCGAGTATAGCATAACCGTAGTTACACCTATTGAGTCTGTGTTGTGTTAATAGTGGCAAGTCGCTAAGTTCTTTATCTTTAGCTTCTTCCTTTATGTCATCTAAGTATTTATTCCATGTTTCAAGATAAGGTATACATTCTTTGAATTGACCAAGCTCGTAGTATGAACGTCCGACAAACCAATAATAATCACATGTCCATTCATCGTCAATCTTGACGTCAATCAACCCGTCTAATGCTTCCTGCCACCTGTCTAACTGGCACAGATATCTTGCGAGCTGGATAGCATTCTTAGTGTTAGTTGGATCGTTCGCACATTTCTCCTTGTAGTCCTCGATAAGATTAACATTAATCATTTCAAGAATCTTGAGAGTCATAGGTTCTTCACCAACTGAGTTGATGATGTCTACAATCTTCTCGGATGCTTCTACATAGTCTTTGTCGATGTAAAGTATAAGCGCATTGGCAACTAACAAAGGATAATTGTTAGGTGTCGCTTCAAATGCTTTATGCGCTATATCTTTAACCTTATCAAGTGTATCGTTATCAAGACTTTCATGCTCTAAAAGAAGAATGACAGATGCTTCGCCCAATGTATAGAAAATGTGCGGAATAACGTCATCGAACATAATGGTTTTCGCCATTTTTACAGCTTCTTCTTTATTGCCTGAGTGATAGTAGTAGCGCATCTTCTCAACATATTCTACAGGATGCCAGAATTCTTGATTCTCTAAGAAACTGAAAAAGCTTAATATATGATTATGGATCTCTTCGTTACCTTTGTTCTCTTCAACTAAGAGCAAGTCGACTTGATATTTTAAGTCGAAGAGTTTGCAAAGATAGGTGTCCTCCTCTGTGTCAAAGTTGGTCTCGTCTTTTAACGGAGTCACTGTATCTTTGGCGATAGGAGAGTCAACGAGGTTGCTTCTAGACATTGTATCTTCGTGTTCGTTTCTTTTTATCAGATAGTTGAAATCGACCTCGTCATCCTGATTGGCATGTCTTACTACATATTGAAGGAAACTTTCCGGAAACTGTTCGGTAAGAAGAGTTATATCAGCCTCTACTGTAAGAACTTTGTTAATCTTAACCCAGACCTCGTGTGGGAGATAGAATCGATCAAGTAGGAATACCAAAAATGATTCTCTTGCTTTGTCGGCAGTGTCTAAATCGTAGAAGATAGGCTTCTCAAGAAAACTATCCCAGTTATCGTAATCAACTCTTTCTGCATAATTATCGTATAATTTAGCAGCTTCGTATCCTATTCTTTCAAATTCGTCAAGCTCGTCAGGATTAACAGGAGCACCATCTTCGCTAGTGTCTTCGGTTCTTGCGTATTTAACAGCCTCTTCGTATGCCTCTCTGAGTCTCTTAAATCCCTCAGGATCTTCTTCCGGGTGTACAGTTACTAAAAGGCTTCTGTAAGCGTTAACAATTGTAGCCTCATCTTTGGTTGCTTCAATCTTAAGCGTCTGCCATATCTCTTTATCTTTCATAGTGTTCTCCTTTATATAAATAATCGATAGCTATCTCAAACAACTTCTATTCTACCACATATCTCAAAAATCGTGTAGTTGTATATAAAAAAATCCCCGATACAAATATGTATCGGGGATGATATACGTTTGATTGTATACGTTAATTACTTGTTAAGCTTATTATACTTTTCAACTGCAGCGTCGTAAACTTTCTTAGCGGCAGCAGCATCCTGGTCGTATTTCGTCCATACTGATACAGCTTCCTCGTAAGCTTTCTTAGCAGTTTCTACAGCGTTAGAAGAAGCATTTGAAGAAGCATTAGCAGAAGCATCAGTAGATGCGTTTGAAGAAGCATTAGCAGAAGCATCCTCATAAGCCTTTAAAGCCTTCTTAGCATCAGCAGATGCAGCGTCAGCAGAAGCCTTAAGTGCATTGTATGAAGCGTATGCTACCATAGCGTCAGCAGAAGCCTCGGCAGAAGCGTTAGCAGAAGCATTCTCAGAAGCGTTAGCAGAAGCATTCTCAGAAGCATTCTCAGAAGCATTCTCAGATGCGTTAGCAGAAGCATTAGCAGATGCGTTTGAAGAAGCATCCTTAGAAGCGTCCTTAGATGCATCCTTAGAAGCCTCAGCAGAAGCGTTAGCAGAAGCATCGCCTGAAGGTGTAACAACAGGAGTCTCTGTTGTAGTAGAAGCGTTAGGATCTGTTACAGTAATAGTAACTTTCTTGGTAAGCTTCTTACCTTTCTTGTTCTTCTTAGAAGTTGTAACAGTAACTGTAGCCTCACCAGCTGTTGCAGCAGTTACTACGAAAGAACCGGTCTTACCAGCCTTAACACACTTCTTCTTGCTTACCTTAAGTACAGCAGAGTCGCTTGACTTAACGGTAAACTTACCCATAGTCTTGTTCTTCTTATTAGCAGTTACTTTAACTTTGGCAGTAACCTTGTCTCCAACGTTCATAGAGCTTTTAAGCTTGGTTACTGAGAGCTTCTTAACATACTTCTTAGCAGCAGAAGCATTGTTAACTGAAGCAAATGCGGTTGTGAACATGAGTGCAAAAGCTAAAACTAATGCACAAATTCTCTTTGATTTGTTCATATTGGTTTCCTCCTTAAAATAGAAATAGTTTGAGAATAAATTGTGTGCTAATGCTTAAAAATTAAGCCATTTTTAGCACTGTCCGTGACGTATTGTATCATGCTTTTTTATAATAATCAATCAAATTTTTGTGAAGTTTGCCATTTCACATTTTCTTTAGATATAAAAAGCCCGTCTGAAAGGGAAATGCCCTGTCAGACGGGGAGAAAATTAACCTGTTTTAATTATCTGTTCTTCTTATCAACCAACTTGATAAATTCATCACCGGGTAGAGGTCTTGAGAAATAGTAACCCTGGATGTAATCTATTCCGAGCTTCTTCATTGCCAAGAATTGTTCCTCGGTCTCGACACCTTCAGATACACATCGTAGTCCCATGTCATGAGCCATATTGACAATGGTTGTCATAACCTTGTTGGCACGTTCGTTGACGAAATAACTCTGAGTAAGATCCATGTCGAACTTAACAATATCAACCGGCATATCGATTACGTAATTGAGGTTAGCTTCACCACTTCCGAAATCGTCTAGGCAGAACTGAAAACCATAATCGACAAGTTTCTGCATATTGCTGATAACTCTTGACTTAGAGTGAATAGTAGAAGACTCGGTAAGCTCAAGGCTTATCTGTTCAGGCTTAATGTCATAGTGTTTGGTAATCTGTTTAAGCTCCTCGGCGATGTTCTTCTTTTCGCACTGAACAACAGATAGGTTAACTTCTATATAATGTAAGCCATGTTCTGCAATCCTGTTGTTATGCACGAACTTACAACTCTTCTTGAAAATGATATTACCAAGCTCTTTGATCTGGCCGGTTGCCTCTGCAACCGGAATGAATCTTCCGGGAGATACGAGCTTGCCGTCCTTGTCGACCATACGAACCAAAGCCTCAGCTGATACGAATTTGTCTTCTAAGGTAGAGTAGATAGGCTGATAGTATACGACGATTCTGTCATCATTAACTGCGTCTTGTATCTCTTCCTTGATAATATTAAACTCTCTTGTCTCTGCAATCTGTTCTGCATCTACAGTGATAACATGTTCTTCAAGGTAAGTATTCTTAGAGTTCATCTGTCGATTAAGCATCGCGTTTATCTCGTTGGCACTCTCAGCGACCGAACTGTCTTCCATTACGAAATAAACCGGAGTGATTCTTACAGGAGGATCATGTTTAGGATTATAATCCCATTGCCTCTTAAAACGCATCCTTATCGTCTCGAAAGCTTCAGCAAGATCTTCCTTATTCTCAAATGTCATTGTGAATCCAAATGTAGAATTCCTAAAAACTCTTGCTTTCTTAAAGTTGCTCAAATAGTTAGTAACAGCAATAGTGAGTAAAGCGTTCTCATAGCTCTCGACATTCTTGTCAGAGCGATGATTAATAAATATAGTGAGAGTAGAAAATGTCTTGTCCCAATTATATCTCTCGGTCATATAAGAGTTAAGGGCACTGGCGTTAAATACACCGGTCTGTCTGTCAATATTCTCGACAGGATTCTCAAACAGCGCGTATATAACCATTACACCGAGGGCACTTCCGAATCCGACTAAAAGCAGTTCATTGAAAACAAACTGAATGCCGGCACACATAACCCAAATCAGTATCCATATTCTCATAGACATACGTCTTAATGGATTCATTCGCTTAGAAGCTATCGTTACGAGATAGAGTATCATGAGAATACATAACATTGCTGAGACGTATGTACAGTTGATAGCGGGACCATAGGTGTATATAATCTCTCCGTCTATATGATAGTTAATAGGAAGTATAGCCACCAGTATAGCAGCGACAGAAAGCAGAGATAAGGCAATAATCTGGTATCTTCTGTATAGCTTTATATTGTGTGAAAATGAATCATAAAGTGTGTATATCAGACATGTAGTAGCCATTAGTATTAACGATATGGGGTATATCTTACAGATGGCATCTAAAGCAAACTGGCTTAAGCTGGCTCTGTTGGTAATTGCAATAATTGATACAATGTCAAGTATTACCGAGATAATTGTAGTAGATAAGATACTCATAAACATGAGCTCAGAGTATAGCTTAATCCTTCTCTGAAAGGTGCTTAGTAAAAGAATAATAAGTAAGATTATAAGTCCGCATATCTGAAACTTTATATTCATGATAAGCACCTCCTCGCTACAGGTATTATTACTAATACCTAAAATGGTGTATGTCATATAGACATACACCATTATATTATCATATTTTTAATCTGTTCACAAGAATATAAGCATAATTTATAGGGGGATAAGCACTATAATGCAAGCTTCTTAAGAATATCGTTGCTTCTCTTGACAAATGCTGTCATTCCCTCAGCACTCAATGGGTGGTTAGCGAGCACTGCAAGGTCATATAGTTGCTTAACAATGAGTTCGGTAAGTTCTCCCTCTTTGTTATCTATAACATATTTGACAAGGTCATTGTTAGCGTTAAGTACTAAAATCTCACCCTCACCGCCAAACATAGTAGGGTCGAAGTCTCCGCCCATTCCGTACGCCTTCATCATATCTGCCATACGTCTGCTGTCCTCAGATACTTGGAGCATTGAGGAAATGTCAGCGTTCTTAAGCTTGTCTACAGTAACTGAAAGTTTATCGTTGTCAAGAATCTTTTTAAATGTCTCTGTAAGATTCTCTTTAATATCCTTTAGTTCATCTTCTGATACTTCTTCCTTAAAGTTGTCTAAGTCGGCGTCAATACGAAGGAATTTGACATTTGAATTAGCCTGCTCTAAGTGAGTGATGAATGGATTGTCAATGTTGTGATTCAATAGAACAGCATCCATTCCTTCTTCTTTGAACATCTTGATATATGACGCCTGCTCTAATTCGTCTGTTATGTAGAATACTTTGTTCTCGTACTTCTCTTTACCGGCCTCGAGATATTCAGGAAGAGTAACATACTTGCCTTCGATGTTCTTGAAGAGGATATAATCTGTCATCTTCTCGTTGAACTTGTCATCCTTAAGGCAACCGAACTTGATAAATGGAGACAAATCATCCCAGAACTTCTCATATTCTTCCTTCTCGGTCTTGCACATTCCTGCTAATTTATCTGCAACCTTCTTGGTGATATAGTCGCTGATCTTCTTAACAAATCCGTCATTCTGAAGAGCGGAACGAGATACATTAAGCGGAAGATCAGGGCAGTCGATAACACCTTTAAGAAGAAGCAAGAACTC
Organism: Lachnospiraceae bacterium NC2004; assembly: GCA_000621905.1. Taxonomy (GTDB): domain Bacteria; phylum Bacillota; class Clostridia; order Lachnospirales; family Lachnospiraceae; genus NC2004. The sequence goes on from JHXB01000005.1 coordinate 96,771, forward strand.
AGGTATAACTTCCTTGATATTGTCGGCGATGAAGACCTGATTGTTGTAGAGCTTAATCGTTCCCTCTAACGTGTCATATTCTGTGTTGAGTTTAGGGAAATAGAGGATTCCTTTAAGGTTAAACGGATAATCCATATTCAAATGAATCCAGAATAAAGGTTCCTTAAAGTCTCTAAATACCTTTCTATAAAAATCTTTATATTCTTCGTCGGTACAGTCATTAGGATGTTTGGTCCAGAGTGGGGTAGGATCGTTGATTGGCTTAGGTCCCTTGTCTTCCTTGGTTTCCTCGGTATCTGCCTCAGTGTCCTTAGTGTCAACGTCAACAACTTCTTCCTTTTCCTCTAGAGCTTCGTCAGCATTTGTAAAGAAGATAGGAACAGGCATAAATGAGCAGTACTTATCAAGTACTTCCTTAACTCTGTACTCGTTAGAGAATTCATAGCTGTCCTCGTTAAGATAAAGAGTTATAGTTGTACCGCGCTCTTCCTTGTCGCCGGTACTCATCTCGAATTCGGTTCCGCCTTCTGAAACCCAATGAACAGGCTTGGTGCCCTTTCTATATGATTTAGAATCAATGGTAACCTTGTCGGCAACCATGAAAGCAGAGTAGAAACCTAAACCAAAGTGGCCGATAATCTGCTCCTCATTGGCCTTGTCTTTGTACTTTTCTAAAAATGCAGCAGCACCAGAAAATGCAATCTGGTTGATATATTCGCTTACCTCGTCCTTGGTCATACCAAGACCGTTGTCGATAATGGTAAGTGTTTTGTCTTTGGAACTTGCGATAACCTCAATCTTGAATTCCTCATCGTCAGCAGGAGTCCACTCACCCATGATGTCTAATTTCTTAAGCTTGGTGATTGCGTCACAGCCGTTACTTACGAGCTCACGAAGGAATATATCGTGATCTGAATAGAGCCATTTCTTGATTATAGGGAATATATTCTCGCTGTTAATTGAAAGACTTCCCTTGGTTACTTTGTTGTCTGCCATTTATAACATCTCCTTAATAAGTATAATTAATCTGTTATCATTAATAATAATCTTGTAGAAGACGAATGTCAAGAAAAAATTAGCACTCGTTCAAAACGAGTGCTAACAAAAATCTAAATGTGATATTTATAGCTGAAAACTGTTATTCTTCAAAATCAATATTCTTGCTTATTAACAGCTTTTTGACAGCAGTTTCAAATGAATGGTCCAGACCCTTGTCCATTGAGAAAATGCTGTAGGATGAACCTGTGGTTACTATAATCTCACCATTCTTAAACATAACATTTAAAAAGAGTCCCTCAACCTGGTCAACAGTGTAGTCATGGGTAGAAGAGTTGTAAAGTATATTAAGGCTCTCCTTAGTGACTGCCAAAACTATATTAAATCCGATAGGAAGCTTGTTGCCCTTGATCATTGAAAAAATCAAAGGTTTAAGTTTCTTCCAACTGATGTAAGCATCCTCATCTTCAGGGCTCCTAAACTCATTGCTCAGATGCCCGTCAATATTGTAGCTTATATCGTGATTGATGGATGCTTTGACACAGAGAAAGTTGTCAAACAACTCACCTATAAACATCTCATTGGTAAAGGTTTTTAAATCTGTCACTTTAAGTGCAAGCATAGGTTACTCCTTGGTATCGTCGCTCTTGTTATCTGTCTTAGACGGAGCGTCTGTCTTTTTGGCTTTCTTCTCTTTTTTGTTCTTCTTTCTATTGATAAGGAAAATGATAAACTTAACTATACCAAATACAATCAAGAAAACAACAATCAATTCAGGAAGGGCTCTAATCAAGAAGAAGAGTAAGCTCTCAAGGAAACCTAGGAAGTCAGAACCTGACTCTTTAAGAGTGGCTTTAAGTCTCTCGGCAAATGTGCTGTCATGACCTTCCTCAATGACTTTAACTTCTGTGAGATTGATGTTAACGTAACTGTAGGCAACATCTGTCTCTATCTGTGATTTCCTGGTTTTTAACTGAGCAATCTTAATCTGGAGTTCTGTTAAACTCTCTTCAAGCGCAATCAATGCCTTTTCGTCTTTGATTGTTTCAATCTGCTTGATGTAACGCGCTTCCTTAGCTTCATATATCTCTAAAGCTTTAGCGGTATCTGAATACTCCTGAGATACATTCTCAGCGTTGGAATTCTTGCTTTTCAGGGTGGCAGCATTGCCGGCTCCGGTCATGAAATCTTCATACTTGGCGGATGCGACTCTTATGCTTGCTGTGTAAGTTCTTAAGTTGTTGTATGAGTTAAGAGTGCTTAAGTTCTCTGATTCGACAAATGCATCATATTCTTTAATCATCTTCTTAATTGTATCATATGACTTGTCAAAATCAGTTGACTCTAATGTAAGGTTGCCACGATATACGAGCATATCTTTGTTGATGGTTGAAGCTGTGGCAGCGGCTTTACCTGTTACGGTAGAGTCGGGATCTATATCGCTGTTGCTAGCTTCATTGCCTTCTTCGTCATACACATCTCCGTTGCTTTCTGATACAGAGTCTCCCTCGGAGTAGACTCCGTAGTCGCCATCTGCCGTGGCTCCGGATGACTTACTGTCGTAGTCGCCTGCATTTGTCTTAAATGCCTCGTCGCTTCTTCCGCATCCCGTAAATGACAGGATGAGTGTTAATATAAGTGCTAATAGTACATTTTTCTTCATATTAGTAGCCCTCACTTTCGTATACTCCTTAAGTTGTTGCGCGTTTAACCGCGACTAGAGTAGATTATAACATAAATTAATATTATTTCCAATGCTTGCTTAGATGTGGTATCATATATGCACTATCATACCAATTACGAGGTTATTATTATGGGAAAGACAACTAAAAAAGCAATTCAAGCTATGGTCGAAGCCAAGAATAGGATAAGAATCAAGGGAGCGAGAGAGCACAACCTTAAAGATGTTGACTTAGAGATACCAAGGGACGAGTTCATTGTATTTACAGGACTTTCAGGCTCCGGCAAGAGCTCGTTGGCATTTGACACAATATATGCTGAAGGACAGAGGAGATATATGGAGTCTCTATCTTCTTATGCAAGACAGTTCTTAGGACAGATGGAGAAGCCTGATGTTACCAAGATTGAAGGCCTTTCACCGGCAATATCTATCGATCAGAAATCGACCAACAGAAACCCTCGCTCAACCGTGGGTACTGTTACCGAGGTCTATGACTACCTTAGATTATTGTATGCGAGGGTCGGAATTCCGCATTGCCCTAATTGCGGTAAGATTATCGAAAGACAGACCGTCGATCAGATGGTTGATACGATTATGGAACTTCCTGAGGGAACCAAGTTCTCACTTTTAGCTCCGGTTGTCAGAGGAAGAAAAGGCATGCACGAGAAGGTGCTTTCTTCTGCTAAGAAGAACGGATATGTAAGAGTGCGAGTTGACGGGCAGATGTATGATCTCTCGGAGGAGATTAAGCTCGATAAGAACAAGAAACACGATATCGAGATTGTTGTAGACAGGCTTAAGGTGAGAGAGGGACTTGAGAAGAGGCTTTCCGACTCTATAGAGACAGTGCTGAAGATTGCGGATGGTTTGTGCCTTGTCGATGTTGTGGATGGCGAGAACTTTCAGATGAGCGACAGTTTTGCATGCCCGGATTGCGGTATATCGATTGATGAGATAGAGCCGAGAAGTTTTTCATTTAACAATCCTTTTGGCGCTTGTCCTGATTGTACCGGACTTGGATTCAGAATGGAATTTGATTTGGAGCAAATGATTCCTGACGAGAGCCTGTCAATTAATGAAGGTGCGATAGCTGTTACCGGATGGCAGTCATCTAATAAGTCGGGCAGCTTTACAAATGCTGTTTTGGTTGCGCTTGCCAAGAAATATAAGTTTGATCTTGATACACCATTCGAGAAGTATCCTAAGAAGATAAGGGATATTCTTATAAATGGTACTAACGGCGAAGAAGTTGAAGTACATTATACGTCTCAGCGCGGACAGGGTGTGTATGATGTAGCATTTGAAGGACTTGTAAAGAATGTTCAAAGGAGATACAGGGAGGCGTTTTCTGAGAAACAAAGAGAAGATTACGAGAGCTATATGTCGATTACGCCATGCGAGACTTGTGGAGGAAGAAGGCTCAAATTAACCTCTTTAGCTGTAACTGTTGGCGATAAAAATATATCTGAAGTCACTGATTTATCCATCGGTGAACTTAGAACGTACATGAATAATCTTGAACTCACAGAAAGACAGATGCTTATCGGTGAGAGAGTGCTAAGGGAGATTAAGGCGAGACTTGCCTTTTTAAATGAAGTCGGACTCGAGTATCTTACTTTATCACGTAACACCGGAAGTTTATCCGGTGGTGAGGCTCAGCGTATCAGACTTGCAACTCAGATTGGATCGGGTCTTGTCGGAGTAGCTTACATTTTAGATGAGCCGAGTATCGGACTACATCAGAGAGATAACGATAAGCTTATATCAGCTCTCAAGAGCCTTAGGGATTTAGGCAATACTCTAATTGTTGTTGAACATGACGAGGATACTATGAGACAGGCGGATCTTTTGGTTGATATAGGTCCGGGTGCGGGTAGTCACGGTGGAGAGATAGTTGCTGTGGGTACTGTTGATGATATTGTAAATGAAGAACGTTCGATAACAGGTGATTATCTGTCCGGAAGGAAGTACATTCCTATTCCGAAGAAGCGAAGAAAGCCAACTGATTGGCTTGAGGTAAAGGGTGCAAGACACAATAATCTTAAGAACGTTGATGTCGAGTTCCCGATTGGAGTAATGACTGCTGTTACCGGTGTCTCAGGTTCCGGTAAGAGTTCTTTGGTAAATGAAATACTAGAGAAGGCTTTGGCAAGAAAGCTTAACCGTGCGCATGAGAAGCCTGGTAAGCATGACAAGATAATAGGTTATGATAAGCTTGATAAAGTGATTCATATAGATCAGTCACCGATAGGAAGAACTCCAAGATCTAACCCTGCTACATATACAGGTGTATTTGACGCTATAAGGGATCTCTTTGCGACCACCAAAGACGCTAAGGCTATGGGCTTTTCAAAGGGGAGATTCAGCTTCAATGTAAAGGGTGGAAGATGTGAAGCATGTAAAGGTGACGGTATCACCAAGATAGAAATGAACTTTTTACCTGATGTTTATGTGCCTTGTGAGGTATGTAACGGCAAGAGATATAACAGGGAAACGCTTGAAGTTAAGTATAAGGGGAAGTCTATATTTGACGTGCTTGACATGACAGTTGAGGAGGCGTGCGAGTTCTTTGAACCTATTCCTAGTATCTATAGGAAGATTGAGACTTTAAGAGATGTGGGGCTTTCTTATATAAAACTTGGTCAGCCTTCTACTACTCTTTCGGGTGGAGAAGCACAGAGAGTCAAGCTTGCGACTGAGCTATCTAAAAGAAGTACAGGCAAGACTATCTACATCCTTGATGAGCCGACGACCGGACTACATTTTGCTGATGTACATAAGCTCATTGAGATACTGCACAGGCTTACGGATGGTGGTAATACCGTAGTTGTAATTGAGCATAACCTTGATGTTATTAAGACTGCAGATTATATAATTGATATGGGCCCTGAAGGTGGTTCGGGAGGCGGAACTGTAATTGCTAAGGGAACGCCTGAGGCGGTTGCTAAGGTGAAGGAATCCTACACCGGTCAGTACCTAAAGTCTATGCTTAAAAATGGCATCAAGGCCAATTCTGTTGCGGAAGGAATGTAGTTTTAAGTATACTATTTTGTGGATTGAAAAACTTTATAACTAATGAGGAATATGGTATGATAGATAAAGGGACGGTTCATAAGAACCGTCCCATTTAAATGCTTGTAATATTAAATATCTGTTACCTCAAATGTATCATCATCATAAACAACGATAAGGTCTATTGGCTTATTCTTTACGAAGAGAGGCATCTTATACATCTGATTCTTAGCAGAAATCTTAGTCGGACCCTGCTTCATAATAGGTGATTCATCAACAACTGTGATGTCTTTCTCACTCAAGAACGAAGCGAACAATCCGTTGTTCCAGTTCATGAATTCATTAGCTGCGTCAAGAGCATCAATACCTGCAGCTTCTGCGGTACATCCAAATGAATTCATACAGAAACCGTCGGCAACCTGTACTATAGCATCTCTCTCTCCACAAAGTGCAGTTCTGAAATTCTCGCCACCGACAATATTTCGGATCGAACTCATAGGTGATTCGTGCTCTTCAATCTTGGTGACAGCACCCATGTTGAAGAATCGATCTATGAAACGAACGATACTTCTCGCTGTTAAAAGGAAGTACTCCTTAACATATTCAGGAAGCTCGGCGCGCTTAATGAAAATAGGAGCAATTCTGTCTATATCGCCACTCTTAACAGCCTCTAAATCCATGGCGGACAAGCCTCTGTCTCGCCTGTATGCGGTAAGTTCTGTTCTTATCTCATCCATGTTCATAATCTCAGCTTCTAAAAGAGCCTGTATAAACAGAAGATAAGCATCACCCTGCCTGTCCAAAATGTCGGATACATCCATCTCGGTTAAATAACCCTTCTCTACGGCAATATCACCGAAACGCCTATCAAATTGTTGCTGCAATCTGTTGACTTCCTTGGTCTCTTCTTCGGTCATGAGCCCCATCTCAACCGCAAGTAAACCCATCTGAACCTTGGAATTCTTGGTCTTCTCAATCAACTCATCATATTGAGTATCTGTTATTATTGACTTCTCAAGCAGATACTTACCAAAATAAATACCAAACATAATCCGTCCCTCCTTAAAATTATTTACCTAACTCATAGTATATCACACTTTTATCATTTTTTGAAACACATTTATTAACATCTGATAATGTTTATTTAGGCTTGTAACTTAAATAGGCTTTATGGTTGTTAAAATGGCATTTTTATAGTATAATAAGCAGTAGGTAATTTTTCATGAGATAGGAGGAAATGAATATGAGATTAAAGAAGTTATGTGCATTTATTATTACAATTGCTTTGGTGATTGGTACATCGTTTAGTACGACGATTGCTAATGCTGCCAAGCCTAAGCTTGCCCAGAGCGTTACTGTTCTTCGTGTTAAGGATAAGACTACCCTTAAGATTAAGAATTATAAGAAGAAGACTAAGTGGTCAATCAAGTCAGGCAAATCATATATTTCTCTTTCAAGCAAGAAGAAATCTTCGGTTGTTGTTACCGCTAAGAAATCAGGCGCAAGTAACAAGGTAGTTACAGCCAAGGTAATGGCCAAGGCAGGTTCTAAGAAACTATATGCAACATTTACAATTCTGCCGCGCTACAAGATGGAATCTACAGAGAAGACTGCGCTTAAGAATGTTATCAAGAGTCTTAAGTCTGGCTCGGATATTTCAAACAATCTCTACTCGGAAGCTCAATATAAATGGGACACTGCCGGGCATCTTGTGGGTCTCAATTGGAGCAGTAAGGAGCTTAACGAGGCAAGTATTGATTTGTCAGCATTTCCGTATCTTGAGACTGTAAGTCTTGGAGAGAATGAAGCTATTGGAAGCGTTATATTAACCGGATTAACCAAGCTTAGCAGTTTAAGGGTTAGCGATACTCAGATTACTACGCTTGATCTTTCAACCAATACTGCACTCCGTACAGTTGATTTAAGCGGTACCGGAATTGCAACAGTTGATTTTTCTAAGAATCTTTTGCTAGATTCTGTTAAGATCACAGACAATTCTGCAATCAAGTCTATCAATCTCAGTAATCATACGGCATTAACCAAGCTATACTGTTATAACAATGATGTGTTGACGGATGTTAATGTTAGCGGTTGTACAGCTTTAAAGGAACTTAAGTGTTACAATAATGTTCTTTTGACAAGCCTTGTACTCAACGGCTGTACTTCTCTTGCAGAGCTTAAGGCGTATGGTAATACTTCCCTTGAAGCATTGGATGTTAAGGACAGTACTAATATCTCTAAGGTGGTAGTGGATGAGAAGACTAAGTTAGATAATGCTTCTTCTTCAATCGAAAGCGCTGTTCAGACATATGATCCTGACGCAGAAGAAGATGAGGAAGACGATGAAATTATTGATGATGAGGATGATTTCACGGATTACGGTTTAGATGAAGATGAGGAAGATGAGGAAGACGATGAAGATGATGAATCGTATGATGAAGAGGATGATGGCGATGAAGTCTGATAGACTGAGCAATAATAACCTTTAGGAGATTTGAAAATGAGTGCAGTAAGTGCCGATTGGCATAAGGCTATGCTTGAAGAGACAGCTAAACCTTACTATAAAGAACTTTCTAAATTTGTGATAAGTGAGTACAACAGGACAACTGTATATCCGCCAAAGGATATGATATATTCTGCGTTCGAGGTCACTCCGTTAAGTGAAGTTAAGGTGTTAATCCTGGGACAAGATCCATACCATGAGCCAAATCAGGCTCATGGTATGTCATTTTCTGTATTGCCGTCTCAGAAGGTTATACCTAAATCACTTCAGAATATTTATAAAGAACTTAATCAGGACTTAGGATGCTATATTCCTAACAACGGATATCTTATGAAGTGGGCTAAACAGGGAGTACTTCTTTTGAATACGGTTTTGACTGTCAGAGCGCACGAGGCCAATTCTCACGCCAAGCATGGCTGGGAGACATTTACAGACAAGATAATAAGTGTTATCAATGAAGAAGACAGACCTATAGTTATTATACTATGGGGCAACTCTGCCAAGGCTAAGATGGGACTCCTTAACAATCCAAAGCATCTTGTACTCACATCAGCGCATCCGAGTCCGCTCTCTGCGAGCAGAGGTTTCTTTGGGTGTAAGCATTTTAGTAAAGCCAATGATTTTCTTAAAAAGAACGGTATTGAGCCGATAGACTGGCAGATTGAGAATATATAACAAGGCAGGTGAGATAAGTGGGCCATAAACTCAAAGTTATAATTAATGGAATGTTTTACGGGGATTCATACACCAAGTTTATGCTTTGGAGTATTTTTCTATTGGGCGTAGCTACGCTGGGCTCGCTTATAATAGCAGCCGCTATATTTGATATTTATTTTGTCGGTGCTGCGCTTATATTTGCAGGAATAGATGCGTACCTCATACACGGACTTAATCTTGGAGTTGAGATGAAGGGTGGCGTGGAGCAGACGGAAGAAGAAGCGGAAGATGATGAAGAAGAGGATAACGAGGATGACATTGAGATAGACGAAGATCTTACCATAGAGAGGCTCGACGCAGAAGAAGATATCAAGGAGAAGAAAGAGAAGAAAGCCAAGAAAGACAAAAAGTCTAAGAAGGATACCAAGAAGGCTGATAATTCTTCAGCGGATGCAGGAGTGGATGACAAGAAAGAGGCTTCTGCACCTGAGCAGTCTTACTACACTGAGAGAGAGCTTAAAATGCTCTTTAAGAAGTATAAGGTCAAGAAGAATCACAGACCTATATTAGTCGATCACAGCGATAAGTTTAAGATAAAAGAGTGCCCTGCATTTGCATGGACTACAAGGAATAATTTCTGTATATTACTGATGGAGAGTGAGCCGAGAAAGCTTACCTTCGGACTTGAAGTGTTGGGTCGTATCACGTATGCGAAGGCACATCCAGCCAATCAGAAGAAAGAGTACGATTGCTTAGTAGGTCAGGATCTCATATCGCTTGTCTTTAGTGAGTACAGACCGGTGTATCAGAGCGTAATGATGCAGGGGCGAAAGGCAGAGGCCAAGAACCTGTACATCCTTGAGCCGGATATTTATATTACGGCGGCGTCTGCTAGAGAGATTATGATTCTTGGAGCTCCTGAGTTTGTGGTTAGTGATGATGTGACTCAGTCAGATGAATATAATCAATATTATAAGCAGGTATATAAGCAGAAGATACTTCTTGACGACGGAGTTCTTAATATCAAGGATTATCAGACCAGAGTGAGAGCTATCTTGCAGAAGTTAGCTGAGGCAACTTTGACGCCTGCTGCATTTAGGATGACTCTTCAGGATATGACTATGAATCAGCTTATTACGACAGAGTATTCTACATATTATACACAGGTTAACAGACAGATTAGAGAAAGAAGAGGTGAGCAGGTATAATGCTCACCTCTTAATTTATAGCGTCCAACCGCCGTCTATTGTTATTATCTGACCTGTCATATAGGTAGACATCTCGCTTACCATATAGACTAAATCTGCAACTTCCGATGCTGTTCCTAATCTGTCAGCGGGGATTTCATCTATTATAAATGATATTTCTTCGGCAGTCAGGTGCGAATTCATCTTGGTGTCGATAAATCCGGGACTGACTGCATTTACCGCAATATTACTTGGAGCGAGCTCTTTGGCTAAAGCTTTGGTAAATGAATCCACAGCCCCTTTGCTTGCAGAATATGCTACTTCCATTGACGCTCCGTGTTGTCCCCACACAGATGATATGTTGATTATCTTTCCGGATTGGTGGTTGATCATATTCTTAGAGACAATCTTACTTACATTATAAACAGAAGTGAGGTTGGTATCTATAACCCGCTTCCATTCGTCTATACTCATATCACTTAACAATCCTACATATGACATTCCGGCACAGTTAACTAAGATGTCGATATCGCCAAGTTCAGATATAATATCATTTATGGCCTTAGATGTACTTTCGTAGTCAGCTAAATCGCACTCCTTTGATATTACTCTGTATTCTAAAACATAATTATCGTCAATCTCTTTTATGGTAGAATTAAGTTTAGCACTGTTTGTGTGCCCGATTAAGCCGAGATTGCATCCTTTTTCAGCAAATTTAAGAGCTATCGAACTGCCGATTTCTCCACTTGCGCCGGTCACGATTACATTTGCATTATGCATAATATCCTCCCGTTTATGACATTTCCACAAGTATATCAGAATTACGCAAATGCTAAAATAGTTGAAATTATCAATTTATTTTGCTATAATCTCAATATCTATGCGAAGCGTTTGCTGATAATTAGCGGGATTTAAGGAGGATGGTATCATGCGAAACGTAGTTAAAGTATTGTTGTTAGCTGTGTTGCTCGCAGCTACATGCTTTGGGTCATATAAAGCAGTGATAGCAATATGGGGAGAAGACGAGATTACTTCGATGACCGAGTCTAAACAGGGAACGGGCACTACCGAAGTTAGAGACAAGAAGGTCAAGAATCTGCTCGTGACCGCATACTATTATGACAACTATACCAAGGATGTAATATCATACGCTGCCGTAAGATTTTTTAACGTTAATACCAAGGAATGTAATTACATATTCTTCCCTGGCAATACTAAGGTTAAGATGTCTAACGACACATATTCAACGCTTTTTAACGCGTCATCTAATATCAAGCAGGAGTGTCTGCTTTCTGACATAGCGCCTTGCTTTGTAAGAGATGATGACAGATATGGATACACCACTATGGTGTTAGAGGATGCATTGGGAGTTAAGATTGACTGTTATGAGTCAATCACATCCGATAATGTTATAAGGATAGTCAATTTATTAGATCCCGTTTCATTTAACGTTAAATCCAAGCTTAAGTTTAAAGATGACAGTAACATAGATGTAGTGCTGAAGCCGGGTGAGCAGACCTTGTTAGGCGATCAGGTTAAGGGAATGCTTACTAAGCCTGAGCTTTATTCATCAGAGAAAGAGAGACTTGAGGTTAGTATGGAGTATATTAACAGCTATCTTTCTACTTTGGTTACTATGAAAGACAGAGCCGCTCAGGGAGAGTACTATCAGCAGTACTACGACCTTATAATGAGTAATACCAATTTTAGCGCTATGCGACCATATATGGTATATCTTTATCAGCTTACTCCTGCCAATATTCATATGAGTGTGGCAGATGGTTCATATTCAGGAAGTTTCTACAATCTTGACTATAACAAGCTTAGAGAACTTGCTAAGAGCTTCAATGTTGCAACAGCTAAGATTGCAACCACAGAGGAAGCAACAACTGAGACTGCAACCAAGGAAGCTGCTACAACTGAGAGTGCTACTACGGAAGCTGACAAGACTGAGGCTGAAACCACAGAGGAAGCTACCACCGAGGAGGCAACTACAGAAGAGGCAACAACTGAAGAAGAAAAAGAAAAAGATAGCAAAAATCTCACAATTGAGATTTATAATAGTACTACTATTAACGGTCTTGCTGCAAGATGGAAGAGCAAGCTTGAAGGCGATGGTTACAGCATTTCAGCTACAGAGACCGAGAGAACATATCACCTTAAAGAGTGCGAGATTATTGTTAAGAAGAAAGGCATGGGTAAGGATCTTAAGAAGTACTTCCCTAATGCCAAGATTAAAGTTGATAAGAGCGTTCTCACCAAGGCTGATATACGTATAGTATTAGGTACTAATAACAATAACGTTAAGTAATGGAGTGATTATCAATGAGGAAGAACATTAAGTGGATTGCACTTTTTGCAGTTATTGCTGTAGGAGTGTTTGTTGTGGGATATAAGGTAGGTGTAGGTGCGGCTACAGATCAGCCGGGATCTGCTGCTGATCCTGTTATCACCAAGAGTTATCTTGATTCAAGGATTGCCGAATTTAATTCAGCTAATGTATATCAACAGATTACACTTGGTACAGGTAGTACACTTACAGCACCTTCAGGAACAACATTTGTTGTCACGTCGGGTGCAGGTAAGGCAACAGCAGCTATATCTGATATCTCAGCAGGTTCTAATCTGGCGAGTGGTAAGGCTATTACCAAACACCACAGTTACCTTGTAAGAACCAATTCTACAGGTATTACGGCTACATCGGACTGTAAGGTATACATTATAGGTAACTATGAGATCAATTAGGATCAGATACTATATATAGTGTTTAAGAGGATGCGATATTTTGACGCATCCTCTTTTTTAGCGTGTTTCGGATTAATGGGACCACAATATTTTGTGATTTTTTTGTGGGTAATTATATACGATAAATTGGTAAAGTTGTCTTGATTTTATGGTAGAAATGCCTATAGGTGTACATTTTCACTAAAACTTCAAAAAATATTTTGTAGAATAATGATATAGTCATAGTTTGTTAAATGTTATACAATCATTGACAGTGGTAAAAACGAATATAATCCTAAGGAGGACACTATAATGGCTAGTTTAACACTAAAGAACATTTACAAGATTTACCCAAACGGATTCAATGCTGTTAAGGACTTCAACCTCGATATCGAGGATAAGGAGTTCATCATTTTCGTTGGACCATCAGGTTGTGGTAAGTCAACAACACTTCGTATGATCGCAGGTTTGGAGGATATCAGTCAGGGTGAGTTATGGATCGGTGACAAGCTTGTCAACGACGTTGAGCCTAAAGACAGAGATATCGCAATGGTATTCCAGAGCTACGCTCTTTACCCACACATGACCGTTTATGATAACATGGCATTCGGTCTCAAGCTTCGCAAGACTCCAAAAGAGAAGATTGACAAGCTTGTTCACGAGGCTGCTAAGATTCTTGATATTGAGCATCTTCTTGATCGTAAGCCTAAGGCTTTATCAGGTGGTCAGAGACAGCGTGTGGCTATGGGTCGTGCTATCGTCCGTGAGCCTAAGGTATTCCTTATGGACGAGCCTTTATCTAACCTTGATGCTAAACTTCGTGTACAGATGCGTGTTGAGATTTCTAAGTTACATCAGAGACTTCAGACAACTATCATCTATGTAACACACGATCAGACAGAGGCTATGACACTCGGTACTCGTATCGTTGTTATGAAGGACGGTATTATTCAGCAGTGTGATACACCACAGACACTTTATGATTCACCTCAGAATCTCTTCGTTGCCGGATTCATGGGATCTCCTGCAATGAACTTCATCGAGGCTAAAGTTGTTAAGTCTGGTGCTGATGTTCTTCTTATGTTTGGTTCTCACTCAATCAAGGTTCCTGAGGTTAAAGCTCAGAAGCTTATTGAGGGTAACTATATTGAGAGAGAGGTTATCATGGGAGTACGTCCTGAGGATATCCATGATGAGCAGCTCTTTATCGAGTCATCTCCTGAGTCAGTTATCGATGCTGATATCAAGATTTACGAGATGCTTGGTGCGGAAGTTTATCTCTACTTTGCAATTGATCAGTATGATATCACTGCAAGAGTTAACTCTCGTACAACAGCAAGACCTGGTGATATTGTTCAGTTAGCATTTGACCTTTCTAAGATTCATATCTTCGATAAGGACACTGAGAAAGTAATCACCAACTAATTATTGAAGAATAGTTTTTCATATATTCCTTTCTTTAATTTATTTGTTTCATTACATTTAGAGGAAATGCAAAAAAAATTGCATTTCCTCTTTAATTATTTGTCATTTTGCTATAAAATAGTAAAAGAGATTTTTTACACCAAAATCAGATTAAAGGAGTGAGAGGATGATTTCTAATCAGATATTGCAGGATACTATTGAAGGAATTAAGTCTATTGCGAGGATAGATTTGTGTGTTATGGATACTGAAGGCAAGTCATTGGCAAGTACATTTACAGTGTCAGATGAGTATGAGGAAGCTGTTTTAGCATTTGTTAATTCTCCTGCCGAGAGCCAGGTGTTACAAGGCTATCAGTTTTTTAAGGTATCCGATGACAATCAGTTAGAATATATTATTCTTGCCAAGGGTGAGACTGATGACGTATATATGATTGGTAAGATTGCTGCATTTCAGATACAGAATCTTCTCGTTGCATATAAAGAGAGATTTGATAAAGATAACTTTATTAAGAATCTCCTTCTTGATAATCTTTTGTTGGTTGATATTTATAACAGAGCTAAGAAACTCCACATTGACACAGATGTCAGAAGAGTTGTATTTATTATCGAGACCAAGAATGAGAAAGATGCTAATGCATTAGAAACAGTCAGAAGTCTTTTCTCAACTAAGACTAAGGATTTCATAACAGCAGTAGATGAGAAGAATATTATCCTTGTCAAGGAAGTTAAGCCTAATGAGACTTACGAGGATATGGCCAAGACAGCCAGCATGATAGAGGATATGCTTAACACCGAGGTTATGACTCAGGTTCATATCGCTTACGGTACTGTTGTAAGTGAGATTAAGGAAGTATCAAGATCTTACAAGGAAGCTAAGATGGCTCTTGATGTAGGTAAGATATTCTATGAGAGCAGAAGCATTATTGCATATAGCAATCTCGGTATCGGAAGACTTATCTATCAGCTTCCTATTCCTCTTTGCAAGATGTTTATCAAGGAGATATTTGACGGTCGTTCTCCTGACGAGTTTGATGAGGAGACATTGACTACTATCAATAAGTTCTTTGAGAACAGTCTTAACGTTTCTGAGACATCAAGACAGCTTTATATACATCGTAACACACTTGTATATAGACTTGATAAGCTTCAGAAGTCGACAGGTCTTGATCTTAGAGTGTTTGAGGATGCAATAACATTTAAGATTGCGCTTATGGTTGTTAAATACATGAAGTACATGGAATCTATGGAGTACTAATTTACGCTATAATAGTGGGAGAGTGTGCGCTCTTCCACTTTGTTCGTATCATATTTACTTAGGAGTTACTTGATTATGGTTGATTTTAATCATGTCACTATGGTTTATCCGGGTGGCAACAAAGCGATAGATGATCTTAATCTAAAGATTAATAATGGCGAGTTTGTGTTTGTAGTAGGAGCATCAGGTTCCGGCAAGTCTACACTGCTTAAGCTTATTTTAAAGGAGCTTTCTCCTACAGAGGGAAGAGTTACCATTATGGGTAATGATTTATCCACTGTTAAATCTAAGGGATTGCCTCTTATCAGAAGGCAGATGGGTGTGGTTTTTCAGGACTTTAGATTGCTTAAAGACAGAACTGTGTACGAGAATGTAGCGTTTGCAATGCAAGTGGTTGAGACACCTAAGAGAGATATTAAGATTAGGGTTAACGAGCTTCTTTCTATGGTGGGACTTGCCAATAAGGAGAAAGCATATCCCGATGAACTGTCAGGTGGCGAGCAACAGAGAGTTGCATTGGCGAGAGCATTAGCTAACAGACCTAAATTATTGTTAGCAGACGAGCCTACCGGTAACTTGGATGTAGACAATGCCAATGAGATCATGAAGCTTTTAGAGAGAGCTAACGCAAGGGGTACAACAGTAGTTGTTGTTACTCATAACATGGATGTAGTTAATTCTATGAGAAAGAGAGTTATTACTCTCAGTCATGGTATTCTCATAAAAGATCAACCGGAGGGATATATTAGCAATGAGTTTTAAGGCTTTAGGATACAGCATAAAGCAAGGCTGTATCAACATAAAACGAAATAAGATGTTCAGTTTGGCGTCTATCGGAACTATGGTAGCGTGTCTTTTTATGCTCGGTGTGTTCTTGGGTATACTTATCAATTTTACGCACATTGTGAGCAGTGCAGAATCTACAGTTACAATATCAGTATTTTTTAACAACGAACTTACACCTCAGCAGATTGCTGATATCGGTAAGAATATCAAGGAGAGACCGGAGGTTGACTCCGTAGAATATAGAACTGCTGAAGAGGCGTGGAAGATATTTTCACAGGAATATTATTCAGGTGACAGCGATCTTTTGGCAAGCTTTGGAGACGACAATCCTTTAGGGGAGTCTGATTCATATCTTGTTACACTTAAGAACATGAAAGATCAAGATGAGTTGACCAAGTATCTTAATAATATTACCGGAGTAAGATCTGTTAATTCTCCACAGTCTACTATGGAGAGTATCAACAAGTTAAATGGAATAATAAGTGTAACTTCTATCACACTTATCGTTATACTCTTCTTGGTATCTATATTCCTGATTAGCAACACAGTTGTAGTTGCAATATCAGTAAGGCGTGAAGAGATAGCTATAATGAGATATATCGGAGCTTCCGATAGTTTTATAAGTGGCCCTTTTATAGTTGAAGGTGTAATCATTGGAACGATAGGAGCGATTATACCTGTGGGATTACTTTATGGATTATATTTTGCATTACTCAAGTTTGTTGAAGAGGATTTATCCGGTATGGCAAGTTGGCTTCAGCTGATGTCACCTAACCAGATATTTATATATTTAGCACCTATATGTGTGGTCCTTGGAATAGGTATAGGTTTGATAGGAAGTATACATACTGTAAGAAAGCATCTTAAGGTGTGATGAGTTGTCATTTGAAAGGATGATATTATGAGTGACAATAAGGACATGATTTGGGTTGACGAGTGGATCAAGTATAACAAGTCGCCTGATGATAAGAGAAGAGATAAAAGTAATAGGAAGTCTTCTAAGAGTGTGGTTGCTTTGGCATTTTCATTCTTTGCTTTAGTGTTGTCTTTAAGCTTGTTTGGTGTTGACAGATACAATAATATTAACACTTTGATTGCAAATGCAAGCGAGTCGTCAGACTTAAAAGAAGAGCTTGATTTCGTAAGAAAGAATAAGGAAGATACCGAGGAGCTTATTAAGCAGTTTACAGTCACCAAGGGCGAGATGGAGAAGTACATCAATAAGCTTGATAAGAAGAATGAGGACATTCAGGACGATCTTATCAATCTTATGAAACAACAGGAAGGTATTTCCGAGAACTTGGAGAAGGTTCAACAGCAGTTAGAAGAAGATAAGAGAAATGAAGAGATATTCTATTCTGCTATGAAGCTTAGAGTTAAGTATCTTTATGAGCATGGTAGTTATACTTTTATGGATGCTATGGCAGGATCAACTTCGTTTGGCGATATGCTTAACAGAACCGCGATGGCTTCTAAGATTCAAGAGTATGATGCCGGAATGCTTAAGGATTATAGGAATTCGCTTGATGCAATTTCCGAGAAGGAAGCATATATTTCTCAGAAGAAAGCTAAGCTTGAGCATGTTGAGCATGAGCTTGAGGAGGAGAGAGCGTCGGTTGAAGCACTTGATCACGCTAAGAAGGTTAGTCTAGCGCAGATTATTGCTAACTTAGAGGGTTCTAAGGAATTCATCAAGACATGTGAGAAGTCAGAGGCTGATCTTGAAAATCAGATTGCAGAAGCTGAGAATGAGATATACGACGATTTTGATGATGATGTCAAGTATGTAGGAAGTAAGTTGTTGTGGCCTACTCCGGGATACTATACTGTCAGATCGCCATTTGGTTACAGAATGCATCCAATTCTTCACTACAGAAGACTTCATGCGGGTATTGATATATCAACTCCGTCAGGAGTCGGTATTTATGCTGCTGCTAAGGGTAAGGTTATTATTGCAACCTACGACAGTGGTGCAGGTAATTACGTTATGATAGATCATGGCGGTGGACTTTGCACCGTATATATGCATAATTCAAAGCTATTGGTTAAGAAGGGGCAGACCGTTAAGAGAGGTCAGAAGATAGCACTTTCAGGTTCTACAGGGCTTTCGACCGGACCACACTGTCACTTTGGTGTGCGTGTTAACGGTCAGTACGTTAACCCTATGAAATACTTTAAGAGTAAGAATGCTGACGACAGCGATTACTCTGAAGATGATGTAAAGGATACCTATAAGGACTCTGAGAAGAGCAAGAGTAAGTCGTCAAGCAAGAGCAAGGACAACAGTTCTAAGACTAAGAATAATGACGATGAGGGTATGTCTAAATACAAGAAGAAGGCTGAGGATCAGGGTGATAAGGGAGACAACAGTGCTACCTTAGAGGATGATGGAGATCCTGACAGCGAGTAGAAAGGACAGTTATAATATGCGTAACATGTTTTTGAGACTGCTTGTAGCATTTTCACTTATAGTGACAAGTTCATTCTTGGGTGGATGTACAATCGGTAAGCAGTCTAAGACAGATAAGATTGACAAGAAGGCACAATCAATCAAGTCGATTATAGATACATATTATCTTGACGAGGTTGATGAGAGTAAGCTCGAAGATGGTGTATATAAAGGGCTTGTTGAGGGACTTGAAGATCCGTATTCGGTTTACTATACCGCCGAGGAATACAAGAAACTTCAGGAGGATACGGAAGGGTCTTATGTCGGAATCGGTGTTAGTGTAAGACAAGATAAGGCTACGGGTTATCTTCTTGTTGTTAAATCATTTGAAAATGGTCCCGCTTACAAGGCAGGAATCAAAGATGGAGATTATATCTTAGAAGTTGAATCTAAGACAGTTAAAGGGCGAGATCCCGACCTTGTTGTTAAGGAGATCAGAGGCGAGGAAGGAAGTAAAGTCAATATTAAGTTCAGACAGACTTCAACCGGTAAGACTCTTACCGAAGATATTGAAAGACACAGTGTAGATGTGCCTACGGTAGAGTGCCAGATTTTAGAGGATGGCATCGGATATATCCGAATCAGCCAGTTTGATAAGGTTACACCTGAGCAGTTCGAGGAAGCTAAGAAGAAGATGGATGATCAGGGTGCCAATGGAGTTATAATTGACCTTAGAGGTAACCCGGGCGGCGTGTTGGGAAGCGTTGTTACGATGCTTGAGAATATGCTTCCTGCAGGAACTATATGTTACACCGAGGACAAAAATGGCGAGGGTGAGACTTATACTTCAGACGGTAAGCACGCTTATATCAAGCCTATGGTAGTTCTTTGTGACGGCAACTCTGCCAGCGCTGCTGAGATATTTATCGGCGCCGTTAAGGATTATAAGATGGCGACTATAGTCGGAACAACTACATTTGGCAAAGGCATTGTTCAGCAGCTCTTTAATCTCGGAGACGGCTCGGCAGTCAAGATTACAACATCCAAGTACTATACTCCTAACGGCGTATGTATCCATGGTGACGGAATCAAGCCTGACATTGAGCTTGAGTATGACGAAAGCGATATGGGTGATACCTACGACATCAAGAAGGACAATCAGGTTAACAAAGGAATTGAGGTTTTAAAAGAAAAGCTTAAATAATCAAAACAGGGTCAAAGCAATTTGGCCCTGTTGTTTATAAGGAGATATTTATGGATAGATTTGTACTTCATTCAGATTATAAACCAACGGGAGATCAGCCTCAGGCCATTAAAGCGTTGGTTGACGGTTTTAAAAAGGGCAATCAGTTTGAGACGCTGCTTGGAGTTACCGGCTCCGGCAAGACATTTACTATGGCAAATGTTATCGAGCAGCTCAACAAACCTACCATCGTTCTTGCCCACAACAAGACTCTTGCAGCTCAGCTTTATTCAGAGTTTAAGGAGTTCTTCCCTGAAAATGCAGTCGAGTATTTTGTATCATACTACGATTATTATCAGCCGGAGGCTTATGTTCCTTCAACAGATACTTATATCGAGAAGGATTCAGCAATTAATGATGAGATAGATAAGTTGAGGCATTCGGCGACTGCGGCACTTATAGAGAGAAGAGATGTCGTTGTCATTTCCTCGGTGTCATGTATATACGGTATCGGTAATCCTGAGGATTATAAGGAGATGATGATCTCTTTAAGACCGGGGCAGGAGAAGGATAGAGATATGGTTATCAAGGAACTTATCGATATCCAATACGAAAGAAATGATATGGACTTTAAGAGGGGAACTTTTAGAGTAAGAGGAGATACTTTAGAGATTATTCCTGTGTCAACATTTGAAAATGGTATAAGGGTTGAATTCTTCGGTGATGAGATTGACAGGATTACCGAGTTTGATGTGCTTACTGGAGAAGTTAAGAGGTCGATGACATTTGCGGCGATATTCCCTGCTTCTCATTATGTTGTTGCTCACGATAAGATGGAGAGGGCGCTTAAAGAGATAGAAGAAGAGATGGTTAACCAAGTTGCTTACTTTAAGTCGCAGGATAAACTTATCGAGGCACAGAGGATTGCTGAGAGGACAACATTTGACATAGAGATGTTAAGAGAGACGGGGTTCTGCTCCGGCATCGAGAATTACAGTAGGATATTTGCGGGCAAGAAGCCGGGGGATACTCCGAGTACGCTTCTCGATTTCTTTGATGACTATCTAATCATTGTTGACGAGTCGCATATGACTATTCCACAGGTTAGAGGAATGTATAGAGGAGACAGGGCTAGAAAGAGCACGCTGGTTGATTTTGGATTCAGACTTCCGTCTGCGCTTGACAACAGACCGCTTAATTTTACTGAGTTTGAGGACAGGATAGATCAGATGCTTTTTGTGTCGGCTACACCATCAGAGTACGAGAAAGACCATGAACTTATGCGTGCTGAGCAGATTATAAGACCGACCGGACTCTTAGATCCTGAGGTTGTCGTAAGACCGGTAGAGGGACAGATTGACGACCTTCTTAAGGAGATTAATGATGTTACCAAGGCAGGCAATAAGGTGCTTGTCACTACGCTCACCAAGAGGATGGCCGAGAACTTAACCGATTATCTTAAGGATATGGATGTTAAGGTCAAGTATCTTCATTCTGACATCGACACCTTAGAGAGAGTTGAGATCGTGAGAGACCTTAGAATGGGCGTGTTTGATGTTTTGGTTGGTATCAACCTTTTAAGAGAGGGACTTGATATTCCTGAGGTTACTTTGGTTGCTATCTTAGATGCGGACAAAGAGGGCTTCTTAAGATCGGAGACTTCGCTTGTTCAGACCATCGGTCGAGCTGCAAGAAATGCAGAAGGAAGAGTAATTATGTATGCTGATGTGATGACGGAGTCAATGAAGTCGGCTATCACTGAGACTAAGAGGCGTAGGGAGATTCAGGATCAATACAATAAAGAGCATGGCATAACCCCGAAGACCATTAAGAAGGCTGTTAGAGACCTGATTACTACCACTGCAGATGAAGATAAAGTTGTGGAAAATGATAACGCTAAAGACTACGAATCAATGAATAAGAAGGAACTTGAGGAAGCTGCAAGAAAGCTCACCAAGAAGATGAATTCTTATGCTGCGGATCTTAATTTTGAGATGGCGGCAGCCATGAGAGACGAGCTTAAAAAGGTTAAAGAAGAACTTAGAGATATGGACTAGTTTTATTGCGATTTAGCCCATTCTATGATAAAATGTTATAGGTTTTTTACAAATACTAAATTAAGGAGAGGAGGAATATAATGTACACATGTGAGAATTGCGGCGCCGGTCTACATTACGATATCAAGAGCGGTAAGCTGTTATGCGATTCATGTCTTAGTACCTATATGGTTGGAAGTATTAAAGATGCTTCGGCTGTAGAGGAGACGGATGAGATTAATGCCAAAGTTTTTCATTGTCCTCAATGTGGCGGAGAGATTGTTACTATCGATGAGGCAGCGGCTACATTTTGTAGTTACTGTGGTGCTTCTGCCGTTCTTGAGAGCAGGATGACAGGTATTAAGAAACCTAAGTATATTATTCCATTCAAAAAGACCAAAGACGATTGCAGGGAGTTATATCTTAAGCACGTTAAGTCTAACATATTTGCGCCTAAAGAGCTTAAGGCTCCTAGTTATCTTGATAGATTCAGAGGTATATATATTCCATATTGGGTATATGATGTTCATATTGACAAGGATGCTGTGTTTACAGGTGATGAGACACACAGAAGAGGTGACTATATCATCGAGGACAGCTTTAAGATGACTTGTCATGTCAAGGGTGATTTTTCAGGTATTTCTTATGATGCATCTTCTTCATTTGATGACGAATTATGTCAGGAGATTGCTCCATATCCAACCAATGAATACAGAGATTTTGACACCGGATACATATCAGGTTTTTATGCTGATGTAGCTGATGTTGATTATCAGTTATACATGAGGGATGCGGCAGATTTTGCTGTGGACAACACGATGACAGAAGTTAGAAGTAAGTTTACAGAGGTTGACTCGGTTGATACTCCTGACAGTGGATTTGGACCTGTTCTTGCGCCTTCATGTGGAGAGCCTAAGAATGCACTCTTCCCGGTTTGGTTCTTGTCATACAGGAATCATGGCAGAGTTGCATATGGTGTTGTTAACGGACTTACAGGTAAGATGTCTACCGACACACCAATCAGTGTAGCTAAATATCTGTTATTCTCATTGTTACTTGCAATTCCTTTGTTCTTCTTGTTGAACGTCGGACTTGTGCTTACCCCATCTGCGGGTCTTGTGGCAACATGTGTTATCACAGGTATAGGACTTATAACATTTTTAGTTAACAGAAGTAATATCAAGAAGCAAGAGACCAAGGAGCTTGATAAGGGCTATGTAAGCGTCTATGGCAAGCCCGGAAAGACCACGCATAACGGATTCTTTACCGGACTTATATTCCCAAGTATAGGTCTTTTGATTGCCATAGCTATTCTTGTATTTACTCCGGTATCTGATATTTATTACTACGCAGCCAATCTTATATTGATTGTTGCTACGGGATTTATGCTGATTCAGTTAATTAGACAGTTTAATATATTAGCGACGAGACCTTTGCCGCAATTCAATAAGAATCGAGGTGAGGTAGATGCGTAATATTAAAGTTATAATTGCTCTTTTGGCTGTAGCATTTTCGTTATCATTTGCAAATGTTAATGCCAATGCGACTTCACTTGAAGGTGAGAAGGACTACAAGGACACTAACTTCCAGTTCCACAAGAACGAGTCTACAGGATATGCGACCTACCTTTACGATGAGGCAGATTTGCTTTCTGAGAAAGAGGAGGACTCTCTTGCTAAGGATATGGAACCTATCACAGAATACGGTTATTGTGCTTTTATTGCAACTACTGTAGAGGGTACAACAACAAGAAATGCTGCAAGTCAGTTTTATACCAATATATTCGGCGAGCAGCCCGGAACTTTGTTCCTTATAGATATGGGTAACAGAAACATCTATATTTACAGCTACGGAAGCGTTTATAAGGTTATAACGGATTCCTATGCTAATATTATTACGGATAATGTATATACCTATGCAAGTGACAAGGATTACTATACTTGTGCATCGAAGGCATTTAGCGATATTAACACACTTCTTTCAGGTCAGAATATTGCTAAACCTATGAAGTATGTTAATAATGTTCTTCTTGCACTTATATTGGCATTGCTTATCAATTACTTTGTTGCGATGTTTATGTCAAGAGGACATAAGGCATCTAACTCAGAGCTTATAACAGCTGTTGAGCATGCGATACAGATAACGAATGTTCATACAGTACAAACTGGACATAGAGAGATTTACGATCCACCAAGTTCTTCTTCCTCCGGCGGAGGCGGCGGAGGCGGAGGTGGCGGAGGCGGTGGCGGCGGCCACAGCTTCTAAACCAAAACTAATGCGAAGAGAGAGGCATTGTTATGACACTAGAGGATTACATTAAAAAAGGAGTTTCTCCATATCATGTTGTTGCCAACACCAAGAGATGGCTTAAACGAGAGCAGTTTGTTGAGTTAAAACTTGGTGAGGAATGGGAGTTAGACAGAGGTCAGGGATATTATGTTTCGCCTTATGAATCGGTGATTTTTGCATTCAGACCGGGTGATGAAAATGTCAGAATAGGTGCAGGTCATACGGACCAGCCTATGCTTAAAGTTAAGCCGCATCCAACCATCAACAGAGAAGGCAACTTGGTTGTTAATGTTGAGTCGTACGGTGGTATGATACTTAATACATGGTTCGACAGACCGTTGGTACTTGCGGGTAAGCTTGCACTAAAGAGTGAAGAAGTATTCTCTCCTCACATTGTCTTATATGACAGCAAGGAGCCGGTGGCTGTTATTCCAAGCCTTGCAATACATATGAACAGGGAAGTTAATTCCAAGAACGAATTAAAGGTTCAACAACATTTGCTTCCCCTTATCGGACTTAACGAAGGAGATTTCAAGGAGGGAGATGATCCGCTTCTTAATTACATCGCCGAGAAGGTTGATGTAGATGTAGAAGATATTCTTGATTACGATCTCTATTTTTATAATCCGACTGCTCCTACTAAAGTTGGAGTTAATAAGGAACTTTTGGTTAGCCCGAGGCTTGATAATCTCTCTTCTTGTTATGCTTTGATTAATGGAATTATCGAAGAGAATACCGACAGAACTACAGTTGTTGCTTTGTTTGACAATGAGGAGATAGGATCAAGATCAAAGCAGGGAGCCGATTCTACATTGTTCCTTGAAGTAATGACAAGGTTGATGAATTCTATGAATGCCTGTCTTATTACTCCGGAGCTTACGCTCGATAAATTAAGCAGGACCGGATTTATCATGTCAGTTGATGTTGCGCATGCATATCATCCGAATTATAGAGATAAGAGCGACATAACAACCAAGACTCGACTTGGTGAGGGTGTAGTGCTTAAGACGAGCGGTAATCAGAGATACAATTCTGATGCCAAGTCAAATGCTGTAGTTATGCAACTTTGTGAAGAGTATGGCGTTCGCTATCAGAGGCAGATTAATCATTCTGATATAGCAGGAGGGTCTACATTAGGACCGATTATGTCTACATTTGTCCCGATACCCGGAGTCGATGTTGGAGTAGGTGTGCTTGCAATGCACTCATCGATGGAGACGTGCTCGATACAGGATTTAAAAGCTTTAGAAGAGATGATAATAGCATTTTTCAAAGAATAAGATTAACAGGAGTGGTTACATACTGCTCCTGTTTTTAAGTTTGATTTGCTATATGTTGTAAATTGGTGTATATTTGTATGGAATAAAATTGATTGGATATTAAGTTATGGATAATTTATCACAGAGAACTGCGGAGATTCTCTCCAATAAGATTAGGGTTGAACAGGTATATATGCCGGGAGATAAGCTTCCCAATGAGAATGTGTTATCGGAAGAACTTGGAGTATCAAGGACTACGCTTCGCGAGGCGATAAGAACGCTTGTGAGCGAAGGCTTGCTAGTTGTAAGAAGGGGACTAGGTACATTTGTCAATGAGACCTTAGATCAATATGCAGAAGGGTCTGTTAATATGGACGATGTCCTAGCAATGAAGGTTACATTGAAGGACCTTTATGAGGCTAGAATGATAATCGAGCCGGCGGCGGCAGCTCTTGCGGCTAGTCGTGCTTCTGACGAGGAGATTGATGAGATATTAAGACTTGGAGATGTGGTTCAGACAGAGATTAAAAGACACCCTAAGGGGGATAAGCGTATTCAGTCGGAGACTGATTTTCATGGTGCTATTATGAGAGCGTCGCACAACGACTTTTTGATTCAGTTTATTCCGGTTCTTACCGAGACAATCGAGAAGACATTTGCGCTCGATGAGAATTTGGAGATTATAGCGGAGGACGCTTACAAGGACCATATTATGATAATGAATTTCTTAAAGAGAAGGGACAGTGAGGGCTTAAGGTCGGCGGTGCTTATACATTTGCATCACGCTACTTATAATGAGGAGTTGTAAGGCGGGACAGATGGTGAAGAAAAATTTAACAGAAAATGAAAAAATAAGTTGACATCTATTTAGATTTATAATATACTTATCGAGTGCTCAAAAGCACTTAGGAATCTTAGCTCAGCTGGGAGAGCATCTGCCTTACAAGCAGAGGGTCACAGGTTCGAGCCCTGTAGGTTCCAGTAGGCGTTAAGCTTTACATATTAGTTGGCGGGGTAGCTCAGTTGGCTAGAGCACACGGTTCATACCCGTGGTGTCGCGAGTTCGAATCTCGCCTCCGCTATTGAGGATTTGGAGAGACGGTATTTCGTCTCTCTATTTTTATTTTGGAGGAATACTATGAGAATAGGTAACGGATACGACGTTCATAGGCTGGTCGAGGGAAGAGACTTGATTATCGGTGGAGTCACAATTCCTTACGAGAAGGGACTTTTAGGTCATTCGGATGCAGATGTTTTGCTTCATGCGATTATGGATGCTTTGCTTGGAGCTGCTGCGCTTGGCGACATCGGTAAGCATTTTCCTGATACTGATGAGCGTTTTAAAGGCGCAGACAGCAAGGCTCTTATGAAAGAGGTGGCAGACATGCTTTCTAAGAAAGGGTATGTTGTCGGCAATGTAGATGCTACCATAATTGCTCAGGCGCCTAAGATGCGACCTTATATTGATGAGATGATTGCAAATGTTGCAAGCATTTTAGGAATAACTAAGGATCAGGTCAATATTAAGGCAACTACAGAGGAGCATTTAGGATTTACCGGCGAAGGCCTTGGGATAAGTGCATCTGCAGTCTGTATACTTGAGACATTTGAAGAAGCAGGCGGATTAGTCGGAGCTTCGGGTGCATCCTGTTGTGCTGCCGGCGGTGGATGTCCAATCAATAATAATAACGGAGGAATGAACTGATGAAGATATACAATACATTAAACAATCGCAAAGAAGAATTTGTACCTATAAATGAAGGCAAGGTCGGAATGTATGTGTGCGGCCCTACCGTATACAATCTCATTCACATTGGTAACGCTCGTCCGATGATAGTATTTGATACAGTTAGAAGATATTTTGAGTATAAGGGATACGAGGTTAATTATGTTTCTAACTTCACTGATGTAGACGATAAGATTATCAAGGCTGCCAATGAAGAGGGTGTTGACGCTTCGGAGATTTCTGAGCGTTACATCAAGGAGTGCAAGCAGGATATGGAGCATATGAATGTGCGCCCTGCAACCACACATCCTAAGGCTACTGAAGAGATTGACGGAATGATCGATCTCATTCAGACCTTGATTGACAAGGGCTTTGCTTATGAAGTTAACGGCACTGTGTACTACAGAGTTAAGGCATTTCAGGGATATGGTAAGTTGTCCGGCAAGAACATCGAAGACATGGAGGCAGGTCATAGAGATCTCTTGGTTGACGGCGAGAGCGAGAAAGAGGATGGACTTGACTTCGTTCTTTGGAAGCCTAAGAAAGAGGGAGAGCCTTTCTGGAAGTCACCTTGGGGCGACGGTAGACCAGGTTGGCACACTGAGTGTTCAGTGATGAGCCGTAAGTATATCGGAGAGACTCTTGATATCCATGCAGGTGGTGAGGATCTTATCTTCCCTCATCATGAAAATGAAATCGCCCAGTCAGAGGCGGCTAACGGAGTTAAGTTTGCTAATTATTGGATGCACAATGCATTTTTAAATATCGACAACAGAAAGATGAGTAAGTCTTTAGGTAACTTCTTTACCGTAAGGGATATTGAGAAGAAGTTCCCTCTTCAGATATTAAGATTCTTTATGCTTTCTGTTCATTACAGAAGTCCACTTAATTTCTCAGACACTCTTGTTCAGAGTGCTGCCAATGGATTAGACAGAATCTTAACTGCTGTTGAGAGACTTGACGAGATATTAGGTAAAGTCGATAAGAATACTGAACTTAAAGCAGAAGAAGAGCAGGTTGTTAAGGACATTGATTCATTTGTTGCTAAATACGAAGAAGCAATGGAGGATGACTTCAATACTGCTGATGCTATTGCGGCTATTTTTGAACTTGTTAAGCTTGCAAATGTCAGTGTAAATGAGTCTTCGTCATACGCTCTTGTCAAGAAGGCTTACGATACTATTGTTAAGCTTCTTGACGTTCTTGGTATTAACGCTAAGAGAGAGGAAGAGTCTTTAGATTCCAAGGTTCAGGAGCTTATTGACCAGAGACAGGAAGCAAGAAAGAACAAGGATTTTGCTAAGGCTGATGAGATTAGAGATCAGTTGCTTGCTATGGGTATAGAGCTTAAGGATACGAGAGAGGGCGTTAAATGGAAGAGAATATAAATGACGCTTGGGCGGTAGCAATCGAGTCATTGCTTGACGGTTTTGATGTTAAAGCCCCTGATGTTAAAGGGTACTCGCCACTCGCACTTGCCTATGTTGGTGATACGGTTTTTGATCTTGTTTTTAGGACTGTTGTTGTGAGCCGTCATAATATGGCTGCCAACAAGTATCACAATGAGGTTAAGAACTATGTGAGTGCGGTTGCGCAATCTGAGATGGTTGAGAAGATGAAGGAGCATTTTACAGAGGAAGAGGAGAGAGTGTTCCTTAGAGGTAGGAATTCGAAGCCTTATAATAAGGCGAAGAATGCTTCGGTTATTGAGTATCAGAGGGCGACCGGGTTGGAGTGTTTAGTGGGGTATTTGTACCTCAAAAAAGATATGAAGCGTGTAATTGAGTTGATTCATTACGCGGTGGATGAATGAATAATCTATATGTCATTCTGAGTGAACCTCATTCTGTCATTCTGAGCGGAGCGAAGAATCTTTATCCTGGACGAAGTGAAGGATAATATAATATTGACGAGCCCGGCAGCACAAAGCTATGTCGGACACGCTCTCGCTTCAATAAAAACGTAGCGGTACTAAATTCGTACTTCGCGATGCTTGTACTCATTAAGTACCGACGTTTTTAAAGAGTCCGACGTAAGCATAAGTGCTACCGGGCTCTGTATGGTATAGAAAACTTGTCATTCTGAGCGAATGTGATGGTATTATTGACGTAAGCATAAGTGCTACCGGGCTCTGTATGGTATTGAAAACTTGTCATTCTGAGCGAATGTGATGGTATTATTGACGCAAGCATAAGTGCTACCAGGCTCTGATTTACGAAAGATGTCATTCTGAGCGAAGCGAAGAATCTTTATCCTGAACGAAGTGAGGGATAATAAATGAATCTAACTAAATTACACTCAGGGTGGTGGAACCACCGATATAAGAATCTGTGAAAGGGATAGATGTATGGAGAAGAATATTGGTACTATAGAGGGTAGAAACCCTGTGTTGGAGGCGTTTAGGGCCGGGAACGCGGTTGACAAGCTTTATGTTCTTAAGGGATGTTTCGATGGCCCGGTGCAGTCTATTGTCAGGGAGGCCAAGAAGCAGGGAACTCTTATTGATTTTGTTGATAAGACGAGGCTTGATCAGATGTCTGAGACAGGACACCATCAAGGTGTTATCGCCAAGGTTGCAGCCTATGATTATTCAAGTGTTGAAGATATTTTGGCAAATGCTAAAGACAAAGGTGAAGATCCATTTATTATTATATTGGACGGTATTGAAGATCCGCATAATCTTGGGGCGATTATAAGAACAGCCAATCTCAGTGGAGCACACGGGGTTATTATTCCTAAGCACAGAGCTGTGGGACTTACTTCCACTGTTGCCAAGACTTCTGCAGGTGCACTTAATTACACTCCGGTTGCGAAAGTTACCAACCTTTCGCAGACTATTGATGAGCTTAAAGATAAGGGATTATGGTTTGCAGCGGCAGCGATGGACGGAGATGTTATGTACAGAGCCAATCTTAAAGGACCTATCGGTCTTGTTATAGGTAACGAGGGCAATGGTGTGAGTCGTTTGGTTAGAGAACACTGCGATTTGACAGTTTCTATTCCAATGAGCGGTGATATTGATTCGCTCAACGCTTCAGTTGCTGCAGGTGTACTTGCTTTTGAGGTGGTTAGACAGAGAATGTCGTAATGAGGAGAGTTGTTAATGAACGAGGCTAAAGAGCTTGATCTTATCAGGAAGAGTAAAAATGATGATTCTATAGCTATGGAGATTCTTCTGAATAAGTACAGGGGTATGGTTATTAAGGAGAGCAGAAAGCTTTATCTTATAGGTGCCGATGAAGAAGACCTTATCCAAGAAGGAATGATTGGTCTTTTTAAGTCTATCAGGGATTATGATGAGTCGGCAAATGTTGACTTTCCGGGGTTTGCAAGCATTTGCATTAAGAGACAACTTGCGAGCGCGGTTAGGAGAGCTAACAGAGGCAAGTCTAAGATACTTAACGATGCTTTATCTATTGATGCGACCGCTGATGATGAGAATGGCGGAAGCATAATGGATTATCTCGACTCGGATGCTTTGAGTCCGGAGGATAAGGTTATTGAGATGGAGAGGATTGACATGATTTGGGAGTCAATCAGGAATAACCTTTCGGATTACGAGAAGAGCGTGCTTGAGTTCTATCTTGAAGGATATAAGTATGACGAGATAGCCAAAGAGGTTAAGAAAGATGCCAAGTCGATAGACAATGCGATACAGCGCATCAGGAGTAAGCTTTCGGTGGCTATTGATGAATAATTAAAGTTTTTTATGATTTTTTAAAAATAATGCTTGCTAAGAAATATAAAATATGATATTATACCGTTTGTTGAGTGCTTCCATAGCTCAGGTGGTAGAGCGCATCATTGGTAATGATGAGGTCACGGGTCCGACTCCCGTTGGAAGCTTAAGGCTTAAATCCTTGATAATATAGGATTTAAGCCATTTTTTTGTCATTTTTTTAAGCTTTTATACTTTATTTTTGTTATAGAAAATGCTATAATACTGACATCTATGTGATTACGAGGATGATGTATTATGAATTGTAATATCTATAAGAGAATAATATCAGTCCTTATAGCGCTTCTGTTTGTGGTTTCACCTGTCGGTGTTTACGCAGAGGACAATCCGACAGACGCTTTATTTATGGACAATATAGAGGTTTATTCCACAACACTGACGCCTAGATATGCTTATGATTACGGTGCGAGTGACCTTAAGATCATGACCTGTATCATTTACGCCGAGGCGGGTAACCAATCTCAGAAGGGTAGGGTTGCGGTTGGCAACTGTATTATGAACAGGGTCAGAGATCCGAGATTTCCTAACAATATCCATGATGTTGTATACGCCAAGAATCAGTTTACGGCGGTTACGGGCGCTCATTATAAGAATGCGCTTAAGCAATACAGCAAGATCAACAAGACTAACACAATTGTTGCTAAGACGATGAGAAAATGCAAGACGGCGGCCAAGACTGCTATGGGTGGAACCACTTATATCGGCAATTATCTCTTTTATGCGAGATATGATAACTGGCTTGGAAAGAAGGCACTTAACGATCCTTCCGTTCACACCAAGCGTTTGGGCGACCATGTATTTTTTGATGAATATCCTAAGAATTAATATAGGAGGACACTATGGCTGAGGATAAGATTATTACAGAGAATGAGGACAAGGAAGTAGTTTCTAAGAACTTCATTGAGCAGGAGATAGATAAGGATTTAGCAGAGGGCGTTTATGACAAGGTGGTTACAAGATTTCCACCGGAACCTAACGGATATCTTCATATAGGACACGCAAAGTCTATACTTCTTAACTACGGTTTGAGCAAGAAGTATAACGGCACATTTCATTTGAGATTCGATGATACCAATCCTACCAAGGAGAAGACAGAATTCGTAGAGTCAATCAAGAAGGATGTAGAGTGGCTTGGTGCAGAGTTTAAAGATCATCTTTATTTTGCATCTGATTACTTTGATCAAATGTATGATGCAGCAATCACGCTTATCAAGAAGGGCAAGGCATATGTTTGTGACCTTTCGTCTGAGGAGATTAGAGAATATAGAGGAACATTAAAGGAGCCTGGTAAGAACAGTCCGTATCGCGACCGTTCAGTCGAGGAGAACCTTGATTTATTTGAGCGCATGAAGAATGGCGAGTTTGAGGACGGTAGCAAAGTGCTTAGAGCCAAGATAGATATGAGCGCAGGTAACATCAACATGCGTGATCCTATCATTTACCGTATTGCAAGGATGACTCATCACAATACAGGAGATAAGTGGTGTATCTATCCTATGTATGACTTTGCTCATCCTATTGAGGATGCAATCGAGGGCGTTACACATTCTATCTGTACGCTTGAGTTTGAGGATCACAGACCTCTTTATGATTGGGTTGTAAGAGAGGTTGGATTTGAGCAGCCACCTAGACAGATTGAGTTTGCTAAGCTTTATCTTACCAATGTTATTACAGGTAAGAGATATATCAAGAAGCTTGTTGAGGATGGAATCGTAGACGGTTGGGATGATCCAAGACTTGTTTCGATTAGCGCATTGAGAAGAAGAGGTTTCACACCTGAGTCTATCAAGATGTTTATGGAGCTTTCAGGTGTATCTAAGGCGAATTCTTCATCTGACTATGCAATGCTTGAGTACTGTATCAGAGAGGATCTTAAGCTTAAGAAACCTAGAGTTATGGCGGTTCTCGATCCAATTAAGCTTGTGATTGACAACTATCCTGAGGGTCAGACAGAGGAGCTTGAGGTTGACAATAACCTTGAGAACGAGGAGCTCGGTAAGCGTATGGTTCCATTTTCAAGAGAGTTATATATCAACAGAGACGACTTCATGATTGAGCCGCCTAAGAAGTATTTCAGGCTTTTCCCTGGCAATGAAGTAAGACTTATGAACGCTTATTTTGTTACCTGTACAGGCTACGAGACAGATGACGATGGTAATGTTACCGTTGTTCATGCAACTTACGATCCTGAGACCAAGAGCGGTTCGGGCTTTACCGGACGCAAGGTTAAGGGAACTATTCACTGGGTTAATGCAGCTACTGCTATCAAGGCAGAGGTTAGATTATACGAGAACATCGTTGATGAAGAAAAGGGAGTATATAACGAGGAGGATGGATCGGTCAATGTCAATCCTAACTCACTCACAATTCTTAATGAGTGTTATTTAGAGCCTTCTTTAAAGGATGCCAAGGCATATGACAGCTTCCAGTTTGTCAGACAGGGGTACTTTACTGTTGATTCTAAGGATTCTACTCCGGAGCATATGGTATTTAACCGTATTGTTTCGCTTAAGAGTTCATTTAGACCTGGCAAATGATATAGGAGGAATTTAGATGGGTTTATTTTCCAAAAACAAAGCTCCTGAAGCACCTGCACCTGTTAAACAGGTCGAGGAAGTCAAAGAGGTTGTTATAAGAGACGAGATTATTGCCAACGAGGAAGAGTACATTTTCGATAAGACATTTGAATGTCCTCTTTGTGGCAAGAGCTTCAAGATGAAGAAGATGAGAATTAACAAGGATAGAGTTATATCTCAGGATACCGA
Source organism: Lachnospiraceae bacterium NC2004 (assembly GCA_000621905.1). Taxonomy (GTDB): domain Bacteria; phylum Bacillota; class Clostridia; order Lachnospirales; family Lachnospiraceae; genus NC2004. The sequence continues at coordinate 130,383 of JHXB01000005.1, forward strand.
CCTTAGGAATATCTATTCCAAGGTTGACCATTATAAGTATGGTGCATTGGTGTGCGCGAGGTGTGGCTATGCTGCCCTTGATGATATGTTTAAGCCGCTTGCCAAATCAAGAAAAGACATGGTTGTCAACGGCATAAGTGTTAGTTTTGAAGGACTTGATCTTCCAAATGGACCATATTCGTATGATGATGCTATAAGGATTCATGAGCACATTAATAAGTGCAATGATGTAAGAGAGGCTAAGGCAAGTGAGAAGGCATTTAGCTATCTTAGAATGGCATGGCTTTTAAGAGGTAAGAATGAGTGTACCGAGTCTCCTAAGGCAAAGGCTGGTTTGCAGGCTAAGGAGGATGAGTACATTACTAAAGCACAGGAAGCATTTGTCGAAGCAATAGGCAATGAGACATTTCCTATGTGTGGATTAGACGAGCAGACTGTTAATTATATATTGGCAGATCTTTCGAGAAAGCTTCTTAAGTTCAATGATGCTTTCCAGCTTATTAGTAGAATTGTGGTCTCTAATGCAGCACCTTCAAGGCTTAAAGATAAGGCGCGAGATTTAAGAGATATTATGGAAGAAGACAAGAAGAGACTTGGAATAGAAGAATAGGTAAACGAGGCGTATTATGAGTACATATAGTAAGAGTCATAAAGTATATATCGTTCTTAGTCGTACCGGAACATTTGTGGCTAAGGGAATCAGAAGATTTACGGGCGAGCCGTATTCGCACAGCTCGATATCATTTGACCCTGAATTAAAAGTTATGTATAGCTTTGCAAGACGAGGAATTTATAATCCTCTTAATGCTGGCTTCATCGAGGAGAGACTCGATACAGGTATCTTTGGAAGGGAGACAGAGACAGGTTGTGCTGTGTATTGTCTTGAGCTTTCAGGCGAGGACTACGAGAAGATTAAAGATGTAGTTGATACAATGGTTGCCAACAAGGAAGAGTATGGGTACAACTTTACCGGAATGTTTTTGGCGGGCATCAATTATCCTGTTACCGCTGATAAAGCATTTTTCTGTTCACAGTTTTTGGCTTGGCTTATGGGACAAGTTGGAATAAGTATCGCCGACAAGGAATACTCGCTTGTTAAGCCGGGCGATATTAGAGACAGATTAAAGTCTTATATGATATATGAAGGAGTCTTGCAGGAGTATCCTGAATATCATAGAAAGCATAAGAATATCGACAACAAGTCAATATTAGATGTGGATTATCTTAAGAACAAGGCATATAAGAAGATGGAGGACCAGCATGAGAGTCTGGTTAAGAGACTTAAGGGTGTGTTCTTAGGACACCAGGAAGCAGTTTAAAATACCACCGGGTTTATAGCCCGGTGGTTTTTGCTAAGTACCCAAAGGGGACTGTCCCCTTTGGGTAGTTATTGCATGAAATGATTGGTCTTGTTGATCATTCTTGGGATTGCATCCCTTGAGTTCTTAGGGTCAGCGCCTTGATTTCTGTAATCGTTAAGGTCGATGAACCACTCGATATCTCCGTTGACTCTGGTCATGCCGTCGAAGAATACCTTGTCTACCGCAGTTAAGAACTCGCTTAGTTCGTTGTCTTTAAGATTCTTAGGTGCTTCCTTATAAAGCATTCCGTAGTGGTATACGCAGAAGCCCTTAGATGAAGTGAGCTTGGCTCTGAACGCCGTATCTTTCTTCCAAAGCGCAAATATAGTTCCGATATATCTTGAAAATGAATCCTCAATTCTATCGCACACAAAGCATTTGCCTTCTAATGCATCAACGTAGTCACTTACGGAGTTGGTACCGCCTGCTTTCTTAAACAGACCTGCGGAACTTGAAGGCTTCTGATTAGACAGACCTTTAAGATCTCTTATAATCTTCTGTGAGTGGGTATCAAGCATGAGTGCTAAACCGAGTCTGTTCTTCTGTTCATAAAGCATTCTTATATGCTTGTAGCAAAAGCCTTTCTCATCTGTAACTGCTCTGTTGTCATCTTCCATGTAGCTTGGCCCCATGGTAAAATCTATTGCATTGTCCTCTAATTGCTTATACATAGCGCATACCGGGCATTCGCAATCTGTGTCAAATGCATCATTAACGGGAATCGTGTATAATTGCTCTTTCATAGTGTTCCTGCCTTTCGAATCACTTCGGGTTTTTTATTATTTTACCATAAATATACGCCTAAAAAAAGTTAAAAAAGGTCTTGATTTTTTTCTTATATAGAAGTATTATATGTATTGATGATTAGCACTCAATTTGAGTGAGTGCTAACAAGCTGGATTACAGAATTAGAATAATTATTTTAAGGAGGTCTTCGTTATGAAGTTAAAACCATTAGGTGACAGAGTTGTATTGAAGCAATTGGCTGCAGAAGAGACTACCAAGTCTGGTATTGTTCTTCCAGGTCAGAATAAGGAGAAGCCACAGCAGGCAGAAGTTATCGCAGTTGGACCTGGAGAGGTTGTTGATGGCGAGACTGTACCTATGGAGGTTAAAGTTGGAGATAAGGTTATCTACTCTCGTTTCGTAGGCAATGAGATCAAGGTAGATGACGAGGAAGTTATGGTTGTCAGCCAGAAGGATATTTTGGCAATTATCGAGGAATAATAACATTTTCATATAATATTTAGGAGGAATTTAAAATGGCTAAAGAGATTAAATACGGAACAGAAGCCAGAAAGGCTTTAGAGGCAGGAGTTAATCAGCTTGCAGATACAGTTCGCGTGACATTGGGACCTAAAGGAAGAAACGTTGTTCTTGCTAAGTCTTACGGCGGACCTTTAATCACTAATGATGGTGTTACAATCGCTAAGGATATCGAGCTTGAGGATGCATTTGAGAACATGGGTGCACAGATCGTTAAGGAAGTTGCTACCAAGACCAACGACGTAGCCGGTGATGGTACTACTACAGCTACAGTTCTTGCTCAGGCTATGATTAATGCAGGTATGAAGAACCTTGCAGCAGGTGCTAATCCAATTGTTCTTCGTAAGGGTATGAAGAAGGCTACTGATGCTGCTGTTGAGGCAATTAAGGATATGAGTTCAAATGTTACCGGTAAGGAGCAGATTGCTAAGGTTGCTGCTATCTCTGCAGGTGATGAGGAAGTTGGACAGCTTGTTGCTGACGCTATGGAGAAGGTTTCAAATGACGGCGTTATCACTATTGAAGAGTCTAAGACAATGCAGACCGAGCTTGACTTAGTAGAGGGTATGCAGTTTGATAGAGGATATATCTCAGCTTACATGGCAACTGATATGGAGAAGATGGTTGCTGAGCTTGATGATCCATACATCTTAATCACTGACAAGAAGATTGCTAATATTCAGGAGATTCTTCCATTATTAGAGCAGATCGTACAGTCTGGTTCTAAGCTTCTTATCATCGCTGAGGATGTTGAGGGTGAGGCTCTTACTACTCTTATTGTTAACAAGCTTCGTGGTACATTTAACGTTGTTGCTGTTAAGGCTCCAGGCTATGGTGACAGACGTAAAGACATGCTTCAGGATATCGCAATTCTTACCGGTGGTAAGGTTATTTCTGAGGAGCTCGGATATCAGCTTGCTGACGCTACTTTGGATGATCTTGGTCGTGCTAAGAGCGTTAAGGTTGAGAAGGAGAACACTGTAATCGTTGACGGTGCAGGTTCTAAGGATGATATTGCTAACAGAGTTGGTCAGATCAAGCAGCAGCTTGACGCTACAACTTCTGAATTTGATAAAGAGAAGCTTCAGGAGAGACTTGCTAAGCTTTCCGGTGGTGTTGCTGTTATCAGAGTTGGTGCTGCTACAGAGACCGAGATGAAAGAGAAGAAGCTTCGTATGGAGGATGCTCTTGCTGCTACTCGTGCTGCGGTTGAAGAGGGTATCATCGCAGGTGGTGGATCTGCTTACATCCATGCTACCAAGAAGGTTGCTGAGGCTACCGCTTCATTAGAGGGTGATGAGAAGACAGGTGCTGAGATAGTTCTTAAGGCACTTGAGGCTCCACTTTTCCACATCGTAAGCAATGCCGGTCTTGAGGGTTCTGTTATTGTTAATAAGGTAAGAGAGTCTGAAGTAGGACATGGTTTTGACGCATACAAGGAAGAGTATGTTGATATGATTAATGCAGGTATCATTGATCCTGTTAAGGTTACAAGAAGTGCATTACAGAATGCTAATTCTGTTGCTTCTACACTCCTTACTACTGAGTCTGTTGTGGCAGATATCAAGGAGCCTGTACCACCAATGCCAATGGGCGGTGGCGCACCGGGCATGGGAATGATGTAACGATAAAAGGGGAAAGAAGTCAAAAAAGGAGCCTTGCATTTATGCAAAGGCTCCTTTTTTAGACTTGTTGACCCTGAACGATATGAGCACGAAGAACGAGCAAAGCGAGTTCGAGAGTGCGAATAGCGTAGAATTGCGAGAGCGAAGCGAAGCAATTCGTTATCGTTATTTATGGATTTATTTTAGAGCAATATATGCTATTTTCGTGGGCGCCTCTCGGCTCGATTGTGCGCAGCTCACGTTACTAAACGCATGCCCCCAAATGCTAAAGCATCTGGGGGCATTTGTTAAGTAACGAGGCGCACAAACGCCACGAAAGATAACATATATTGCTCTTTTATGTTGGTGAACAGTTATCGTTACATCTATACCATGCCGGTTTTTTTCAGAGAAAAAATGAGTATAGTTTTTTGAGGTTTGTCATTCTGAGCGTTAGCGAAAAATCTTTTTATTGAAAGATTAGCTGAAATAATGTACATTAATTATAGTTGAATCAAGAGGGGTAATGCACATTAATTATTATGAAGGAGGGTATAATATGTACAGATTTGAACGCAGTATATCATTTTTTCTTATTGTAGTAACAGCATTTCTTTTAGGGGTGCCGTCGATTGTGGCATTTGCAGGAGATACTCCGCCGGCTCCCGATAACTTGAAGCAGGTATCTTGTACTGAGGATTCAGTCACTGTTGCTTGGGAAACAACCGGTAATTGGAATACATATCAGATTATAATTAGCAATACCAAACAAGAGAATCCTCAATTTGGTGACGAGTGGATTAATTGCCGAGACGTGAACAATATGAAGTATACATTTAATCATCTTAATTGTGGGCAGACATATTATGTATATCTTAGATCTGCAGATGTTGAGATGACCAATATATACGAGAATGGGCATCCTGTAACAGTGTGGGATATTTATGGAAGCGAAGTATTATCTATTACCGTAACCCCTAAGAAAGAGAATCCAATCTCTGTTACCGGTAAGACTGCTAAAGTAAAGTATAGTAAGGTTAAGAAAAAGACACAGTATCTTGCAGTGTCCAAGATTATGAGAATAGAGAATTCTAACGGATCCTTAACTTACAAGAAGACTTCCGGCAATAAGAAGATTACAATCAACAAAAAGACCGGAAAAGTTACAGTTAAGAAGGGGATTAAAAAGAGTTTCTACACAGTGACAGTTGATGTAAGTACTAAGGGGAATGATTCATATTCTCCTGCTACCAAATCAGTAACATTTTATATAAATGTAAATTAGATTATTAAAGGGCGGAGCTAATCTCCGCCCTTTTTTAGAATGTTAGTAACTCGTGATATACTTTAGATATTGGGAGACCGACCACATTGTTATAATCCCCCTCGATTCTTTCAACCAATATCGCCCCTAAGCCCTGGATTCCGTATGCGCCAGCTTTATCTAAAGGTTCGCCGGATGCAACATACATATCGATTATATCATCAGAATAATCTAGCATATATACGAGAGTCTCCTCGTAAAAAGATCTGGTTTCAACAATCTCTTTATCGTGTACTTTGGCAAATGTTACTCCTGTAAATACGCTGTGGCTGTGCCCTCTTAAGTCACTTAGCATGCGTTTGGCGTCATCTTCATTTGCAGGCTTACCGTAGATCCTGTTATCATTTGCAACAACTGTATCGGCACCTATTACTATTATATCGTATTCCTGCGTAGGAAGATTCCTTATTACGCCTTTGGCTACGTCAAGGCATTTCTGCTCGGATAGCTCTAATACAACGTCGGAAGGAATTGTCTTGGTTACAATTTCTTCAACTTCGCTTGGGATTACTTCGTATTCGAGCCCGACTTGAGCCATTAACTCCCTTCGCCTTGGTGAATTAGAAGCTAATATTATTGTATCTGTCGTATTCATAATTACCTCCGTAAGTACCCAAAGGGGACAGTCCCCACTGAGTAGTTAAGTGCTAAGTACCCAAAGGGGACTGTCCCTATTGGGTAGTTAATGGGGATATTATAGCATTTAAAGTAAAAAATCTCAATTTTATGTATAATATATTTGAAGTTTAACGAGAGTTATGGTACAATACATAATTGTATTTATAATATTTATGCATATTTGAAGTCTCAATATTGCATTTTAAGTCTTAGATTATAAGACTTACTTAAGGAGGAATACTAAGAATGTACAAGATTTTAGCAAAGGAGACTCTTAACAGTGCTGTGGAACTTATGGAAGTTGAAGCTCCATATACTGCAAGAGCCTGCGAGCCTGGACAATTCGTAATCATCCGGGTAGATGAGGATGGTGAGCGTGTACCGCTTACAATTGCTGATTACGACAGGGAGAAGAATTCCGTAACTATTGTTTATCAGGTGCTTGGATATTCGACAACCAAGTTAAGCCAGTTAAATGTTGGAGATTACATTCATGATTTTGTTGGACCTTTAGGTCAGCCTGCTCCGCTTCACAAGATGGAGAGAGTTGTAGGTGTAGCCGGTGGTGTTGGTGCTGCTCCGCTTTACCCACAGCTTAAAAAGCTTGCTGAGATGGGAACTAAGGTCGATGTTATTATAGGTGGAAGAAGCGCAGAATTCGTTCTTTTCGCTGATAAGTTCAAGGAATTCTGTGATAATGTATTTATTACTACAGATGATGGTTCGCTTGGTATCAAGGGATTTGGTACTACCGTTTTACAGGAGCAGATTGACAAGGGTGTCAAGTATGACGAGTGTATTGCAATCGGACCATTGATTATGATGAAGAATGTTGTCAAGGTTACTAAGCCTTACGACCTTAAGACTATGGTAAGTCTTAACCCTATTATGATAGATGGAACCGGTATGTGCGGTGGTTGTCGTGTTGTTGTTGGAGGCGAGACCAAGTTCGCATGTGTAGACGGTCCTGATTTTGATGGATTTGAAGTTGACTTTGATTCTGCAATGGTGCGCCAGGGATTATTTAAAGAAGAAGAGCATCAGTGCAAGATAGGAAGGGGTTGAGACCATGCCTAATATGAGTTTAGAGAAAGTTAAGATGCCTGAGCAGGCACCTGACGTTAGAAATAAGAATTTTGAAGAGGTTGCTCTTGGTTATACCAAGGAGCAGGCTATCGAGGAGGCAACAAGATGTCTCAATTGTAAGAATCCTCTTTGTATGCAGGGATGTCCTGTCAATGTTCCTATTCCGGGATTTATCGAGGCTGTAGTAGCTGAGGATTTCGAGAAAGCATATGAGATTATCACCAGTGAGAATGCACTTCCTGCTATCTGCGGAAGAGTGTGTCCTCAGGAGAAGCAGTGCGAGAGCAAGTGTGTAAGAGGAATTAAGGGTGAGCCTGTTGCTATCGGTCGTTTGGAGAGATTTGTCGCTGATTATCATATGGCAAATGCTGAGGCGACTGCAGCTAACATTGAGAAGAACGGCAAGAAAGTTGCAATAATCGGTTCAGGCCCTTCAGGTATTACTTGTGCGGGCGAGCTTGCTAAGCGCGGCTATGAAGTTACTGTATTTGAGGCACTTCATAAGGCGGGTGGAGTTCTTTCTTATGGTATTCCTGAGTTCCGTCTTCCTAAAGATTTGGTGGCGAGAGAGATTGCCAATGTTGAGAGACTCGGAGTTGATATTGAGACCAATGTTGTTGTAGGACGTTCAATCACAATTGATGAGCTTATGAAGGAAGAGAAGTTTGACGCTGTCTTTATCGGTAGTGGTGCCGGACTTCCTCGTTTCCTTAATATACCTGGCGAGAACCTTCTCGGCGTTTATTCTGCTAATGAGTTCCTTACTCGTGTTAACCTTATGAAGGGATATAAGTTCCCTGAGGTTCCTACACCTGTTAAGGTTGGCAAGAAGGTAGCCGTTGTCGGTGCAGGTAACGTTGCTATGGATGCTGCAAGAACAGCTAAGAGACTTGGAGCTGAGGAAGTATATATCGTATATCGTCGTGGCGAGGATGAGGTTCCTGCGAGAGCAGAAGAGGTTCATCACGCTAAGGAAGAGGGCATCATATTTAAGCTTCTTAACAATCCATGTGAGATTCACGGTGAAGATGGATGGGTTAAGTCTATTGAGGTTGTTAAGCAGGAACTTGGCGAGCCTGACGCTTCAGGACGTAGACGTCCACAGCCTGTCGAAGGTTCTAACTATGAGATAGAAGTCGATACCGTTGTAATCGCAATCGGACAGAGTCCTAACCCACTTATCAGACAGACTACACCTGGTCTTGATACCAAAGAGTGGGGTGGAATTATTGTTGATGAAGAGACAATGAAGACCTCGAAAGATGGTGTGTATGCAGGTGGAGACACAGTTACTGGTGCCGCTACCGTTATCCTTGCAATGGGTGCAGGTAAGACTGCAGCTAAGGCAATCGATGAGATGCTTACCTCTAAATAATTACTGTACTTACAGCCATCGGGGATTATACCGCGATGGCTTTTTTTAGGAGAATGATATGATTAGTTTAAATGACGATTACGCTGAGTTTTCTGTAAAAGGAAGAGATCACAACGGAGGAGTGCTGTTTACTTTTCTCATTGTGATTGCGGTTCTTTGCGGAATGGGTGCTGTTTTATATATTAATCTGTTCTTGTATAGCAAACGCTTGGGTGCGCTTGGTGCGATTGTAGTTATCGCGTACATTTTATTTGGAATACCTTACTTGTGGAGGTTAAGGTCTAAGAAGAGCACTGAGTATGATTATCTTTATGTTGAAAATGATTTAGAGATATGCGAAGTCTACAACGGTTCTAAGAGAAAACTTGCAATCACTGTTCATTTGGATCATGCTAAGTGTATTGCTCCACTTAACAGTCCTACCGCTTTAGAGTATGAGAATGTCGGAATCATGAAGGTGAAGGATTTCTCGGAGTATGCTGAGGATGATGATTCTGATGAAGAGGTAGAGAGACGTAGAACCTATGTTATCATTGTCGAGAAGGATGGAGTTAACGTTGAGATCCTGATTGCTGGAGATGAGCATATGCTGACTCTTATGAAATATCGTAATAAAGATCGTTTCTTTGAGGCGTAAGTGATCAACGGGGACAGGCCCCAATGGTAAATTATGTCATTCTGAGCGAAGCGAAGAATCTTTATCCCGAACTTGTTCGGGATATTTTTTATATATTTTCATAATCTATAATACTTATAAGCGACACATCTCTTCCTTTAATTATCTTGCTGTTAAGACTCTTGCATGTTGGGCAGCGATAGTCGTTGTCGGCATTGGGCTCATAGGTTGAGCTGCAGTCGTTACACAGCGCGGTAACATTTGCCTTAATGATATCAAGCTTGGAGCCTTCAAGAATTGTGGATTTAGAGGCGGATTGATACGCTTCTGATAGCAAATGAGGAAGGACTCCTGTCATTTGACCGACTTCCACCGTTACGGCGTCGACATTCTCAAGATTATTCTGTTTAGCTGCATCAAGCGCCATGTTAACAAGGCGGATTGCGTAACTCATTTCGTGCATGATAAACCTCCCATTTAACTGGATTTAGGGTATTATGAATCGGAAAAAAAGTCAAGTGATGAAACTGCTAATTTACCAGAGGGGCCTGTCCCCACTGGTAAGTTAGCAAATTGTTTGGTTGTTTTTTGGAGGGAAGCATAGTATACTGATTAGTGGTTATAAGTTTTATGGGAGGTAGTGTAGTATGGCTGTTATTGATAATCTTGATAATTATGTTGTTATTGATGTTGAGTGTCCTAATGCCAAGTGTGACTCGGTTGATGCATTTGGATACGCAGTTGTTAAGAATGGAGTGATTGACAATTTTAAGCTTTATTATGTCAATCCTGAGGATTATTTTGACTCAGTATCTCCAAAGTTAAATAATATAAGAGAAGAGCAGGTCAAGGACGCTCCTACGATTGATCAGGTGTGGAGCGAGATATCTCATTTGTTTACAGAGAATTTCGTGGTAGGTCATAATGTTACATATCTTATGACTGTTCTTGGAAGGGCTCTTAAGAAGTACAGTATTGATTTGCCGGAAGTTTATTATGCATGTACTATGGAGCTTTCGATGAAGCACATTAACAGTGCGTCCTACAGACTTCAGAGTATTGCTAAGCAGTGTGGTGTAGAGTATAAGTCGGTTGCACCGCTTGATGGAATTAAGGCAGCGTATGGTTTATTTGAGTATGTTAAGAAGCAGAATGCGATTGACATTGATATTCTTAAGAAGTTTAGACATGTTCAAAAGCTTGCTGACAGAATAGATGCGGATATGACAGAGCAGCTTAATGTGTTAAATGGTATGATCAAGGGCATAACCGCTGACGGAGTTGTGACTGAAGAAGAGATTAAGCTTATTGAGGACTGGGGCGCAAGGAATATTAAGTATCGTGAAAATGAAGCATTTGCCGAAATATTTAACGGAATTGACGATATTCTTGCTGACAAGGTTGTCTATGAATACGAGGGTGTTAAGTTGTTAGAGCTTACCAAGAATGTTGTTACCTCTAAGGCATACAATAAGACTTTGGTTGCGCTTCAAGTTCTTAAAGGGCTTGTTATGGGGCTCTCTGCTGATGGAAGAATTAAGAACAACGAGGTGGACGGACTTCATATGTGGCTTAAGGATCATGATTATCTAAGTGGGGTTCACATCTATGATGAGATTTCTAAGGTTCTTTATGAAGTGTTAGAGGACAGCGTTTTAGATGATGATGAGAGGGCGAAGTTATTAGAATTATGTGATAGTGTAAAATAATAGCGGATATATATAGCATAATATGTTATTTCTTCGGGACGCCTCTCGGCTCGAAGGCACGTTGCTCACGTTACTAAATTCGTGCTAAGCTAAAGCTTGCACTCATTAAGTAACGAGACGTGCCAACGCCCTACGAAATAACATACTATGCTCTAAAACTCCTCAGGGCGGCGGAGCCGCCGTGAGGAGTTTTTTTGTGTTTGAGTTTTTTGCTTTATATGACAAATGTCATATGAACTTATGACTCTGTACACTTACATAATGCATCTAAAAATGTATAATAAAGTTACAATAAAAAAAGAAAGGGCGGATTAATATGTCTGGCACTGTTGTAGAAATCAATAATTTGGTTAAAAGATACAAGGAGCTTATCGCTCTTGATAATTTCAGTTTCAAAATCAGCGAGGGAGATGTGTTCGGCCTCTTGGGACCTAACGGTTCGGGTAAGACGACAACAATCAATTGCCTGCTTTCACTTCTCTCATACGACAAGGGTGAAATCAAACTTTTCGGTGAGAAAATGACACCGTCACGCCGCGACTTAAAAAGCAGAATCGGCGTTGTATCACAGAATGTAGCTGTATTTGACGAGTTAACAGTATATGAAAATGTTGATTACTTTTGCGGTTTGTATATAGGAGATAAGAAGTTAAGAAAACAGTATGTCGAGGAGGCTTTAGAGTTCGTAGACATTACTGATTTTAGAAAATTCTATCCTAAGAAGTTGTCAGGCGGTTTGTTAAGAAGATTGAATATCGCCTGCGGAATTGCTCATAAGCCTGAACTTATCATTTTCGATGAGCCGACAGTTGCGGTTGATCCGCAGTCGAGAAACAAAATCTTAGAGGGTATCGCAGAGCTTAATAAAAATGGTGCAACCATCATTTACACCTCGCACTACATGGAAGAAGTTGAGCAGCTATGCAACCGGGTTCTTATCATGGATAAGGGTAAGAAGATTGCTGAAGGCACCAAGGATGAGCTTAAGGGTATGATTAAGAATACCGAGAGTATTGTTGTAAATGTAAGACATTTGAGTGATGAAACGATTAACGACATCAAGGGACTTCACCATGTATATGATGTCAAATACATGAACAACACTCTAACAGTTAAATGTAGTGGTGGTAAGCATAACATAACTCATGTATCGGAATATTTTGAGCAGCATAATATTGATTATGACAGAATTTATTCAGAGCTTCCGACATTAAACGATGTGTTCTTAGAGATAACCGGTAAAGAGTTGAGAGATAAGGAGTGATAGCATGTTTGCCAATATATTCAACTATAGATTTAAGATTGCATTAAGAAGCAAGGACGCTATTTTCTGGTCGCTGATATTTGCATTGGCACTCGGAACGTTGTTCAGTTTTGCGTTTAAGTCAATATACGAAAATGCACAGAATGCCACTTTAGATGTTACGGTTGTCGAAGGCGATGACGAGTACGGAATGGTAGATATAGTAGATACGCTAAAAGATATCGAATACGAAGACGGCACGAAAATGCTTAATATCAAAAATGTTGACATGGACGAAGCCAAGAAACTTTTAAACGCCAAGGAACCGAAAGTAAGCGGCATTATTGATCTTAGGGATATGTCGGATATCAAGCTTCTTGTTAATGAAAACGGAATTGAATCCAGCATTCTTAGTGGAATAGTAAGCATTTACAGACAGTATTCATCAATCATTATTGAGACGATTAAGACGGATCCAAGTAAGATTGAAGCGGTACTTGAATCGCTTGATGAAGAAACCAATGAGCTTGTTGAGTCTGAGGGATTAGGCGGTAACAATAAAGATCCGTATGTAACATATTTCTATAACCTTATCGCAATGATAGCTATGATGGCGTCAATGACAGGTGTTGAGATTCCTGAAAGCTGTCAGGCTAATCAATCTGAGGTCGGTAAAAGGGTTGACTGTTCACCGGCAAGCAGGGTGTTATATGAGATATCAGGATTGTTAGCGGCCCTTATTGTCAAATTTGCGATTACCATAATCGGCTTGTTATATTTCATTTATGTGTTAAAGATTAACTTTGGTGGCGATTTGCCATACATTTTCTTAACTTCGATTCTTGCGACGTTATTAGGAGTATCGGTTGGATTCTTTGTGGGACATATCGGAAGCTTGTCTAAGAAGACAAGAGAAAGTATCTTAACGGCTATCGTTGTCGGTGGAGGCTTCTTATCAGGTCTTATGGTTGCCAATGTCAAAACTTTGATCGAGGTCAAATGTCCGATAATCAACAGAATTAATCCTTTTGCAGCTATATCTGATGCTTTCTATTCGCTTAATATGTATGGAGTTTCAGATAGATTCTATAATTCGATAATATATATTGTGGGGCTGACAGTTGTATTTACCGTCTTAGGTCTTATCATGTCAAGGAGGAAGAGTTATGCAAGTCTTTAAAGCATTTTTCAAACTGATAAAAAACTATAAAATCGGATTATTCCTTTACTTTGGTTTATGTCTTCTAATGACTGTGGTCGTTTCGTCAAATTATGGTGATGATGCTGAAGACAGCGCATATTCTAACGTGTCAAGGACGTTGATAGTTAAAGATAACGATAATTCCGAGCTTTCAAAAGCAGTTGTTGATTATCTTAAAGATCAGCATGACGTGGAAGCGCATGACTATACTAATGACGAGATTAAAGATCTCATTTACAGTGAATTCTACACTGCATATATTGAGATTCCGAAAGGTTTTATGGATAAACATCTTGAGGATGACGCATTAACTATCAAAACACTTTATGATACAGCAAAGGCCGGAGGCAGCTTCATTTCACTGCAACTTGATTCATTTACCGGAGGAGTAGTTCGTTATGAAAATGCAGGCTATTCGCTAAGTGAAGCAATAGAAAACACCAATAAATCCATAAAAACCGAGAACTTCGTTGAACTTGGGAAAAAGGTCGAGGACGATAACTCAAACAGTAAGTTATATAGTTTATTTTTGTTCTTACCTTATGGTATAATGACTATGGTGCTTTGGTGTGCGCTTCCTGTTATATTAAGATTCAACAGTAAAGAGATTAAGGACAGAACAGCTATATCGGCAATATTACCTGTGAAGAGAACGATAGCTTTGTTCATGGGGTCTACCGTTGTGTGTATCGCAGTATATTTAATCTTGCTGATTCTATCGAGCTGCTTCTTGGCGGATTTCGTATTTACAAGAAAATGGTTCTTGTCGGCACTTAATCTTTTGGTATTCTCGGTTGTTAACGGTGCATTTTTAGTATTCTTTTCATCATTTTCTTCTGAGAAATTACTAAAGGCTAAGGATATGTTGATTAACATTATAACGATAGCATTTGCTTTCTTGGGTGGAATATTCGTACCACTTGAGCTTCTTGGAGAAGATGTTAAAAATGTCGGAAGGCTCCTTCCTACCTACTGGTATGCGGTTGGTTTAGAGAAGATTGAAAATGGAAGCGCTCTTAGTGATATAGCATCGTGCTTTGGAATGCAGGCGGTATTCGGAGTGTTCTGTTTAGCGGCAGGACTTGCGATATCAAGAGTTCATTTATATCTTAAGGAGAACTGATCTCATAAGATTTGGGAGTGCTTATGGAACGTTTAATTGACAGAATAGTTATATTTCTATTAACGGTATTTGTCGGTCGTAGTATTATGACCGACAGATACCTTATTGTCGTTTTATATTCTGTTATTTCGATAGCGTTGTTTGACTTCTTTTTGCTGTTTAAGGCTAAAGTTAAGAGTAGCATGAAGATGGAGAACTTAAGTGAAAAGGCAGCATTTGCCTTGGAGATAGTAGCGGTGGCAGCTTCATTAGTTGATAACAGACTGATAATTTTGGTTCCTATTGCGCTTTACGGTGCGGTTATTATAAGGAACTATGTGGCGCTGGCGTTGGCGGTTATATCAGGACTATCCTATATAACAAGCGGTGAAGATTATAACACTATTCTGTATGTAGAACTTCTTATTGTGGTTTCCATTTATCTGAGTTTCAAATGTAGCCGGACCGAGATCTTTGAGAATGATGTTAAGAGACTGCGAGACGAGTCGGTAATCAGGGAAGAAGACCTGCTTCGAAATAACGTGGCACTTATTAAGGCAAAGGATGATGAGATATATTTAAGCACCCTAAAGGAGCGTAACCGAATAGCAAGGGAGATTCACGACAATGTCGGTCACATGCTAACGAGGGCGATATTACAGCTCGGGGCGCTTATAACAATATGTAAGGATGAGACATTAAAAGGTGGGCTTGTTGGGTTGAAAGAGACGCTTGATACCGCGATGAACAATATCAGAAACAGCGTGCACGACCTAAGAGACGAGGCGATTGACATTCCGACGGCGATTAACGATATTGTGGCGCCACTTAGAGAGGACAGGAAGCTTACGCTTGAAGTCGACATTTCCTCAGATATTGATAAGAGTGTCAAATACGCTATAATCGGAGTGGTTAAAGAGGGCGTTTCTAATATAATCAAGCACAGTGACAATGAGTATGTAGATATTACTCTTAATGAACATCCGGTGATGTATCAGCTTGTGATTCATGATTATAGTGAGCATGCCGATGAGATTAAGGCAAATGCAGACCTTAGCGGGATGGGACTTGATAACATCAAAGCGAGAGTTGAAAATGTCGGCGGAAATGTGCTTATAACTGACGACAATGGATTTAGAATATTTGTAACTATACCTAAATAGATTGAGATTGTACCATAGGGACGGTTCTTGTGGTACAACCAAACAAGAAAGTGAGAGTGTGCTGATGAGGATTATGATTGTTGATGATGACAAGCTTGTTGCTATGTCACTTAAGATGATAATTGAGGCAAATGAAGACACGGAGGTTGTGGCATTAGGCCACTCCGGTCGCGAGGCAATCAAGCTTTATGAGGAACATAAGCCTGACATACTTTTGATGGATATCAGAATGGAAGATATGACGGGGCTTGAAGCCGGAGAGAAGATTATTGCGGACTATGAGGATGCGAAGATTCTCTATCTTACAACATTTAACGATGATGAATATATCGTCAAAGCGCTTTCTATTGGGGCTAAAGGATATATTATCAAGCAGGATTATGAGAGTATAGTGCCTGCACTTAAGGCAGTTTTTGAGGGACAGACTGTGTTTGGAAGTGACGTTATAGAGAGGCTTCCTGATATGTTAAAGGCGCCTGCTAAGAAGGAATTTGATTATGAAGGATTTGGACTTACCGCGCAGGAATTTGAGATCGTTGAACTTGTTGCAATGGGGCTTTCTAATAAGGAGATTGCTGGGAAGCTTGCACTTTCAGAAGGAACGGTTAGAAACTATATAAGTGGAATATTAAGTAAGCTGGAGTTAAGGGACAGAACTAATCTTGCGATTTTTTATTATACCAACAGCTAAGTACCCAATGGGGACAGACCCCATTGGGTACTTATTTCTCATATTTTTTTCGATTGACATTGGAATGTTTGAGGATATATGATAATAAGTAGAGCTATGTATGTAATCTTTAGTTAGGAGGTATATAGATGAGATATAGATTATATAAGAGAATTATAGCGTTTATGCTGGTTCTTTCGGTTGCATTTTCATTTTCAACGAATTCAATTGCAACTGATGGAGCGCTACTTACACCGGCAGAGACGACAACGGAGTCACCGCTTCTTACCCCGATAGATAGTGTTGCGGGAGCCGGTACGACAACCGAAGTAACAACAACAGAGGCAACGACGACAGAGGCTGCAACTACTGAGAAGCCGGAATATGAGATTATTGATGATGTGACCAATCCGGAGAAGATTCTTATCTTTGAGGTTCAGAATTATATGGCTGATCAAGTTACAATAAGATGGTCCGTTAACAAAAGAACAGCTACCGGATACTTTGTATATCGTAAGGATAATTACAATACGAAAATGCAGCTTATAGCGTCAGGATCTCCGAGCGCTAACAATCTTGCGACCAGATATACTGATGATTTGCTTGTTCCGGGAGTGACATATTCATATTATGTTCAGCCGTATTATAAGCAGAGTGATGGTTCGATTAAGAGAAGTGCTATAAGCGGAGAGCTTAAGTATACAAGAGAGTTTACAGCGCCTGTTCTTGACACTGCGACCAGAACTAACAAGAAGGTTAAGTTAAAATGGACAGCAGCTACTACCGGCAACGGTTTCCTGATTTATCGAGCTAAGGGTAAGGGGAGCTACAGTAAGGTCAAGAAGGTTAAGAATGGCTCTGCTACTTCAGCGACAGTTACAGGTAATGCTTTAAAGAGTACATATAAATATAAGATGCGTGCTTATGTTTTTTATGAGGGTCAGTACATTTACTCTGATTACTCAGGGGTAGCATTTGTTGATACCAAGAAGAATTCTACCATAACCGGCAAGTTTAAGAAGCTTAAGAAGAAGTATCCTTCGGGATACTATTGGAACCATATGGGTGTGTCTAACTATGATTCCACTACGATAACAACAACTCCATGTAATCACTCAAGATTCGGTTATACATACTGTAACCTTTATAAGTGTCCTACAGGTAAGTGGGGAGTTCAGTGTTACGGATTTGCATGGAAGATGAGCGACCTTATATACGGCAAGAAGACCAAGTACACCAAGCATAAGAAGTTCTCCAAGGCTAAGGTTGGTGACGTTATAAGGTATAGCGGTCACTCAGTTATTATCACTGAGAAGCATGCCGATTACATTGTTGTCGGTGAGTGTAACATCGGTGGTACTTGTGTTATCAGATGGGGCAGACATATATATAAGTCAGAGCTTTCGGGTGCAACGTATTTCCACAGGAAGTTGTAATTTAATATGTTATTAAGCAGGGCATTCGCCCTGCTTTTTTTGTTGTCACAAGCAAAGCTTGTGACAAAGATTCTTCGCTACGCTCAGAATGACAAGGCTCCGTTTATGTCATCCTGAGGAACGAAGTGACGAAGGATCTTTGACCTTCGTTAGAAGGTCAATTTATTAGTATTTATATATGGTAAGGTTATATAAAATATGCTATAATTATACTTGTATAATTGTGTCATTTAGACGCATAAATTAACTTACACCAGGAGGTAGGGACATGGTGCCATTTCTTATTATTTTTCCTTTGGTATTAGCTGTCCTGCTATACCTTATCAAAGCGCCTAAGGTGCTTAACGTTCTGACATTACTTGGCGGAACTGTTGTTATAGCAGGTGTTATCTGGCTCACGATTTCATGGGCTATGGATGGCTTTAACGCACAGCTTTTATACAAGGATGCTCATCTTGCCGACCACTTCATATTGGCAGGAGAACTTATCTTGATGGTATTTGTAACCGTCATGTGTATTATTCACAAGAGAGCATTGCTCAGTTTACTATCAATCATTCCAACACTTGCAATTGCATATTTTGAATTGTTTGGACCTAAGACGGAAGAGGTTTTTAAGATTAACCTTGACCATTTGTCTATTCTTATGTGCGACATTGTTGGAATTATAGGAAGCTTGATAGCTATATACGCAGTTGGATATATGGATGGCTACCACAAGCACCATAAGGATGTACCTGACAGAAGAAATTACTTCTTCTCGGTTATGTTTGTATTCTTAGGCTCAATGATTGGACTTGTAACTTCGGAGAGTCTTCTTTGGATGGTCTTCTTCTGGGAGATGACCAGTGTTTGTTCGTTCTTATTGATTAAGTACACCGGCGAAGAGCAGGCAATCATCAACGCATTCAGAGCATTGTGGATGAACCTCTTAGGTGGCGCTTTTATGATATTCGGAATTATGTACTTTGGATATAGTGAAGGCTTTGTCGGTATGCATCAAATGTTATCGGCAGGAACGGTATATACAACAATACCCGTGGCGTGCCTAGCATTTGCAGCGTTAACTAAGTCAGCACAGTTACCATTTACACCATGGTTACTTGGAGCGATGATCGCACCTACACCTTCATCGGCACTTCTTCACTCAGCTACCATGGTTAAAGCGGGTGTTTATCTTCTTATTAGACTTGCGCCTGCAATGAGCGGAACCTACGTTGGAGTTATGGTATCGTTTATCGGAGGATTTACATTCCTCGTGACATCATTTATGGCAATATCTCAGTCGGACGGCAAGAGCGTGCTTGCACTTTCGACAGTATCTAACCTTGGACTTATGGTTGCCTGCGCGGGCGTTGGTTCTGCGGATACGGTTTGGGCAGCAGTATTCCTTATGATATTCCACGCTATTTCAAAGTCTTTGCTCTTCCAGGATGTAGGTTCTACAGAGAACTCACTCCATTCAAGAGATATCGAGAAGATGCACGGACTCTTATATATGCTTCCAAAGCATGCATCATTTATGTTTATAGGAATTGCCGGAATGTTCCTTGCACCATTTGGTATGCTTATCTCTAAATGGGCAGCGCTTAAAGCAGCAGCGGATAATACAGATTTACTTCTTATTATCTTCATTTGCTTTGGATCGGCAACAACAGCACTTTATTGGACCAAATGGATGGGTAAGCTTATCGCACATCCACATGGTGAGCCTAAGAAGGTTGAAAATGTTGCTAAGACAAGCGAGATGCTTTCGATGTCTGTTCATGTTGTTTTGATGATAGCGGTCTGCGCATTATTCCCTATTGTTTCAAACGGTTATGTCAACCAACTGGTTGCATCTATGTACGCATACAGTGGACAGGTTTTGTCAAATGTTGTACTTATGATTTTGGTTTCTATCATTTTGGTAGTATTTGCAATCCCTATGCTTGCTTACTTTAACAGTAAGTCAATGGATATTACCATCAAGAAGGCGTATATGGCCGGTGTAAATACCGGCGACAACAGCGGGTTCGTTGACGCTTTTGGAGAGAATAAAGAAGCCTATGTAAGTAACTATTATTTCGAGGACTTTTTGGGCGTTGATAAGAATATGGGTAAACTTCAGTTATTCACAACGCTATGGATTATAGTAAGTTTTGCAATCATTATAGGAGGTGAGTTCCTATGAAGACATCTATAATTTTATCGATATGTTACTTCGTGCTTGCGCCGTTTATAGGCGGTTTGCTTGAAGGATTTGATCGAAAGATATCAGCGAGAATGCAGAGAAGAGTAGGGCCTCCTGTGCTTCAGCCTTTCTATGATGTAATTAAGCTTTTTAACAAAGAGAATCAGGCGGTTTATCGTTCACAGACATGGCTCATGTTTACATACTTCGTGCTTATGATACTCACAGGAGTTATGTTCTTTGCAGGATTTGATCTTTTGCTTTGCTTCTTTGTAATGTCGACATCGGCAACATTTCTCTATTTTGCCGCATGTGTGACCGGTTCACCTTATTCCAATATAGGTGCGCATAGAGAGTTATTGCAAATGACAGCTTACGAGCCGGCAGTATTACTTGCCTGCGTAGGTTTTTACCTCGTAAAAGGAAGCTTTGATGTGGTGACTATTGCAAGTGGAAGCTTTAGTGCTATTAAGTATCTTCCGGGCTTCTTTATTGCATTTGTATTTATATTAACAATTAAGATGAGAAAGTCTCCATTTGACACGAGTGCTTCTCATCATATGCATCAGGAACTTGTTAAGGGACTTACCACTGAGTTCTCCGGACCTAATCTCGCATTGTTCCAGGTCTCAGAGTGGTATGAAAATGTATTCTTGATGGGAGTTGTGGGACTCTTTATCATTAACAGCAATCCTGTAAGTATTGCGGTTGCTGTGGGCGTATGTCTTCTTACTTATTTCCTTGAGATACTTATCGACAACTCCAATGCCCGTATGAAATGGCAGAAGATGTTGAAAGTTACATGGATTGTGACACTTTTGTGCGCAGGTGTTAACCTCGCGGTATTAATATTTGTATAATGAAAACCATGGGGACGGTTCTTGTGGTACGATAATAAATGTACCATAGTGCCACGAGATACGTCCCTGTGGTATCATATAAAAGGGAAAGTTATTCCTAGTGAACTTTATAACTTTGATAAAGAAGGTAAATTAATTGGTGAACTATTAGATACTGAAAATAAATCAAATATAAGAGAAGAAAATATTAATAGAGGATTTAATAATGTACTAGTTGGTACAGATATTGCTAAATCACATGGAATAGAATATTCTGAAGAACAAAAAAATAGTGCTAAAACTGCTTATACAAATATGTGTAATAAATCACTAGATGAAAAAGGATTTAAAGAAGAAATTAATAATGAAGATAATATTAAACCAGATAATGTTATTGATTTTCCTAAAAAAGAAGAAGAAAAAACAAAAACATTATCACTTCAAAATCAAAATCTTGAAAAAGCTGGATTCGCAGATGTATTTATATTATCAATTATAGTTATAGTTTATGCTGCTATAATAGTAAACTTAGTACTTAAATTAAAATAACTTTAATAGTTATTTTTTTTATTATTTTTCATATTTTTTTAATATGAATAAAGACTTAGAAAATAAATTAAAAACACTAAAAATAGAAGATTTTATTTGGATACTTTATATTGGAATAATTATACTTAGTTTATATTCAAATACATTAGAAAGAAAATACTATGTATTTAATGACTTAAAAAGTAAAAAAGAATATAAAAATATAACTACCATTATTTTTATAATTCTTTTAATAGTTTATATATATTTTTTTAAAAGTTCATTAAATGATTTAAATAACTTAAAAAAAGATGATTCAGATAAGAAAAAAAGACTAGTTATTTTATCATTTTTAGCATCATCTTTAATACTTTTAAGTGGTATAATTTTCCTTTATATTTCAATTGTTGATGA
This sequence comes from Lachnospiraceae bacterium NC2004, assembly GCA_000621905.1. GTDB lineage: Bacteria > Bacillota > Clostridia > Lachnospirales > Lachnospiraceae > NC2004. The sequence goes on from JHXB01000005.1 coordinate 152,111, forward strand.
TGAAATGTATGTAGAACTAGCTTTTAACTAAATAAAGATACTTATTTTTCTTAATTCACTTGATTTTTTCTTAAAAAATATGATAAAATAAGGTAGTTAATATTTTATATTTATAAAGGGGAGGTTTAAATATGAATATTGAAAAAGTTATTAATGAACCAAGTAAAAAAGAATTTAAAGGAAAAAAAATTAAGAAAGCACTTGTAGCTTCAATGCTTGCATTAACATTAGCTACACCATCAGCTTCACAAAGTTTAAAAACATCTGATGCTGCTTCTAAACCAACAGTTAAAATGTATGGACAAAAAAATGTAACTACATATACTGGTGATTCAATTAAACTAGGAAAAGTTGTTGGAAAATACAAAGGAAAAAAATTAGCTAAGAAAAAATTAAAAGTAACAGTTAAAAAAGAATCAATTAGTTATCCAGCAATTGCTAATAAAATTAAAAATAATAAACCAGTAACATTTAACTCAACAGGTACTTATGATGTTAAATATAAATTTACATCACCAGCAAAAACTACTAAAACTGCAACTAGACAAATTACAGTTTTATCAGATAGTAATGCAAATACAAACACAAATACAAATAATAATACTACAAGTAAAGATTTTTCAATAAAAAATTGTGAAAGATTAAGTAAGTACGGAACTGCAAAAACAGTTACATATGATGGTATTTCTTACGATGTTATTGATAATTCTGAAAATATAAGTGATGAATTTTATAAATTACATGATGAAACAGATTATATGTCTGATGATGTAATTATAGATTTTAGCAAATATGCTGTTACTGATATAGCAGGAGATAATATATTTGATAATTATAGTTTTTTCTCATATCTTGGAAAAGTAACTATAATTGATGATTATGGTAAAGATTGTTCTGATTCTATATTTTACTCTTATAGGGTAATTCCCTATGAAAAAGACAAAGCTTTTTGTCAAATGTATTTTATAGATTCGAAAAAAGTAATTTATGCAGCAAATCCAATTATTATTTACAATAATTTTGATAAATATGCAAACAATATAGATAATTGTCATATTATTAACAATGAAAATGAAAAAATTGGCATTGCTTATGTTAAAGGTAGTAGTTTCAAAAAAACTAGTTATAAAAATGATAACAAAATTAAAAAATTAGTAAAAGAGGATTAAAATGAACAAATAATACCACAGGGACGGTTCTTGTGGTACGAAATTCGACTTCTTTTCATAAATGATTAACCATGTGACTAAGAGAACCGTCCCCGTGGTATCAAATCCGACCTTTTGTTCATGGATTATTAACAACAAAACCTCCTTAAATGTGTTATGATTAGATGAGTATCATAAGATTTTTGAGGAGGTGTTTTTATTGCCAAGGACTTTTAGGAAGTTAAGTAACACTGGTTTTTATCACTTGATTTCAAGAGGTGTAGATAGGACAGTTATTTTTTACGATGATGATGATCATATATACTTCAAGAAACTTATTAAAGAAATTGCAGTTGAAGAAATAGTTGATGTATGTTGCTATTGCTTAATGGATAATCATTTTCATTTGCTTGTTAAGATGAATTCTAAGGTTTTTCCTTCGTTTTTTATGAAACGTGTACTGACAAGATACACTTATTATTATAATCGCAAGTATAAGCGTTCGGACTGTTTGTTTCAAGATGGTTTTAAGAGCGAGTGCGTTGAAAATGACAAATGTTTTTTAACTATATTTAGGTATATTTGTAATAATCCGGTTAAGGCGCGTATAGTTGATAAAGCTTACGATTATAGATGGAGCTCGGCACATGAATTATTGGTTGATGGTTGTGGATTTACTGATCTTAATTATGTGCTTGCACTTATAAAAAAAGATGAAATTATAAGGGCTTTGACCGAATCTGTTGATGATAGATGTGCTGATATTGTGGAAGACAATTACCGAATAGCTGATACAGTAGCTATTAAGGAATTTGAGCAACATTATAAACAGTTGAGAACAAATGATATTAGGTCGCTTGTAGGTGCTAATAAGACGGAAGCTGTAAGTTATTTGTTTAGTACCAATTGTTCTGAACGACAGATATCCAGAATAACTGAAATTAGTCGCGGTACGCTTCGGGTGTTACCGTTGTCATGTTATTTCAATAATGTAAAAGAGTTATTAGCACGGGGAAAGTACCATTAGGTTTAGTGGTACCAAATTCAATCGCTTTTCGTGAACGATTAGCCATAGTACCAAGAGAACCGTCCCTGTGGTATCAAATTCGACTTTTTATTCATAGAATGTTAACAACAAAACCTCCTTAATTATGTTATGATTATACTTGTAACATAATTAAGGAGGTGTTTTATTGTGCCAAGAACATCAAGAGAATTAAGCAATAGTGGTTTTTATCATTTGATTTCAAGAGGTATTGATAAGTATGTTATTTTCTATGATGACGAAGATTATTTGTATATCAAGAAAATAATTAAGGAAACAGCAAATGATGAGAATGTTGATGTTTGTTGCTATTGTTTGATGAATAATCATTTTCATTTGCTTATTAAGATGAATTCTACAGAGTCTCCGTCAAAGTTCATGAAACGGGTACAAATACGATATGCTTATTATTTTAATCATAAATATGATCGTTCAGGATATGTGTTTCAAGATAGATTTAAGAGTGAATGCATTGAAGACGAGAAATATTTTTTGACTGTATTCAGATACATATGTCATAATCCGGTTAAAGCTCATATGGTAGGCAGTGCATTTGATTATAGATGGAGTACTGCGCATGAGTTAATGTTTGGTGAAAAAGTGTTTACAGAGCTTTTTTATGTGCTTTCATTTATGAAAAAGGAGGCCCTTATTGATTATCTGAATGCAAATGCTACAGACAAATGCGCTGATGTATCAGAACGTGTTCACAGAATAACTGACGCCGCTGCAATTAGACAATTTGAGGGGCGCTATAAAGAGTTGAGAATAAGTGATATTAAGTCGCTTGGAGGTAACCACAAGAAAGAAGCTATAAGTTATTTGTTTAGTATCAGCTGCTCAGAGAGACAGATATCTAGAATAACCGGAATTAATCGTGGTACGCTTAGAAGAATGTCGTTGACGAATGATATTGATAATATGAATGGAATGACGGAGAGGAAGCGACATTATTAGAATCGCCTTTGTGATACCACTGGTTGTATAATCGGTGGTGTTTATGGTATAATATTGAATGGATGTGAGCAATGATACCACGAGATACGTCCCTGTGGTACCCTGGTGATAAGGAGGATATACAATGATTCTGTATCATGGTAATCAAGATAAGAATATGATTCCGCAATACGGAAAAGGTAATGTCCATAATGATTATGGGATAGGCTTCTATACAACCGAAGATATAGAACTAGCTAAAGAGTGGAGTTATAATAATTACGATCCTCAAAATATTAATATAGACAATCATTGGCTTCATACATATGAATTGGATGAGGGTGGTGTTGAAATCTACGATTTAACAGAGTTGGATATTCTATATTGGTTAGCTCAACTCTATAAGTTTAGGTTAATAGATGGACTGACAGAGCTGCAAGAAGAAAGGAAGAATAGGTTTTTAGATAAATACTATAAGGATTTGACAGATAAGGATGTTATTTTAGGCTGGAGAGCAGATGATTCCTACTTTAAGTATGCCAGAGATTTTTTGAGCGTGGACATTTATAAGGAAACTCTTGAAGAGGCAATTATGTTAGGTAATTTAGGAGAACAATTTTTTATACAATCTCAGAATGCTTTTAATCGACTTAAGATAAAGGATGAACCTGTTTTTGTAGAGGGATTTTATAAGAATAAGTACTTAAATCGAGACAAAATCGCTCGAAATGAGTATGAGATCAAGAGGACCAATAATCAGTATTTGAAGAATAAGACAACTATTCTTGATATAATATAAAGGTGATAACGATGGATAATTACGAAAAATGGTGGATGAATTTTGATATGAATAACACGGGAAGCTTATTCGAGAATTTATCTAGTTACTTTTTTGATAAATATAATGTTTATCCTAATATTGAAGCATTTATTGATTATTATTCTAATTCGGAATTGAGAAAACAAATTGATATGCATCATCCTAGATTTTCAGTTTTATCTGGTAAAGAGATTATAGAATTGATAATCAATTATGATTTTGATAAAATGATTCCCGATGAGTTTATAAGCACTACTCGTGTTGATGAATATTGTGATTATAAAAAAAATGAACTGTATTGGATAGGATGGTTTATTACATATTGTAAATATAAAAAGGATACAAGTTTTTCTTATATATATAATTACATAGGGTTTAGTGAACTTAGACGTTTATATATAACATATCATGAGATGGATAATAGTGTATGTTATAATAAAATTTTTGCTAATGAATATAGTACCACGAGAACCGTCCCTGTGGTATAAAAGGAGGATATAATATGGCTAATATTACAAGATCACCATGGCTTCTGCACTATGACGGATCAAGCTGTAACGGTTGTGATATCGAGGTTTTGGCTTGTTTAACACCTGTCTATGACGCAGAGCGATTCGGAATTGTCAATACAGGTGACCCGATGCAAGCTGACATTTTCTTGATTACGGGTGGAGTCAATGAACAGAATATTCCTGTGGTTAAGCAGCTTTATGAGCAGATGCCTGAGCCTAAGGTTGTAGTTGCAGTCGGAGTATGTGCTTGTACCGGCGGTGTATTTAAAGATTGCTATAACATAATAGGTGGAGCGGACCAGGCGATACCGGTTGACATCTATGTGCCGGGATGTGCAGCAAGACCGCAGGCTATTATTGACGGTATAGTCAAGGCGATTGGATTGTTCCAGGAACGTCTAGAGAATAGTGAGAAGGAGAGTGATAAGGTTGGCTGATACTGTAACATTTAAGAATGAGATAGAAGAGATAGCAGTTGATTCATTGGTATCAAGAGCAGAAGAATTGATAAAGGCCGGCTATCGTTTCTCACAGGCGTGTGCCGCTTATATTGATGATAAGTTTGAGCTCAGTTATTCATTTTCAAATTACGACAATTATGATTTGTTGAATCTAAGAGTTGTAATTGATACCGACACGGAAGTTAAGAGCATTACGACTGTTGTTCCTGCTGCGGTATTTTATGAGAATGAGATGCATGAATTATTCGGTGTTAAGATTGTCGATATTGCACTTGATTATAAGGACAAGTTATATCGAATCAAACAGGAGTGTCCATTAGGACCTTCAGGGAAGGAGGAAGCTTAGAATATGGGTAAGAGAAGCGTAATACCATTTGGACCACAGCACCCGGTGCTTCCGGAGCCTATACATCTTGACCTTGTTGTTGAGGACGAGAGGATTGTTGAGGCGATTCCTTCTATTGGATTTGTACATCGTGGACTTGAGAGTCTTATCGAGAAGAGAGACTTTAACCAGATGACCTATGTTGTTGAGAGAACATGTGGAATATGTAGTTTTCAGCATGGTATGGGGTATTGTGAGACGGTTGAGAAGATATTTGATGTTGAGATTCCAAGACGTGCCAAGTTCTTAAGAACTATATGGGCAGAGATGAGCAGGATGCATTCTCATCTTTTGTGGGCTGGCTTGCTCGCTGATGCATTTGGATATGAGAATTTATTCTATCAGTGCTGGAGAATCAGAGAGAAGGTTCTTGATCTTCAGGAAATGACATCGGGCGGCCGTGTTATATTCTCTGTCAATAAAGTCGGTGGTGTAATCAAGGATATGGATGCCGATATGCTTAAGGCAATCCTTGAGACAATCAAGGATGTCGAGAAGGAACTTAAGGTTATCAAGAAGACTTTCTTCAATGATTATTCGGTTAAGTCAAGACTTAAGGGCGTAGGAATCCTTACTCCGGAACAGATTAACGCTTTAGGTGCTGTAGGACCTATGGCTAGAGCGAGCGGAGTGGAGAACGACATGAGACGCTTAGGTTACGCTGCTTACAGCGAGATTGATTTTGAGCCGGTTGTAAGTAACGACTGTGATTGTTATGCAAGATGTTACGTAAGAATCATGGAGATATTCCAGTCTATCGATATAATCAGACAGGCGATTGCTAAGATTCCTGATGAGACAGATCTCTTTGTTCCGATTAAGGGTAATCCTAACGGAGAGGCATTTGTCAGACTTGAGCAGCCTAGAGGTGAGGCTTTCTATTATGTTAAGGCGAACGGTAAGCCTAACTTACAGAGGATGAGAGTCAGAACTCCGACCTTTGCCAACGTACTTGCACTTTGTGAGATGTTAAAGAATACTGAAGTTGCTGATGTGGGACTTTTGGTTGTAACTATTGATCCTTGTATAAGTTGTACCGAGAGATAGGAGGTTGATTATGGGTATTATGAAATATGCGCCTAGTGCGCTTGCTAATATGTTTAAGCCTCCTGTTACCACTAAGTATCCTGCTGAGCCGGCTGAGTATCCAGAGAGAAGCAGAGGACACATCGAGATAGAGATCGATGAGTGTATTGGATGCGGACTGTGCGTAAGATGTTGTCCATGTGGGACTTTGTCGGTTGATAAGCTTAAGGGTACATGGACGATAGACAGATTTGATTGTATTGCTTGCGGGTATTGCGTTGAGAAATGTCCGAAGAAATGTCTATACATGAAGGATGGCTATCAGGAGCCGGGAGATGACAAGTCTCCGATTACATATACCAAGTCTCCTGAACAGCTTGCCAAGGATGAAGAACAGCGTAAGGCACTTGCTGCCAAGGCGGCGGCAGCCAAAGCGGCAGCGGAAGCTAAAGCTAAAGAAGCAGCTGCAGCAAAAGTGGCAGAAGATAATGCTAAGTAATCAATGGGGACAGTCCCCGTTGATCACTTAGGAAAAATAAGCAACGCTCCAGTAGGGACAGTCCCTAGTGGAGCGTTAGCATTATTCAAAAACTATTTTTTCGAGTGTATCAGTGTCATAATAGTCCTCATCATAGTTTTCTACACCTTTAGGAATTGATATTTCTTTAATTTTAGTGCCATATATGAAGTCAATGCCAAGACTCTTGACTGATTGTGGAAGTATTAACGAGGTAAGTCCTGTATTCATAAATGCATTATCACCTATTGACTCTAGTCCATCATTTAACTCAACCTCTTCTAATGAGCTTAGATTAACAAAGGCTGAATTACATATTCTTTTTACATTTTTGCCCATTATAACTTTTTTAGTGGTGGTGTTACCTACTTTGCCCAGTGGGTTAAATATAGATACTTCTTCAACACAGTCGGGAACTATAGCGACTTCGTCATCAAGATAATAATGAAATGCCAGCTTGCCTTCTTTAGATATTTTTGATTCAATAACACTTCCATTCTCATCTCTTATTTCATCTATCAGAATGAAGCCGTTGACAAGAATATCATATCCTGCATCGTATAATCCTTTAATAACAGGCTTTGAGTTAATCGAAGCTTTTGCGAGTTTGTACATATCATCTTCTGGGAGTTTTTGTGTTTTAATTATAAAATTATCAAGAGAATAAAAAGTTCCAATATATGGATATTCTTCTTTAAAATCGAAACGCTCTACACTTTCGGGGATTACTACCGAACTGAGATTACATATCGCATATTCGTCTTCTTCACCATTAAAAAAAACGTATGTAAAAGCTGAAGCATTAATTATCTTGCATTTTTCACTAACAACAAAATCACTAACTCCACCAAGTACTCTTAATAGTATTGTACCATCCTTGGTATAAACGCCTCCATTTTCACTTGAATAGTCATCAGAATCAAGTAATGTAATATTTCTTGATTTTACAATATTAAGAAGGCTGAGGTTCAGATTGGTAGAACAAATAATAGTATCCACGTTGTCGTATCCTGTAATCACTCCCCATTCATCTTCCTTTTTACCATTCCAAATAAATGTCATATCACCTGGCATACTGACTTTTTTTATTAAATGCGAACCGCCTAGCACTCCGGAACCCATCTTTTTAACGGAGTTAGGGATTGTGATTGTGTCAAATGAGCATCCGTAAAAGGCAAATGCTCCAATCTCTTTTACGGTATTTGAGATTTTAACTTTATTAAGCTTTTTGCATCCGTCAAATGCATAGGGAGGGATTTTGGTAACGCCTCTCATAATATTTACTTTTTTGATTTTCTTCTTTTGTTTTTTAGACGGAATCATTGAAGATTTCATTGAGCCTTTGCCCGACACTGTAAACGTACCGTTCTTGAGAGATGTTTTAACAGCTGCAGAAGCATTGACATTGTTAAAACAATATAATGCAGAAAAAGTAAGTATAAGCAATGCGATAATCATCTTATAATTCTTCATTTATCCGGACCACCTCTAATATGTTTTGGATGTTTTCATTATATCACAGATTTATCATGGGGTAAACGAGCTTTGCTTTATCGTTTTATGGTTTCGTTAATCTTGTCGATGAACATTTGCACAGCAGGCGGAAAAACCTGATACTTCTTCCAGATTAGCTTACCTGTAGTTTTAAACTCGGGGATAAGAGGTCTGAAGGTTAATGGGCTTTCCCCGGTGGTATTAATAAGTTTATCAAAGCACAGTGCTATACCAACTCCGTCCTCTACCATGAGAGAGGCGTTGAATATCAGGTTATAGACTGCTATTACATTTAGCCCGGAGAACTCTTTGGCTCCGGTGATATAAGGAAATGATGACCTTGACACGATAATCTTTCGTTCTTTTATATCGTCAATGGATATTACATTTTTATCTGCGAGAGGGTCATCTTTTTTAAGAAGAACACCGTATATATCAGAGTAAGGAAGCTCAACTATCTGATATAGAGAAGGGTCGGCGTCGGTGAATATCACGGCAAAGTCAATCAATCCGTTATTCAGTTCTTCGATAAGGTCCTTGGTGTCACCGCTTGTGATGTGAAAATTAATATCGGGATAGTCACGGGAGATTTCACTTGCGGTAAGAGAGAGATAGTGAAAAGCATGTGATTCACCCGCACCGATTCTTATTGAGCCTGTGACATTATTCTTAACCTGTGATATCTCCTCTTCGGTCATCTGCATCAGGCGTACCATTTCCTCTGCACGCTTTCTTAATATCATTCCCTCCTCGGTGAGAGTTATTCTTCTGTTACCTCTTATAAACAGTGAGGTATTAAGTTCTGCCTCAAGCTCCTTCATCTGCCTTGAAAGTGAAGGTTGTGCCACATGAAGCGCCTCGGCAGCCTGTGATATTGTTCCTTCCCTTACAACAGCAAGATAGTATTCCATTGTTCTGATATCCATAAAAGCACCTCGTTCCTGCTATTCAATTTTAACATAGGAAGCCATAGAAAACAAGCATTTGATTATAGCAGGGTTACAGTGTATGATTAAGTCATAAGCATAAAAAGGAGTGTGATTGCTATGCAGACTTACAGAAATGAAACATTTGACGAGGAGCGTGCTTTATATGGAGCAGATGAAGTAAATGTAATATCCTGTCGGTTTGATGGCCCGGCTGATGGAGAAAGTGCGCTTAAGGAAAGCAGGAATGTAGAAGTGACAGACAGCTATTTTAATCTTAGATACCCGTTTTGGCATGACGATAACATTTGCATCAATAAAACGGAGTTAACCGAAGGGTGTCGGGCTGCGCTCTGGTATTCAAAGAACGTATCTGTATCAGATTCTATGCTGCATGGAATTAAAGCATTAAGAGAATGTGACGGTGTGAAAATCAAATCTTGTGATATTGTCTCACCTGAGTTTGGCTGGTTTGTTAATGATATTGAAATGATGGATACCAATGTCGTAAGCGAGTATTTTATGCTGCATTCAGACAGGCTTACATTCGACAAGGTGAAGCTTACCGGAAAATATTCATTTCAATATATTAAGGATTCTGTTTTTACAAATTGTGAATTTGACACCAAGGATGCTTTTTGGCATGCCAAGAATGTTACAGTAAAAAACAGCATAATAAAGGGCGAGTATCTTGCATGGTATTCAGAGAACCTGACATTTGAGAATTGTACTATATCAGGAACGCAGCCGCTTTGTTATTGTAAGGGGCTTAAGCTGATAAACTGTCGCATGATAGGCACAGATCTTGCATTTGAAAAATCAGAGGTGGATGCTTCAATACAAAATGAAGTGGACAGTATTAAAAATCCTTGGAGTGGCATAATCCGCGTGCCGGGAGTGAAGGAAGTTATAATGGATGATGCAAATGCAAAGGGCAGAATAATTACTGATAAGCAAAAAATCTGTGCATGTGCATAACGGAGGTGTGATGATGAATGAAGCGGAGATTGCTGAGAACCTATACGATGCGGGATGCATGGATGATGATGTAGAAGCGATTCTTAACTGCTGCCATATCGGAGATAAAAACAAGGCTGATAAGCTTATCGCCGGATGTCGTAAGAAGCAGATAGAAAAGCTTCATGAGAGCCAGAGATGTATTGACAGGCTTGATTACTTAAGCTACAGGCTTGACAGGGAAGGAGTGGTGTCTTGATGATAAAAAGAAAAGTATTGGTGGTAGTGGCGTTTTTTATGTTGGCGGTTGTATCTGCATTTTTTATAATACAGGCAAATGCAAAGGGACTTCACTTAAGTAAAACCAATGTGGTAATGCATGTCGGAGAGAGTGTTAAATTAAAGGTATCTGCTAATTGTAATGTCAGGTGGTCGTCAAGCGATAAAAAGGTGGCTACAGTTACCCAAAAAGGTCGTATTAGAGCCAAAGCATCCGGAAGTGCTGTTATAAAGGCGAAGTATGGCAGGAAAACCCTTAAATGCAAGGTTACGGTAAAGCGTAAGGATAATACAGGAGACGGTATTATGAAGATTAAGGTTACGGATGGTGATAACACGATTATATTCAGATTGAATGACACAGCGCCGGCAAAAAGTCTTTATAGTATGCTGCCTATGGATGTGGAGATTGAGAATTACGGAAGCAATGAGAAAATCTTTTATCCCAAAAAGGATATAGCCACAAAGGGTGGACAGGAAGGAAGCGGAAAAGCGGGCGACCTGGCACTGTTCTCACCATGGGGAAATGTAGTCATGTACTATGGAGATTTTTCATCATATCCGGGCCTTTATCTACTGGGCAGTGCAGAGTCAGGGAGCAATAATGTGAAGAAACTGTCCGGTAAGGTACATATCGAGGTGTCGGATTAAAGTAAACGGGTGGAATGATATACCTTCTGTGAAGGAGATGGTGTTCCCACTGGAACGTTAGCGTAAAAAAATCCCCGGCGGACCGCCGGGGATTTTAGTCTTTAATTATTCATTAGATGAATCAATCTTTTTGTCGGCAATGACCGGAACTATCTCACCGTCAACTACAGCAAGTTCGCCGAGCTCGTCAAGAACCTCACTTCTGAAGGTAAGCTCCTGAGAATCCTGATATCCGATGAAGAGAAGTGTTTCGATTGAAGATCTGTTAAAGAAGATCATATCGGTCTCTCCAACGAGTCCCTCCGGATAAAGGCATCCGACAAAATCGTAAATGGTGTCACTGCCTTCAGGAACTGCGATTCTTCCGCAGATCATTACTAATCTCTCGCCTTCTGTGAGTTTAACAACTGATCCGATAGGTAATAAATTCTTGTACATTATAATGTCCTCTCTTTCTTATAAATGTGGTTTTTTAGCTTTTGGTTTTGGTTTGGCCTGAGCTTTATCAATTGCTTCGTTAAGCGGATTATCAAACAAGCTGTCCGTTGATTCCGTTCGTAAGTGTGCCTGACTATCGTTGTTAATCATCTTATTATCGATACTATTGTCATCAATGATATTATCCTTTAATTCAGCATTGAGTTTCTTGTTCTCCTTCTGCTGCTCCTTAGCTTCAAGAACGGTCTTAGTGACAGCTTTACGCTTTCTCCATCGTTTGAATCTGTCAACAACATTTCTCCAGTCAATTGATAAGTATAAAGAACCACCGAGTCCTAAGGCACCACCGGCACCAATTCGCATACCTTGATTAGCTACAAATGAAAAATCACCCTCGGCACCAATGGCAGCGCCTTTGACTGACCATTCTAATGATATTCTTACACCAAATATAGTAATGGCGTTCCATGAAGAGGCGTTCCATACTGATGCGGTTGCTCCGCCTTTAAAAGAAAATCCATAACCGTCAAGTTCAACATTTCCGTTAGCATCTGTCTTGGTAACGTGTCCTACAGCTGCAGTACCGGAAGCCTGTGTATGTAAGACATTGGATGTAGTCTTACTGATGATATTAAAATCGTTGTTGCCTACAAACATCTTGGCAACTCCTCTTGCAGCATATGACTCATCAGTAGTGGTGATCATGGCATTAGCGTCTAGTGGATTTTTAATTGAGAATCCTGCTGAAGCTGTTCCACCTACTAAGGCTCCTCCTGTTCCTGCGTGGGCACCTATCATAAAATGTCCATGCTCCGACCGATACTTTGCTGAAAACTTGGCAACTTTGGCTTTTACGAATGCAGGTGCATCGATATCACCTGTAATCAGGGTTGCTCCTGCAGCTTTACGACCGGCTCTTGCTTGTGCGTCAAGGAACTTAAATGTCCTTGTAACTCCGTCGCGTGTTACGGTATTATTGATAACTGCATCTTCTTTCTTATATACCGTGTTCTTGAATTGCTCTATGCCAAGTTTCTTAAGTTTGGCAATCTTGTGGTAGCTCTTTATTAATTTAACCTTGTCATTATCCTTAACTTTTTCATTAGGATGGTTAGGATCCGGCTTAGTCTTCTGACTTTCAAGGTATTCTTTATAGTCATTACCGAAAGAGCCAGCCTTAGTCTGAAGTTCTTTTAAGTCATCCATACTAAGACGTGCAGATTCAGGGTTCGTGCATATATTCATCTGTGCGTCCATGTGCTGAGAAATCAAATCAAGGATTATGATCTTCTCTGAGAGATTATCAAATTCACTCTCGTCAATAGGGACAGATTCTAGGAATTCATCGAAAGCCTCCCGCTCTGCTTTGAATTGGCTAGCCTTTAGTTCTGATGCCCACTTGTAAATGTCAATAACTTCACTGATTTGAAGTCGTCTTTTTTTATAAATCTTAAGAAAATCATCAGGAGAGTCATAGGTTAAAAGCTTGAGTCTGTGAAGTTTGTCAATCGCCCTGAATTTCTTGGCAAGATCACCATATGTAACGTCTTGTGCTTTCGGACGAAGACGAACAGGGGCAGTCTTTGGGTCATACGGATTCTGTCTTCCCTCTCTTAAATTAAGGCTTATATCATCAAGATCTGATGTAACCGAATCTTTATGAGCTTTGTTGTGCTCATTTCTAATTCCTACGGCTTTCAATCTCAGTGTATATGCACCATACTCACCCGAGTGGTCCTTAAGGTATTCATTAAGGTTCTTGATAATACCGTCTGCAGAAGAAACTTCTTTTACGTCTCCGAGTGTTGTCTCAATTGACTGATAATATTCCGGAAGCTTATCAAGCTTGTCCGGATACTCATCTGCTGCACCTTTGATAGTATTGTAGATAGATCCGAGATTGTTTTTGGTCTTCTTATAGTGTGCATTCGCTGTCAGAAGCATTAAACCTTTGGCAGCATTAAACCTTAGTGTCTTGTCTTTTTTGGCAACAAAAGGTTTGGTAAAAAGCTTTTTGTCCTTATTCTCGCCGGCATAATCTTCAATTGTCTCGTTGTAAGCTTTTTCTTTGGCCTTCATATAAGCGATAGCTTTTTTGCTGACATTTTCAGACAATTGATTAATTCTGAAAAGCTGCTCTTTTGAAAGCGTCTCATAGTTGTAATAAATAGTTAAGAGCTTCTTCAAAGATTCTGCGGCGTCGTAGAGTTCGTTGTTCTCCTTGCTGTACTTCGTACTAAAAAGTACTCCGGCGCCGGTGTGGAGGTCCTTCTGCAACTCGTCGATTGCATTGGCCCATTCGCGTAGTGTTCTTCTTTTAATCATACATAGCATCAACCTTTCTTTAATATAATTATTATAACTCCAGAACATTTTTCCTTACTATGTAATATAAATATTATAACATAACAAAAGCGCAACATTAATTAAAAAATGTGTTATAATGAAGTATATTTAGGAGGATTTTTAAGATGGTTAATTACAGGCTTATTGTTAAAGGTTTGGTTCAGGGTGTGGGTTTCCGCCCTTATGTTGCTAAGCTTTGCAATGAGCTTGGAATTGGCGGAAATGTATACAATGCCGGTGGGATAGTTTATATCAACGGATGCAGTTCTAAGGAGGCGATGGATGAACTTGTTCATCGTCTTTTAGTGCTTGACGGGACTAATGCGGAGCTTCCTCTTGCAAATGTTATTGATGTTGAGGTGTACCAGGAGGACGCGTACCGGGGGGACGGTTCTTGTGGTACTGTGTTCCATAGTACCACAAGAACCGTCCCCCCGGTACAACCCGGATTCAAGATTATCAAGAGTACTAATGACTCCGAAGTTAAACGACTTCTTCCTATAGATATAGCCACCTGTCCTAACTGTGAGCGAGAACTTTTCGATCCTGATAACAGAAGATATCGCTATCCTTTTATAAGTTGTGTTAGCTGTGGACCGAGATATTCTCTGATGCGTTCGGTACCGTATGATAGGGAAATGACGGCCATGTCAGCATTTTCTATGTGCACTGAGTGCGAGAAGGAATATAACCTGATAGGCGACATCAGGTGCTATGCGCAGACGATAGCGTGTGACAAATGCGGTCCGAAGCTTATAGGTTATGACACGGATATGAACGTATTATATAAGGAAGAAGCATTTGATAATGCTGTAAGAGTCTTAAAGGAAGGCGGAATAGTTGCGATTAAGGATCCTTCCGGCTACCATATAGCATTTGACCCGGATAACGAGATTGGAAGCGGAGCAAGGCTTAGGGATTATAAGAACAGGGAGAACAAGCCATTTGCGGTGATGTATGACAGTGTTACTTCTATTAAAGAGGACTGCGTGGTATCGGATAAAGAAGAAGCTTTGCTTGCAAATGAAGCCAGACCGATAGTGCTTCTTGACAAGAAGAACGGAGTCGATTTCAGGGATGCAGATGTCATAAAGGGCAGTAACAGAATCGGAGCAATGCTTGCATCTAATCCTTTGCAGCTTATGCTTATGAAGGAGTTTAGATGCCTTGTTATGACGAGTGGTAATATAAGCGGAATGCCGGTTTCGGTTGATGATGATGTCATGATTAAGGGACTTAAAGACGGCTACCTTGATTATGTTTTAAGTAATGACAGGGATATACTATACGGACTTGATGACAGTGTGGTCCAGGTTGTGAAGGGGCATACGCAGTTTGTTAGGCGTTCCAGAGGGTACGTTCCTCTGCCGGTTAAGCTTAAAGACAGGGAGATTAATGAGGCGGTGCTTTCGTTAGGTGGCGATATGAAGTCATCATTTGCATATGGAATAGAAGATATGGTTTATCCCGGTGGATATTATGGGGATATAGAAGATTACGATAGCTTCTTAAGGCGTAATGATGCAATTTCACACCTCGGGAAAATGCTTGGAATTACGGGCGTTGCGAATAAGATTGGTGATATGCACCCTAATTATGTTTCTTCAAAGGATGCCGATGTTCGTGTGCAACACCATCATGCACATGTTTTGTCGGTTATGGCAGAGCATGGATTAAGTAAGGCGGTTGGAGTAGCATTTGACGGAACGGGATACGGAACTGATGGTACTATCTGGGGCGGAGAGTTCCTGTTATGTGAGGGTGCTGAATTTAAAAGGGTTGGAAAGATAAGTCCGATTGAACTTGTCGGAGGAGATTCGTCGGCTAAAGAATGCGATAAGACAGCAATGTGTTATGTCAGAGAGTGTGTTAAGAGAGGACTTTTAGAAGATAGTTTTTGGGGCGACAATGCTAAATATCAGGCTGTGTTAAAAGCGGTTGATTATGGGGTAAATGTTGTCGGTTCAACATCGATGGGGAGACTTTTTGATGCGGTTTCTGTAATATTAGATGTCTGTCTAATCAATACTTATGAGGCTGAGGCGCCTATGATGTTACAGGCTTGTGCTGAGAATTATATTGTTGAACATAGTGAAAATGAGTGCCCTGATTTAAGATGTATGATTAATTATGATGAGGATGAAGACATATATGTTGCTGACACTTTAAGGTTATTTGCAGATGTTGTAAAGTGTAAGAATGCTGAGTGTGATGCCGGTGCTGTTGCATTTTCATTTCATAGGGCGATTGCTGATATGGTAGTTCAGATGATTAGACGTGTTTATGAGAGTGAAGAGGCTAAAGGTGTATCCGTTGCTTTGGCCGGTGGGACTATGAATAATAAGCTGCTTCTTGGTATGATTATTGATGGTCTCGTTGAAATGGGATATGATTACTATATCAACGAGCAGGTTGAAGCGGGAGATGGGGGATTAACGCTTGGGCAGATGCTGCTAACTACCCAATAGGGACAGTCCCCATTGGGTAGTTAGTAGCTAAGTGATCAGAGGGGCCTGTCCCCACTGGTAAGTTAACGAGGAAAAATTATGGATATCGAGATTATAAGATCCAAGAGAAAGAGCATAGCTATCCAGCTTAAGGAGGCAGACAAAATTACCGTAAGGGCGCCTTTAAGGGTTAGTGACAAGGAAATCATGGCATTTGTAGAGAGCAAGATGGCATGGATAATCAGTAACTCACTTAAGCTTAAGATGAAACAGGAGAAGCTTGACAAGGTTAGACTTCTTTCGGATCAAGAAATCGCCGAACTATATAAAAGTGCTAAAGTTATCATTGGCGAAAAGGTTAGGCAGTACGCTCCGATTGTAGGTGTCACATACGGCAGGATAACGATAAGAAAGCAGAAGTCCAGGTGGGGAAGCTGCAGCGCAAAGGGCAACCTGAATTTCAATGTGGCATTGATGAGGGCACCTGAAAAAGTTCTTGATTATGTTGTGGTTCACGAGCTTTGTCACAGGCTCGAGATGAATCACTCAGCAAGGTTTTATAAGGAAGTTAGAAGAGTTATGCCTGATTACGAGCAGGCGGAGCGGTGGCTTAAAGTTCATGGCGACGAGATTATGGCGGAGGTTCACGGTAATTAATATGACAACAATTAAGAAGAAAGCGCATCTTGGCGACAGAAAGATTGTAAATGAAACAATCCCCGAAGGAGTAACCACAATCGAAGACTGGGCGTATGCACATTGCAAATTACTTAACAAGATATATATTTCGGATACGGTTGTTTCCATATCTCCCAAAACATTTGACGGCTGTGATAACTTGCAGGAAGTCTTTATTTACAAGGGAGAGGATGTTCTTAACGATAATCCTCATTTGCTCGCATTATCTATTAAGACCTGGGCAAATGATATAAAAGAGTTTGTTTTAGCTGCATCTGATTCCGGTAGATTCTACTCTATATTTGATTTAAAACTTACAAAGTATCTTGAAGAAAATGATGACGTCGGCTTTGATCCTTTCTTAGCAGGCGGAGAAGAAGACTATGAGGATGATGACAATGATATCGACCTCTTTATCGCAAAGCGTCAGATAGAAAAATGCATCCTGATATACGAGCGAATACTAAGCGAAGATGCAGGTCATACAATCAATAAAGATACCAAAGACAGTTACATCGAGTATCTTAAATTAAGAAGAACAACGCATGCATTTGACGCATTATTAAAAGACGATATCTATGTATCGCCTTACAGAAAAGTTTATTTTGCACTTGATTTGATAAGCGCCAAAGAGGCGTCGGAATTATTAGAAGTGGCAAGAGATGACAAGGAGTTATCTTCGATGCTTATTAATGTATCTATTAAAGAATCAGGCGATTTAATCAGTGAATTTAAGTTATAAAAAGAGAGGGTCATATGCCCTCTCTTAAATATTTATTTCCATACATCGGTGTTGTCGATTCCGATGTTGCTCTCATGAAATACCGGATCTTTGCCTTCTTTCTTCTGTTTCTCGTAATCCTCGAGAGCCTTAAAAGCAATCTTTCCGAGCAAGACAATTACAACAATGTTGATAATCGCTTCAAGTCCCATTGTGATGTCTGCAAGACTCCATGCAATGTCCATGCTCGTTCTGGCACCCATAAATACCATAAATGCCGCAAGAAATCTAAAAATATTAAGGACAATCTTATTCTTGGTTATAAACATAACATTTGACTCTGCGTAGAAATAGTTACCTACAATAGAGGTAAATGCAAACAGGCACACAGCAACAGTTATCGCGTGAATCGCCCATGGACCAAACTGCTCGGCAAGACTCTTCTGAAGAAGCGGAATTCCGTTAAGCGTGCTGTCGCTCTTATATGTTCCGGTCAGCAAGAGGATAAATACGGTTGCGGTACATATCATAAGAGTGTCGATATAAACAGATATAACCTGCGCAAGGCCCTGTTTAGCCGGGTGAGAGACATCTGCGGATGCTGAGGCATTAGGTGCCGAACCCATACCGGCTTCATTTGAAAAGAGTCCTCGTTTGATTCCGTATACCATGCACGAACCGGTGAACCCTCCGAATATAGCCTTGAAGTCAAATGCCGACCTGAAAATCTCGGCAAATACAGCAGGAATCTCAGTGATGTTCAGGACGATTACCAGGATGCCCATAAGGATATACATTGAAGCCATTATCGGCACAAGCACTGATGAAAGCCAGCCAATCTTCTCTGAACCTGCGAAGAACAGATAGATTGATGCGACGAATAGTATGCTTCCGACAACCCAAGGAATCGGTGATGAACTTAAGTCGTGCACATAATATTCCATTGTTGATACGATGTTGTAAGCCTGTAATCCGTTGAATCCGAATGCAAATGTTGCTATTAGCGATATTGAGAAAATGATTCCCAACCATCTTGCGTTTAAAGCCTTCTCGATGTAGTAAGCAGGACCACCCTTATATCCGCCGTCAGGGGTGTGCGATTTGTAAATCTGTGCCAAAGTACTCTCGACAAATGATGACGCTCCGCCTAAGACTGCCATAAGCCACATCCAGAATGCAACTCCCGGGCCGCCGGTTACTATTGCGGTTGCAACACCGGCCATATTGCCCGTTCCGACTCTCGATGCCGTAGCAATCATAAGAGCCTGAAATGAAGATATTCCGTCATCTGAAGATCGCTTCGCAAACATGCATTTAAAGCAATCTTTTATAAGTCTGATCTGTGCAAATCTTGTTCTGATAGTGAAGTAGATACCTGCGCCAATAAGAAGATATATAAGACACCAGGTATAGAGAATGTCGTCAGTTTTCGTCAATATTTCTGAAAATGTCATAAATTAGCTCCTTTTTACATTTTCTCATAATTATATACTAAGTAGTGGTGCGATGACAAATGTTTTTTTATAGGAGTTTGATATGTCGACACAAGTATTTTGTGTTATAATGTCACTATGTGACACAAGTCATTCTGAGTGAAGCGAGGAATCTTAAAAATAGGTGAAGCATATGATTAAAAAAGTAATTATGATATCACCTTAGGATGACCTGACTAATGATATGAGTACATAGGGGGCGCTATGAGAGGACGAAATCAGAAGCTTAAGTTGTTGTATCTTGCTAAGATTATGCAGGATAAGACTGATGATACGCATTATCTTACTATGCCGGAGATTATAGCAGAGCTTGGCAAGTATGATATAGAGGCGCAACGAAAGAGTGTCTACGATGATTTGTCGGTTCTTGATGATTTCGGAATAGAGATTATCAAGGAACAGATTGGTAGCAAGACATACTATCATTGCGGTGCTAGAGAGTTTGAACCACCTGAGCTCAGGCTTATTATAGATGCAATCGCTTCTTCGAAGTTTATAACTATCAGGAAGTCCAAGGACTTAATTAGAAAATTAGAGAAGATGCTTAGCGTGCATGACGCTAAGTTGTTAGAGCGTGAGGTCTACGTTCCGGGGCGTGTCAGGAACATGAACGAAAGCATTTTCTATAATGTAGACGTGATTCAGAATGCGATTATAAGCAATCATAGTGTGCGTTTTCAATATTATCATTGGAATGCTGATTATGAGATGGAGCTTAAGCGTGACGGCGAGTTTTATGATATAAGTCCATGGGCGCTTGTATGGGATGATGAGAATTACTACCTTGTCGGGTATGATGACGATAAGGCGGAGCTAAGGCATTACAGGGTTGATAAGATGCTTAAGATGGAAGAGACGGACGCTCCGCGCAAGGGTTCTAACGAGTTTAAGAAGATTGATAAGGACAGATACAGAAACATGCATTTTCGTATGTTTGGTGGTGAGGAAGAAAGCGTTACGCTGTATTGCTCTAACTCTATGGCAAATGTTATCATCGACCAGTTTGGAAGAGGGCTTAATTTTAAGAAGGTAGATTCTGAACACTTTGAGGTGAAGGTTGATGTAATTATGAGCGACCAGTTCTTAAGTTGGGTGATTGCACTGGATGGCAATGTGGTTATAAAGTCGCCGGAAGACGCCAGGAACAGGATGAGAGAGTTGCTTAATAAGCATGTTGAAGAGTATTGTTAATGTTGAGGTAGTGCTCTAAATATGCTATCATATGTGAAATGGAATGAAGGACAGCGATGATTGTGAACGAGGCTCGTTCACAATTCATATTGGAGTATTTGGAATAGGAAGTGGTTATGTGTTTTATCTTAAACAGTACAACAAAACACTTTTGCAATTTGATATTGAAGAGGATACTCTTGATGGGCAGAGGATAGTATCACTTGAGGATGTCAGTGGCTTGGATAAATATCTGATTCCTATTGGAGTTGAACTGAATTCTGATAGTCTTATGAAATGGTTAAAGAGCAGGATTATCCCTAAGAACAGGGAGTATGTTGATGCATTTCTTGCGAAAAACGGATTATCGCACAATGACACTAAAGGAATATTACAGGTGTGTAAAGGTCTGTCGTTAAATGATAGTTATTGGGTTGTGGAAGATGAGTCAGAAAGATTTGAAGATTTCAACTTATATGATCATGATTTTATCAAGGCGCTATCTATGATTGCTTATACCGGATACGGAAGTTCTCCGGCGAAGGGATTTACTTCATCGCCTGAGTTTACTACTGCAGGTATGCTTAGAAAAGGATGGAGAAGAATGAAGGGGAAGATTCTTCTTTACAAAGGTGGAACAAGTGGGGCGGCTAATACCGGTAACGAACCCTTTTCTGAGTTTTATGCGAGCCAGATAGCTAGAAGGATGGAACTAAATCATATTGATTATACACTTTCAAAATGGAAAGGTGATGTATGTTCGGTATGTGAGTTGTTTACTGATATTGATCATTCGTATGTACCAATATTCAGATTTGTTTCTGACTATTCACTCCGAAAAGTTGCGGATTACATAAAGAATATAGGAGATGACTATTATGATGAATTCGTAGATATGCTTATATTTGATGCATTGATATATAATGAAGATCGTCATTTTGGTAATTTTGGTTTTATTGTTGATAATAAAACTAACAAACCGTGCTCATTTGCACCTATATTTGACAACGGGATATCTCTATTTAACTTCGCTATGATGGATGATTTGGCCAATGTTAAAGAATATGCCAAGACAAGAAGATCTTCATATGGAGTTCCGTTTGAGAACATAGTAAGAGAGTTTATAACACCAAGGCAGAAATCTGAATTACGTCGAATGATAGGTTTTAAATTTGAACCGGATAACAACTATAATCTTCCGGCTAAAAGAATGAGGATAATAGAAAAGCATTTGCAAGTTAGAGTATCTGAGTTGTTGATGTTATGATTGTTTATTCCATAAATGTAATAATGATAAGGCAGACTAAGCTAGTCTGTCTTATTTTTATACGCTGGCATTTTTATGACCCACCATATTTGTTATGCTGAATGTATCAAGTGAAAGCTTATGTTTTATTGAGTTAGAAAGGATGTGGGTATATGAAAGGTAAGTATATCACTATTACGGGGATGAGGTATTATTACGGTCTTGCACCATTTGCAATCGGTAAGAAGTTTCAGTGCATAAAGGAACCTTCGAATCCTTATGATGACGAGGCAATCAAGGTTGTTATGAAGCCTATCGGTAAGATTGGGTATGTTGCTAACAGTACTTATACCAAGGCAAATGGCACGTTGAGCGCAGGCAGGATTCATGATCAGGTTAAGAAGAAGTTTGTTGTTAAAGTGGTTCTTATCACCGAGGATAAGGTTATCTGTAAGGTGGTTAAGGGATTTAAGAAGGGATGATTAAGGAGGAAGAGATATGGTTTGTTTTTATAATTATAGTGCTAGAGATTTTGAGGATATTACAATGATTATTATTTATTTTGTGATTTCGTTTTTAGTTTCATTAGTATTATTTATAATATTTGGCTACTTATGGAACTATTACGTAGTTAGGGAATTGAGACGATTAAACGAATCAATCCAGTCGCTTGATAATTCTATTCTTTCGGTAAAGAATAGCGTGGCTGCCAACAACTTTAGAAACCCTAACATGGTTCAGAGTAACTTTAATCAAGGAACACCTAATGCCGGTGGTTATAATGGTGGCAACAATCCACCAACTAAATCGTCTGGTATGTAGAATGTAGTGGGGGACAAGGGACGTACTTAGGATATATTGTTAAGTTATTAATAGGGAGGTTTGTTATGATTAGTAGAAAGATTATGTTAGTGATGTTGTGGATGATTATTGCTTTTTTGGCAGCGTGATGACGCTTATTAGTTACCTATTTGGTTGGTTTCATACTCATACACTCCTGATGGCAGACCTCACATTTATGTGAGGCCTGTTGTCGTTATGAGCGGAGCGAAGAATCTTTATCCCGAGTGAAACGAGGGATAACATATAACCATAAGTATTTTATTAAAATTACATTTGTGGTATAATCGTAAATAATTATGAATAGCAAACCATGGGGACAGACCTTGTGGATTGTAGAAATACTAACGAGGTGTAACATGTTTGAGAAGATTATATATATTGTCGAGAAGATTGACGGAGATTATGCATTTTTGAGAAATGAAGCAGAGCCTGAGAACGAGCCTAATTGTGTTGCAAGAGCATTGCTTCCTGAAGATATATCAGAAGGTACAAAGCTCGCCTATGAGATGCTTCAATACAGCATAATATCGTGATAAGCGAGGTGATGTCAGATGACAGTTTATGAAGGTGAAACATTTGACCAAGAGAGAGCGCTATATGGAAGCGTTGGGGTAGAAGTTAGGAAGTGTACATTTGACGGACCTGCTGACGGTGAGAGCGCATTAAAGGAGAGCAGAGAGATATCGGTATCTGACTCATATTTCAACTTAAGATATCCGTTCTGGCATGACGAAGCTCTTAAGATAGAGAATAGCGTGATGACTGGCAAATGCAGAGCGGCTATATGGTATTCGAAATTGGTAAATGTCAAGAATACCAAGTTTCATGGAATAAAAGCATTAAGAGAATGTGCGGATGTTACGATTGAGGGCTGCGACATCATTTCCCCTGAGTTTGGGTGGAGTGTTGAAGGAATCACAATGAAAGATACCAAGGCGGAGAGCGAGTATTTTATGCTTCGTTCAAGTGGGCTTAATTTTGAAAATGTCGCTATGAAGGGTAAGTATTCATTTCAGTATATAGAGGATTCTGAGCTCAACAATTGCGACTTTGACACCAAGGATGCATTTTGGCACGCTAAGAATATCACTGTGAGAAACAGTACGGTTAAGAGCGAGTACTTAGCGTGGTATTCCGAAAATGTTACATTTGAGAATTGTACAATCATCGGGACTCAGCCACTATGTTATTGCAGAGGACTTAGACTTATAGACTGCAAGATGATCGGAACTGATTTGAGTTTTGAAAAGTCAGAAGTTGATGCCAGGATTATAGGAAGCATTGACAGTATCAAGAATCCAACCTCAGGCACAATAAGCGCGGATGAGATAAAAGATATTATTATGGATAGTGAGAATCCGAGAGTTGTTTTGGATGTTCGTGGATAAGCTGAGTTGATCTTCTAGCGAAGGTCAAAGATCCTTCGTCACGATGTTCCTCAGGATGACATGAATTCGTTATTCTGAGTCCCCTTTGTCATTCTGAGCGAAGCGAAGAATCTTTATCCCGAGCGAAGTGAGGGATAATTCCTCCGAACTAATTTTTTATCGTGTGTACACGATAAAAACGATTGATTTTATCGTCTGTATACGATAAAACGGTTATAAGAGCCCTGTGGATTCAATTTGTGAATGTAAAGAGAGGATTTTTTATGGTACGAGAAGCAAGAAATGAAGATTTAGATGCATTACTCAAGTTATATTTATATTTGCATGAGGATAGTACTCCAGAGCTTGATGATCATCTTGAAAAAACGTGGAATCAGATTATCAATGATCCGAATCATCATTTAATTGTAAATGAGATAGATGACCAGATTATTTCTTCATGTGTATGCGTAATCATTCCAAACCTAACAAGAAATGTAAGACCGTACGCATTTGTTGAAAATGTTGTAACACACGCTGATTACAGAGGCAATGGATATGCCGGAGAGTGCCTGAATTATGCCAAGAGCATCGCGGAAAATGAAAACTGTTACAAGATGATGCTTCTTACCGGATCTAAGAAGCCTGAGACGCTTCATTTTTATGAGAAGGCAGGTTATAACAGTAGTGATAAGACTGCATTTATACAGTGGTTGGGGATGGATAAATAATAACTAAATGATAGCCAAAATTTTTTGAAGAGAGGTAAATAAAATGGCATCAAGTAAAGAGTATCTTAACTTTGTATTGGAGCAGTTTTCTGAGTTGGAAGATGTAACTTATCGCGCGATGATGGGTGAATACATCATTTATTATGGAGGCAAGATTGTAGGTGGAATTTATGATGATCGTTTCCTTGTGAAACCTACCAAGTCTGCAATGACTAAAATGCCGGATGCAAGCATGGAACTTCCATATGAAGGTGCGAAGGAAATGATTCTTGTGGATGATATAGAGGATAAAGAGTTTATGCGGGAACTGTTGGAAGCTATGTATGATGAACTTCCGGCTCCTAAGAAAAAGAAGAAGTGAGATTGAGTGAAATATGGGACAGATCCTGTGGATACTCAGGCGAATGGATTCTAATATTCATATGATACTATTATCAGACCTCACAGTTTAGTGGGGTCTGTTGTCATTATAAGACATCCTTCATGATATTCTGATCCATCTGTCACGTTATTCTGATTAGCCCTTCCTGTCATTCTGAGCGAAGCGAAGAATCCTTATCCCGAGTGGAGTGAGGGATAATACCCATGAAATGATTATGGTGAGTATAAGTGTTTTAATAGAATCGTATTTGTGGTATAATTATAGGTGATTGTGAACAATGGAGACTAAATCTGTGGGTTTTAAGTATTGTATTAGAAGGTGTTTCATGTGAAAATGGTTGATATTTCGATTCCAGAGAAGATGTTTACGTATTTAAATATTGATGAAGATCAAACTGAATTGGAAAGAAATGCGATGATGTTATACGCATATATTAAGAATTTGACTATTTCTCATGGGAAAGCAGCAGATATTTTAGGAATATCTAAGTGGGAGCTTATATCATTATATGATGATTTGGGATTGCCGTATTTAGATCAAGACATAAGTGAGTTCTTAGAAGAAGTGGAAATCTATAAGGGATTACAAGAGGATAAAAAGTATGGTAGCAATAGATGACTTTTCGGATGAAATAGTAAAAGGAATTCGTAGTGTATTAGGCGATATTCTTATTAGTATCATTGTTTATGGTTCTGTTGCTAAAGGAGTTCAAACGGACGAGTCGGATGTGGACATTGCTCTGATAATTAAAGGAGAATTAGATGTCGAAATTGAAGATAGATTATCAGACTTTTTAGTTGATATGAACTTGAAATATGATACCGTTTTTTCGGTTATAGACATTGATGAGGTTACATTTGTAAAGTGGAAAGATGCCTCGCCTTTTTATCATAATGTAAGCAAGGAGGGGGTTGTCTTATGGAAAGCAGCATAAAAACATGGGGGCGTCCTCTGAGAATTCTAATATTCATAAGATACTATTATCAGACCTCACAGTTGAGTGGGGTCTGTTGTCATTCTGAGCGAAGCGAAGAATCTTTATCCCGAGCATAGTGAGGGATAACATATACGTAAAGAGTATGGTGAGTATAAGTGTTTTAATAGAAGTCTATTTGTGGTAAGATTACTAATAAATCATTAAAAGTATTGGAATAGATATGGATTGTTCATGAGATTTATTTCTGAGATGGACGAGGGTTTGAATTGATGCCATAAATGAATGGGGGAATTGAGTGCTTGCAATAAGAATATAAAGTTATTCACTTAGTCCGTTTTATGGGACAGCGTTAGTGTTATAATGTATAATAAAGTGGAATAGTATACCTAGTAAAGGAGATAACAAAATGATTGATACTAAGAAAGAGCAGGAAAGAGACGAATTACACCGCGCAATTTGGGCGATTGCAGATGAATTAAGAGGAGCTGTAGATGGATGGGATTTCAAGAATTATGTACTTGGAACGATGTTTTATAGATATGTTTCAGAAAATCTCACAAATTATGTTAACGAAGGTGAGGAAAAGGCTGGAAATAATGGGTTTGACTACGCAAAGATGCCTGATGAGGATGCAGAAACTGCTAGAAAGGATCTTGTTCAGGAAAAAGGATTCTTTATTCTTCCAAGTGAGTTGTTTTGTAATGTGGTTGCTAATTGTGATAAGGAAGATGCTACTTTTAAGGATAAAGAAGGAAAAGCTGTTAGTACAAAGGATAATTTGAATGAGTTGCTAGAGCTTGTATTTGCCCATATTGAAGATTCTGCGAAGGGTAGTGAATCACAGAGTGATTTTGAAGGCTTATTTGACGATTTTGATGTTAATAGCAATAAACTTGGTTCTACGGTAGCTAAGAGGAATGAGAAATTGGCTAAACTTCTTAAGGGTGTAGCAGCTATGAATCTTGGAGATGTGAAGAATCATGATATAGATGCATTTGGAGATGCGTATGAATACTTGATGACGATGTATGCATCTAATGCAGGTAAGAGTGGAGGAGAGTTTTTCACACCTGCAGATGTCTCTGAACTTCTTACAAGACTTGGAACTGTTGGAAAAACTGAGGTAAACAAGGTATATGATCCAGCATGTGGTTCTGGCTCTCTCCTTCTTAAGGCGGAAAAGGTTCTTGGAAAAGACAAGGTGAGAAATGGTTTCTTTGGACAAGAAATAAATATAACCACATACAACCTATGTCGTATTAATATGTTTCTCCATGATGTGGGATTTGATAAGTTTGATATTGCTTGTGAAGATACTCTTACAGCACCGCAGCACTGGGATGATGAGCCATTTGAACTTATCGTTTCAAATCCACCATATTCAATAAAATGGGAGGGTAATGACAATCCCCTTCTTATAAATGACCCAAGATTTGCACCGGCAGGTGTTTTAGCTCCTAAGAGTAAAGCGGATATGGCGTTTATAATGCATTCACTTAGCTGGCTTGCTAACGATGGAACAGCGGCTATTGTATGCTTTCCGGGAATAATGTATCGAGGTGGAGCAGAGCAGAAGATTAGGAAGTATTTAGTGGATAATAACTATGTTGATTGTATTATACAGTTGCCGTCTAATTTATTTTTTGGAACTTCTATAGCAACTTGTATTATGGTGCTTAAAAAGGGTAAAAAGGATAGCAAAGTTTTATTTATAGATGCAACTAATGAGTGTATCAAAGTAACGAATAACAATAAGCTTGAAGAGAAAAATATATCGAATATTGTTGACGTGTTTGCAAGTAGAGAGGAAAAAGAGCATTTTTCTCACCTGGCTAGTTACGAGGAAATAGAAGAGAACAAATACAATCTTTCTGTATCTACATATGTTGAACAAGAAGACACTAGAGAGAAGATTGATATTGTAAAGCTTAATGCTGAAATCAAAGAGATTGTTACGCGTGAGCAGATACTTCGCGATGAAATTGATAAGATTATCGCTGATATCGAAGGAGGACAGGACGCATGAGTAAACTAGATGAGTTAATTGCGGAGTTATGCCCGAATGGAGTGGAATATAGACATTTAGAAGAAATCGCTGAGATAGGAACAGGAAGCCATAATACAAACGAGGGATTAGATGACGGTGAATATCCTTTTTATGTTCGTTCTCAAGAACCGTTGCGATTAAATTCTTATGATTATGATGAAACGGCAATTGTAACAGCTGGTGATGGAGTTGGCGTTGGAAAGGTTTTCCATTATGTTGAAGGAAAATACGCTTTACATCAAAGAGCATATAGAATACATCCAGATGAAAATATTGTTTGTGCTAATTTTTTGTTTCATTATATGAAATCTACATTTTTAGCATACATAGAAAAAAGTATGTTTAAGGGCTCGGTAGCGTCTATTCGCAGACCTATGTTAAATGCATATGCAGTCCCTGTACCTCCGATGGAGGTGCAGCGTGAAATTGTCCATATATTGGACGAGTTCACGCTACTTTCAGCGGAGCTTTCAGCGGAGCTTTCAGCGGAGCTTTCAGCGGAGCTTCAAGCTCGTAAGAAGCAGTATGAATATTATAGGGATACGTTATTATCACCTTCTGAGATCGAAGCTAATGAGGTAAAACTATCCGATGTTGTGTCAATAAAGAATGGAAAGGATTATAAACATTTAAGAGAGGGTGCTTATCCAGTATACGGATCGGGAGGCATTATGACATATGTTGATCAATATGTCTATGATAAACCAACTGTTCTTATTCCAAGAAAGGGGTCGCTTGGAAATTTGTTTTATGTTGAACAACCTTTTTGGAATGTAGATACTGTATTCTATACAGAAATTAATGATGATAAGTGTTTGCCTAAGTATTTGTTTTATTTATTGCAAAAGGAACATCTAGAAAAACTGAATACTGCTGGAGGAGTTCCTAGTTTAACTCAAACTGTTTTAATGAATATTCCGCGCTGGACGTACCACCAATCCGCAATCGCGTACCGCTAGTCCGCGACAGCGTACCTCCTTGTTTTTGATGTTGCAATTCACGCGATAATGCAACTAATCCATACAATGATACTGATTCTATTGTAGAATTGTTTAAGGCTTATAAGCCTAATTCTACGAAAGGAGGCCAAAGATATGGCCAATAGAATCAATGTAAAGCTCATACTCGAGCTAAAATCTGGCGGTATGTCCCAGAATGAGATTGCCAGATCACGGCATATGTCACGCAGTTCTATTAGTTCTGTAGTGAACATTGCCAAGGAAAAGAACATTAATTATGAAGACATCAA
>JHXB01000006.1 GCA_000621905.1 Lachnospiraceae bacterium NC2004
AGATTTATAAAAAATGTTATTAGGAATGTAATTGGTCTAATATTCAAATATATGGTACCAGTCCGACCGGGACGTAAATTTGCCAGACACCTACGACGACAGTCGGCTGATACACTAACATACAGATAAATCAAGCAACTTAATAACACCTCTAAAGGCAGCCACAGTAGACTGTCTTTTGGTCGTGGAAAAAACTATGGTAATAGGAATATTTTTTTCTTAGTCCTTGATTCATCCATCTGTTATTCTATCACATTTTCACACTTTTGACTATCTAAATGACATTGGGACAGACCCCTCTGGTAACTTAGCATGCTAAGTTACCAGAGGGGTCTGTCCCCATTGATCAGTTATAAATCTTCATGCCGTTTTATATATTCTTTAAATCTTGGAAGCCGCAAGCTTATCTGTCCTCTTATCGAGCCATCAATAATCCCTTTCTCTATAAGACGTTTTCTTGAAGTACTCCATTCATTATGTTTCTTCTTAGTCATCTCTAAAAGTTCGTTCACAGAAAGCGTTTCTTTAACGGCAATAAATGACAAAAACCACTTCTCAACCGGTCTCAATTCACTCCATATTTTATCATAGACCTTCTGAGATAAAGCTTCATCGACTTGCGCTAAAACCAACCCGGTAATCTCTTTCTTTTCTGATTCCCACATGTATTTTCCAAAGGCTTGATATGCAAAAGCATACCCCTTAGTCATTTTAGCTAATTCATCAGCAACATCCTCACTGATTCCAAGAGTCTCTTTATACTTCTCTTTAATAATCAAGAGACTAAGAGGTGTCATCTCAATCTTAGAAGCTCTCAAGAAAAATGTCAGTCCGTCTGCATTTTCAACTTCCTCAACATCCTCATATAATCCGGCTACAATCAAATATATAGGCAATTCCTCTCTTATCAATATCTGGAATTCCTGAATAAAATCAATGATTGCGTCCGTTTTCCTCACTTCATCTATTACAACTAAAACGCGCTTCTTACGTTTTTTAACTTCTCTTAGAATCTTTTTTATTGCAACATCCGAACTTATCGTAGGTTTCTTGTCAGAAATATTAACTCCTATTCCAAATGCTGATAAATTAAGATTAGCATCTACATATGTTGCAAGAAACGGAACCTCACTGTATAAATTCGCAATCAGGTCATTTAATACATCAGAATTGGACTTTAGATCAATCACTATCCAATTCTTTTCTTCTCTTAATTTCTTTTCTATAGCCGTAAGCGTAACAGTCTTCCCTGTCCCTCTTACGCCGGTAATCTTAAACGCCTGCTCATCTACAATATCACTGTTAAGTTCATCAAGCACATCTTCTATCAAAATGTCTCTACTAATATATTGATTGGGTATTCGACCAAAACTTATTGCATAAGGGTTCTTCATATTCGTAGCTCACTCCTTTAAAATTCAATAGTATATCAGCTAGTTGACTTTAGTATACCACTCCAAATTATATAATTCTATATAATTTTATATAATTCTATATAATTTTATATAATTTAGAATTATCTTATACAAAATCATCACAAAGAGTTTTGGATTTCACATTGTCAATCTCGGCAAAAATATCAATCCCCATCGGATAGTCAAGTGTAGTATCAGACATTAGCGCTGCACCGTTATCGTAAATCGGACACAGTTTGTAATCGCCTCTGTCTCCCTTAAGAAAGGAGTAAAAAAATAGAACAGTGGGCAACCGCTGTTCTACTTTCTTATCACTCAAACAAGTCATCAAGTTTAAGTAATACTGCACCATCTTTTGCAGCATGTCTTATTACCGAATCTTCGTATCCCGACTTACTGACAAAATACATATACTTTTCCTTAACCTCCGGAAATGCCAGCATCGCAGTTTTTAAGTCCTCTCCATTTCCTGTATCAATCTCGCTACTACGTTACTACTTTTTATAAAGATTATAGCACTCTACTGTCAAGTAGTCTACTTATGAGTAGTTTAATGAATTATTCAAAAAAAGTCAATCCTTTGCCTAGTTGAATCACAAAAAATCGCCGTAGATTATATAAAATTATATAATTCTGTATAATATTATATAATTTAGAATTATCTTATACAAAATCATATGTACATAAATTTCAAAAGATGCCAAAATAGGATTCTTCGCTTCGCTAACTGATCCGTCAGAACTTGGTGTCTTAGCGTCCTCAGATGCAACCGGAGTTTTGTCAGTATCCGTAGGAAGCACCACAGGGAGGTACCTCCCTGTGGTATCTTTAATAAAAGAACAGTGGTCGCCCACTGTTCTTTTTATAATATTATATCCTATACAAGCTGCATTTCACTAGCTAGCCTCTCTCTATATGTGTCCCATCTTTCTCTAGGAATATCAAGCAAATCCATGCATTCCTCAATATCCCATCCTTTTTTGACTATGAGAGACTTGATATTATTAACAGTTGCCTCGTCCATACCTTCTTCTAATCCTTTCTTAAACACACCTATACTTAAATTGCACATATCATCTACACCTTCTTTCAATTCTTTGGTCATCGGAATATCAAACTCATTTTTAAGAATCCTCTTTTTATCGGCTCCTAAACATACCATAACAACTTTCATCAAGTCGTAATTACTAGCCTTTTCTTTGACATTTCCAATAATATTCTCTTCCTGAATATGATAGTCTGTAATCGTATGTATGTCTATGCATTTTCAGTCCAATTCTTCTATATGATTTTTGAACTCATCAACTGTCATTCCTGCTCTTTTAGCGGCTTCTTCAAGAGACAAAACTCTATCATTTACCAAATCCACAAATATACGGATTTTTTCTTTTCTACCCTGCTCCAAGCCACGCTCTAGCCCCTGCTCCATTCCACGATTCAATATCTCCTTCGCCTCAGTCATTATTACATGTCCACCCATAATATCACCCATCCTTTTACTAGTGACATCTCTTCTACATACTTAATCCAATCCCTCTATATGATTCTTGAACTCATCAACTGTCATTCCTGCTCTTTTAGCGGCTTCTTCAAGAGACAAAACTCTATCATTTACCAAATCCACAAATATACGGATTTTTTCTTTTCTACCCTGCTCCAAGCCACGCTCTAGGCCCTGCTCCAAGCCACGCTCTAGGCCCTGCTCTATTCCTTGATTCAATATCTCCTTCGCCTCAGTCATTATTACATGTCCACCCATAATATCACCCATCCTTTTACTAATATTCTCTCGGTTACCCAAAAGCGCCTCAGACACTTTACGCATTAAATCCATGATTGTCATCGCATCAAATGATGTTATCTCATGAGTTCCTATAAGTCCTTCCAACCTGCCAAACATTCCCTTAAGATCATCCGTCAACTCATCAAGCCTCACATCATTCGATTCAATCTCATCAAACCTTTTCTCATAATTGAATAGATAAAACGGCAGCAAAATATACAGCTTCTTCTTAAAAATATCTTCCAAAGTATATGACTGCAAACATATAGCAGGCACTGAATACCTTGCTTCCCCGCCCGGATACGTTAGATTAATCCAGACACTATCCGGTGTATATTCACCGCTCCTCAAATACAGTACAGTCGTATTGGGAAATGAAACATTAATCGTGTCATCTTCAACCTCAGCCGAATCTAGCGCAATCTGCGCATCATACTCAAAAAGCCGTATCATAATCTTAGCGCTAAACGGACTACTCTCACACTCCAAATGGTATTTCTTCGTAACCTTACCTATTATTGAAAAAAATGAGTCTGTTATCCTCTTGACATCCGGCTCTTCATTCTTCGAGATGTAGTGCTCATTCGGATGAAAAACAACCTCTTCATCTCCCGAATAGTTCTCCCTAAAGACCTCATTGATATAAGGAATTAAAAACTTACTGCAATCATTAATTATAGTATGAAATGCATTGTCATAAATACTAGCCAATAAGCATACCTCTTTTCTCTAATTATAATTATTATCACATAATATTTCAACATGATACTGAATAAAATAAGAGCTCTTAATAGTATGCTATCATGACAGAAATCATTTGTCTAAAACCTAATAGTTGTCAAAAAAAGAGCAAAAAGGTCGAAAAAAGTACGAATTTCTATCCATTTCTGCACTTTTTGGTCGAATAAGGTCGAATGGCGTCCGTTTTTCTATTTATTCCTGCAGTTTTTTTAGTTTCTTCGCTTCGCTAAGAATGACAAACGCTCCAGCAGGGGCTGTCCCTACTGGAGCGTTAGCACATAATATATTATAAGAGAAACTTAATTTTGCCATCATGTGTTATACACTTCTGTCACTTATTGTCAATGTTCTGGTACAAACGTCAAAAATTTGGGATAAACGTCAAATTGTCAGACAATTCAACCAATTGACAAAACAGTAAAAAAACAGTAAAATATTTTCAAAACAGTAAAAAAAGAGTAAAAGAACAGTAAAAGAAATATTGAACAGTAAAAAAACAGTAAAACATATTTAGAAAAGAGTGATTACTATGAACAATAACCCATATTCGCTTATATTCGGTCAAGAACCAGAGCAAATGATTTCACGTCTGTCAGAAACATCAGACGTTATGGAATCATTTACAAGAGAGAATCCATCACAAAATGTCTATCTCATAACCGGAGTGCGAGGTTATGGCAAAACGGTATTTATGACAGAAATCTCAAACCGTTTACGCAAAAACAAAGATTGGATAGTTGTTGAACTAAGTTCTGAAGATGATTTATTACTTGAATTAGCTGCTGAACTTTCAAGCGAAAACACGTTAGCAGAGATATTTAAATCAGCTAAGATTAACCTGTCATTTTGGGGATTTGGACTAGAAGTGTCCAATACAGCACCAATAACAAGCATTCAGACCGCCCTTACTAAAATGTTAGAAAGCTTAAGCAAGCACGGCAAACGACTATTGGTATCTATAGACGAAGTTGTTTCCAATGAATCAATGCGAAAGTTTACCTCAACATTCCAGATTTTAACACAAAAAAAACTCCCTATATTCCTTTTAATGACTGGGCTATATGATAATATTCGCGAATTGCAAGATGCCAAAAATATGACATTTCTCTATAGGGCACCTAAGATAGACCTTAAAGCGTTAAGCATCCGCGCCGTGGCCGATAACTATAGAAAGAATTTCAACATTTCCAGGGATGAAGCACTTAGTATGGCAGATTTAACGCGCGGTTATCCCTTTGCATTTCAGGTGCTCGGATATCTCACCTGGGAAAACGATGGTAATTACTCCAATGTCTTAGATGAATACAGGAGATATTTGGAAGACTATGTATATGACAAGATATGGTCAGAATTGTCAGCTAGAGATCGCTTAGTGTTAAATGCAATAGCTAACACACCCGGTGGCAAGATTCTTGACATAAGAGCTTTACTTAATATCGATACCAATCAGTTCAATCCTTATCGTAAACGTCTTATAAATAAGGGATTGATAACCGGCGAGAAAAGGGGCTATGTTTCATTTTGTCTGCCGTTCTTTGAAAGTTATGTTATAGACAATTACTCTGACTAAAACTATTAAAGATTTAACGATTACCACACCCGGAGGTTTTATGAATATAGCATTAGTTGATGATATGCCTAACGAGCTTACAAGGCTATCAGCGATTATAAATGAATATGCCGAAACGCATAATATTCCAACTGAACTAAGTACATATAAGAGCGCGGAAGACTTCTTGGCGGAGTACCGTCCTTTTAAGTATACCCTCATTTTTATGGATATATATATGGATGGGATGACGGGCGTAGAAGCTGCAGAGAAGATTCGAGAAAATGATAACGAGACACTCATTGTCTTTCTCACAACCAGCGTCGATCACACATTTGACGCGTTTAAAGTTCACGCGTACCAATACATCATAAAGGATCCTGATAACGATAAACTTAAATCGGAAATGAATCGAGTTTTAGATGATATCGTCTCGCTCTACAATTTGTCTGAAGCGGGCATCACCGTTTCCATCGACGGCGAAGAAAAAACTTTCCCATTTTCAAGCATTGTATGTGTGCAAAACGAAAAGAATTACATCAAGATTACCGACAAGAAAAGCCGCTCATTTCTAACCCGTATGACATTTTCAGGAATACACTCACTGTTAGAAAATGACAGCCGCTTCTTACAGATTAACCGTGGCATAATCATAAACATGGATTACATAGATACATTTGACAAAAATACTTGCAAACTGCATGGTGGGCACAGCCTGCCTATCAACGTGCGCGAGCAGAAGAAGCTTGATCAGATTCGCAAAAATTACATTTTCTCAAAGTTACATAACAGAAGAGCAGACGGAGGGATGTCGAAATGACGAATTACATGATACCAATTATATTTGTTCCGATACTCCTTTCGATAATCGTGATGATTTATGCGCCTGCCAAGGAGTATCTGCGTTTCAAGCTATCTCATGTATGCCTGATTCTCCTTATGCTCTCGGCCATAGTAATTACCGGAATATCTATCTCCACCATGGTTTATTCGCATGACTTTGACTGGATAAACGGGCTCGGTGTGGTTCTGTTGTTCATCGTATACCACCAAACAACGACTCTGCACATTTCACAGTCAACTGCGATATTTATGCTGATTTGCGCGTTTTACACATTTTTTGCCAACTTTTCCATCATTTTCGATGCGCACTTAAATCCGACGGGAGACCTTGTAGATTACAGCTTTAAGGCGTTACTCTTCCTGATGGCGCTTTCCATATTATTCTGTGTATTGTACGTATATCCGCTTGCCAAGTACGGCTCTTACATCATTACCCACACCACCGAGCCGCGCATATGGTGGACGGCGACACTTGTGTCTACTTTCTTTTATGCATTTAACCTGTGTGCGGTCGTGCACCACTACTCCACACTGCACACCAACAAAGTGGGAAGAGCGTACACCATCGTTATGATTGCGATGTTTATGCTTCTTATGCTGCTTTGTGTCATTTTCTATATGATTGTAAATGCAGTTATTCAGAAGGCTGAGACGGATGATCGTAATCATATTCTGGAAATGCAGGAGAAACAATACGAATCATTGCAGAAATATATCGATGCCGACACTAAGGTGCGTCACGATTTTAGGCAGACGATTTATACCTTAAAAGAGTTTTCGGAGGAAAAGGATTATCAGGCGATTGACGATTATTTGCTTCGCTATATTGAGGCGCTTCCTAAGAAGGATACGGTCGACTTCTGTAGTGACCACGCCCTTAACGCGCTACTTAATCACTATTCAAGAAAAGCGGACGCTAATGATATTAAGCTGGAACTTAAGGTTATGCTCCCAAATACCATTCATATCGAGAGCATCGACATTTGCTCTGTTGTCGGTAACATTTTAGAAAATGCTGTCGCATCCTGCCTTGAGATTCCTGAAGATAAGCGTTTTATACGAATGATTATATCCGAGGAGCAGAACAGAGAGATCTATATCGCGGTGTCTAACAGCTTTAATGGGGTGATTAAGAAGACCGGAGACCGCTACTTTTCCACCCATAAGGGTGGTAACGGAATCGGGCTGATTTCAGTCGCTGCCACCGCTGCCCGCTATGGCGGAACTGCTGATTTCTCGCATGATGACGATGTATTCTATTCAAATATAATATTGGTGAACAGGTGATACCACAGGGACGGTTCTTATGGTACAGCTCGTTGCTAATTTACCAGTGGGGACAGGCCCCACTGGTAAATTAGCATATAAAAAAGCTCCGGTAGGTACAAACCCTACCGGAGCTTTATGTCATTCTGAGCGAAGCAAAGAATCTTTGACCTTCGAAGAAGGTCAACACCTCTTAATTATGTCAAACTATCATACATCGAACTTGTATTAACCTGTGTATAGTTTCCATCCGCACTGTACGAACGGTTACCTGACGCCTTGCTTGCAGCATTGCCTGAAATATTGGCAATAGACGAAGCATCCGATGCAACTCTTGAAGCATATGAATTGCTACCCTTAAATAAAGTCTTAACTACTGACATATCTGCCTTCTTGAAAGTATCTTCATCAATTGACAACTTGTTGTCGTCGCCTACCTTAATGCCAACATCCTTAAGAAGATTAGAACTAATCTCAGTTCTCTTGGTCATGCTGAGCGCTCTTCTTAGCACCGATTCATTGTCAACCTTGACCGCAGAATCAAGAACCTCATTGTAGCTACTCACGAACTCCTTAGCAGCCTTGTAAAGAGAATCTCTATCGTAATCTGTAGTTGTAGTCTCATTGCCATCGTCATCTTTGGTAGTCTTCTTAACCTTGTCAAAATTCATATGACTCAAAGACTCAGCAGATGTCTTAAGATTCTTAGCCATATCTCTTGCATTAACCAAACCGGTTGTAGCCTTAGATGACTCCTCTGCCGAAGAATTCATATTGTTATAATATGCCTTGACAAGCTTAGAGTAGCTTCCGCTTCTCATGAGACCGTAGTCTCCTAAACTTCCTGCTAAGTTGCCAAATGTAGTCGAACTTGAACTTGGTAAAATGCTTGGGGTTGATGACTTGGATGTGTTATTACCTGTACCGAAATACGATTGTATCATCGCAGTATTCTGAGCCTCAATAGCTCTTAACTGACTATTGTAATCAAAATCAGACATACATATCCCTCCTTGCGAAATAAAAAATGGTCTTCCATGACACATAATTACAGTCTTCTAAATATATTATCGGTCGTTTTCATACTAAAGTCAATAGAAGAAACATAAATAATTTAGCATTTCACATCGAATAAGTACCCAGTGGGGACAGTCCCCATTGGGTACTTATTAATTCACTTCCTCAATTCCACTTATATCCGGAACGGCGATAATCGAATAGTTGGTATGGTAAATGACAAAGCCCGGCTTGGCCCCATTAGGCTTCTTGATATTGCCCCTAACCGTATAATCAATCTCAACCTTAGAATCGGTGCGCCCTTTAGAATAGTACGCCGCAAGTCGCGCCGCCTCCTCGTAAGTCGCATCCGGAACATCCTTGTCGGTACCGAGCTTCACGATTACATGCGAACCCGGGATATCATTGGCGTGGAACCACAGATCCCCTGCATTTGCAAGCTTAAATGTAATCTCATCATTCTGAAAATTATTCTTCCCCACATACATATGATACCCGTCGGAAGAAATGTAGTGAAGCGGCTTACTCTTAGCCTCCTTGACCTTCTTGCCACCCCTACTCTTCTTCATGTACCCGCAAAGAGCAAGCTCTTCCTTAATCTCAGTAAGGTCCTTTTCATTTAACGCCATGTCAAGTGCCACTTGTATTGATTGCAAATGCTTAAGCTCCGCCTCAGTCTCCTTAGTGAGCTCGGAAAGCGCCTCGTAAGTACGCTTAAGCTTATTGTATCTGTTGAAATATTTCTGCGCATTGTCACTTACCGAAATGTCCGGATCAAGCGGAATCTCGATATCCTCGTTGGTATAATAGTTGAGTGCGACAAATGATTTCGCACCAGCGGGAACACTGTAACCGTAAGTGTTAATAAGCTCACCGTAGACCTTGTACTTGTCACGCTTTTCAGTGCTCTTAAGTTGCTTAAGCTGAAGGTCAAGCTTCTTAGCCGTTCTCTCAACCGCAGTCGACACAATGTGCCTAAGTTCTCCCGACTTCTGCCTGATACGGGTTATGATATTCTTCTCGGCGTAATAACTCTCCAACACATCCGAAATATTGTCCATCTCCTTGATGTCCTCATCCTTATAAGAAGTGAGCCTGATTGAAGAATACTCGACAGGACTGCCATTCTCGTAAGCAATCATCGGATAGAAATTCCCTGAAGCGATATCATTTCTAATCTCATCAAACACCTTATATATTCTGTCAAATGCAGACTCGTCAAGCGACGAAACCGAACTGTCCGCGTCAATCCCCGCCCTATGGCATATCTCAGACGCAGTGACCGGACTTATTCCGTTAAGCGTACCGTAAAGCCACTTCATAACGGAGTATGGCTTGGTCGCAATTGACATTTGAAGTTCATCAAATGTTACTTTCATAGGGTCGAGTTTGTCTGACGGCGGAAATGTGTAATCGCGCCCCGGAAGCACCTCTCTTACTGAGCTGACAAGCAGGCTGATGCGCTTAATACTGTCTAATATCTTATATTCGCTATCCACGAAAATGATATTGCTGTGCTTTCCCATAATCTCTATCAAGAGATGCTTGATGCACAAGTCTCCCATCTCGTCTCGATGCTCAACCTCGATGTCTACAATTCTCTCAAAATTCGGCTGGGTAACTGACACTATCCTTCCTGAGCCTATATGCTTTCTAAGAAGCATACAGAAATTAGGAGCCGTCATCGGGTTCTCCTTGTTCTTAGAAACCATGTATATCAAGGGAAGTGACGCTGACGCTGAAAGGTACAATCTCCTCGTCTCACCCTCGTTCTTTATAACCAGAAGAAGCTCATCCTCCTCCGGTTGGTATATCTTATTAATCCTTCCGTTCACAATAAGCCTATTCATATCGTGAACCAAATTGGCAATAACTACTCCGTCAAAAGCCATATTATCTCCTCCAAATAACAATTGCCCTTCATACCGAAGGGCAATGAAATGTCTTTATTCAACTGCATCTCCACTCGCTTCTTCACTATGCAAATGATAAAGCGACCTCGACTTAAATGTAAACTCCGGAGTCTTGACCTCATCCTTAATCTCCGATAAGTAGTACCAAGGATCCCCGTTCTCGTGAGCATCATTCTTAAGAACCTCGATGTCCTGTCCCGGATTACCACCGGCAGCAAGAAGGAAGCACTTATCTCCCTCGCCATTCTCAGCAACATCCACAACCATAGCAAGTGCACCTGAATCAGTATTGATAAAGTAATCTCCAACCGAGACATTCTCAATCTTAATCTTGTCACTGCTCTTAAGAAGAACATTCCTATCGCTGTAAGCGAAATACATTGCAAGATATTCATTCAACGCATCGTAATCATCAGCAACCTTAGAACCCGCAGTCCACTGTGCAGCATTGTCGTTAAATGTAACTCGCTCGCCTTTAGCCCATCTGTCAAAATCAAGAGTAAACCCATTGACCATCATAAACTTCATATTAGCGTAGTCTTTGTTGGTCCAGAAATACTCAGCATAAAGGCGCATAATCGAACTTGCAAACTGCTGAAGATTATTGCCATCCAAATAAAGATTAAGCACCGCACAATGCGCATCCTGATTCTCCTTAGGAGAAGTGGTGTAATACATTGTCTTAGCACCATCTTCCTTAACCGGAAGACTTCTCATAAACGTCTCAATATCAAGCGGAGCCGCCAAATCGTTGGACCTTGGTGCAACCTTGGTCTCTGCCGCTTCCTCCGAAGTGCCCTCAGCATCGTCACTTGCTACCTCCGGCTCCTCTTTAGTATCAGCAGTCGCATCCTCTAACTCTTCGCCATCCTCCGGTTCAACATAATTCACTCTGTGATATCCGTTAGGAGTGTCTATCCTGCCACCTAAAGTGTCCTTGTCAGCGTTGATAAAATCAGCTAACTCGTTCTGCTCCTTAAAAACTTCGGTAGTGGTCGTAGCCTCTTCTGTTGTCGCATCTTCTGCATCGGCTGAAGCCACAAGATCTCTCTCTTCTTTAAGAACGTTCCACTGTTCATCAATGAACGAACATCCCGTAAATGAAAACGCAACAGCTATCGAGAGAACAAATGCAGCCAGTCGTTTATAATACTTAAACATAAATCTACATCCTATCATATAAATCGCGGTAAATGTTGGCTGAATTCTGCCATGACCAGTCAACCGACATACCTCTCTCAATTATTCTGTCCCAATTGTCTCGCTGATCGTAATAAACATGCTTAGCATAATTAATCTGGTTAAGCATCTCATGAGCGTTGTAATTGGTAAATGTAAATCCTGTTCCGGTCTGCTCAAACTCGTTGTATGGCCAAACAGTATCCTTAAGACCACCGGTCTCTCTGACAATAGGAACAGTACCGTATCTTAAAGACATAAGCTGTGTAAGACCGCAAGGCTCGAAACGGCTAGGAACAAGCATTGCATCCGCAGCAGCATAAATCTTATGAGATCTCTCATCAGAATAGTAAATGTTAGCAGAAACCCTGTCTCCATAGATACTCTGGAAATACTTGAAGGAATTCTCATATCTCTCATCACCGGTACCGAGAATAACGAACTGGGTATCAGGTGTACAGATCTCATTCATAACGTAATTAACGAGATCTAATCCCTTCTGGTCAGTAAGTCTTGAAATGATAGCTATCATAAAATGATAATCATCAACAGGGAGACCTAACTCCTCCTGGAGTGCGCGCTTGTTGGCGCGCTTCTGCTCTCTAAAGTTACTTACATCATAGTTAAATGCAATCTTAGAATCGGTCGCAGGATTGTATGTATCGTAATCGATACCATTGACAATACCCCACAATCTCTCATGCCTCATGCGAAGCAATCCATCTAATCCCTCGCCGTAGTACGAAGTCTGAATCTCGCCCGCATAAGTATTACTAACAGTTGTAATATAATCAGAATAAACAAGACCACCTCTTAAAAGGTTGGCATTCTGATGCTCTTTTAAAACGCCCATATTCTGGTATGGATCAACCAGTCTTCCCGGCTGGAAGCACTCATCTGGAAGTGATGTAATACCCTGAATATGAGGGACATTCCAAATACCCTGGAACTGAAGGTTATGAATAGTCATAACTGTTCTTATACCCCAGTAGAAACCATTGCCCTGGAAAATAGTATTGAGATAAACAGGAACCAAAGCTGCCTGCCAATCGTGGCAGTGAATGATATCCGGCTTGAAATCAACAACCGGAAGGATAGAAAGAGCAGCCTTTGAGAAAAATGCAAATCTCTCTAAATCCTGGAACATATCGTAATAAGGCACTGAGCCTCCAAAATACTGCTCATTGTCAATGAAATAATAATAGATTCCATCAATCTGTAATGACTTGACACCAACATAGAGATTCTCACCATGCTGATCCATATAGAAATATGCAGTGGTAATCATCTTCTCTCGGTATTCCCAAGGAATACAATGATAATTAGGGATAACTACTCTTATATCATAATATCTCTTATCAAATATCTTAGGTAACGTGCCGACAACATCTGCCAATCCTCCTGTTTTGACAAAAGGCACACATTCTGACGCGACAAAAAGTATCTTCTTCATAGTTAAAGCTACCTCCTAAAGTATATGTCAAAAACTAATATCATTTTAACATATTAAGACAATTCT
The DNA here is from genome assembly GCA_000621905.1 of Lachnospiraceae bacterium NC2004. Lineage (GTDB taxonomy): Bacteria > Bacillota > Clostridia > Lachnospirales > Lachnospiraceae > NC2004. The sequence continues at coordinate 13,226 of JHXB01000006.1, forward strand.
TGCCACTAGAAATTGATATAATATTACCACATATATTCCTTCTCAAGAGAGTTGATGACCACCCTCAAAAACTCGCTGTTATTAGGGCAATTCCACGCCCCTATCTCGCTGTAACCCCACAAACACTTAAAGTAATCCTGGTTACCACTCTCCCATGTATTCTTGATGGCAACTCTGAGCGCTTTCTCTGTCGAAGTGCTCTTACACCCCATCCTCTCAGAAATAGTCTTATATAGGCCCATCACCCCATTCTGCAAATGTTCCTCGTTTCGCATCTCGTAATTGAGTGCAGTCTCAATGTACTTATAGCCCTTATATTTGACATTTGCACCCATAACAGACATCTCGTGAGACACTATTCTTCGAACTCTGTCAGGATCCCTAAGATTCGACTTCTCTCCGTAATAGCCTTCATTTTCCTTAAGCAGACTATCACCGCGCCTGTTCATCACAACATATTTCTTACTCTTATAATAATCCGCCGCCCTTTCAAGCTGTCTTCCAAGAACCACATCCTGAAGCGGAAAAGCGTGACACTGTAAAACGATATCGCTCTCGGCAATCATGGACAAAACCTCAGGGAAGAAATAATATCCAACAAAAAAGCTCGGCGCCTCATCCTTCATAACCTTCATAACACTCTCAATCAGCGTCACACAATCCATCCCGGGCATCATCGCCTCAATAAACACAATATCAGGATTAAGCTTCCTTATCCGCCTGTATGCCTCCTCGCCTTCTTTGACCACGCATACTATGTCAAATGCTGGTATCCTCTGCATAACCCTAACAACCTGCTTTCGCATATCGTCATTGTCGATAGCAATAATCGTCTTTAATAAATAATCCATCATGTCCCGCCTCCATAAATAGATATATTAAGTATTCAGTTACTGTACCATTTGGTATATTAGGCGTATTATAAACCCCGAAAATACATATATCAAGGGGCATCCAAGCATTTCTACGATATTCATAGCAATGTCTATATATCATCATATACACATTGTGTACTTGTGTAAAAATACCAATAAACACAATCGTATATATTACAACCACACCACTCCAACATCTCGCCATAAATACACTATCTCAGGGCATAAAAAAACGGCGCACATAATGCGCCGCTAAATCCTAAAACCCTTTCTTTTTGCCTGCCGCAAGGTCCTTCATTTCCTTGGCGTTATCCCTTACGGTATCCGTAATCTCGGCACCGCCTAACAACCTTGCAAGCTCATCTACAGCCTCATCATCATAAAGCCTGTCAATCGTCGTCTTGGTAGAACCCTCATCCAAACTCTTCTCAATCTTAAAGTGCGTATCTGCCATAGCCGCAATCTGTGGCAAATGCGTGATACATATTATCTGATGTTTAAGACTGATCTCGTTTAGCTTCTCGGCAACCATCTGCGCAGTTCTTCCGCTGACTCCGGTGTCAATCTCATCAAATATAAGAGTAGGAATACTGTCCGCATCTGCAAGTACCGTCTTGATTGCAAGCATTATCCTTGAAAGCTCACCACCTGAAGCAACCTGTGAAACGGGTGACAAAGTAACACCCGGATTGGTAGAAATCATAAACTCAACATCATCAATTCCACTTGCCGATATATCTTCAGATTCATTGACCGCGATTTCAAATGCAACCTGTAAGAAATTAAGCTCAATAAGCGCCTGCTTAATCTCCTCTCCCATCTTAACTGCGGCTTTCTTTCTGATCTTTGAAAGTGCCTTGGCAGTTGATTCTAAATCTTTCTTAGAGGTCTCAAGCTTACTCTCTAAATCCTTGATATACCCTTCAATATCGCCCATCTTCTCAAGTTCTGCTTCTTTAGAATCGGCGTATTTAAGAATCATCTCGATGTCATTACCATACTTGCTCTTTAGGTGATTGATAACATTTACCCTGTCTTCAAGCTCCTTGAAGTTAATGTCATCAAAACTCATATCCTCAACATACGAAGACATCTCTCTACTAAAATCCGACACCAAAGAATCAATCTCGTTAATCTCATCATAAAGACTCTTAGTTGTCTCATCTATATCGGAAATGCCGCTCATAGCGTGAATACATTCACTGATAAGCGACTGAATATTGACATTGGCATCACCTGAAATAAGATTAGACACAGTGCCCATCGACTCGATAATCTCTCTTGCGTGTGCCTGTCTCTTGTACTGTTTCTCAAGCTCAACATCCTCACCTACTTTTAGATTAGCCTCTCTGATCTCGTCGACTCCGTACTTAAGAAAATCAACCTCTCTAAGCCTTGCCTCCTTGTTGGCAACAATCTCGTCATACTCTTCCTTAAGCTTGTTGTATTCTCGGTATTCTTCCTTGCATTCAGAAAGAAGCTTGGCAGCCTCATCTCCGGCATAAGTGTCAAGTAGGTTAAGTTGCTTAGATTTACTGCGTAATGTGACATTTTCCTGCTGTGAGCAAAGGTCAATAAGATATGATGCTATATCTCTTAACTCGCCCATATTAACAGTCTCACCGTTAATTCTGCACACGCTTCTGTTAGGCATTATCTTTCTGGAAATGATGATTTGATTATCATCTAATGTTACATCTTTCTCAGACAAATACTTCTTCGTAACTTCGTCATCAACAGAAAATGTAAGTTCAACAAGAGCATAATCCTTGTCCTGTCTAATCAAATCTTTGGCGACCTTGCCGCCAAGTGCAGCCTCGATAGAGCCGATAAGTATTGACTTTCCGGCACCTGTCTCTCCTGTGAGAATATTAAGATGATCAAAAAAATCTACTTCTATCTCCTCGATGAGAGCGAGGTTTTTAACGTGTATATTAAGTAACATTTAATCGACCTCCTTCTCATCTTCGGTAGCATATCTTGATATGCTCTCAATAACTTCGTCTGCCATCTCTCTGGCTCTTATAACACAGAAAATGGTATCGTCTCCCGCAATCGAACCCACAACTCCGTAAAGCCCAAGGTTATCAAGCGCCGCTGCCACAGCCATTGCAAGTCCTGCAACAGTCTTAATAACGATGATATTTTCTGATGATTCCATACTTAAAATTCCATCTTTTAAAACTCTCTTGTATCTAAGAGCGTTGGAAGATTCCTGTTCCTGCAATCTTACATACTTAGGCTGTCCGCCCGGCACAGCCATCTTGGTAATCTTAAGTTCTTTCAAATCTCTTGATATCGTAGCCTGAGTCGAATTGTAGCCCTCCTTGATAAGAAGGTCATTAAGTTCGTCCTGCGTCGTGATATCATTTGTCTCAATAATCTCTAATAATTTAGCATGTCTTGATGCTTTCATATTGTTCCTCCATTCCTTAAGTAGAGTGTAGGAAGCCCTGTTTCCATTTATTTGATCTTATCTCTTAACACCTCGTAAAAGCTCTCTTGTCTTACTCTTATGAGCTTGGCAGGTGTATCAAGCTTCTTTATAACTATCGAATCTAGCGGACTTATCGTCTTACCAATCTGTCCGTCAAATGTTATATATCCCTCTTTTGGCGCGGTTCTGACTTCGCCGAGTACAACTCTTAACTCGTCCGTATCAGAAAGAACAACGCTTCTCGCCGTAAGTGCGTGCGGTGAAATCGGAGTTACAAGCATGAGCGATGTCTTAGGACACACAACCGGTCCACCGGCAGAAAGGTTATATGCTGTAGAACCGGTAGGCGTTGAAACAATCACGCCATCGGCATCGTAAACGTCCAACAGCTCGCCATTTACATAAAGCTCAAGCTTTACAATCCTTGAAATTCCGCTTCTTGAAATGACGATATCATTTAACGAAATGTCAGAGTCCACTATCTCGCCGTTGTGATAGATATCACCTTTGAGCATCATGCGCTCATCCATTGTGTAGTCATCGGCAAAAAGCCTGTCTATCAAAGGCTTAACGCCTGACGGTTCAGTCTGTGTAAGAAATCCCAAATGTCCCATATTAACGCCGACAACCGGAATAAGTGCAGGATAAAGCCCTCTCACAGTTCGAAGTATTGAGCCGTCTCCTCCTAATACTATAACGCATTCAGTATCGTCATCGACATCGATAGCATTTCTCATAGTCTCAAGATTTCTAAGAACTATCCTTGCTTTGCCGCCTTTTGAAGCGATATATTCTTCTATATCTTTAGCAACTATATTGCTGTCTTTCTTGTCCTCATTACAAACAATAATATAATTATTCATAGGCACTCTCCATCATTTCAATGTGTCATGTGATGATTCAACAATTCCCTTAATATCAAGCTCCGAAGGATCCATGCCAACTCCCTCTTTATTGACGATATAAATAAGATACTCTATATTGCCCTCAGGCCCTTTGATTGGTGAATATTCAAGCCCTAAGATACTAAATCCATTGGCGTGAACATAGTTCGCAATCATAAGGATTACTTCCTCGTGAACCTTAGGATCTCTTACTACGCCTTTCTTGCCAACCTTTTCTCTGCCCGCCTCAAACTGCGGTTTGATAAGCGCACAGACCTTGGCATCTTCTTTGAGCAAAGCCTTTAGAGGCATGAGAACTTTCGTAAGCGAGATAAATGAAACATCTATCGATGCGAAGTCCAACATGTCGTCGATATCATCATTAGATACATATCTAATGTTAGTCTTCTCCATTACAACAACCCTGTCGTCATTTCTTAATTTCCAATCTAACTGGCCGTGTCCGACATCTACCGAGTAGACTTTGACGGCGCCGTTTTGCAGCATGCAGTCAGTAAATCCGCCCGTACTGCTTCCGACATCCATACATACCATCCCCGTCAAATCGATGTCAAATTCATTCATCGCCTTCTCAAGCTTAAGTCCGCCGCGACTGACATACTTTAGAGTCTTTCCTCTGACTTCGATTACGGCTTCTTCAGCAAATGTTGACCCTGCCTTGTCTTCCTTGTCGCCGTCGACATAGACTATGCCTGACATTATTATCGCCTTTGCCTTCTCTCTTGATGTGGCAAGACCTTTTTTTACAAGTAGTACGTCCAGTCTTTCTTTACCCATGGTTACCCTCTCTATAAATACTTCTCAACCTTCTTGATTATAGCCTCCGCATCAATGTGGTACCTTGCTCTTAACTCAGCCACCTTGCCATGCTCCACAAAGCAGTCCTCAATAGCCATAACCTCGCATTTGCATTTGACATTATCTCTACGCATATACGCAGCAACCGCTTCTCCAAAGCCACCGCTGTAAACATTATCCTCAACGGTAATAATCACATCATGCTCCTTGCCAATCGACTTGATAAGCTTCTTATCAAAAGGCTTAACAAACCTCGGATTGACAAGCGTTACCTCAACGCCCTTCTTCTTAAGCGCCTTGTAGGCCTCATGCGCCTCAACCATCATACTTCCGACAGCAACAATCGCAACCTTCCTGCCTTTAAATATAACCTCGCCTTTGCCGTACTCAATCGTCCTATCGTCGGTCTTAAGCTCGTAATACGCCGCGCCCCTCGGATATTTAATCGCAACCGGTCCGTCGTGCTTAAAGGCGTACTCCATCATAAGGCTCATCTCATATCTGTTCTTCGGCGCCATAACAGTCATATTCGGCATCGAGCTCAAGTAACTCGTGTCAAATATTCCCTGGTGCGTATCCCCGTCAGCTCCCACAAGACCCGAGCGGTCCACACCGATAACAACCGGAAGATTGTTAAGGCAAACATCGTGAATAAGCTGATCATACGCCCTCTGCAAAAACGAAGAATATATCGCAACCACCGGCCTTAACCCGCTCGCTGCCATTCCCGCTGCAAATGTTACCGCGTGCTCCTCCGCAATTCCAACATCGAAGCACCTATCAGGGTATTCTTTGGCAAATGCAGAAAGCCCCGTACCATCAGGCATAGCCGCTGTAACACCCACTATATCATCATTCTTGGCTGCAAGCTTGATAAGTGTTTTGGCAAATATATCTGTGTAAGTTGCGGTATCTTTCTTGACCAAAGGCTTACCTGTATCAAGATCAAAAGGCTCAACACCATGAAAATGATCAGGGTATCTCTCCGCGTAGCTGTAGCCTTTGCCCTTCTTGCTGACAACATGAATAATAATAGGTCTCTTTAATTCCTTAGCCTTCATAATTGTAGACTTTAGAGCCTTGACATTATGTCCGTCAACCGGACCGACATAAGTAATACCCATGTCCTCAAAAAACATACCCGGAACAACAAGTGATTTGATGGAATCTTTGGATCTTTTGACACCTTTAGCGATAGGTTCACCAATCCCCGGAATACCTAAGAGAGCATGCTCTACGCTGCCCTTAAACGAATTGTACTTGTCGCCGACACGAATGTTATTAAGGTATCGGCTCAAGCCTCCAACATTTTCTGAAATGGACATCTTGTTATCATTTAAAATGATAATAAGATTGCTCTTAAGCTGGCCAATGTTGTTGAGCGCTTCAAGCGCCATTCCACCCGACAGTGCTCCGTCACCTATAACCGCAACGATTGTGCGGTCTTCGCCCTTTAAGTCACGAGCCTTGGCGTATCCTAAAGCAAGTGAAAGCGATGTAGAACTGTGACCTGTGTTAAAGCCGTCTGTCTCGCTCTCCGAAAGCTTAGGGAAACCGCTCATTCCGTCGAGCTGCCTTAAGGTGTCGAAGCCATCCTTTCTTCCTGTAAGTATCTTGTGCACATAAGACTGATGACCGACATCCCAGATAAGCTTGTCCTCCGGAAAATCAAGCGACAAATGAAGAGCCATTGTAAGCTCTACCGCGCCAAGATTAGAGGCAAGATGACCTCCCGTCTTGCTCACCTTCTGAAGAAGAAAAGACCTTATCTCGGCTGCTAAATCCCTGTATAATTCAGGTGAAATATTCTTTATATCATTGGCTTTTGTAATTGAATCTAATATGGGCATCTTATTCCTCCACCATGTCCTCAGACAGATCTATAATCTGCTGCTCGACTGCATCAAGCTCTGTCTGACATTCTCTAATAATCTTTATGCCCTTTTTATATTTATCTATAGCCTCATTAAGAGGTGTCTCATCGTTAGAGAGCGCCTCAATAATCTCATTAACCTGTTTTAAATTGTCTTCAATAGATGTCTTCTTGGTAGCCATAAAACCTCCCGGTATGTATCTACAATATGTGTCATCCCTCGTTTCACTCGGGATAAAGATTCTTCGCTTCGCTCAGAATGACATTTAGCTAATCCACAACCTCTAAATCCCTCGACCCTCCGCTCATGGTGAGGGTAACTCTATCACCCTTGTTGAGCTTGGTAATATCCTTAACCGGCTTGTCATCAACAGAAACATAACCGAAGCCGTTAATGAGCTTATCAAGCGGCGACAGGCCCTTAAGCCTCGCCTCCGTAATAGAAACCTGGTTGTATCTCTTATCGTATAACTGTTTAATATTAACATCGAGACTCTTCTTAGAATCGGCAACCTGCTCCTTATAAAGCTTAACCTTATCATTTATCAAAATCTCAATGTCCTTCTTCATATCCTGAAGCAAATGCTTGCGCTCGGCAACCTTAGCCATCGGACTTAACTTATTAAGTCTAAGATGCGCCCTATCAAGTTCTGCACGATAATCTTTAACTCTCCTAGTTAGCCTCTGATTAAGCACCTCTTCCATGTGGCTAAGCTCGTAAAGATAATCTTCCCATCTAAAAACCGCAAGCTCTGCAGCGGCAGACGGAGTAGGCGCTCTAAGGTCAGCTACATAATCCGCAATCGTATAATCGACCTCATGTCCCGTTCCGGAAATGATAGGAGTATCAGCATTATAAATCGTATACGCAAGCTCCTCGTCGTTAAACGCCCAAAGATCATTGATGCTTCCACCACCTCTTCCGATGATGATAACATCAAGTCCTAACCTGTCCAGCGCGTTAATACCCTTAACAATAGTTGAAGCCGCACCGTCTCCCTCAACAAGTGACGGATAAAGATACAGCCTTACATAAGGGTTACGCCTCGCGGTGACATTTTTAATATCCTGAATAACCGCGCCGGTTCTAGAAGTCACAACGCCAATCCTAAGCGCATACTTAGGAATAGGCTTCTTGTGAGCCTCATCAAATAGACCTTTAGCGGCCAACTCTTTCTTAATCTGCTCAAATCTTACATAGAAATCTCCAAGTCCTGCGAGATTGACTTCATTTGCAATAAGCTGATAATTGCCCTTCTTCTCGTAAATGCTGATTCTACCGCTTACAACAACGCTCTGCCCCGCCTCAAGCTTAAACTTCAACCCGCCTGCTCTCGAACTTCTAAACATAGTACAGGCTATAACTGCGGACTTGTCGTCATTTTCAAGAGTAAAAAATACATTGCCGGAAGCCGGATAACTAACATCAGACACAGTTCCCTTGACCGATATGTTACTGAGCATATAGTCGCTCGTAATCATGCGTTTGATATATGAAACTACCTGGTCGACTGTGTATTCTTTATTCATACGCTCTCCTTGCCGCGAATTATCGTTCCTAATATTCCATTGACAAATGCTGGCGCCGCGTCGGCTGTGTACTCCTTGGCGAGTCTGACTGCCTCGTCTGCGGTTATTGCGTCCTCGTTGTCGCTCTCAAAAAGAATCTCATAAACGGAAAGTCTAAGAATTGCAAGCTCAGCTTTGCCTATACGGTTAAGCTTCCAGCCGTTACTTGCCTCCTCGATCTTGGAATCTATCTCTTCAAGATGACTCTCAATATCGTTGAGCTTGTCGGTTATCTCCTTAATCTCGTCGTCTGCAATCTCGTTGCTCTCCTGATATAACGATGCCAACTCACTTACATCGACACCTGATTGAAATTCCGTCTGGAATAAGATTTTGAAAATGTCAGTTCTTCTACTGCGATTATCCATAATTAATGGTATCCTCCGATAAAAACACCGCCCACCGGGCGGTACATAAATTGATATGTCTAAATGTTATGCAACAGAAACGATGCGCACATTAACCCTGTCAACCGTAAGTCCGGTCATGTTCTCTATAGCTTGCTTAACTCTGTCCTGCACGAGTCTTGTCACTTCCTGAATATTAACTCCGTATTGCATCACGCAGTTAAGCTGTACCTTGACAACACTGCCTTCAATTGTAACTCTGACTCCTTTAGAAAGGACATTCATTCCTATCTTGCTGACAATCTCGCCGGTGATATTGCCGTTGAGTCGCGCTATTCCGTCGACCTCGGTAGCAGCAATGCCTGCAATGGACGCAATAACGCTATCGGCGATTCTTACGCTTCCATGTTCCTGCTCCTGCTCCACCTGGTAGTTCTGTTGTTTTTTATCTGATTTAGAATTCCTTCTCTTACCTCTTGATTGAGGATTAGATAATCTGGAACCTGACTTTATGCTAGCCGTCATACAGTCTCCTCCTATCGTACAAATTATGTAACATTATACTACATTACCAAACTAATCTCAATACGAAAATATATCCAACTAAAAAATGACGAAAAATAGCAATACTTCATTGATTATTTTGTGAAAATGTTGTAAAATAACCATATGTGTTTTTACTATAACAAACTATACTATAGTAAGGGAGAGATAATGCATGAATTGTCCTATTTGTGGCGCAGAGACCAATGCTCTGCTTTGTAAGAATTGCGAAGGCAACAACGACAAAATTAACAACTGGTATTCGACTTTCAAGAGCGGATTGTTCTCTAAAGAGACCAAGATCAGTTTATATTTGTCTAAGTACACTATTCAGGGGGATGGCTTTATGGGCATCGAGAAGATGTATGACCCTAACGAGCCGGATGCGGATAGCAGTTCAACAGAGAAGATGTTAACTAAAGACCCTAATAAGGGCGAAGCTGAGGCATTTGAATTCTGTCTTGTTCACGCTACGGGCGTTGAGACAGTTAAGTTTATGAACCAGAACGCTTTGCTCATCAAGCTTACCAGAAAGATTGACAAGTTCATCGAGGACGTAAGCCTTTATCTTCCGGGCCTTCCAGAGACTGAGGAGATTGCCAATGTCTTAAGACAGGCTATCGTTGACACTAAAGAACGTGCCAGAGTCAAGATGGAAGAATATCAGAAGATTCGTGAGAAGGAGGACGCAGAATTCTTCCTTCACAAGTACAACGAACATATCGAGAAGGCCAACAACCCTTCATGTGTTGTCAAGTTAGAGGATAACAATCTTAAGGGAATATATCTCAATCAGGACAAGGATATCATTTTCCTTAATATCAGCGGTGTCAACAGAACTGTAGATGCTGCGTACATCCCACATGACAATATCAATTACTATAGAAAGATATCATACACTCCTAAGGCTATGCCATTTAAGGAAGGCTATTTTGGTGGTAGTTTCACAGATACGGTATTTGACATTCCACAGGCTCTTCATGATTATGTTTTGTTAGAGCTTCCGGGACATTTGTCTAACAATGTACCTGTGTTGCCTGATCTTGATTCTACATTCAAGAAGACTACTGATGCATCTTATGTTGCACCGGCTGCCAACATAGTTCTTAATTATTATAACCAGAAGCTTCGTAAGGATTTTGAGATTGAGCTCCCTGAGAGTGCTTTGACATTTTTACAGCAACACCTTGCAGATCTTGATTTTACTATTATGGATGAGAGTTACGAGGCTAGAGAGGCAATCAAGAATGTCGAGACCGAAGAAGCCGTTGCCATGATGAATGCCGAGAAAGAGAAAGCCATCGCTGAGGCTGAGGAGGCTAAGCGCGAGGTTGAAGCCGAGAAGGCTAAGGCTCTTCGTGAAGCTGAGGAAGCCAAGGCTGCTGCTTTAGCTGAGGTTGAGGCTGCTAAGCGCGAAGCTGAGGAGGCAAGAGCTGCTGCTCTTAAAGAGGCCGAGGAAGCCAAGAAAGCTGCTGAGGAAGCTAAAGCTCAGGCTCTTAAGGAACTTGAGGAAGCTAAGGCTCAAGCTGCTAAGGAAGCTGAAGAAGCCAAGGCTCAGGCTCTTAAAGAAGCTGAGGAAGCCAAGGCTGCTGCTGTTCATCAGGCCGCTTTAGATGCCATTTCCCAGAAAGAGATTGAAGAAGAACAAGCTCGTATAGCTGCTGAGGAAGAAGCTAAGCGTAAGGAAGAGGAAGAACGCAAGCGCAAAGAGGCTGAGGAGGCTGCCAAAGCCGAGGCTGAGAGAAAGGCCAAGGAAGAAGCTGAGCGTAAAGCTAAAGAAGAGGCTGAAAGAAAGGCCAAAGAGGAAGCTGAACGCAAGGCTAAGGAAGAAGAAGAGCGCAAACGCAAAGAAGCTGAGGAAGCTGAGCGTAAGCGTAAGGAAGAAGAAGAACGCAAGCGTAAAGAGGCTGAGGAAGCCGAGCGTAAGCGTAAGGAAGAGGAAGAACGTAAGCGTAAGGAAGCTGAAGAAGCTGCAAGACTTGAGGCTGAGCGTAAAGCCAAGGAAGAAGCTGAGCGCAAGGCTCGTGAAGAGGAAGAACGCAAGCGTAAGGAAGAAGAGAGAAAGCGCTTAGAGGAAGCAAGAAAGGCTCGCGAGGCTGAGCAACGTAAGATCTTCGAAGAAGAGATGACCAAGTTAGAGAAGGCTCTTGAAGAGGAGAAAGCTGCTAAGCAGAAAGCCAAGGAAGAAGAAGAAAGACGTCAGCGCGAAGAAGCTGAGAAGATTGCTCGTCTCGAGGCTGAGAAGAAAGCCAAGGAAGAAGAAGCTAAGCGTAAGGCTGAAGAGGAAGCTCGTAAGAAAGAAGAAGAAAGAATACGTAAGCAAGAGGAATTCCGTAAGAAGATGGAAGCTGAGGAGCAGGCTCGTATCGCTGCTGCTAAGGCTGCCGCTGAAGAGGAAGAACGTAAGCGTAAGGAAGCTGAAGAAGAGGCTGAAAGAAAGCGTATAGAAGCTGAAGAAGCCGAGAAGAAGCGTCAGGAAGAAGAAGAACGTAAGCGCAAGGAAGCTGAGGAGAAAGCAATCGCTGAAGCTGCTGAGAAAGCAAGAATTGCTGCTGAAGAAGAACGTGCAAGACAGGAAGCTGAGATGGCTGCTGTTGAGGCAGAATTAAGAGCTAAAGAACAGGCTGAACTTAAAGCCAAGGAAGAAGCTGCTGCTAAACTTCAGAAAGATCTCGAGGATAAAGAGCGTCAGAAAGCTGAAGAGGCTGCAAGATTAGCTGCTGAAGAGCAAGCTCGTGTAGCTGCAGAACAGGCTAAGAAAGAGGCTGAGGAAGCTGCTAAGGCTGAGGAGGCTAAGAAAGCTCAAGAAGAAGCTGAGGAGCAAGCTAGATTAGAGGCACTTGAGAAAGAGAGACGCGAGGCTGAGGAGGCTAAGCTCAACTCTACAATCAATACTGGTGCTAAACTCAATAATGATGAGGACGACGAAGAAGCTAAACTTAGAGCTCTTGAGGCACAGATGAGAGCAGATTCTAACGATGCTATCGCTAATGCTACTGCTGCTGCTAAGGAAGCTTTGGCAGACGCACAGGCAGAGAAAGATGCACTTATCAAGGAAGCTAATCAGGGTGCCGAGCAGGTTATTAAGAAGTCTAAGTTCGCACTTAAGTCTGACGAAGACAAGGCTAAAGAGATTGAGCAGGATGAGGCAGAAAGAGCTAATGCTAAGATCGCAGAGGAAGCTGCTAAGGCTGCTGCTATCGCAGAAGGCAAAGGCTCATCACTCTCACTTGCCGCTGAAGATAACTATCTGAACTATGAAGATGCCGAGATGGATCCATATGTTCCAGGAGATGGTATCACAGGTAAGATTAAGGACGATTCAGACGAAGGCTCACTCAACATGGGTGAGGAAGATGAGACCTTAGGTGTCGGAAGCGAAGAGATCAGCGAATTCGAATTCAAGATCAGAAAGCTTAAGATTATGCTTGAGCATAACCTCATCACCGAGGATGAATTCAACGAGATGAGAAAGAATCTTCTTTCAGAATTGTAATTAAAAAACTAGGATTCTAAGCGTAGCGAAGAATCCTAGTTTTTTTATGTTGTTATTTTTTATTTTAATGTCATTCTCCTTTCCCCTGTCATTCTGAGCGCAGCGAAGAATCTTAAAAAAGCTAGTGGCTTATGCCACTAGCTTTTTTAGATTCTATAACTCTTCTGCCAACTTCTTAATATACCCACTGAGTTCCCCTCTAAGCTCATCCCTCTGAAGCGCAAAATCAATTGTCGCCTTAACAAATCCAAACTTATCTCCTACATCATATCTGATTCCCTCAAATTTATATGCATAAACCGTCTGTATATCCATAAGCCTAAGTATAGCATCGGTAAGCTGAATCTCTCCGTTCTTACCTGCACCTTGTGTCTCAAGGAACTTAAATATCTCAGGAGTAAGAACATATCTACCAAGAACAGCCAAATCACTCGGCGACTGTTCAATCAATGGCTTCTCAACGATACCCGATAACTTAATACGCCTTGAATCTCCGTAGTTCTTATCTAAAGGCTCGACTATACCATACTTACCTACATCTTCATGCGGAACAGACTGTACACCAACCACTGACGCCTTCTTCTCGCAGTAGGCTCCAATAAGCTGCTTTAATGCCGGCTCGCCGCCTTCATTTACCACGAGATCATCACCTAATAAGACCGCAAAAGGTTCTTCTCCGACAAATGTCCTCGCACACCATATCGCATGTCCGAGTCCCTTTGGCTCCTTCTGTCTTACGTAATAGATATTAGCCATATCGGATATCTTTCTAATCATCTCCTCAAGATCGTGCTTACCGGAAGACTTAAGTCTCTCCTCAAGCTCGTAATTCCTGTCGAAATGATCCTCCATAGATCTCTTATTGGAGTTGGTTATGATTAATATCTCTTCTATTCCGGATGCTGCTGCTTCCTCTACAATATACTGAAGTGTTGGAATGTCTACTATCGGAAGCATCTCCTTAGGCATCGCCTTGGTGGCCGGAAGGAACCTTGTCCCAAGTCCTGCCGCAGGAATTACAGCCTTTCTTACTCTTGTGTTGGTCATGATGTACTCCTTATACTTATAATACTACTAATAATATTGTTATTCCACTTTAACCTGTCATTCTGATTCACCCTACCCTGTCATTCTGAGCAAAGCGAAGAATCTTATATTGACCTTCTTCGAAGGTCAAAGATCCTTCGTCACTTCGTTCCTCAGGATGACAAAAAACAAGTCATTCAGAGCGTAGCGAAGAATCTTTATCCCGAGTGTAACGAGGGATATCCCTCTATAAAAATCAAGAGGAGCATACGCTCCTCTGACCTATAATAGACTCATATTAATTATACACGTGAAAGGTACTCGCCTGTTCTTGTATCAATCTTAAGAGTATCACCATTGTTAACGAACAATGGAACCATGATACGTGCACCGGTCTCAACTGTACATGGCTTAGTAGCACCAGTAGCAGTATCACCCTTAACACCAGGCTCACACTCAGTAACAAGAAGCTCAACGTTAATAGGAGGCTCTACTGAGAACACCTCTCCGTTGTGGCTTACAAGCTTAACTTCCTCGTTCTCTTTAACGAACTTCAATGAATCGCCGATAACATCTGCAGAAAGATCAATCTGCTCATATGACTCAGGATCCATGAAATGATAAAAATCATCTGCATAGAGATATGTGTAGTTCTTACGCTCAATCATAGCGTTCTCGAACTTCTCAGTAGGACGGAAAGTCTTCTCAACTACTCCACCACTCTTGATATTCTTAAGCTTACATCTTACAAATGCAGCTCCTTTACCAGGCTTAACATGCTGAAACTCAATAATCTGATAGATGTTGCCCTCAAACTCAATTGTAACGCCGTTTTTAAAATCACCAGCTGTAACCATTAATGTATCCTCCTTAAGATAATTGTCCGTAATTATTGATATTGTATAATATATTGCGCATAATTTCAAGTAGAAATTGAATTATACTCTATTATGTCATTCTACCTTAACCTGTCATTCTGAGCGTAGCGAAGAATCTTATATTGACCTTCTTCGAAGGTCAAAGATCCTTCGTCACTTTGTTCCTCAGGATGACATTTAGCTACATTGTTATTCTTCCTTAATTTGTCATTCTGAGCGTAGCGAAGAATCTTTATCCCGAGTGTAACGAGGGATAATTCTACCTGCTCTTGTCAATGTAATCAACAACTTCATCAACCGACTTATCATCAGTCTCAATCGTAACATGCGAAGCCTTCTTATACTTAGGATTCCTCTCATTTAACAATGATACGATGCGCTCCATAGGATTCTCCACATTTAAAAGGGGCCTATCCTTAGAACCTTTAACCCTCTCATATACCGTATCCGGCTCAGACTTAAGATAGAACACCTTCCCAAGCTTTCTAAGTAACTTGGCATTCTCCTCCCTAAGCGGCATACCGCCACCAGTCGATATAATAGCATTGTGAGTAGTCTTGGTAAGTTCCTTAATAACATTGGTCTCTAGCTCACGAAAATACTCTTCTCCCTTAGTTGCAAATATATCATTGATAGACATACCTTCCTTAGCCACAATATATGCGTCTGTATCTATCATGCGCCTATTCATACGGGAAGCTAACTTCTCACCGATTGTAGTCTTACCTGCTCCCATAAATCCAATAAGAATAACATTGTCCTGCTTGGTATATGATTTAAGAACCGGCTTCTCTAGTCTTCTCTTAAGTACAATCTGAATCTCTTCCTTAGGATTAATCGGCTTAGATAAAATGCAATAGATACCTAATCTCTTAGCTCCCCACACATCTGTAAAAAGCTGATCTCCGATAAAAAGAGTATTGTCGCTTGTGGTACCCATTAACCTCATTGCTTCTTTATAGCCCTTCTCGAACGGCTTATTAGCCTTGAAAATGTACTTAGAGTGGATATGCTTATTAAAGCGTTTCACTCTCTCCTCTTTATTGTTAGACAAAAGCATTGTATCAAACCCTATGCTGTTAAGTCTCTTAAATAGAGCTATCGCCTTCTCATCTGCATCTGCTCCATGAGGAACCAAAGTGTTATCAATATCGTAAATTATCCCTCTATATCCCATTCTGTAATAGTATTCATAATCAATCTCATAAGTCGAATCAACCCATGAATCCGGGTAAAATTTCTCTAACATATGCCCTCCTATAATATGTACTTGCTATATTATAACGCATATTCAAGAATACTTCTATATCTTTTTACAGTCATCAGACAACAATCAGCCCATAAAAAATCGCCGGACGAATCCGGCGATTTAATTTACTTATTTAGTTCATTGCATCACGTCAAGTCAAACAATGTTGTTGTTGTCTTAATTAAGATACGCTTGCTAACCTTACGTCCCTTAGAATCCTTAGCATACACTGTAATGTAGAACGATCCTTGCTTGATATAAGAATCAATTACTCCACTATCGTCCTGATCACCTCTGATTGTAATCGTAAGCTTATTACCTGACGATGTCGCAGACAAAAGCTGTGGATTAACATGGCTACCCTTGTTATAAAGTGGATTACCTGATGCAGCCGGTAAGTCTTCATTAGCCGCAACTGCATGCCACTGATTAATAATAGGATCTCCGGATGTTGGAGGACCTAATACTACGTTAGGATCATCTGCATCATTCTTAGCAGCTGGGTTGCTGTTACAGATAAACATGTAAACATCCTTAAAGTGAGCAACCTGCTCATCATCAAGAGTGAAGTTAAAGCTACATGCCTTAGGATCCTGAGTATCTAATGACAATACTGCTGTAGAATTAGATGTCTCACCGGTAAAGGTAGCATGTTTATAAACGTAATTCTCAGTATCAGTTACATTGTCTTTATTATTATCGTTCTCAAACTCCTTATAAACCAATGAAGGTCCTGAACTTCTACTTCTAGCCTTAGAAAGGATTGCATTGATAAACAATCTTCTCTCCTGCTCGTTCTTATCAGAGTCAGAAAGCGCATCATAACCTGCTGCAGTAAATGTTACTGACTTATAAGTAAACATATAATAGAAGCTTCGTCCATTCAACGGATCAGCTGCATATAGAGCTGAAGTATTATTACCTGCACCTGCAAGTGAGTACCAAATCTCCATATCCTTTGACTCAGTATCTGCTGCATAAGTCTGACCATTAGTGGTTGCAATTGAAGCCTTGGTATCAATATTATAAGGATATTCCTTGATAAGACCGAACTGAGTATTATCATTCATTGCAATTCTAGTAGTCATACCAAAGTCAGTTGTCTGTCCTGAATGTGGAGCAGATACATTCTTGAACTGAGTTGACTGAGCCTGATCATCTGAACCATTAGCTCCACCGTTACCAAGTGAGAAGTGAACTATATCAGTTCCTCCTGCTGCAGCCATATTGTTACCATTATTCAAGTCTGTAGTGCCATCTACAACCTCATAGGTTCCATCATAACTGTTAGTGGTCATAAATTCACCCGGCATATCAGTATCAAGTCCTCTATATGTTGCGGTTGTATATGGAACATATAGATACTCTCTCTGTGTCTTAGGATTTCTACCCGCTGCAGAATAGAATGCAGCACTCTGCGAACCAGCTGTAACGGAATCATACATTCTACCATCATTTTGCTTCTCGTATTTAAAACGATCAAAACCACAACACTCTCTCAAGTATTGGTTAATATTACGAGACCAAGATGTTGTTCCACCACAGTCATATCCGATAAATGAAAATGTATCGGTACCGAGGAAGGCAGCTCCATTGTCTTCGATGTAATTCTTTATGAACCAACATCCAATATTAGGAATATCGTTGATAAATCCTTCTCCTGAACCACCACCATATGCACGACCGAAACCGATAATAATCATATCGTAAAGTCCGGTACTGAATCTTTGGGCTACACCTGTATCATCGCTCGTATCATTAGGATCCTTTCTCCAGTGAGTTGAATGAATCTTAAGATATCCATCATTTGGGTTATCAGGATCGTAATCCTTAACTTCACCCTTTCTTAGCCAACTGTTAGTAACCTTGGCAGGAATTCCACCCCAATCTTCTGACTGACCTCTATTGTTAAAGTTAGAAAAATCATAAAGGGTCTTAATATTAATAAGTCCGGAATGTGATCCATCACCGGTATCACCGATAGTCATCTTAACCCATGAATCTTTCATAGTCTTATTGGCTGAATCATAGAAGTGATTCTTGAACTTTCTGAAGAGGTCCTTCTCATCATCAGTTAATCCATCTCTCTCATCGTACTTATCTCCAGCCTCAAAGTTCTTACAATAATCAGCAAGATATGCATTACACATCTGACCAAACTGAATTGTTGTCATTGTTGTAAGCTTAATATCATACTCGTCAAGACAATCTCCAAGATTCTCTGCATTACCATTATCAAGACGTTTCTCAGTAGAATACAATCCAAACTTAGCATCATCCTTAGGATCCGCAGGATCATCATAGTAAAGCCAATCACTACCATCTGAACATCCGATATAGTTAGCCTTACCGTCTCTTACCTGATTAACATCAAGTACAGTTATTGGAGAACCAACAAATACTTTACCGGCACCATTACCCGGTACAATCTGAAGAAGTCTTAATTCCTGTTTAGAAGCACCCTTCTCAGGATAATACTTAGGAGTACCAGGTATAATAGTCTGCTTACCATTAGAACTATCTTCTACAAGAATTCTGTATGGTAATACACCTATAAAGTCTTTATCAACTGTAAAATTATCTAAAACACCGGTTGCTCCTTCTTTGAATGTAATAACACCTGAAGTAGCTGTATATCCGTCAACTCGGGCAACACACTCTGTTGCATACTTCTCTACACCCTCAATACGGCTGTCAACCTCCCCATCAGAGAACTTGCTATCACCATTAAGATCATAGTAAACTCTTACGCTGTAGGTGTGTCCAGGAATGAGCCCCTCAACAGCCAACTTGA
Source organism: Lachnospiraceae bacterium NC2004 (assembly GCA_000621905.1). Classification (GTDB taxonomy): domain Bacteria; phylum Bacillota; class Clostridia; order Lachnospirales; family Lachnospiraceae; genus NC2004. The sequence goes on from JHXB01000006.1 coordinate 32,016, forward strand.
AGGTAGGCTTTCTAGAGTTCTCAATTCTGTTAGGATATTTTCCTGATCCCTTAGGTGACTCATATCCATCTCTTGTAGAATCGTAGTCTACAGGCGCCTCCATAAGGTTAATCACAGGTCTACTCTGAGCATAACAGTTAAGGAAATGCTTAAGCTGAACAGCAGATCCAGACTTAGCATAATTAACCTTAGATCCTGTCTTAACCATCGTCTCATTGAAGAACTGAATTGCAGTACCTTTATCTAAGCTTGATATAACCTTAACATCGCCATCTAATACTGACTCGCCATCCTGAGTATTGCCCTTCTTATATGAGTTACCAACGCTCTTAAGGTCGTCAGCATCGAAACCAACAAACACATTAGGTGCATGATATAAATCATCGCCAGGAAGTTCAGCAATATGGTAGAGCAACTGATACATATATGACTCAGGGTCAATGTTACTCTCTCTACGAGCTTTCATAGTATCTTCACTATATGAAGTACTCTTGAATGCAGTACCCTTGTATGAATCATTGTCATCATGTGTTGCATCTAACTTATATCTGTAGAGTGTAGATGATCCAGTCTTTCCTGAATCTCTGATCACATAGTCAGTATCCTTAACCAAATCTGCATTTACTGACGCACCACCGATAAGATAATCAGCAGTCATAACATCTTTATCAACTACAACAGGCATTCCTGCACCGATGTAGTCATAAAGCTTAAGATACATCTTAGCTGTAAGATCATTACCATTTGTTCTATTAAAATCCTTACCATTAAAGACGTTAGAGAACACGCTACGCTGATCTCCGTTAACACCCAACTCACCAGTATGCGTATAACTTGTATAAGCAAACGCATTATCCATCTTGGTAGCTGAAGAAGTATTGCCAAAATAGAATCTATCAAGATCCTTCTTGTTAAATGACATAAACTGTGCCTTCCAATAAGATGAGTCAGAGTTCTTAGATGCCAAGACATTATATATATCCCAATCTTCCTTCTTATTGACAGTCGCATTATTGCCACCAATATAAACCATGTCATACTGGCTAAGAATATCTTGATTAGTAGAACATAGAGCATTAGCTGTCATTCTGACAACACCAATCTGATCTATCGAAAGACCGGTTGCCGCCGCTATCCTGGCCTCCGTCATGTTATATGAATAGTGAGGATCATCAGCCACTTCATACTCTTCTTGCATCTTAGTATTATAAAGTGTCTCTGTTAAGTTCTTCCTATCACTATCATCATTAAAATCTGTATTCTTAACATTAGCATAAGGCTCAATCTCAAGAACATAGAAGTTCTTACTGTTAGTATTAGCTGCCCACTTACGATATGTACTTCTGTTAATCAACGCAGTAGTAGCCGTAGCATTGGTACTTGCAACCGGATTCTTAAAGAAGCCTCTTGAAGTAACCTCAACGTTCTTCATGATAGGAGTAGCTGTACCATCATCATTGAGCTTAACCATATCTCTAAGAAGATCGTAAACGTTAGTATTGGTATCTACAGTAATGGTCTTATTCTCACCATAAATTGAAAGAATCTTCCGATCAACAATCAATCTCTTTACATAAACCTGATCACCATGTCCTAACTCAGTAAGCTTCTGCTTAGCTTCTTCGTATGTAGACACTTCATCAGGATGATTCTTCAAATAAAGATCATAGTTAGTGGTATCGATATACTTCTCCAATGCAGCCTTGGCAGCGTCAGATAAATCATTACCACCCATCTTATAAAGCTCTTCGCTAGAAGCGTGGCTGATATAGATAAAATCATACTCACCTAAATCCATAGATGAAACATTTGCATTAAACTCAGCCATAGTCATCTTGCTATACTCTAAATCATCCGCATCCATATTAGATGTATCAGCAAATGCTTCAAGAAAACTTCCATCATTAACAGCATCTTCAATATCAGATACAGTCGCTGCATCTGGAGTAATCTCCAAAATCTTATGCTTATAATTAGCATAATCGTACACGTTCCATACTTTATCACCTTTGTTATCGAAAGTGATGTATGTAGAAGTATTAGAATTAGACATATTAAAATGCTGTGCCCAAGAAGCCGAATCCTTCTTGAACGAGATAACACCTATATCACTTGCCGAACCTTCAAGGTTATAATATCTTCTCAAATAATCAGAAAGCTTGGTAGCTGTTGCATTAACAGTCGTCTCACTTGAACTGGTATAACTTGACAAAGCTCCAAGGATCTCACTATCAATCATAATTGGCTTAAAGTCTGAGAATACATACTTCTTAAGCGCGTCATAAACACCGTTACCAATAACATTGGCGATATCCATGTCTCCAACATATCCTGAACCACAAGAAGAGAAATAAATAAAATCTGCATTAGCTATTCTGGTGTTAAGATCCGCCGCATTAGCCTTAACTACATCAACCTTAATGTGATTCTCGTTCATAGCAGGTCTTAATACATCATTCTTAAAACAACTAAAATCATCATCTGTATCATCATTAGATACAAAGTTGCTAAGATATGCCGCAACAGTTTCGCCGGAATTATCTGCATATGTATCACTATCAACAATCTGCAAGATATGATATTCTTTATCTACACTATCATCTGTCGAATTAGAGTTATCAATAATATGTGTTACCTGATCTGAGAACGAGGTGTAAATGTCTGATAAGTTATTACCCTCGTCCGTATAATAACTTGCTGTATTTCGACCTAAGGTGAAAGAAGCAACACCTGCTACTAAGCCTACGGTACATAATACTGTAAATATTAGTAAAGCTACCTTCTTCATTACTGTATCGCTCCTTTCTTACTCCATTACCCTTGCGTTACGTATGTTAACTGTTCCACCTACAGTGTAGGTATATCCAGACTTACTTATAAAGAAGTCACCATCTTTATTAGCCGTCTTATTGGTTACTGTGTTGGCGTCTGCAGAATATGTCGCATCGACTGTTCCTTCCGCACCACCGGCAACAAGAATCATCTTGACATAAAGAGAATTCTTATCTCCCGTACTAGGAATCACTGTAAATGCATAGCAGTTCTCAGCTATAACATTCTCCTTATGTGGAGAAAAGTCAGATCCTGTCTCGCTCCTGTTAAGATATACCTTATTACCATCGTAAACCAATGTGTTGTATGTTGTGTACTTGGTACCATCTTCATCTATAGTCACAGGTCCTAAGTACAATCCTTCTACATTGTATTCATTCTCCTGGAATGTTGAGAATACATCAGTTGACGCAAATGCACCGGATAATGCAAGCTTAGCTGCTTCATCCTGGGCAACGGATATCGTCTTGGATTTAAGTGTTGGCTCCAAAGCGCCTGAAGTATAATCTAACTTAACTTTACCCCTGGATGCTACCACGTAATCTGTGTTAGCCTTGGCCTCATAAGCAGCAACATCTGAATATTTTTTACACGCGACCATCAGATACTCAGCAGCGCTTTTCGATACTAAATATCCCTTCTTAAACTCTCCGGCATCAGTCTCAAGTGATCCTGCTTCAACATTATGTCCGTTATTGTATGTAAACGCATTGCCTGATGCATTAGACGAGACATAAGGATTACTAGTCTTAGATGCGATACCGTCAGTCTTAAGAATTACACACTTAGATTGCATAATCATCTGACTAATCTCATCATACACCTTCTGAGCATCCTGCTGAACTTGAACCTGTCGCTTAGCCTTAGTCGTATCTCTCGACATTGTTGAGATAAAGTAAGTAACCGATGTCATAAATACAGCCAGTATCGTTAGTGATACAAGGAGCTCGATAAGAGTAACTCCTCTGTTATTCAGTTTAATCATAATCTCACTCCTTATTTAATCACTATTTTAAATGAATATTACCTGTAGTCTTCTCAAGAACCAAAATGCTCTGATTCTTCTCGATATCAGATCTTGTTCCGAAAGTGAACTCTCCATATCCGGAAACAACTGATCCATCGAACTTCCTAAACTTAACTATCACCGGTGCAGTAGGATCAATATTTACTCTAGAAGCACCACTCGTAGATCCGTCTGTAAAAGCCATCTTGGTCTTAGTACCTAATGCCAAGAAATCAGAAGCCTCTGCCGGAAGCATTGAACCACTCGTAAGATCCGAAAGCGGTCTGTCACCTATGTATTTAGTAACATTCTTACCATTAACTATGCTTGATTGCTTCTTAGCCGTCTTAAAATTACTAATCAATGCCGCCTGTGAATCGCCACTTGAAACTCCAAGAACTGCGAAGCACTCATTGTTCTGTTCAATAATAGCTACGCATATATTCTTATCCTCACTCTGCGTAAGCTTAGACGCATAGGTAAGATAATTCTTAAAATTATCTCTAGTCTTCCCCGGCTGCCTTCTGTTAGCCGCAGAAAATGTCATGAAAGACAACCCTGATACAACAGCCATGATAGCCATAACTATAATGAATTCGATAAATGAAAATCCTTTATTATTCATAATAATCACCCCTATCATTCGCCATTTCTAATCCAGTTATCATATCCTACAAGATCAGTATACTCGATGCTTGTGATAGATACGGTGTCAACATTGTTACTGTTCTCCATATCGAACTCTTTTAATCCAAAGCATGTTCTTATCTGATTGTCCTTATCTGTTTCAAGAATTGTTGTACACATATTCTCATCTGCATAAATAGCAGTATTAGCACCTTCAATTCTCAACTTACCTGCACAAAGGATAATACCCTTGAATTCCTCAACATTCTTAAGTGTAACATCCTTCATACTAATTATAATACCATATATCTTGTTATCACCTGATGGACCTGCACCATTAACCTCGATGCTCTGATCAGATACCCATACCTTACCACCCGGATACCAATTAAGAGGAACACCCGTTGCGTATGAAGCTGGTTTATCAGCTACAGCCTCCCAATCTATTGTCACACAATCAGGGTTGGTAAGTGGAGAGATAGCATCTCCGCTTGTATCATAGAAGAACTTACCAAGCTTAACATCTCTATCTCCGTACTCATACATATGCTCAGCAATATCAACCATTGTGCCTGGCTCACCAATGTTAGAACCGTATCCGGTGATAAGCATCTCAGCTTTAGGGAAATATGTCATATACGCCTTAGCAAGCTGAGTAAGCCTGTTATACTGCTGATTAACCTCTGCAACGCTACTTGCGTTAGTCTTTCTATCCTGATCCGTAATAAGCTTATATTCTGTGTCTCCAGCCTCAATTACAGTACCAAGTCCTGATGTTGCATACTGCTTCTTATCCTGATCAGGCAAGAGCAAACTTACTTCGTTAACATCATCATTTAAAATATTAGCTCCCAATGGATTGTCAATAGCTGACTCAAATCCAGGAATCTTGCCCTTAGAAAGCTCTGAAAGATAGTGTGAGTAATCAAGCACAAACTGCTCACGACTATCACGATCGTAGAACTGGAAGTAATAATAGTCATTACCGCCAATTGTAGTCTTAATAAGGTTGAGCTTATGCTTACCTGCGGTTAAGAAGCCATATCTGCTAATAGTTACATTAACATTAGTGTTGTTAACCTTAACCTTGCCCTTCAACGTTCCATCATTCGCAATAATATGATAAACATTATTCTTACTAGGATCGCCTAATGAAGTACCGAAAGCATCCGTAACCTCAATCTCAGACCCGGTATCGTTACAACCAATAGTATCATCATCTGCCTGATACAAATGACGTTCGGCATTCAAAGTAGCACGATCTGGAAGATATATATCCATAAGATCTTGATAGAACTTACTATCCTTACCATAAGTCTGTATATCATCCCACACATATTCCCTAGTCACACTAGATCTATTCCAGTCAGCCTGGAAACCTGTAAGCGGTGTATCGCACTCAAACAATGCTTTACCATTCCCCTCAAAGAACTGGTAAACAAAGAACTTAATCATATCATAGTTAGGTACATAATTAGTTCCAAAACCTTCCGAACCAGCGTAACTACCATACACATAGTTAACACCCTGGGTATCTAAAGATTTAAGATCACCATTGATAGGAGCGCTCTCCTGAACTCTATATGTAAGCTGGTTAGACTTAACAGAAACAGAATCTGCTGTCTCAATATCGACAACCTGATCATTGTCGCCGGATTTAGCCGAAAGCAAATCAATATATGATCTACCGTTAACAACCAAATTATCAAGACCTGAAAGATCAAGCTTAGAATTCTTACCATTGACTAAGATAGCACTTGAGTTGGTATGTCTCTTAGTTCTATCAGCAGAAAGCTGATTACCAGCTGCAGTTCCGGTAAGATGTGTCTTCATTACGTTATCTTCATCCATAGCGTAACTGTAGCCATAATATGAACCCCTCAAGGTTACCTGGCTATCCGGAGCATTAATCTCAAGGTCATCAGAAATTCTGAAGTTAGCGTTAAGCATAATTGATGCAGAACCATCTCCACTTCCTGCTGCTGTAAGTAAGTTCTTGGCTACCAAGAACGACTGAGTGGTCTGATCGGAACTATCACTCTTCTTACTACCATCAATCGTAGAGCCATTGTCTGCTACAATACATCCGTTGACCGATATAATATCAGACTGAAGATTAAGCACATTGTTCTTACCGCTTACATAGATGCCGGAGTAAACGCTGGAATTAGCTGTCTCTCTACCTATGTTACCCGCAGTACTGTTAACAATCTTCTTGCTGTACGACTCTCCTGAAGCAGCTACATAATTAGCAATTGTACCACCATAGATACCATTGTTACGCATATCAGAACCGGTATAAACATTACCTGTCAAACGGCAAGTATTGTTAGTACCCTGAGAGAACTCAAGACCATAATCTGCTACTACGTTGTATGAGAATACATCACTCAATGACTGTGCAGATGCAAGGAAATTGAGTGCATCCTCAGGTGGTGTAATAATAAAATCAGTTGAAATCGACTGCTGGTTACCCTTGTCATCTGTACGAGATACTGTAACACCTGTAATGCGATAACCTGCGAGTTTAGTATTGTTAAGGAATATCTCACTACATCCGAAGTCGTCCTTGTCAAATGTAACCTCAACACCTTCGGTAGTATGATATCCTGCTGCCTCATCACCATGTACATTCTGTACATAACTGAGAAGCATCTCTCTTAAGGCAGTCTCGTTAACCTGAAAATCTCCCTTAATATATCCAAAATACTTATTATTAAGGATGTTAGAAGCGGTTGTATCACTAACACTCATGTACTTCTTGTCTGTAGTATCATAATATACAACCATAGCCACAGTCTCGTCATAAGCCTTCTTAAGATCTGTAAGTGCCTGATTACCTACACCTACCCTCATCTCGTTCAAAACTTCCTCCAAGAAGTAGAAGTTGTCCTTAGACTGCTTACTTGCTCTTAACATCTTATATTGTAAGAATATCATTACAAACATGATAGCAACAACTATCATAACGAGGGCTACTGATACAAGAACCATAACAAAACTCGATCCCTGCTCATTAAGATTGTCTTTATCTTTCTTAAGCTTAAATCTCTCTAACAATCTCTTCATAATCACTTGCCCTCCTTTCCACTTGTAAGTGTAATTACTTTAACATAATCTGCATCTGTACCACCAACCGGTCTTCTCTCCAGTAATAGAGATATATGCCATAACTTCTTGGCAGCTTGGTCATAATCTAAAGTGAGTGGTCTGATACATTCACAATAATCTGTGAATTCCATCCAGTTACCAGCAATCTCTCCGTCTCCGGAACCTGCCACTGCAGGATAAATAACCTTACTAGGAAGTAGATTGGTCTTGCTCTTAAACAACGGCGTATAGTAGAAGTTACATTCATCCTCTACATACTGCACATATATATTGTTACCATGGTTGATCTTAAATGTAGTACTCTTGTCATTATACTGAGATTCTGACAATATATCAGGCTTGATAGCCTTTGGAGAAGGTCCTGAAGTATCAACTTGAGTAATGTTGGTATATATCATTATTGCGTGATCTCCACCACCGTCTAAATCCATCTTAGATCCCGGTCCCAATACTATATTAATCGGTCTGTTAACATACGATATCTTCTCTGATCTAGCTATAATAAATGTCTTATTATGTATAGAAGAGTTAACCTCTTTAACAATAAACTTAGAGAAACTATCAATATCTGCCGCTTTATCAACGACTGTTCCATCAGGGAACACGAAGAATCTCTCCTTGTTCCTGAATATTACATCACCCTTATTAAACTTAATGTTAGGGTCATAATCTGTCGCTACATCTCTACGACATACATATACCTCATCACCTACTGATATTGACTCCTCGTACTCATTACTAGGAATAGCATGAGGCATTGTTGAATCTACCATTACGTCATTGTAAATAATATAATACAATCCCGTAAACGAACCATCATCCCTTGTTTCTCTAACAATAGCGTTAGGGCCTGACTTTCTGTTAAGCTTCTTAGATATGCTCTTAACATTAGGAAGATTACATATCTGACTATATGAAAGAGCAGACGAATCCATAATCGAAGTTACATAGCTTGGCCAATAGTAGTATGTCTTAGCTGATGCACCATTACCCAACTCAGCTGTATAAACCATACTTCCTTCTGTATTGGATGTCTCAAATGCAGGAGAAGCTAATGTCGCCTCACCCGAAGCCGGAATAACCCATCCCTTGAATGACTGGCCTAATCCTGGCTTTCTGGTATATACTTCTGTCTCCTCTTCTGCATTAGTTGTAATATCTGACTTGATGAGATAAATATTAATCTGATCATTCTTATCTATGTTACCACCCGAAACCATTCCTGAGTTATCGAGTGAGATTGTATCCGAATCCGGTGTAACCAAGTTGTTCTGAGTAAACTGGTTATAATAGTAATAAATCTTAGGAGGCTTATTGCCTGTCTCTTCCTTCTTATATATTCTGTTTCTGATAATATTATATGTTACGTTAGCGTTCTTATAACCATACATAGTATAGTTAACTGTAACATCTACAACATAATCGCCTGCAGCATTCTTACTCATCTTGATATATGTGTTCTTAAAATACTTCGCATTGACGAATACGTTAACGACACCACTCATCCACATGTTATAACGAGCAGGGTCGTCTTGTTTAAGTTGCTTGGCTGCCTTATCAATAAGGTCATTAATAGCTCGTGAATCATAGTTAAGACTTGCATCTCTAATCAATACGCAGAATCTCTCGTCAATATTGTCGAGATTATATGCTAAGGTGTTGTTAGGATCTATATACTGATATGTAGCACCTGCTGATGCCATTGTAATATTACCATCTGAAGACGCATATGTATTAGGATCCATAGATACGGTAACCCTATATTCATACTGACTTGTGTCATGGTCTGTATCGTTAATCGAACGAACTGAATCTGCACTAACCTTGTATGTTTTGTTAGCAGACTCAACAATATCCTGCTCAAACTTAATATTCTCTAATGTATATTCTACAATTCCGGTCGGATCTGACGCATTAACACTATAGCCTGCCATAGTCTCATTAGGCGTTGTCGGATCCTCATCTGTAACATCAGGATTGAACTGCTTAAACTGCTCTATAACACGACCGGCATAGTCTACCTCCGCCTGTGTAACCTTAGCAGTCTTGTTCTGCTTCAGCAATGAGTTAAAGCCCGTCAACATAGGAAATAACATAATTGCAAAAACAACCATACTTACCAGTATCTCAACCAATGTTAATCCGGCATTGTCAAGTTTCATCCTGGCTTTAATTCTATCGCTCATCGCCTTCACTCCTCAAATAAATAATCGTCTGTCACTAATGTACTATTAACCCTTTTTAACTAATTTATATTATACATCCAAATTATGTGTTTTTTGTAATAACTCTCTACTCTTATATACAATTTTATTCTGGGTGATTACTCAACCTAGGGCAATCACCCAGAATATATATCGTCATATTACTCGTGAATATCAACCTTACCAATACGAGATGCAATCTTAACTCTTGGGTTAGATGCGTCGTCGCCGTCGATAAGAACATTACAGGTCTTGTCAGTCTCATTATCGATAACAAGCTTAACACCACTCATATCCTTATCGTTCTTACGCTTAGAAGATTGAATTAAGAGATCTAATGTATCTCCAGGATCGAATTCCGAACCAGCCTCAAAGTCTTCTGGGAATGTAACATCACCTATGTTATAGCTTACATAGTACTTAACGCCAACCATAAAGAACTTGATTGTAGCGTTAACCGACTCATTAACATTAGATGAAATCTCGGTTGAGTTATCTCCCTTAGCTCCGATTGTGATTGCGTTCACATTAGATGTTGCAGGATTAAGTGCTACATAGTAATCGTAGTTACTCTTGATTCCCTTACCATCATCAATCTTAGATGAGATGCCCTTGTTCATATCACTTTTACCAGACTTCTGAGTAAAGATATTAGACCTACCAATCTCAACATCCTTGATATCAGGCTGTGCAAAGTATCTCTGGTCTGAAGTGATAGCGTAGAGGTTAAGATTAAGAGAACCTGTAACCTTCTGGTCATCAGCATCATCTTCACCATAAGTAATGCTCAATGTATCAATAGTCATTCTCTCATCATTAGAAAGAACATATCCAAGTAAGTCCTTAATACCAGCATAACTACTCTTAAACGAGATGGAAATCGGTGTAGATATACCAACTACATTGGTCTCATCCATAGGATCTACTGTAGAATCATCTGTTGTTGCTTGGGCTGTATCAGTAGTAGCTGCCTGATCTGTTGTTCCAGCAGCCGGCGCTCCTTCACCAGAAGCAGCTGTTCCTCCGGCAGGTGCTGCCTCTCCGCCGCCACCAAGTGTATAGAACTCAGTAACTTCTGAAAAGCCTTCGTTGTCCATAGAGTACTCTATGTCTTCGTTGTCCTCTAAATCGCCTAAGAACTTAATATAGTTCTCCTGCTCAATTCCGTTAGGGAACTTCTCCATAATCTCAGCAAATTCTTGTCTGTTCTTAATAATCCCAGCCTCATATATAGGTCTGTCAGCTTCCTTAGCTTGAAGTTCAGCAAGTCTCTGCTGAAGGGTAGCTATCTCTCCGTCAAGTGACTGCTTAGCCTCAATGTTAGGCTTAATCGCAAGTAAAGCAGAGCCTGCAATGACAGCGATTATCATAACAACTAATAATGCGTTTTTAATTCCACCGTTCATATCTTAAGCCCTCCTTACTGTACAACAGGCGCGTCTTCAGCTGCCTGGTTACTACTATAGTTACATGTTATATCAAACGTAAATCCTTTAATCTTGTTGTCTTCATCTTTCTCAACAGATATACCGCTTGTGAATACATTCTCAACACAACTGATACTCTTAAGCTGCATAACGAACTTGGCGATTGAGTCATACTTCTCTGCTTTACAGCTAAAGCTTACCGAATCTGGAGATAAGTTCAATCCATCAAGAGTTACATCCTCAGGAATCTTGTTCTCTAACGCCTGGATAAACGCTAAAGCTTGTTCATTAGGTGTCACAGTTGAATCATATAAAGCTCTGATGTCAGTAACCTTGCTATTAGTCATCTCGTACTCATTGATAACGTTCTCGATATCCTGAATAGCTGCAATCTGATTCTCAAGATCTGCCTTCTGACGTTCTGCATTCTTCTTCATCATGTTAGTAATAATTCCACCAGCTGCGCATGCGATGATAGTAATCACAAGCACACCACCAAGAATCTTGGTCGTTGTTCCACTTCCAAGCGCCTCAGAAGCTCCGCCGCCTGCAGATACCTTCTTAGAACCCTTCTCTCCAGTAGGCTTAAATCCCATAGGATCGAACGCTGCACCGATACTAGCTATCAAGTATACAGGGTTATATATCTGCATATTAATACTTGGATCGAACTTGACATTGTAAAGACTGTCCATAATCTTAGTTGAGATGTTGAGCTGAATCTTAAAGAGACCCTCAATACCTCTTATAAGCGCTCCATCACCGGTAAGATATACATCATCGATTGGTTTATCCGGGTTCTTAGATGCGTAGAAATCCATAACACGACCGATATTGTTCATAAGATATCTGAACGCTCCAGTCGCATTATTGTCATCGAAGTCTACGGTTATAAGTCGCTCGTTCTGAAGAAGAGTCATAGCTGTAGCAGCATCTACATTACGCTCATCCATTACTTCCTGTACTACTGCATTGGTACCATATGGTACGGTACGCTGTAAGAGAAGTGTGTCTCCCTTAACAATGTTAAGGATAGAAGACTCTCCACCAAGCTGGATAACCATCGTTGTGCTGTTAGCACTAATCTGTGTCTTGATAAGCTGAAGCATTGCATTACCGATGTAATCAAGGGACTGTACCTTAAGTCCTGCCGCCTCAGCAAGCTCGTAATATCCTCTAACCATAAGCTGTGGAGCTGCAACAACAAGCACACGCATCTGTCCGTCTGATGTAGCTGCCTCTAACACAGAATGAGATATTACATAATCTTCTATGTTAACCGGGAAGTATTCTGATGCATTAGATGCAATTACTCCCGCTACCTTTCCTGGTTTAACTTTAGGTATAACTACCTCTCTGTTCACTATCTTGGTTGATGTCAACACAAAGATAGCATTCTTGTTACTAATTCCGTTGGTTGCAAGCTGATCTTTGATAGCTAATGCCAACGAATCCTTGTTTCTTACGAATCCATCTTCATATGAACCTTCAGGGGTCTCGAAGATGACGGCATTATGAACTGTTGTGCCTTTCTTGGCAGAAGCAGTAACTTCGATTATGGTTACGCTCTCGTTCGTAATGTCAATTGTTAAAACTTTACTATTACTCGCCATGTCTGTTTGCCTCCCTCGCAATTCAGTATTTTAATATGTTAAGCTCTAAGTTGCAGCTTAAGAACAATATAAACCTGCAGTCTTATAGCCTAACGTCCCCGCTATCATACGGTCATGTAACCGCAATCCGCTGACTGCAAACAAGCCAATTACAATACATAGATTCTCAAGCCACGGCCGAGTAATTTATGCTTAATCAGCTCTAATAAATTAATAGTTACAAAAAATGCATAGCATAAATATCAATCTGTATATACAAATATCAATCTATAACCATGCAGAGCATTCATAAAACTACACAAAAACAATCATGGACTCCTCCACGATGCAGTATAAATATTAAGTTGCCCCGCTAATTGTATATATAAAGTCATATACTAACTTCTTAATATTACATAGCGCGAAGTACTTCGCGCTATGTAATTATGAATCAACATAAACGTTCGTCAGAACAAGCAGTCCGTTCATCCGATTAGTTTGATTATATTGATGTACGTGACTGAGTATTCTTACCATCAAGCTGATCAGAAAGATCAGGAATAATCTCAAGTATTTGACCAGCACCTGGATCAGTAGCTTTAGATGTACTAATAGATCCTGATACTTCCATACCAATATATACAGCATCATTCGCACTCATCATCCACACAAAATTTTTTCCCTTTACTTTTCCACCACCAGCAAGCTTGGTAGTCTTAAGTTTCTGGAACGCCTTTAATCCACCAGAAAGATCTTCGTCAACCGCTTTCCAATACAAATCAGTTGCAGATGTTGGAAGTGCTTTCCAAGACGTAGTGTTATACGGAGCAACAGCTGATGCCTCTTCATCTGAAAGCGCAGTCTGCATAGATGACTGGATAGTACCACCATTGTTAACATCACTTGAACGACGTGACTTAGCAATGTACTTGATAAGTGCAGGAGCTAAAGCACCGGCTAAGATTGCCATAATAGCAATAACGATGATAAGCTCAACCAACGAGAAACCTTTGTTGTTCATTTTCTTCATAGTATCTCTCCTTTACTATAAATAATTAATAAGTTACTCTATATAATCGCATATGAGCGATATATATTCATTATGAAATTGCTAGAACGAGAATTATAAGTTATCCATATTCTCGTACATTGAAAGAAGCGGACCGTATACAGCACCTACGATACAGCCTACAATACCTGCAAGGAACACCATAATAAGTGGCTCCATAGCCGATGTAAGCGCCTTGGTTGCCTCCTCTACCTCTTCATCGAAGAAGTCCGCAACCTTGAACATCATCTCCTCTAAGTTACCGGTCTCCTCACCTACGTGAACCATCTGAGTGAGAAGAGGCGGGAATATACCCATATCCTTGACAGGCTTAGAAAGAGGAACACCCTTCGCAACCTGATCTCTGGCATCAAGGAGCTTGTCCTGGATAATCTTGTTGGTCATAACCTTCGCAACTGCCTCAACCGCATCAATAAGCGGAATACCTGATGCCATAAGTGTACTTAAAGTTCTAGCAAATCTTGCTGCTGACGACTTGATTGTAAGGTTACCGATAATAGGAACCTTCATAGCAGCCTTAGCGAAGAAGTACTGACCAGTACTGGTCTTCTTAAAGAACTTAATCGCAAAAACAATAGCCGCAACAATTGCAATCAATATATACCACTTGTACTTGATGAAATCACTACAAGCAATCATGAATCTTGTCATGAACGGCAACTCCATATCCATATCTTCAAACATCGATGTGAAGTTAGGAATAACGACAACCATACATACGATAACAACCGCAACCGCAACTATACATACGATGATAGGATAGGTAAGAGCACTCTTGATCTGAGCCTGCAATCTACCATCCTTCTCGAAGTGGTCCGCCATACGAACAAGAGCGGTCTCTAACGAACCTGAAGCCTCTCCTGCCTGAACCATGTTAATAAGAATAGGAGGAAAGACATTAGGATGCTGCCTCATGCCATCCGCAAGGTTACTACCCTTCTCAACTGACACTTGCAATGCTCTAAGCGCACTCTGCAGCTTAGCATTGGTCGCCTGCTCAGCAAGCATGTCAAGTGCCATAATAATAGTAACACCGGCGTTAAGGATTGAAGCAAACTGCTTACAAAACATTGATAAGTCCTTAGCCTTAACCTTGCCTCCAAAACTAATGTTAATGTCCTTGTCAAACGCACCTTCCTCTGAGACATCAAGGACACTTGCGAATCCCTGACCCTTAAGCTTGTCCTGCGCACTCTCAACGCTACCGGCATCTATAGTGCCTCTCTTAGTCTTACCATCAGCGGTAAGAGCCTTGTACTTATAAGTAGCCATCTAATCTCCTCCATCTCGCTAATATCTGCTCCACTATTGACTTGTGACCATGAAACAGTCTCTAAACCCCCGAGACTTGTCCACACAAATGTCACAATAACACATTATTAATATACACACAGTTATGCAAAATTTCAATAAAATTGTGATGATAACGTAAAATTTGTTGAAATTAACCAAAACGATTGTGCAGATTAACCAAGTTTCTTGATCATACTTGCCTGATCCTGAGAGAATGTAATAGCAGTCTCCTTATCGATCATGCCCTGTCTGTAGATATCATAGATTGAATCATCCATAGTAATCATACCCTGTGCACGGCTCGTCTGCATCGTCGAAGGAATCTGGTGAGACTTACCTTCACGAATAAGAGCCTTAATAGCAGGTGTCTCAATCATGACCTCAAATGCTGCAACTCGACCATTGCCGTCTGCAGTAGGCATAAGCTGCTGAGAAATAACCGAAACCATAACCATCGCAAGCTGTACTCTAATCTGCTGCTGCTGATGAGGTGGGAATACGTCAATGATACGGTCGATAGTAGCAGCAGCTCCAATAGTATGGAGTGTTGAGAATACCAAGTGACCGGTCTCAGCAGCAGTGATAGCTGTTGAAATAGTCTCAAAGTCACGCATCTCTCCTACAAGGATGATATCAGGATCCTCACGAAGTGCTGCACGAAGCGCATTAGCATAGCTAAGTGTATCTTGACCTACCTCACGCTGGTTAACCATAGCAACCTTGTGGTGGTGAACGTACTCTACAGGATCCTCCATAGTAAGGATGTGAGTACTCATATTAGAGTTAGCTCTATCCAATATTGAAGCAAGAGTTGTAGACTTACCGGAACCGGTAGGTCCTGTTACAAGAACAAGTCCTCTACGTCTCTTGTAAAGTTCAACTACATGCTCTGGAAGTCCTAACATATCAGGTGTAGGAATAACAGTCTCAATACGACGAAGCGCTGCAGACATACATCCCTTCTGCATATATGCATTAACACGGTATCGACCGATATCCTGAGCTGTGTATGAGAAATCCGCCTCACCTTTCTCTTTTAAGATGTTGGCAAGACGAGGAGTAAGCATACTCTCTACCAACGCTCTTGTATCTGCAGGCGCAAGTCTGTCAACAGCTACATCAACAAGCTTACCATGAATACGAAGTTTAGGTGGTACACCCGCTGTGATGTGGATATCTGACGCTTTCTGTTCAAGTGCAAACTCGAGTAACTCGTTCATTGTAATCTGTGCCATAATTGTTCTCCCTTATGTTTATGATATGTATTTACTTTCGCGTAGCGAAAGTAAAAGATTCTTCGCTCCGCTCAGAATGACATTTAATTTATATATGTTAACCTCAGCGTAACGACAATTCTTCGCTTCGCAAAGGCATGACATTCAAATTTACATGCTATCTTCTGCCTCATATGCAATCTTCTTCATCTCCGCGATAGATGTAACTCCACTAAGAACCAAATCAGCCGCTGCCATACGAAGCGTCTTCATGCCTTCCTCAATAGCCTTCTGCTCTATCTGGTCTGCAGTACCGTTAGCAGCGATAATCTTAGAAATCTCATGTGTAACAGGAAGAATCTCGTATACACCGATACGTCCTCTATAACCTGCGCCACCACATACACCACAGCCTTCACTTCCACTCGGGTCATATATAGTAGCTTCCTCTCCGGGAATTCCTAAGATGTTACATTCATAATCCTCAGCAAGTCTTGGAACCTTACATGTGCAAAGCCTTCTTACAAGACGCTGAGCAATAACACCCACCAAAGCATCTGCAACTGTATACGGCTCCTGACCCATATCTATAAGACGGGTGATGGTACTTGCAGCAGAGTTGGTATGGAGTGTTGATACCACCAAGTGTCCTGTGATAGCCGCTTTAACCGCGATATCACAAGTCTCACCGTCACGAATCTCTCCTATCATAATGATATCAGGGTCCTGACGCAAGATAGAACGAAGTGCTGCGGCAAATGTCATCTCTGCTTTAACATTAACCATAACCTGATTGATACCGTCGATGTTCGCCTCGACAGGATCCTCAACGGTGATGATATTAACATCTTCTGTATTAAGCTCACTAAGAGCTGTATAAAGCGTAGTTGACTTACCGGAACCGGTAGGCCCTGTAACAAGGATAATACCATGCGGATTGCTAAGAATACCATCAAACTTAGCCATCTCGTCAGGTGTAAATCCAAGCTCACTCTTAGGCTTGGTAAGTCCTTCCTTGGAAGTCATACGCATAACTATCTTCTCACCGTAACAGGTAGGGAGGACAGATACACGGACATCGAACTCCTTACGGTCTACCATGATTGTGATACGACCATCCTGAGGTTTACGCTTCTCAGCGATATCCATACCACCCATAATCTTAAGACGTGCCGAAATACCCGGCATCATGCCGATATCAAGTCTCTGCACAACCTGAAGCGCACCATCTATTCTGTATCTTACACGCACCTGCGTCTCCATAGGCTCGATATGAATATCGGAAGTTCTCTGCCTTACGGCATTCTCTAAGATACCCTTAACAAGCTTAACGATAGGCGAGTTCTCGATGTCTTCATTGACCTCTTCCTCCTCGGCTATACTAAGTCCCTCTGCCTGAAGCTCTGAACGATATTGCTCGGCTGCCTCCATAGCCTCACGGTCACCGAAGTACTTGCCGATAATCATCGTAATATCTTCATCATTACAAAGGAGAGGTTCTATCTGATAGTTGGTTGCAATAGAGAGGTCATCTATCGCAATAATATCCATAGGGTCTGACATTGCCACGCGAAGAACATTAGGATTCATCTCGTCAAATTCAATCGGAACAGCTCTATACTTCTCAATGAGGTTCTCAGGAACCAACGAAAGCACAGAGTCATCAAGCTTAACACCCGCCAAGCTTATAAACTCTATACCGAGCTGTTGCTGCAATGTAGCATTAAGTATATCCTGGCTGATATAATCTAGCTGCACAAGAGTCTGACCAAGCTTCATGCCAAGCTCCTTCTGCTTAGACAAAGCCTCCATCAACTCTTCTTCAGTAATAGCACCAGCCGATACCAAGAGATCTCCAAGTTTAATCTTCTTGCGCATCATCTTCATAAGTCAATACACCTCGCTATACAAAATTACTTATATCAATTCTAAACACACACATGACTATTGTAACACATTATGACAAAGTTGCAAATATTTTAAAATATTTCGTCACTTTGCACATACCAATTATGCAAATGACGTTATCCAGCCATCCTAAGTATCATTCCAACGCCAATCTCGTCTTCGTCAGAATGCTCAAGCTTAACATATAACTCCTGCTTCGGATGAGGCGCACTCTCCATAAGTTGTCCCTTATCGTCCTCAATAGAAATGACTTTAGCAATAGCATTTGCACCATTAGTTAGCATAATCTCTATCTCATCGCCTACCAGGAACTTGTTGCGCTGTGTAATCTTAACCGCACCGTCTTCTCTGATATCTTCAATATATCCAAGATATGTATACTCTTTAATGTACGTATTGGAATCATATATCTGAGTCTCATGAGTAGGTTTACCATAATAAAATCCCGTTGTAAACTGTCTGTATGTACACTTAGCAATCTCTTCTCTATAATAATCAATATTAGAGTTATAGACATCGAGCCCTTTATAAAAATCATCGATGGCACGCCTGTATGTCCTAGTAACCGCTGCTACATAAAGTGCCGTCTTCATTCTGCCTTCAACCTTAAAGCTGTCAATGCCCGCATCTATAAGATCCGGAACATGCTCAATCATAGACAAATCTTTGGAATTGAATATATAGGTACCACGCTCATTCTCCTCAACAGGAAGATACTCGCCCGGTCTCTCTTCTTCCATAACATAATATCTCCACCTGCAAGGATGAGTGCATGCGCCCTGGTTAGCATCGCGTCCGGTGAAATAATTGCTAAGCAGGCATCTTCCGGAATAAGAGATACACATAGCTCCATGTACAAAACTCTCTATCTCCATATCTTCAGGGATATTCTCTCTTATACCCTTAATCTCAGAAAGAGAAAGCTCTCTTGCAGATACAACCCTTGTTGCACCAAGGCTCTTCCAGAAGTTATATGTACCATAGTTGCAATTGTTAGCCTGAGTACTTATATGAATATCAATCTCCGGTGCAATCTCTCTTGCAATCGCAAAAATTCCCGGATCCGAAATAATCATAGCATCAGGCTTGATGTCCTTAAGCTCTTTAATATATTCTCTGACACCGCTTAAATCCTCGTTATGAGCCACGATATTAACCGTCACATAAAGCTTAACCCCATGCTCGTGACAATATCTAACCGCCTCTCGCATAGTATCATTATCAAAATTATGAGCATTTGCCCTAAGGCCATATAAATCACCGCCGATATATATTGCATCCGCTCCGTACAAAACTCCCACCTTAAGCACCTCTAAATTGCCCGCAGGAATCAAAAGCTCAGGCTTTCTCATATCATGCACCTACTTTCTCTTAACAAGCGCCACACCATCACCTATAGTAAGTATAGATGTGACCAGACTCTCATCACTCTTCAAACTCTTTAAAAACTCTCTCATGCGCCCATATACAGTGTGATCTCGCCTTGTCATAACCTCAACCGGCCACGCGATATCTCCCTCCTGTAAAATGTTATCGCACACCATAATGCCATCTTTCTTCAGTAGCGGCATCGCCTTCTTATAAAACTCTTCGTACTGCCCCTTAGCAGCATCCATAAATATCAAATCATATGAATCTTCATCCATAGTATCAAGCACATCAAGCGCATCGCCAAAGAAAATGTTGATTGTATCATTTAAGCTAGCATTTGTAACGTTAGCAACTGCCCTATCATATCTCGCTTCATTTCTCTCGATGGTATCTATTGTAGCACCGGCAGGCAATACCTTTGCCATAACTATCGCTGAGTATCCTATTGCCGTACCAATCTCCAGCACTCTCATTGGCTTCTTAAGATTAATCAGAAACCTTAATAACTCTCTAACATCCGAGCGAATAATAGGCACATGATTATCATGTGCCTCTTTAAGTAATTCTCTTATAATCTCGTCTTCTTCAGGGTTAAGCGAATCAACATACTCCTTAACATGCTCTTCAACAATCAAAATATGCCTCCTAGTCATCCAATACTTCTATAGCAAGCTGAAGATCGGATAAGATACCCTCCTCAACCTTGTTAAGCATTCTGACAAGTCTCTGTTCTGCGCCCAAGAACTCATTAACAGACGCAAGACTCAATATGTCACTGTACTCATCTCTAAGCCTTGTAACATCCTCATAGGCATTAAAATCCGACATAGTCTGAATCCTTATGTTCTTGCGTTCAAATTCCATGAGTCTTTTATACAACTTGTCATCTTCCTTGAGCTTGTTAAGGATACGAACGTAATGATTGTATTCATTGCTGTTCTTAATCTCCTGATTAAGCTTTCTGGTCTGATACATAACCTCGTTCATGTCAACCTCACACTTCGCTGATTATAGGAAGAATCATCGGATTCCTCTTGATTCTCTTCCAAAGGAACTCACCTAGTGAATCCCTAATCATATTCTTCATGCGCGCCCAGTCGGTAATATTGCGCGACTCACACTCCATAAGTGCCTCAGAAACCACATGTCTGGCATCCTCTATCAAAGTCTCCGACTCTCTCACGTAGACAAATCCTCTGGACACAATATCAGGTCCCGCAAGAATCCTTCCGGTCTCTTTCTCCATGGTGACAACAACCACCATAAGCCCGTTCTGTGAAAGCTGCTGACGATCTCTAAGTACGATATTACCTACATCTCCAACTCCAAGTCCATCAACAAATATGCTCTCAGCAGGCACTCTTCCGACTATCTCGGCACTCTCCTCAGAAAGCTCCAACACATCTCCGCACTTCATAATAACGACCTTGTCCTTTGGAATACCCATAGTAACCGCAAGATCCTTATGAGCATGCAAATGCTGATACTCACCATGAACAGGAATCGAGTACTTAGGCTTGGTAAGCGCATACATAAGCTTAATCTCTTCTGCGCAGGCGTGTCCGGATACATGAGTATCCTGAAACTCAACCTTAGCACCCTTCATAATAAGCTCGTTGATAATCCTTGAAACGCTCTTCTCATTACCCGGAATCGGATGAGAACTGAATATAACTGTATCCATCGGGGTTATGGTGACTTTCTTATGAATCGAATTGGCCATCCTTGAAAGTGCTGCCATAGTCTCTCCCTGACTACCTGTTGTTATAATAACAAGCTGGTCATCAGGATAATTCTTAAGTTCCTCTATATCAATCAAAGTATGCTCAGGCATGTTGATATAGCCAAGCTCAACCGCAGTCGTGATGATATTAACCATCGACCTGCCCTCGACAACAACCTTACGCTTGTACTTATATGCTGAATTAATAATCTGCTGAACCCTGTCAACATTTGACGCAAATGTCGCAACGATAATACGCCTGTCCTCATTGTCAGAGAAAATGCTGTCAAACGTCTTGCCGACAGTACTCTCAGACGGGGTAAAGCCCGGACGCATAACATTGGTACTGTCACACATAAGCGCCAAGACGCCCTTCTTACCGAGTTCTCCAAAACGTTGGAGGTCAATCATATCACCATAGACAGGTGTGTAATCAACCTTGAAATCACCTGTATGCACAATCACACCCGCAGGTGTATAAATAGCTAAAGCAGCAGCATCTGCAATACTGTGATTGGTGCAAATGAACTCTACTCTAAAACACCCTAAATTAATAGACTGTCCATAGGTCACAATCTTCCTCTTGACGTTCTGCAAAAGATTGTGCTCCTTAAGCTTGTTGTCAATAATACCAATCGTCAACTTGGTAGCGTAAATAGGTATCGGAAGCTCCTTCTCAACGTACGGAATAGCTCCGATATGGTCCTCGTGTGCATGCGTGATTATCATACCCTTGATCTTCTCACGATTCTCCTTAAGGTATGTGATGTCAGGGATGACAAGATCAACGCCCAGCATGTCATCCTCCGGAAATGATAATCCGCAGTCCACAATAATAATACTGTCCTCGTACTCGAAGGCAGTAATGTTCATGCCGATCTGCTCTAAACCACCTAAAGGTATAATCTTAACCTTAGGTGCAGCATCTCCTTGATAATTCTTCATTTGTTAGTCCTCGCTTATAATATCAGCGTCCTCTAAAAGCTCCTGAAACACCTTAGATACGCTGTCTAATTCACTTTCATCCTCAACAAAAGAATAGGATACCTCGTCTGAGGCAGAGTCTTCACTATCTCTCCGCATCAGATATACCGTATCCTCATCTTCTCGTTCAGTTACAAGTATATACTCACGACCCATGATCGTGGTTGATTCTATAATATTAAAAAATAGCTCTTCACCATCGTCGGATGTGAAGCTTATAAACTTATCATTATCGTTCATATTAATTACCGTTCTTAACACTGTCCATATAATTCTGTAAAATGATGGCAGCAGCCACCTGGTCTATAAATTTCTTACGATTCTTCTTGGCAACATTGCACTCTTCTAATATCCTGTCCGCCTCTACGGTGGTGAGTCTCTCATCCCACATAACAACCGGAAGGCTAGTGCGCCTCGCTAAGTCTTCCTGAACCTTCTTGGTTTCTATAGCTCGAAATCCTTCAGTGTTGTTCATATTGACAGGAAACCCAAGAATAATCTTCTCTACGTCATATTCCAACGCCAATGCCTCTATACGGGCATAAGTCTGTCTAAGCTTGTCAGGGTGCTTTCTTGTGATAGTCTCCACCTCTTGCGCGGTGATACCTAAAGAATCACTCACAGCAACCCCAACCGTGACAGAACCAAAGTCCAAGCCCATAAGTCTCATATCACACCTCTACTTAAGCTTGGAATCAATATAATACTCTAATATGCCTTCGATAATCTCATCTCTCTCGATCTTCATGATGAGACTTCTGGCATTCTTGTGACTGGTTATGTAAGTAGGATCTCCGCTCATAACATATCCTACAATCTGGTTAACAGGGTTGTAGCCTTTCTCTGTGAGAGCAGCATAAACCTCCTCTAATATCTGATGTACATCAAGCTCCGGCTCCTTAACCGCCTTGAAATATTGTGTATTACTATCCATATAATCACGTCCTTTACACTATTAGTAATAATATAACGCATCTCGCAAAATATTGCAACCAAAAAACTACCCGCTCGTAATAAGCGGGTAGCATGTGTTACATAATTCCTGATTATTTAGCAAGATACATATCAATAGCCTCAAGAATCGAATTAAGCTCAGCTTCTGTCTCAGAATGAATATTAAGATCTATCGGCTTAGTTATATCAAGACTAAATATACCCATTATTGACTTCGCATCGATAACATAACGGCCTGATACGAGATCGAACTCAGCATCAAACTGTCCTATAGTGTTGACAAATGCTTTAACTTTCTCAATTGAATTAAGATTAACTCTAACCTGTGTCACAGTCTTACGCCTCCCTTTTATTAGATTCCTGTTGACAATCATACCTTTATATACTACATTTGCAATATGAAAATGTCAAGAGGAAGTGTAAAAATGGTTGATAATATGAAGAGCGTATCATTCCTGACCTTGGGATGCAAGGTTAATCAATACGAATCCGACGGAATGGCCGAGTTACTTAAAGCAAATGGATATGATGTCTTGCCATGGGGTGAGAAGTCAGACGTTTCAATAGTCAACACCTGCGCAGTCACCAATATCGCATCAAGGAAGTCAAGGCAAATGCTAAATCGCGCCAAAAAAATCAATCCCGATACAGTGCTCGTTGCTTGCGGATGCTATATTCAATCAGTAGATGATGTACTTAACACACTCCCGGAGGTTGATATATTCCTTGGCAATAATCAGAAGAACAGAATTGTCGAGTTTCTTGATGAATACTATAAAAACAAGACAAGACAGGACCACATCATCGATATTAATCGCGAGAGTGCGTACGAGAGTTTTGCTATAAATAACACGGTAGCTAACACAAGAGCGTACGTTAAAGTTCAAGACGGGTGCAACAGATTCTGTACATATTGCATCATTCCGTACGTCAGAGGGCGTGTTCGTTCAAGGAGCATGGAAGGGATTGTAAGAGAGGTCGAATCTCTTGCTGCCTCAGGATATAAAGAAATCGTAGTCACAGGTATACACGTTACCTCATACGGAATGGATATAGAAGATGACAATATCAATTTTTTGTCTCTTATAACAAGGCTCAACGAGATTGATGGTATTGAGAGGATAAGGCTCGGATCGCTTGAGCCTAACGTAGTAACCAAGGAGTTTGTGGAAGGAATTGTTAAGTTAGATAAGGTATGCCCTCATTTTCACCTATCATTGCAGAGCGGATGCGACGCTACATTAAAGCGCATGAATAGGCACTATACAACTGAAGAATATAAGCGAGGAGTAGAACTATTACGAGACGCATATGATAACCCGGCAATCACTACAGATGTGATTGTAGGATTTCCCGGGGAGACCGACAAAGAATTCGAAGAGACATATAATTACCTTCAGGATATCAATCTCTATGAGATGCATGTATTCCCTTACTCAAGAAGAAAGGGAACGAAGGCTGATACAATGTCTAATCAGATTAACGGTAATAATAAACACGAACGAAGTGAGAAGTTAAGACGTCTCGTTGCCATGAACAAAGCTCTTTACGAAGAGAAGTTTATGGGCAAGAGCGTCAAGGTGTTGGTTGAAGAAATTGTGGATATTGATGGTATTTCATATTGGGTTGGGCATACCGAAAGGTATGTTAAGGTAGCTATACCTATTGATGATAGGATTAAGTCCGGGGATATTGTTGAGGTAATGTTATCTAAGAGGCTTAATGATGAATACTTGCTTGGAGAATCTCCTGTGTGAATGCTCCAGAATAAAACACCCGACCAAGACAAGCCTGGTCGGGTGTTTTAAGTTTCCTATTTATTTAAACTCACTCGTTTTCCTCATTTTCCTCTTCTTCATCGTCTTCTAAGAATGCCATGAGTCTACTCTTCTTTTTAGTTTTCTCACCTTTCACGTCATTTTCTTTCTCGTTGTTTTCTTCCGTGCCAGCTTCATCGTCCTTTTCATCCTCATCATCCTCAAGAGCTTCCGATAAGAACTTTGCTATAGCACTCTTCTCACCAGGAGTGTATTCATATTCATCGATATATACTCCCTTTTCAAGCCAGAAGCAATACTTACCCTTCTTAAAGTAGAGTACCATAAACAAAGCAATGACAAAGAAAACAACAGATAACGCCAGTCCTAGAGCAAACCCTCTGTTCTTATATCTAAGAACCACTTCATGCTCTCCATCGCCAACATAAAAGCTTAAGAAAGCACCAGCTATAGAACTTGTCTTAACCTCTTTACCATCAACAGTTACAGTCCACGCTGTATCATAAGGAATAGTAGTGAACACACGATTATCCCCGTTGCTTTTTAGAGTTCCCTTTAACATATCAGACTTGTATTCAGTAACCTTCATCTGCCTATCAGCTAAATTAGCGTACACGTCTTCAAACCTGTCATTATCGAATGTGTATGAGTCAAAGTAGTAACTTTCCACTCCAAACGGATTTTCAAAATCACCCGGCTCGAATCCAAATGTGTATTCCTTCTTATCTCCGGCATTTAAAAATCCGGCATGATACTGATCAACAAAATCAAAATAATAATCACCGGAGGTTTTAACAGACACTCCAACAGTAACAAAAGAAGTTTTAGAACTATCATACTCCTTTTTTTCACTATCTTTGCCTTGTGTTATTACAACCGCTCCATCATGTATAATAGCCGAGCAGTTAACCGTCTTACTTATACTCAAATCCACCTGAGTACCCGTTAATAATCCATCATCTCCAGATAGACACTTTAGCAAATCTCTGTTAGGAATTCCGGTAGCATCAGAAGAGGAATTGGATTCTTCGTATTCCTTCATATCCGTTGCTGCTACTATAACCGGTGATAAAACCTTATCATTCTCGTAGAGATTATAACCATCCTCACTATCTACAAGTTTGTATTGGGCAAACATAGCATCTCTGCTCAGATATGTTTCGTCGCTTGCTTTATCGTCTTGCTCAATTAAATACTTTCTAGAAAACAGAGCATTTAACACAGGATTATACCCACTTGTGTATAACGCGTTAGTACGGGCCTTGATTCCCAGATTATTCAATGCAAAAAGATATTTTTCGTTTGTTTTTTCAGCTACACCGGACATACTGTTAACACCAAATGTGCACCCCTTATTAAGTAGTGACTGCTCATCAACAAAATCCGCCCTATAAAAGCTCGCACTATCCTTAACCTCATCCCACATACTAGATGAAGTATCGTATTCTAAATTGGCACTATCATTCTGTGAATGCTTAAACAGCAAGGTATAGTTCCATCCCATCTCTATAACTAATATCACAGTCATAGCAATGGCAAATGTTTCTTTTGATTTAAACCTATCCTTAAGAATTAATAGCACTCCATAACCAATTATAAAATCAAAACTGTAAAGGTATATATTCAGATTAGACTTATCGCTACTAAATACTACTGCTCCTAAGTCAACAACAATCATAAGAATAACAGGGATAAGAAGACGGAGTTTAGACAAAACAAAACTCTTTTCCTTATATAACGAGAACGACTCCTGTGCAAGAATAATCATATAAAACAATATAATAATCACTTGTTTGTTAGGGTTGCTAATAGGATAATGAAGCATATGAATAACATAATTACACGTCGACTCATTAACTGATAATAGCATAATCGCATATACCACAAGTTTTCTTACACTCGTTGACAATCTTACATTCTTGTTAAGAAAATAAGTAAGCGAAAGCAACTCTATAAGTATTCCGGCATACAGATTACTTTGCCAATACTCTGTATATACCGAGCCAGATTCAACCAAATCATTAAACATAAGCGCCTGGCCAATCACTTCAAACCAATCAGTAAAAAACCAAGGACCCATATATTCAGATGAACTATTAACGATGCTATTACTATAAACAATAACAGGAATTAGTAATACTGCAGAAACTCCAATTGCAATTCCGGATACTCCTATTATTTTAACTGACTTTATTATAAATTCTCTAAAAGACTTAAAACTAAGTGTAAGATAATAAAGAGCAGTAAATATGATGATAATAGCACCAATATAAAAATTCATAAAAACAATTAGAGTCAAAGAAACAAAGTACATTCTCCATCCTAGGTTAGCAACGAACCTCTCAAGCCCTAATATCAGAAACGGAAGTAGTACAAACACTCCTGAGTAAGGATAAAAGCCACTCATAAAAACAAACGCAGGAAGTAGCCCATAAGCCATTCCAAACAATAACACTTCAGGTTGATTCTTGTTTAACCTTGCTTTAGAAACCCTATGTGTTAGATAATAACTCATTGCCAGAAACATCATAACAGCCGTCGCTATAATACACACATTTAACGTCGCAGCATAGTATTTCGCAGGGACGATAAACAACGGAAGCATTGTCGGACTTGTTAGCGTATAACAAATCAAATAATAGAAATTAGTTCCTCCCATAGAATGCCAAGAGTAAGTCAACGCCTCACCTGATGATATCTTGTCTTTAAGCTCTTCTATATACGGAAATATCTGTGATAAGTTATCTCCACTCGATAATAAACTATCCCCAAAAGGAGCGCACTTATACACGACCATTACTATCAAGTTTATTAACGCTACCAAGATTGATCCAACAATTAATATACCGTTCTCCTTGATCAACTTAGATTTTCCGACACAATCCTTATTCATTATAGTTCCTCCTAACACCAGCATTACTCTTTTTCGCTGTTAAACAGCTTTACCCATAATACCACAGCAATGCTTTTAATGCAATATATCCGCTTGCACTGTCACAGTCGTGTGGTTACCTTTTTTCAGAATGCACATCATACTTCCTATCAGTAGCGTCAACAAGCTAATTATTACACCTAAAACTATACCTTTAGGCTTATATACTAATTCAATCTCATGTTCACCAGAATCGATACCAAATCCCAAAAAGCCCTCTCCTACACAAAAAACAGGTGCTAAAGCATAAGGAATACCAAAAACAAGTAACATAAACGAATTCTTGTTAAACCTTAAACCAAATTCTCGATGGGTAAGATAATACTTCATTGAAAAAAACATCAATATAGCTAGAAATACAAGCATAAAATCACAAGCGAGGTTGAAGTATCTGATTGGAATAAGAGTTAAAATGAGCATTGGCGCATTAAATACGCATGATACAAATGTTGAATAGAAATTCATCCCACCGAGAGAGTGCCATGAATATAGAATGCTGTCTCCATTAGTAACCTTATTCTTTATCTCCGAAACACACCCATATAATGCTTCATAATTGTCTCCACCTACATATAAACCTTTGCCAAAGCATCCACTATTCATTGTAAACATACATAAAAGATGTGTTAACACTATAATTAAAACACCCAAGATGTTTATTATATTCTTTTTATACCATGATTCTCCGGATCCCTTAGAATTCATTCTACTTCTCCTTTTTCATTGAACATATAATCATAACAACACTCACTAACCCAAAAAGGATCGATAAAACAATTCCCACTCTAATTCCTTTAGGACAATATTCGAGTTCAATATCACACTCTCCGGCAGATACTTCAAACGATAAAAATCCGTCTCCAACACATTTTTTTTCAACTTTTTTACCATCCACCATA
Source organism: Lachnospiraceae bacterium NC2004 (assembly GCA_000621905.1). Taxonomy (GTDB): domain Bacteria; phylum Bacillota; class Clostridia; order Lachnospirales; family Lachnospiraceae; genus NC2004. Next base: position 60,940 of record JHXB01000006.1, read on the forward strand.
ATCTCCCAATAATCATCATAAGGAATCGTTGTAAAAACATCAGATGTGACATCTGCATGTACACTTCCCTTTATGTAGCCGGATTCAAACTCATAAATATCTGCCTGGTTACTCTCTAAAACCCTGTATGCATCTTCTAGTTTTTTTTCATCAACACGATATATAACTAATTCGGTTTTAACTGCATTTGTATTGTAAACATCTCTGCCTTCCACCGGAATGTACACATTAATCTTTTCCCCTTTTTTATGATATCCTACATTTCGATTTTCAAACGCACTAACCATATATTCCCCATCTTTAGGAGCAACAAATGATAAACAAACATGCGCCGATTCAACTAATTCGTTAGGTGCGACCTCATTATCACGCCTTACTCTCAGTGTTGTATCTTCAATCACAGCATAGCATTTCATTGTTTCGCTAATATCTAACTTAACATTTTCTTTAACCACAACATCATCAACACCTGTAATTGCACAACATAACGCATTATTGAATCCGTCTACATTCTTAGAAGTAGATTCATTACCATCAGAATATCTGTTATAAATATCGACATTCTTCGCAACAACAATAGGATTAATACATCTGGTATTCTCATATGCTACCACATTTCCATACTCCAAAAGCTCCTTACTGTTGATATTTATACCACATCCTGAATCCATGATACTATTATCACCATCGCCCTTATTCTCAAATATATATCTCCGTGCCATAATAGCATTAAGAAAAGAATTATATCCTCCTTCAGATATTACAATATCACCAGAAAGAACTCCCAAATTATGAAGTTCTTTACAATATCCAAGCGAACCATTGTTAGAAAAACCGGAGTTAGTATTATATCCAAGTGACAACCCAACATTTCTAATCGATGACCGATAATTGTATCCGCATCTTGAAGCTCCTATATCCCCCATATCATTTACAACTTTTTCCACATCAACAAGGTTATCGCACATATAATTATCTTTATCAGTATAAGTAAATGGATAGTTAAAGAAAACAATGTAGTTAGAACAAATCTCTAAAAAAACAATACCCAAGACTATTCTTCTCCACATATCGGAACTCATTCTCTTCTTAAAAAGAAGACTATAACCACAAATCAGTACAAGTGCAATTGTTACTATGTAGGCAACAAGACGCACTAAACTAGAATTAAAACGATACGACACGGCAAATAGCACAATCAGTCCCGTCAAAACAATCATACACGCAAGTTTATCGCTCTTTCGATTTTTATACGACAATGCCACGAACGCATCCGCTGCAAGTGTAATAACAAAGAATATCATATATATAACATGCCTGTTGTGAAGTCCATGAGTATAGTGAAACAAGTGAATAATATAATTACATGTTTTACCGTTTATCCCAAGTAAAAGAATAATTAAAACAAATAGTTTTCTAAGTCTTACGTTTAAAGGAATTCTACCGATTCCAAAATAGACGAGTGCCAGAACCAAAACAAATATACCAATGTATAAATTACACTCCCAATACGAATCTACACTATTACCTGCAAGCAAAAAAGGTGTTCCCCATATTGCTTTATCTAACACTTTAAACCAATTAACGAAGAAACCAATTCCTTTATATTCAGAAAACCCATATCCCTCTTGAGCAGCGCAAAGCATTGGAATAAAAAAATAAGCCGAAATCATAACGGCTATAAAAGATAGCGTAAGGACTTTAACAGATTTTACAACAAAACACTTCAGATTCTTAAAATCTAATGTAAAATAGTACAACACGATAAAAAAGCACCCAACAAACCCCATATAAACATTGCTGTTCATCAAAAAAATCAAAGATATAAAGTATAATTTCCACCCTTTGCCTACAACAAATCTCTCTAATCCAAGAGCTACTAAAGGCATAAGACAATATGGCGTAATATAATTAATCGCCATCGACATGTTATATAACTGCGGTATCAGTGCAAATGGAACCGCGAATAAAAGATACTCCCATGAATCCTTACGAAATCCGAATCCGGTTTCCCTATTAATCAAATAGTATCTCATTACGATATACATACACAAAGAATGAATTATATAAATGACATCGCACACAACATTGTAATACTTAAATGGAAAAAGGCTAAGAATTACCAGAGGAAGATTAGTTAAACACGTCACAAAAAAGAGATAGAAATTCATCCCCCCAAGCGAATGCCACGTGTAGAATATACTATCCCCATTAAGTATCTTTCTCTTAAATTCAGAAACGCCACCAAACAAAGTGGCCTGGTTATCTCCTCCAACGTATGCCTTATCACCAAATATTCCAAGTCCATTTATCGCACATACAATTAGATGAGTTAAGAGCACAACAGAAAAGCCTATAACAAAATACCGATTATCAAACAACCATCTCTTTAATGATCTTACGTTCTTTGAAATTGTATTCATATGTTATACCTTCTCCTTTTCATTATCTGATTCTGATTCAAATCCAATCCTTTCAAGTTCAACAACTAAAGGTCTGTTCATTACTCTTTTATTAATACTTAAAATATATTCACCAATAAGCCCCAAGAATATCAATTGAACTCCGCCTAAAAAAAACATTCCAACAACCATCGGAGCAGTTCCTACTTCAAACGCATTCCAATGGACGAGTTTATAAACAAGATAAAAAACTGCAACAACAAAACTAACAAAAGCTATAAAAGCACCAAAGAACGTGGCCAGTCTTAATCCAACCTTCGTATACGAAGTAAAACTAAGCATCGCCACATCATACAACTTAAAGAAAGAATTAAACTTAGAATACCCTGCCCTTCTCAGTTGTTGTTCGTAGGGGATGCTAATCCTTTTAAAACCCAATTCAGCAACAAGACCGCGTAAAAAAGGAGTAGGATCATTTAGATTTCTCAGCACCTCAAGAAAACTGGCATCGTACAATCCAAAACCGGTATAGTGTTCAATCTGTTCAACTTCCGAAAATCTCTTTATCAATCTATAATAACAAGAACGAAAAAAACGAATGATTTGATTCTCCTTGCTCGTTGTTTTAATGCACGAAACAATCTTATATCCTTTCTCCCACTGCTCAATCATTTTAGGAATCATCTCCACAGGTTCCTGAAAATCTGCAGCCATTACAATTGCACAGTCTCCCGTCACTTGTAACATTCCATATACAGTTGAATTGTTAGGTCCAAAATTTTTGGCATTAAATACCGCCTTAATCTTTGGATTGTTCTGGTTAAGAGCGCGTATTATGTTTCTTGTATTATCTTGAGAATCGTTATCAATAAAAACGATCTCATAATCATATCGAGGGAAACATTCTAACTGCTCCACAATGGCTTTACTCAAAGGTTCTACATTATCTTCCTCGTTATATGTAGGAATTAATACACTAATACGTTTCACTGCTCATTTCCTTTCATTGACACTGATTTATCCGATTCATCTCAAGAAAAAGAAGTTTGTCTCACTCGTATCATCTGTAATAGCTCCTATATCAACCATAGCGCCTTCTCTAATCGTAGCACAATGATAACCAAAACCTTTCATATAGTCTATTACATCATTAGGATGATAGCCAAATCTCTTAGCGTGTTTACGCAACAGTTCACAATACACTAAAGGTTTATTATTGCTAAGAGTATCTTTGGCTCCTTCGAGAACAAATTTTTCATTCCCTTCTACGTCTATTTTTATAAAGCCTATATCATCAATTGAGTACTTACTAACTATACTATCAACTGTATCAACCTTACATACAACCTTTTCTAAAGTCTTTTCTCCGGTGTACTCACCTAAATCATTGCTTTTACTCATATAAAACTCATCGTTTATAGGACGAAGAGAAGCCGCCTCACATGAAGCCGGTAAATAGAATTCAAAACTCCCTTCTTCATTAGAAATACCAAGATTATACGTCTTAACACTATCCGAACCCACACCATTTAAGCGCACAGTCTTATTCAGCATATCATAAGTACTTGGAATAGGTTCAAAAACATGGTACATAACATCCGGAACGGATTGATATAATTCCAGACTAAAAAGTCCAACGTTACCACCTATATCCAATACATTCTTGCACTCATTGTTTTTAAGATATGAAACAACGTAATCCATGTCTTCCTTTTCAGAGTCTTCACCCATAATTAACTGTGTTTCAGCTCGACATATTGTTTGAGAAAAATCAAAGTACATTTTCAATCCTCGCTTGTTCTCAAGTATACATCCCTCAGAAGTAATTGAGATAGACTCACAATCATCACTATCTTCAATCATCCTTTGAACCTGAGGAATAACGTGCAAATAGTTCTCTCGCATTATGGTCCAGTATAATCTTTTGTCTATCTTGCCTTCCTCCCATTTGCGCTTTATATCAACCATATTCATAATAAACAACCTCCATTTCTACTACTTATTAGTATTATTGTTATCTTTTAAATACTCATACACTCTCTTAAATCCGTCTAGGGTTGAATACTCACACTTCCACCCTAATTCTCTTATCTTATCCGAAGCCGGAAGGCACCCTTGGTTAACGGTCGCTTCCATATACGTATCTTCCGAAGAACGCAACTTATACACAACATCAACTTTGTTTTTAGGAATTGTAGAAAGAATATCAGCCAACTCTCCTATACTCAAAAATTCATCGGTATTAGATATATTATAAGCCTCTCCACCGTTACCATTTATTAGCATCAAAAAGAAAGCATGTACCGCATCTGCCACATAACAAAACGGCCTCTTAGCTCTTCCATCACTATACATTTCTATCGGTTGATTGTTTAATATACACCTGACAAAAGACGAAAACACTCTAGGGTCATTATCTACATCCATAGTTGGGCCATAAGTATGTGCTATTCTAGCTATACACGTTTTAACTCCATATTCAGTATAAAATGATCTACATAAAGTCTCTCCCATCCGCTTACTCTCGCCATAACAACTATGACTATCAAGCGGATCTAAAGCTCCCATTTCATCCTCAGAATACGGCTCACTAGACTTAATATTACCATAAACATCTCCGGTGCTGAAGAACAAAAAACCTTCACACCCCTTTATAGCAGCATGTTTTAGAAGATTATACGTTCCAATAGCATTAGGTTCTATAACTTCAACCGGATTAGTTGAATAAGTTCTCGGGTTAGACAATCCTGCTGCATGTATTATGTAGTCTATAAAGCCTAACTTCGAGATGTCTTCCATGATACTCACATCTGTAAAGGCAAAACCATCCGCTTCCCAATAATCTCCAAATCTTTTATACGCATTATTTTTTGACCTTCCTTGCGCAATTACTGTAACATTTATCCCTTTTTCACGGCGCAAATATATCAAAAAATAAACAATATACGTGGCTAGCATACCGTATGCTCCGGTTACTAATACTGTCTTTCCTTCAAACACATCCCAGTTAATAGCTCTTTTATAGATATTCTCCAGGTCTTCTTCTATAATTCTGTGAAACATTTTTATTCTCCAACTACTGTCTTCTCATCATCAGGCATAATCAATTTCTTTGTATCAATTCTAACCAATTTCCCTCCGGATCACGACAGAAACAACACAAATTACCATTATTCATACGAAACATACGTGTATATATGCTACCACCATTCTCTACAATCTTGTTAATAACAGATTCCATGTCATCAACACCAAAGGCTATATGAGCCATTCCGGTAGCAAAAACCGCCAAGCTTGAATCTACTGATTCACTTCGAATGTCACTTACTACTTTTACAAGCTCAATCATATCTCCCTGTTGTTGAATCTTACCATACGGTGTAATAAGCTTGGATGTAACAATCTCTACATTATTAAATCCAATCAGCTCATCAAGCAGCTCATTAGAATCCGGTTCTTTACTACACACAGCAAACATACCAAAAACGCTCTTATAAAACTGCTCCATATAATCAATATTATCAACGTACAGCCCTGTATGCCTTATAGCAATCATTTGACCTGCTCCTCACTTCAACGACATTCCACCGTCAACAGGAATAACAGCTCCTGTTATATAATCCGCATCTTCAGATGCCAAAAACATAATTAATTTAGCTATTTGTTCAGGTTTAGATATATATCCCATCGGAATAACACCATCAAATCTTGAAAAATCACGATTAGTAAACAACTCAGTATCTACTATTCCGGGACATACAACATTTACTCTAACATCCGGTGCATAATTAAGAGCACATAACTTAGAAAACTTAACAACAGCAGATTTAGACGCTCCATACATATAGTTCTTCGTTCCACTTGTAAATATATCCAACCCGCTTATAGATGCGTTATTAATTATGCATCCACGGCTCTTCTTTAGGTCGTTTATAAACGCTTTAGTCATAAGCATAACTGAATTGACATTAGTTGAAAACGTCGTACTCCAATCGTCAAAAACCATATCATCGAGAGATTGGGTAATAAACACACCTGCGTTGTTAACAAGAACATCAATGATTATTCCTTCATTCGACATCATCTCATATATTTTTTCAACTTCCTCAGGTGAACTAACGTCACACTGAAGAAACATCCCATTTCTTCCCAACTCCTTTATATCAGCAACAACTTTATTTCCACGATTCTGATTCCTGCCTACAACATAAACGTCAGCACCTTCTTTAGCAAATGCTATAGATGTTGCCCTTCCAATTCCTGAAGTAGCACCTGTTATCAATACTTTCTTACCTTCAAACCTCATATAATCACTCATCCTCTAACATATCAATTATCATATTCGCTTTTAGTTCTTCTCGCGGCAAAAACGGTGACATATCTTCCAACGGTGGCGAAATAATTGTTCCGTCTTCAAGTCGTTTAGCAGATAGTTTAGGCTCAAAAAGTTGATTTTTTGTACATACAACCTCACAAATGCAATAGCCTTTATGATTCATCACTTTTCTAATACCGTCAACAGTATCGCGATTAGTCTCTATTTTGAAATAAGGTATGTCATATGCCCAAGCAAGTTTACTAAAATCAGGGAACCCCAAATCACAACTATCCGGTCCAACTCCAACTAGTTTATTCTTAAACAGATTATTCTGAGTCTGACGAATCTGATGGTAACCATCATTATTAATCACGAATACTTTGACAGGCAACTTATAGGTAACCACCGTCTGCAATTCCTGAATATTCATCTGAACACTTCCGTCACCTTCAATGCATAGAACTTCACTTTTATGATTAGCTATACACGCTCCTACCGCTGCCGGCAATCCATATCCCATAGAAGAGAAGGCACAATTCATAATAAACCTCTGATTCTTGTCTATATGAACAGTCTGACTTCCTACAACACTTGCAGAACCATTAGACACAACTATTACTGAATCTTTTCCGCTTGCTCTGCTTAGTTTGTCCACAAAGTTATATACATTCACCTCACCATTATTCTCCTGCTGTTTCTTTGTAACTACAGGGTAATTATCTTTCCACAACCTGCATCTATCAATCCAAGCATCCCACTCTGATAACTGACAATCTTGGTAATCAGTTAGTTTGTCTAATACACCTCCAAGGAAATCTTTAGCATCCATGCAAATCGGCATATCAACACGAATCGTAGGCTTCTTCAGCTCTTCAGAGTCAACGTCAACATCAATAACATATGCTTCTCTCGCCCAAGTATCAACATCGTATCCTACTTGATATACGCTAAGTCTGTTACCTACCGCAATAACCAAATCACTATTCTGAACGGCAAAATTTCCTGCGCGGTCACCCATAATTCCACCGCGCCCTACGTAATTCCTGTCATCTGATTCTATCAAATCAACGCTGTCCCAACACGTAACCACAGGAATTCTCAGTCGCTTTACGACTTCGTTAAACTCATTCAATGCATTAGCGATACGTATGCCATTACCGGCATAGAATACCGGTCTCTCTGAAGCTGTTATACGGTTAATAACGTCATCAAACAACTCATTCTTTTTATCATCAACTGATTCTTGAATACTATCGCACGCATACAAATCATTTACTTCCACCATACTCCCTTGTATATCAACAGGAATATCGATCCAAACCGGCCCCGGTCGATCACTCACAGCAATATGCAACGCCTTCTCAAGATGATATCGAATACTAAGTGGGTCAGTAATCATAACTGCATACTTCGTCATGTTAGAAACTGCAGAAACTATATCAAATTCTTGTCCTCCTAATGTGCGTAGGTTCAATCCACTACTGCTAACTGTCAGTGTAGACTTAACTTGACCCGAAAACACTAGCATAGGAACCGAATCTTGAAAAGCACCTGCAACACCATTCAAAGCGTTAACAGCACCCGGTCCGCTCGTCACACACACGCCGGCTACCTTGTTACACATCTTATAATAGCCTTCTGCTGCCATGCTACAAGCCTGCTCATGATGTTGATATACACACTTCAACGAGCTACAGTGCCCAAAACTATCATTCATATGCATAGCTCCACCACCAACAACTGAAAATATGGTGTCTATTCCATTATTCACAAGAAAATCAGCTATATAATCTGAGACTCTAATCATAATCTACCTACCAAACCAAGACTCTAACATTGCGTATTTCATACATCCATATAATGCATCATTATCTGACATAATCAATTCAACATCTTCATCAATCCCATCAATTATTCCGTCTATTAGCACATTCCATCTATTAGCTACTCCACCTGTAAAGAGAACTTCATTATACAACGGTAAACCTTCATTTACTTTATCAACCGCTTTCAAAAAATTATCAATCATGCAACTAAACACCGCGCCCATAAGATTATCAATGGTAAACTCATACTCATTAATATCTCTAATTGATCCACTAGTCTCATCTGTAATGGCATTTTCAAAAAAGCTTACATCTACCGACAAAGTGCTCTCACTTATGCTCTCTTTAGTTACAGCATCATGCATATAACTCCAGATCTCTTCGTCCAATATCCCAAACCTTTTACCGATAATCGACTTCAAAAATCTGAAAAACACATTTATAGCTCTTCCCGACGGTATATGAGGTATTGTCTTAAGATAATAGCCATTAAAGTACGGACGTGTCTGACAATCATCAAACAAAACGCATTCATCAAGTAATCTCGAAACCTGCGCACCAGTCCCCATATTAATCGAAAGCATACCTAAATCATTGAAACCACCGCCTAGCAACGCCGATTGTTGATCGCCAATTGCAGGCAAAACATTTATAAGACACTCTCCTACTTGAACTAAAAATGTTTCTTCACTTATTACCGGGAACCGAACATCACTCTCTCCTATCAAACATGAGATGTATTCCTTGTTCCAGCGATTATTTCTTATATCACACATACCACTCGCAGCGGCATTAGTTGGATGGCAGAACGGTTCATGATTAACTATTCTCTTAATAATATAATCCCCTAAAGTATAGAAGTATAACCTATCTTTAGTATTCAACTTACCTTCCATACTCATCCAACAAAGTGTAGAACTAGGCAGTCCCGATCTAAGCGGCATACCTGAATCACTAATAAATCGACTTACTTTATCTATATTCTCGGATTTATACAGATGATTTAAAACCTCATCGCAAGAAGTATACTCCTCCTTCCATGAAATGTAATCAGTATACGGGGTACCATCTTCATAGGCCAAAATAAATCCATGCATCTCATTATCTATACATAAAGTAGCATCATCAACAACATCTACACACTCAAGAAGAAAGTTCTCTATTATTCGCAATGTTTCTTCTATTCTGTAAGTATTAAAAACCGAGTTCAACTCTCTTTTGATATCCGGTGTAGGTATCCTGACATTGTTCTTTAGTTCACCGTCAACAAACAAGCCACATTTTACGAAACTTGCGCCACTGTCAACTGCTATAATATTCATGTGTTTCCTCCAAATAACCGTAGAATAACTCTCTTAAATTGTCGTCTATTATCATCGGATAAACTATTAAATTGCTTGGTCTATTAAGCATAGCAAAGAAAATTGTATTCCCGCGCACCTTCTTATCAGTACTAATCACATCAAACAATTTATCCGGCTCTTTTACCACAATCTCCTCAGTTATAAAGTTATCCTTGATCATAGCCTTAATGTCCATATAATACGATTCACTAATCAGCCCTTCTCTAACAGCTATATAATTGACAACATCAATTCCCCACATTACTCCTTCTCCATGAGGTACTTGATAATCCGTGTACGCTTCGAGCGCATGTCCAAAAGTATGTCCATAGTTAAGAACTCTTCTAAGATCTGATTCAAATTCATCTTTTTCAATTATTTCTTTCTTTACTTTCAATCCTTCATATATATACTCGACAATACTGTCACATGGTATATACTGATTTATTCTCTTTAAGTTCTCATAAAACGATTCATATTTTGTCAAAGAAAACTTGAAAATCTCGCCCCATCCATTTAAATAATCTTGATGAGTAAGCGTACCCAAGAAACTTACATCGACAAATATTTTTTTAGGAGGATAGAACACCCCTATCTGATTTTTATATTGCCCAAGATTAATTCCACATTTGCCTCCAATACACGAATCGCACATTGCAAGTAATGTAGTAGGTACAAAAACCCATTCAATATTCCTTAAAAACAAGTTGCAGGCGATAGTAGTAACATCCTGCGTAATTCCTCCACCAAAGCAGTATACTATCCAATTCTTACGAACACCAATATTCTTTAAGAAATTAATTATCTCAAGAACCGTATCCATGTTCTTATTACTCTCTATCGCGTCCATAAGAAACACCTTATCTGTAGAAACGCTTCGAAAAAGGTCGTTATATATACGATACACATTCTTATCAATAACAAAAGCCGACTCTACCCCCGCATTATCTATCACACCACCAACATCATCTATAAACTCAACTGTATAGTCGTATAGCTTAGATGAAATATTCAAACTATTATTCATATATTAATACCTCGCGTATTCTGTATTATCAGTTCTCATCGTTACCATCATCAAAGCAACTCGGAGTAATAAACTTTATATTCATTTTCTTAGAGACACTATTTTTAAGGTCATTATACATTCCCTTTATCTCCGCATTAAGCTCCTCCCATTTGTTATCCGGATTAAGTGAAGGAAGGTGGGCGTCTGCATAACTTTTGTTGTATTCAGTCTTAAATCCATCAAACCCAGCTATATAAACGTCTTTTGCAGACACTTTATTAAGCAGGCGCAAGGTTATAATAACCGCATTATCAAAGTGTTCCCAGCCTCTCTTAATTACAGTATTATAATTAATAATCACTTCGTTTTCAGCTGGATCAGTTTTGATGTTTGAAAGAAGTATCTTTCTGGTTAAGCGCATCTGGTCGGGATGACAACCGCAAGCATATTCATATCTTGCCGGATTAATAAAAATGGCATAATCACATTGATATAAAGGATTCAGTGCATTCACAGCAATAACCACCGGATTATTCTCTTCGATAAATGATTGAATAGCTTCATACTCTGTCTCTATCGACTTCCCCGGGGCAACAAGCAGGACCTTTTTATCTTTCAACTCATGCTTAAGCACCTGCAACACGGCTGAATCATCAACAATTCTACTCTGATTTTCTATATATTTATCCTCAAGAAGATCATAGTCATATTTTCTTCGTTCCTCAACAGAAAGCGATTCAATAATCGTTCTCATATCATGTGTATTAGTTCTATGATTCTCCATGAGATAAGCAATATTGTTGACGTGACACTGATACATACCCGCAATAAAATACGGTGTCGAGTAGCCCCATTTATACTTCACCTGATATGCAGCCATATATATATCAATAGCGTCTAAAACCGCATTAATATCGTAATTACCATATTGCTTGCGATTCAAGTATGATACCATTAACTCGGTGGTTGTATTACCCGCTCCTCGTCCAAGGCCACAAAGAGTAGAATCAACAACGATTGATCGATTAGATTCTTTTATTAGTTCTATAAATCGTATGCTTAATGCAAATGCTAATTGTTGATTATTATGTGCATGAAATCCAATACCGATATTCTGATTTAAGCGTTTATCCAAGATTCCTACGATATGTTCCAAGTCTTCAAAAAACATTGCACCAAAAGTATCAACAACCGATATAGAATACGGTTCAAATTCATTAATGCATTCCGCAAGCTCATCCAAGTCTTCATCGCTATATGCCAATGTATTGGCTGCTTGAAACATTACCTTGTATCCTTTTTTTCTAATTGCTTCTCCAACTTTAATTCCTTCTTTATGTTTACCATACGGGAAAACGACTCTTATCGCATCTATAGATTCGCCATCACACTCAGAAAGATTATCTACATTGTATCTATCCCAATCAATCATAGCAACATACATAACATTAGGACTCTTCTCAGTTAAATATGGTTTTATATCATTCGGAGTATTAAAAAAAGATGATCCCTCTTGATGAGGCTTATCCTTAAGCCATCCTATCTCGATTATGTCTGCTCTTGCTTCCTGCATTTTCCTGATAATGCCGCGGATACCAGCTTCACCAAAATGAGAGTCTGTTATATACGCGCCATCACGCAATGTGCAATCAAGCAATCCAATATTGCTACTCATATACTATCTCCTTAGCCTTTTATATTCATTATAGCTTAACGTTTACATGTATCAACATGACCGTTTCTCAGTCATATTATGCATCATACATTATATCATATAAACAAATGATATTACAAGAATTCTAGCGCGAACCCGTCTTTCGCTTCTCAACAATAAAACCTATTATTATCAAGGCAATACCAATGACAATCGAAATAACAGAAACTATAATTCCTGCTACAACTCCCTTAGGCGAGTATTTCATTATAACCTTGTGGTTACCTTTATCTAAATCAAAAGCCAAAAAACTCCCCGCCACATCAGCGGTCTTAATGCTAACTCCATCGACCGTTATATCCCATGCGTCGCTATATGGTATCGTAGTAAACACTCTTCTATCACCATCAGAGGTCACTTCAGCCTCGATATATCCAGCATTCATCTTACTGATCTCTGCCTGGTTAGACTTCAGAATACCATATGCTTTCTTCCACTTATCAAGGTTAATGCGATTTAACTTTAAATCAATCTCAGCAACGCCCTTCTCATTATAGCAGTCTTCCGGAAAATCAACATAACATGTAATCTCTTCTCCGGCTTTTTTATAACCAATATTATAATTATCAAAGTCACTTACTATGTATTCACCATCTTCAGGAATAACACAAGTTACTTCAACTACAGATATATTTTGCGAATTCACATCATGTTTTTTCACACCAAGTCGCTCACCGTTAATACTCACTTCACAATTATCAGTAGCTTTTATCAAATTATATTCAACACTCTTTTGCTCCATTAATCCATCAACTTTGGTAAGAGACTTACACAACGCATTATTATAAACCACAATACAATCATCATGTTTAGAATTCTCATCATCTAAACTATCAAATTCACCTAAATCGCCTTCTGCAACAACTATCGGTTCAATACACTCTCTATTATCGTACAGAATAACATCCCCTATTCTTGTTGCGTTTGAATTGATAAATGGTTTATCATCTTTTGATACGCCACCGGCAGAAACTTGTGACTCAAACAAGTATCTCCTTGCAAAAACAGCATTTAAAAATGAATTGTAGCCTCGCTCATAGACCGATGTATCATTAGTATCAACACCTAGTTTTCTCAACATACTTACATAGTTAATATTGGCGCTGTTAGAGTAACCACTATTGGTATTATACCCAAACACCAAGCCGCAATTATCATCCCTAAACCACGTGTTATATCCACTCCTATAAGCCTTCTGATTTCCAATCAGCTCTACAGATGATTCAATAGAATCGCTAACTGTATTAGAAAATCTATCCTCATCTACGACAACTTGTACAACAAGAAAATTAGTACAAATCTCAACAACCAATACACTACATACGATTTTTAACCATAATCTCGTTTTAATACGTTTTTTTACAAGAATAGCTACTGCATATACTAGTATCAATACAACGCTTAAAAAATACGACATTGCATGATTATACCCATTATATATCCACGAAACAATAAAAAGACTCACGCATAATACGGTCATTATTACGAATCTAATCTTATCATTCTTCTTTACTACACCAGAGTAATGGCAATATGCATCAACCGCAAGAACAATAAGGTAAAAAAACATAAAAATAGAATGTCTATTAGGATGACCATGTGTATAATGAAACAAGTGCATTATGTAATTACAAGTACTCTCGTTCATAGCCATAACTAGTATTATTAGTACGACTAATTTTCTGAATCTTACATTTAATCTAATTCGCTTTATAAAGAAATAGGAGAGCGCGAGAAGAGTGATTAACATACCTACATATAAGTTACATTTCCAATAATTAGTTATTCCACCCCCGCCGTTTATAAGAGGAGTTCCCCACATGACCTCGTCTATAATTTTTAGCCAATTCACATAAAACCCAACACCTTGATACTCGGAAAAACCATAGCCATCGCCGGACGATGCTACAAATTGAGGAACAAAATAAAATGCAGATGTTAAAACTGCAAGTAAAGATAAAACCAGTGTCTTAAGTGATGTGTTGAAAAAATGTTTTACTCCTTTATAATCTAGTGTAATGTAATATAACACTATAAAAATACACCCAACAAAACCCAGATAAGTTATCGTAATCATCATCATTGACAACGATATCAAATACAGCTTCCAGCCTTTATTATAGACTATTTTTTCTAGTCCTAGAATCACTAACGGCATTAAAATATATGCAATTATAAGTGTTCCAGCTGAAGCAAGATTAAAAAACTCAGGTAACAACGCATAAGGAAGACCAAATATTAGTATTTCAATTGAATCACTCTCAATAGTTCTTCCACTTTCTCTATTAATTAGATAATAACTAATTGACAAAAACATAGCTATCGAACTAAGTACCACTAAAACATCTGACACATCATTAAAAAGGCGATAAGGAAAAAAACAAAGAATAAGCGTAAAAGGGTTACTTATACCCGATGTAAACGGCAAGTAAAAATCCATCCCTCCAAGCAATCTCCACGAATAAAAAGGCGATTCTCCTTCTAGGATTTTTCTCCTCATCTCAGCTACAATTCCCAATAACTGCTTTTGATTATCTCCACCTTCATATACATATTCTCCTAAAGGACCGCTATTATTCAATAGCATAGAAAGAATGTGTGTAATCAGTATGATCAACACACCTAGAAGTATTATTCTATTCCTCTTAATCCATTCTGCTATTCTATCCATAACACCTCCGTAGCAACGCTTCTTTATTCTACTCCAAAAAGAATACCTTCTTGCCCTTCCTGTAATAAAACACCATTACCACACCAATCATAATTGCTATAATAGACAGCGGGCATCCAAGAATCACGCCTCTTGGAAAGAACTTTAATTCCACTTCGTGTACCCCTTTATCAACTTGAAATGCCAAGAATCCATCCCCGACTCGATCTGTCGACACTTCATGACCATCAACAATAATCTTCCAGGCATTATCATATGGTATAGTGGTAAACACTTTTCTTTTATTTGGCGAATCAATAATGCCTTTTATATATCCAGCTTCATATGTATCTATATCCATCTGATTACTCTTTAGAATACTATAAGCTTTATTCCAGCTTACTCTATCTACTCTATTAACATCAATGTTGGCTGATACTACGTTCTTAGTTCCAAAAACATAATCCTTAACGGCGGCGTATACATACACAGTTTCGCCTTTTTTACGATATCCCAGATTATAATTGTCAAATGCAGTCACCACGTATTCTCCAGCTTGTGGCGCCACAAACGAATACACAACTGTAGCATCATTTTCAGAACCATTCTCATCCTGATCAAAACCGGTTCTCTTAATAATCAACTCATTGTTCTTGATGCTAACATTGCAGTTATTAGACATTTCAACATTGAAATCTACGTTCTCTTTTGTAAAAATCTTATCCACTCCTGTTAGAGAATAACATAGAAGATTATTGTACTCTAATACATCTGAGTTAGTCGCAGTGTTATGCATGGAATAATCGTTATACTCACTCATATCTCCATCAGCAACTATTATAGGGTTAAGAGTTTCTTTATTCTTATATAATAAAACATCTCCAACTTTTTCAGCCTCCTCAGAATCTAGCACCGCATCATTCTTAGAAATATGTGTTACTCCATCATCGCCAACATCCTGAAGCACATCATAAACATACTTTCTGGAAAATATAGCATTAAGAAAAGAGTTAAAGCCTCTGTCACCAATACTAAGTTCTTTAGCATTAACGCCTAGTTTCTTCAACTCATTACAGTAACCAATAGAAGCGCTTCCGGAGAATCCGGAAACACAATTATATCCATACACCATTCCCAGATTTCCAACCATAAAACCGTCATTATATCCGCATCTAAATTCATCACCCACATCAAAGCATTTAAAAGCTGAATCAATGCTCTCTATAGTGTCATTGGCATAAAAGTTCTCAGACGGATACACAAAAAAGATTGTATAATTGGTAACCAATTCCAACATCGTAATAACACTAATAATTAACTTAGCATATCTAATCATCTTTCTCTTACATATAAGAAGAGCCGTATATATCAAACTAAGCGCTATACACACTATGTATGATAACACACGTTCCTTACCATTATATATATTAGATATTATATATAACAGAATCAGTATAGCGAGTATAGCAATAAGATTTAATTTATCTCTCTTCTTAGCATCCGTAGTATAGAATATATAAGCATCACTTGCCAACGTTAAAACATAAAACACAATGTACAACACATGCCTGTTGGGCATACCATGTGTATAATGAAAGAGATGTATAACGTAATTACAAAACTTACCATTAACACCTAATAGTAATAAAGCCAACACAGCAAGCTTTCTAATCCTTACTGACAAATTGATCCTCTTTATCGCAAAGTAACTAACAGTTAACAGCATCACTAGAGTTCCAGCATATAGATTACTTTCCCAATAAGAGGAAGTATAATTACCAGCCAGTATCCATTCTGATCCCCACACCGCACTATCAAGCACCTTTAGCCAATTAACATAAAATCCGGCACCCTGAAATTCTGAGAAACCATAACCTCCATCAGTTGTTGTATAAAACAAAGGTATAAAACTAAATGCAGATGTTAAGACAGCTAGTGCCGAAAGAAGCGTAATCTTAATTGACTTAATAACAAACAATCTCACGCTCTTAAACTCAAGTGTCAGATAATAAAGTACTATAAATATACAGCCGATTGCCCCTGCATAAAAATTATTAATCATCAACAATGACAACGAAATAAAGTATAATCTCCACCCTTTATTTGCAACTAATCTTTCGAGACCTAATATAACAATCGGCATTAGAGTATAGGCGATTAAATAAGTACAATATAGACTAACATTATAAAACGCAGGAATAATTGCATACGGAACCGAAAAAAGAAGAACCTCATATGAATCTCTATCAAATCTTTTACCAAACTCCCTGTTGACAAGATAATGCTTCATCGTCAGAAACATTAGTACAGAGTACACGACAACCACCACATCACACGCATCGTTAAATAACTTATATGGGAAGAAAGAAAGGATAAGCATTGTTACATTACAAATAGACCCTATAAATCCGGAATAAAAATCTATTCCTCCACAAGATCTCCATGAATAGAAAGGGAACTCTCCTTCTGTAATCTTTCTTCTAAACTCTGAGGCATATCCCAACACCTGTAGTTGGTTGTCACCGCCAACATACACATTATCTCCGAATACTCCACACTTATACGCAATCATTGTTATAATATGAGTTATAACAACTATTGCGACTCCGAGTAGTGTTACTCTATTCCTATATATAAACCCTTTTCTCTGTATAGGATTATCCACCGTACACTCCTTTATTCTAATCAGAAACATGCAAATACAACAATACCAATTATTATAAGCCCGAGAGAAACAATCTTCCTCTTACTTACCTTCTCTCCAAAGAACTTTACACCAAACACAGTTGCATAAATATATCCCGTCGCCTCAAGTATTGGTCCTAACGACAACGGCACACCCTTATACGCGTATATAGTAATAAATGTTGCCACTAAAAAGACAGAATACGCAATAATCACTCTTGGATTAACATACTCTTTAATCACATTCTCATGCTCTTCTATAGCTTCTTTTTTTAGCAACACTTGTGCCAAAGAACTAATAAAAACACTAATTAACATAAAAAGCGAAAAGAATAATAGCCTACTAGTCATCATATTCCACCTCCGTATCAGAAAGGCAGTACATAACTATACCGACAACTACCAGAATCGCCCCTATCACCTTAGCCGGAGTGATTTCTTCTTCGAAAACTACAAAACCGATGACTATCCCCCATACTACTCCAACCGCTTTATTAGCAAATGCTGTCGATAACGGAAGCCTTTTTATTATCTGTTGCCATCCGATTGCATAGACGAAAAGAATTAAAAGAACGACAGTATAACAGGCGATAAATCTTGCACTCAAGAATTCTTCATTCGCAGCAAATTTACTAAATACGCCTCCTATCGCCATAAAAAGTAACATTATGTGAAGTATAACAAATGAAAAAAAACGACTCTTCATAATATGCCACCATTCTTAATACCCCTCAGCGAGCAAGATATTATACTACTTTATAATAATCATACATGTGATCCATCATAGATATCATCTCATCCCGATTATCAAACTCCATAATAGCTGCGCCTATGCCAAAACCACCATTGATATACCTATGTATATCTGTGCCTCTTCTAACAAAATAATCTGAAAGAATAATCTTGTCATCAATCGGCTCAGACAACTCAACACTATTAAAAACCATATCCTTATCAGAATGCCATATATAAGTCGAAACATTCCTAACGAATGCCGTTTCTTTCAAATCAGAAACATCATCACCAACAGCCACCTTGACCGTATACTCTGCCAAGTCAACTCCTGTAGATACCTTAATAGCATCTGTAATAAGATTACCACCATTTCTAGGACCTAATTCAACAATAAAGAGTCTATCTTGCTCGTCAAACATAGCATCTATATTGATTGCACCGTTCTTTATCTGAAGGAGATTCAACGCCCTCTCTATCTCTGATTTCAGCCTAGCCAAACGATCAGACGCAATAACTAACGGAAAGCTTTCTCCAACCGGAACTATCGAATTAATATTATTATTAAAATGTTCATTGGCAAAACCCCAAAAAACCACCTTACCATCCACAACAAACACATCGCCTGCTATCTGGTGTCCATCTCTACGAAGAAACTCTTCAGCTACTATCCCCTCACCTCTTGAGTACTCCATTGCTTCCGTAAATGCTGACTCAACCTGATTCTTCTCACTAACTACTGTTATCCCTTTGCTTCCAGACGAATTAACAGGCTTAATCAAAATAGTCTTATAATTGTCCATAAAACTGTATATGTCTTCAATTGAATTCACTCTAGCGTTGTCTGGAACAAAGAATCCATTCGATTTCAAAAAAGGATGAAATCTATCCTTATGTGTCATTATCTCCACAGATTTATATGGATTCGTTGGTAGTCCCATCTGTTCCGATATCCATGCAGCAGAGCATGCTGATACATCCGACGCATAGGATATAACTCCGTCGATTTCTTTCTCGATAGCCAGCTTAAGGACTTTCTCTTTATCAAGCGTGCTGATATTATGGTATTCATCGGCATACTTATGAGCAGGATTGTTAGGAACATAATCTACATCTATCACATAGTACCCTAATGACTTAGCCGCCTTAACTGCTGTCATTTGAAAATAATTGCCACCTAATGACATAATCTTTTTACTCATATAAGACTCCCGTTATAATAATCATATATCTCTACGAACAACCTCTTTAATCACATATTGTGGTGAATTATTAATACACATGTATATCCGTCCAACATACTCCCCTATTAATCCTAGTAGAACCATAATAAACCCCAGGCCCACTAGCAGAATTATTATAACAGACGACCATCCAAGCTGTATCTCAGCTCCCATTAATCTTCTTATCAGTGTCACAAGAGCATATATGAACCCTACAAAAGAAAATGTAAAACCTACAAAAGTGGATATCCTTAATGGTTTTATTGAAAAAGCTGTAAATCCATTAAGCCAAAGCGCTAATAGTTTCTTAAATGTATACCCCGACTTACCTTGTTTTCTGTTATGCTGAGGGGCTACAATATTAGTCACATTCTTGGTGGTTCTAAATAGAAGTCCTTCTATGCTTGAATACGGTCCGTTATACCTCACCATCTCTTTAACAACAAACGCATCAGCCATAAAATCAAAAGAGAAATACACATCTTTCGGCTTGTCAATCAACCACCCACTAGTTGATAAAGCGAGTCGCGATCCAAGTCGTCTAATTGGTTTAATCTGTTTTCTTGATTCGTAATAAACACATACACAATCCGAACCATTATCCAATTCAGACATCATATCATCAAAAGCCTCTATTGGAGACTGACCATCATCAGAACAAACCAACACTCTATCCCCTGTTACATAGTTAAATCCAGCCATTGTCGCATTGTGTTGTCCTACATTAGACGCAAGATTAATACCAATAATTCTGTCGTTCTTTTCAGCTATGTCCTTAATTATATCATACGTCCCATCAGCAGAACCGTCGTTAACAAGAATAATCTCGTAATCAAAATCGTATATGTTTTTTATAATCTCATCGACAGTTCCTCGCAGCATTTGCTCTGAATAATAACATGGTATTACAACTGACACCTTCATGTAAGAATTCACTCCAATCTTTTAATAATTCATTATTATTCACCTATAAACCCATATCTTGTTAACTAAAAAATTAACAGGAACTGTAACTACAAGATTGATAATAGGTGTTACGTTTTCGTTCACTCCCACATAATCATTCCAAAACCAAAGTAATACGCTATTCAAAACTATACCTGTCCTACAATTCGACATCATTCGTTATACACGTAAATCTCTAGTTTCCCAAGCCCACCTGGCCTACCATCTTCCTCCAAAATATCTAATCTCGTATAAAGCTTGTACCGACGCATCCACTCAGTATCCTCAGTATAACCATACTCGTATTTTAATATAATCGGATGATTGATTTCTATATAGTTATTCATATTCTCTAAATAAGTGTCTTTGATTACATTTTTATATGTACTAAAAACAAACCTTGGCTCGTAGTCTGAATCCGAAAACAATGAATAATACGCGTCATTTGTCAAATTCAGAACATCATTATAATCTTTCTGTAGTTCTCTCACATTACTATGCAAGTTTGTCCAGCACTCCCGTTCTGCATCCGACATTCTTAATCCATTAAGATATCCAAATCCTTTATCGCACTTTAAAACACTGGTGTTAGAGCGCCACTTATTAGCACCTTCACTAACTCTCATACTAATGTCACCACTAAATACAAATAAAACTATGACGAGTGTGATTGCAGTCGCAAGTTTTTTATAATCCTTCCCCTTTTTATTCCTAGCTTTTTTCAAACACTTTAGTACTACTTTTACAATCCATAAACATCCCCAACAAAACAAGCCCACCATCGGAAACGCTGACCAATAAACATGTCTTATGCATGTGACAGGATAATACTGAGCCCAGGATGCAACTCCGAAAATGCTAAAGGACAGTACAATAACGCCCTTTTTAGTTTTTGTTTTTTTTATAAAATACATAATCATAATATATAATATTACACATGCAATTGGTAGAATTATCCATGTATAAGAAAAAATCAGGTTGCTATCATAAAACGGAAATAAGTGATGAAAAAGCGTTCTAAGCCCACCAACATCCTCACTCCACTTCATCGGCCAAATTATCATCTGGTTGCAATACTCTTCAACCCCTCTTGCGCCAACCGTAAAAAAAAGTAAAGCAAAGTATATGATAAATTGCCCCAGCAGAACAAGCATCCAATAAATCCATTCTTTAGCTTTGATAGAATTAAAACCAATTATTCTGAAACTGAAGAATAACACTCCGAATGACAATATCATAACAATTCCTACAGGTTGTCTTGACAAGAAAACAAAAAAAACAGAAACTGCAGAGAGATACCAAAAACAATTTGCACGCTTGGTATAGTATTCCTCAACAAAGAACAAAGTAAGCATCGTAAACATAAGCGCATAAACTGATGACCATGGTAAAAATGTCCATATGAAGTACGGCCCTATCAACAATAAAACCAAAGTAGAAACGACAGCTATGCTTCGTCCAACAACTCTATAAAAGCACAAGTAATTTAAGCAAAACGAAACAACATATGCCGATACAGCTGATAAGATAATACTATGAACACTATCTCCAAATAGTTTTATTGCAACAGCCTGAAAGTAAACTGGTAGAACGCCATATTGATTAAAGACTTCCACGAACATTTTTTTTCCATTCGCTACATCATGTGCCATCTGAAACATAAGTCCAGTATGAAGCGGATCAAATCCAATCGTAGAAAACAAATAAACAGTAACAAAAGAAACTATCGTAATCATTAATACTATAACATAATCACACACTTTCAATTCCCTAATCACCAATCCTTCTCCCAAAGCTCTCTCTTACAACTCAACAGCAGTTCCTAATTCAGAGGATTTATATGCTGCGTACACTATTCTAATACTATCATATGCTAAGTCAAAACCAGACTTTGGATGTCTGTCATAGTATATAGAATCCATGAAATCTCTCATCTCATCAGTATAACCTCTAATAATCTCATCTTCTAAAAACGGGTTATTCCACCCCGTTTTAGCAGGAAGCATCTCTGATAAATATACATCACCCAATCTATCTTCATCTAAAAAATAAGTACTCATTAGATTAGACATTGTTAGATTGCAGTTAATAGCGGCATCATTGCAATACAGTTCAATATAATTCTTGCTCCCACCAAGAAGGACATCAGTCGCCATTATTACCGCTTTACTACCATCAGTAAAGTGAAGAATAACTGTTCCATTATCTTCAACATCATGAGGTTTAGCTGCAATATGTCTATGCTCATATTCGTTCAGACTCGGCGTTATTCTTCCCATATCTGCAAATACACTTTTAACTCTTATATTCTCACAACGCGCTTCTGCTTCTACACGTTTTAACCACAAAATAGCGGACAACGGATGGATTCCTGTACGTATAAATGTTCCCCCTCCAGTCTTATCCCATTCACCAGCCACGTGTGAACTGGAGCCTTTTAAACTTTCTTCACCTTTAGCATACAGTATTCTGCTCTGCTTCTTTCTTATTATCTCTGCTGCTTTGGTTACAGCTGGAGCATAAACAAAGTTCTCCGCATACATAAACTTCTTATCTGATGACTCTATTACTTTTCTAAGCTCATCTATCTCTTTCATGAGCTTATCAAACATCTTAACCTTAGAAACATTATCACCAATCGGCGTAGCATCTTCCTTAGAACCAAAGTATCCGGTAAGTGGCTTTTCACATATCACATGTTTATCGGAATTAAGTGCCGAAACTATCATGTCCTTATGAACGTAAGGCGGAGTACATATATCAATTACATCTATCTCTTCGTCGTCTAGTAAATCTTCAAAATTCAAAGACGCTCTAGAAAAACCATACCGTTCTTTTGCTTCCATAACTTGCTCTTCACGTCTTGCAATAATATGTTTAAAGCAAATCGGAACCCCTGTATATCTAAGAAGTGCATTCATATGCAACTCTGTTGCTCTTCCTGCACCAGCCATCCCTATACACAACTCACCTTTATCATTCAATAGCTACTCCTCCTTCATATCAAAGGTAATATGATTCTTAATATTGTCAAGCAAATTCTTCATTTTCATCTGTGAATCACTCTTCAAAAAAAGCACTCCACATTTATACATACTGCCGTCCAATACTTTGTCTTTATCATAATAAATATATCGCTCTGTAATACACTCCTCTAACTCATCAGAAAACTGTATCCCCCTTATCATTCCCTTTTTTTCACACACAATCACTTGCCTTGCCAAGCATCCTTCTTTTGGTGTGTCAATAGAAACAATCTTCATCTCACCCACCTCGGATGTAAGAATCGCACGAGGATAGTCAATTCCTGTCGCATATTTTACGAATTCTATGTACAAGTCCCCAGGTGATCTTCTGCACACTTCTAGTATATATGGGCCCTTATCTGTAAGCATAAACTGAACGTGAACTAGACCATCTCTTAGATTTAATTCTTTGGATATCATTTCAACCTGATTAACCAAATCCTTCTCAACATCCTCATCTATCATTGATGGAACACTTACTGCTGATACAGCGTAATCATAGTATACATGATACTCATTGTCAGTCATAAAGAACTCTACCCTTTGATTCCTTATCAACGAAGTGAACCCATGATTAGTTCCCGTTAAGAATTCTTCAACAATAAATGAAGAATCCTTATGCTCCTTAAGTAGCGCTTTTACAACTTTAGATAACTCGTTAAAGTTGTCACACTTAACCATACAACGACCACCGTCCATATCTGTAGGTTTTATTATAACAGGATACGAATCATCAGGCACTAATTCTAAAGCATCTACTGAATCACACCTTATAAAAAAAGGAAACTTAAGTCCTAATTCAATCTGCAATTCTCTAAATCTACGCTTATCATGTAGTCTTTCTATAGTCTCAAAGCTATCGCAATTATCTATTCCCAGCATATCGCATATATACATCTTACTCCCATACGCTTTATCATTACATGACGAGCAAACGCAAGAAATACCGCATCTCTTAGCGATTGATAGCATTTCCTCGTGCTTAGAATAATCTCCCCGGATATATTCATCTGCTATCGAATTACCTGGAGCTTTTGTATTGTTACCGGTCACTAAAACAGTATACCCCTCGCGTTTAGCGGATTCGATTAAAGGAATCTCAGAATATCCTCCGTTAAGAATTAAAACTTTATCTTTCATGCGTATCATACCTTTTAGGAATAGCATATAACACTAATTCATTAAGGGAAATATCGTGATGTCTCAAATAGTAGTTATATACATCATCATCAACTATCTCTTCAATTGTACTAACCAATTCAAACAAATCCTCTTTTTTATGATATGCACAAATAGCTAATATCGGATTATTATTCTTGATTGTATCCTTTCCTCCTAACAGCGCATTCTTTTCTTCACCTTCGATATCCATCTTAATGAAATCTACTCTCTGATTCAAAAAAATGTTGTCTATTGTTTCAATCTCTATTCTTTCATCTCCATCTACGGACACCGAAGATCCAGAATCCAAAGAATTAAAGCATGCGGTTGTCTTCTCTATGCCCACACCATTCATACATGGGACAACCTTTTCTTTCAAATCGCAGTCACTCTCTATCCTTGTAAGCATTCGAGAGTAATTCTCTTTGTCAGGTTCAAAAGAATATATCTTATTAACAGTATCCTTTCCAAAATAATTAATTGCATCAGATGCACTGTCACCATCATATGCTCCACAATCAATAATTACTATATCTTTCATCATTTCAAGAGGAACAAGAGAATTAAAGTATTGCTTAGACTGTGGTAAGTTAATCATTTCGTGCGCGTCGCCGCTAATACATCCTTTGATATAATAATACATAACATTTTTTGACTCTGCATCCGCCAAAATATCATATGTACGCTTGAATTTATCTATATTCTCTCTCAGATAATCTATATCTAGGAATTCTGTAGCCCTATACGCTTCCAAAGGTAACATTGTATGGATATACTCATATTCAACAGGCAATCTTGCTCTTATTCTCTCCGCTTCAGATAATGAATTAACTCCTATCCATACAAAGCCCTTTCTATCTGAGTAATCACTTATCCAATCCGAATACTTAATAACATCTGTATTCATAAAAGTGTCAAATGTATAATACTCATCGTCTATAACAAAAGCATCTATATTAGCCCCACATTTCTGCGATATTTCTGCAACTCTTCTAGCGTTGCAACCACAACCATAAATAAAGAAAAAAGAATCACCGTTTCTTATCCTCTCCTTTATCTGATTAGCAATATCGTAGATTGTCTTTTCCTTTAAGAGCAAGTCAAGCTCTTTAGCCATTCCACTCTCGCTTGCCTTCTCATGCATAACATTCCCTCCAAACAACATCATTCTAACTATCACCATCTCATTGTTTAATCAATAAGATAACACTCGTTAGTTCTTACTTCCATTCAAAAAAAATGATTTGATATCACTGACAACATTATTAATCTCAGCATCTTTCATACCATAATACATCGGCAGCCTAAATAACTTCCCACTCTCTATCGTTGTATATTCATCATCTGCATTAAATCTTCCATATTCCAATCCAGCAGGCGATGAATGTAAAGGAACATAATGGAACACAGCTAACACACCTGATTCCTTCATATACGCTAAGCATCTAGTCCTAACCTCAATATCCCTCACCTTAACATAAAACATATGCCCGTTATGCTCACACTCATTTGGCACCTTAGGCAACTCGATTAAACCCTTGTTCTGTAAAGGTTCCAATAATTCGTAATATCTATTCCAGGATTTTAATCTATCATTGTTGATCTCATCCGCTCTCATCAGCTGCGCGTACAGATACGCAGCGTTTATCTCACTTGGAAGATAGGATGATCCTTCATCAACCCATGTGTATTTGTCAATCTCACCTCTATAAAACTTAGACCTATTCGTTCCCTTCTCACGAATAATCTCAGCCTTCTCAATATAGGACGGATCTTTAATCAGAAGCGCTCCACCTTCTCCCATAGAATAGTTCTTGGTCTCATGAAAACTATAACAACCAAAATCACCTATAGAACCTAATGATCTACCTTTATATGTACTCATAACTCCCTGTGCAGCGTCTTCTATAACAATCAGATTATGTCTTGCCGCAATATCCATAATTGTATCCATCTCGCAAGCCACGCCAGCGTAGTGAACAGGGACTATTGCCTTAGTCTTATCAGTTATCGCTTCCTCAATAAGCTTCTCGTCGATATTCATTGTGTCAGGTCTAATATCGACGAACACAATCCTAGCTCCTCTTAAGACAAATGCATTCGCAGTTGATACAAATGTATAAGAAGGCATAATAACCTCATCACCAGGCTCAATCCCAGCAAGCATCGCTGCCATCTCTAAGGCATGAGTACACGAAGTAGTCAGTAATACTTTACTCGCACCAGTCTTCTCCTCAAACCACTTAGAGCACAGCTTAGTATACTCACCATCACCACTAATCTTGTGATTATGTATAGCTCTTAGAACATATTCATCTTCATCGCCAGTGTATGGTGGAACATTAAAAGGAATCATGATTATTATCTCCTCACATCACACTTTTTCTATTGTACACTATTCTAAGCCAATTGTCATTAAATTGTTGCATTTCTTATACTCTTCTTTCTATGAAAGATAGTCTCTTCCTCTTAAATGCATAACCACAAGCACAATCTCTACTTACATTACCAGTATCGATGTTCCTACACCAAGTGCAACGCTATTCTCACCTCCGCGGCATACCCAAGTAACTGGCCCTGATTATCACCACCAATATATACCTTATCGCCAAATATACCGCTATCAGTTATGAGCATAGCAATAAGGTGTGTTAATAGTATAATTAACACACCTACTATGATTGTTCTGTACTTGTATATCCATCCGGACTCCAGATACTTGGTTATCATATTCTTAATCATAGTATTCCTGCACTTTTTTGTGGGGATTATCTACCTCTCTCATCTAGACTCTCCCACCGCGTATTAGACATTTCTTACCCTGAAATGCGAATCCGTATTTTAATATACTGTCTTTTAGGATACCTTTCGCAATAAGATCAGCGTCATACTTCATATCCTCTATCTGTTTAAGAGCATTGTTAGCTGTGTCTTCAAGGTCGTTCTCGTTATCATATTCCTTGTCATACACCTTAAATTCGATGATTACAGCCACATCTTTCTTATCCTTTGGCTCTAATACAATATCATATCTTCCATAGCCACTCTCACGATTAGACTTCAAGATATAATTCTTCGCGTTCTCAACAAGAAGTCCTAAGACGAAGCCATGGTAGAACTTCTCAGGCTCACTCTCTTCTGATGGTTTCTTACCGGCGTCAAAATAACTGAAGGTATTAAGTGCGACCTTATTCATGTACTGATTCATACCTCTTAAGTCATTTGCAAACATCGATTTAACAAACACATTAAAAGCCCCATCCTTCTTAAACCAGTCAGCCACCATCTTATCAAACATTTTTTTAACTTCAAAATTGGTGAGTACCATCCGATATATAGCTATATCCTCAGGTGTCTCCTGCACTATCTTCTCGCACTTTAGGTACCCTGATGCTAATAACAAGCTCCATATCGCATCCTTATTGCCATCAAGCTGATTGAATACTATCTGTTCATCAATTACCGCTTCCACGCATTCGCCCATAATCAGCTTCTCAAATTCCATCTTAATATCAGGAGCACCGTTGCCAATAAGATGTCCTACCAATCCATTACCGCTTGTATTAGCCCAATATGTGTCAAGCTTACCTTTGTCAAGAAAATGAGTGATTGACCATGGGTTATATATATCTGAGTAATCTCCAAACACGAAACCATCATACCACAGTTTTACGTTATTCTTATCTTCTTCGCTGTATCCCTGCTCCTCAAGTGCAGAAAACACCTCTCCTTCAGTAAAACCAAAATCCGTCTCATATTTATCTGATGTAGTCGTAACTATCTCAAGGTTATTAAGATCCGAGAATATAGACTCCTTGCTAACCCTCGTAATTCCGGTCATAATTGCTCTCTCCATAGATGGATTAGTCTTAAAGGTATTATTAAACATCGTTCTAATAAACGCTGTCATATCATCCCAGTACCCTTGAATATACGCTTCCTGAAGAGGCGTGTCGTATTCATCTAAGAATATAAGAACCTTCTTGCCATGATACTTTTCGAGCAGGCTTGAGAGAAGATTGAGTGAATATTCAGCATGGACATCATCCATGTCCTCTCTTATTTTAGATAAAGCTAATCTCTCATTGTCATCATATTCTGCACATTCCTTAAGATAAGCATAGTCTGAGTATAGTTTCACTATCTGTTTCTTTATTCCAACTACTGCTTCCTCATATGTCCTTCCCTTTACTCCGGCAAACGACATAAATATAACCGGATAAGTTCCCTGAAGAGTTCTTATCTTCTCATCCTTCCATACATCAAAGCTTTCAAACAAGTCACTTCTTCCTGCATACTTCAGAGAAAAAAAGTAATTAAGCATACTCATTGTCAGAGTCTTACCGAAACGTCTAGGTCTAGTAATCAGAGTCACACTATCCCGATTATTCCACCAATCTCTGATAAAGGATGTCTTATCAATATAAAAACAACCATTCTCAACAATACTCGCAAAATCCTGAGTTCCGATTGATACAGTTTTCGCCATTGCTCTCACCTCCAAGCAAAACCTACCCTTCCATCACACTTTATGAGGATGCACCCTAATAGTCTCCGCGGTCTCAATCGCCTTCTCCATCAAATCATCAATCACATCATCAAGCTTCCTCTCAGAACACTTAATAACATTGACATTTGGCTTCGTAACAGGATGCTTGGCAACAAATATTGTACAGCAATCCTCATACGGAAGGATAGATGTCTCGTAGGTATCTATCTTCTCGGAAATGTCAATAATCTCTTGCTTATCAAAACCTATAAGCGGTCTAAAAACAGGAATCGTACATACTTCATTGGTCGCAACCAATGAATACATCGTCTGGCTTGCAACCTGACCGATTGACTCACCTGTTACAAGAGCCTGTGCATCGTCCTCTTTAGCAAAGTGTTCTGCTATTCTCATCATATATCTTCTCATGATGATTGTTAACTCATCATGTGGACACTTCTCATATATCGCAAGCTGAATATCTGTAAAATTAACAACGTGGAGATTAATAGGTCCTGTGTACTTCGCAATCTTCTTAGCAAGATCAACAACCTTCTCCTTAGCTCTCTCGCTGGTATATGGTGGAGCATGAAAGTACACAGCATCAATGTTAACGCCTCTCTTGCTAATCATATATCCCGCCACCGGCGAATCGATTCCGCCGGACAAAAGTAATTCCGCCTTACCATTGGTTCCAACCGGCATTCCTCCAGGACCCGGAATCTCGACAGAATATACATACACCTTAGTTCTAAGCTCGCAATGCACCAATACGTCAGGATTATGCACATCAACCTTCATTTCAGCAAATGCATCAAGAAGTTTCTCACCTAAGTTGGCAGCAAGTTCCATCGAATTCATTGGATATTTCTTATCTGCACGCTTAGTCATGACCTTAAAAGTAAAATTCTTATCCGGATA
Organism: Lachnospiraceae bacterium NC2004; assembly: GCA_000621905.1. Taxonomy (GTDB): domain Bacteria; phylum Bacillota; class Clostridia; order Lachnospirales; family Lachnospiraceae; genus NC2004. The sequence continues at coordinate 91,384 of JHXB01000006.1, forward strand.
TGCCTTATCCACGTAATCACATACGAGCTTAGCCAAATGCTCAAACTCGCTATCATCATCAATCACAACGGGACATATTGCCGAAACACCAAATACCGTCTTAAGCGCAGCAACAGTCTCATCATAGTCATAATCACCCTTGGCTTCAACTAAGATTCTTCCCTGCTCCTTGGTAATCCTAAACTCGGACTCACCTTTAAGAGCGTACTTAATCTGGCGAACCAAAGCATCCTCAAACCTATACCTATTCTTACCCTTTAATCCTATCTCCGCATATTTAATAAGAAATGCATTGTATTCCATAACTATCTCCTTGTAAATCTCCTAAGCATCGGGAGCAACTCCTTAACAGCATCCGCTGTATATCGAAGTTCCTCCTCAGTTGTATATCTAGAAAGCGAGAACCTAAGCGTTGATTCCGCCGCATCGTTGTCCACACCCATATTAATCAGCGTATTACTAAGCTCAGGCTTGTTAGATGAACACGCCGAGCCGGATGACACGTATATACCTTTATCCTCTAATGCATGAAGAAGCACTTCACTTCTTACTCCGGCAAATGTTATCGACACGATATGAGGAGCATCACCTGAATTATCCTTTATATCCGGGATATCTGATATCATTTCTCTAAATGACTCTTTAAGATTCGACATTCTCTTCATTGTCTCATCAAGCGAATCATATACAATCTTAGATGCAAGCCCCAGTCCCGCAATTCCTGGAACATTCTCAGTTCCTGAGCGCATACCCGACTGCTGATTACCACCGTAGATAAGCGGAAGAATCCTTACTCCGTCCCTTACATATAAGAACCCCGTCCCCTTAGGACCGTGAAGCTTATGTCCACTCACACTCATAAGATCTATACCCATCTTCTTAGGATTGATTGGCAGCTTGCCATACATCTGCACCGCGTCAACATGGAACAATATGTCCTGACCCGATTGCCTGATAACATTTGCAATCTCTTCTAACGGTTCTACCGCTCCGACTTCATTGTTAACACCCATGATTGATATCAGTACGGTATCTTCTCTTATCGAATCACGAAGCACATTAAGATCTACAATTCCCTTTGAATCAACCGGCAGGTATGTAATCTCATATCCGTCATTTTTAAGAAACTCAGTCACATTCTTAACGGATGCATGTTCAACCGATGATGTTATGATATGCTTGCCGCGCCTTACTTTCGCCCTTGCAGCACCGATTATCGCAGTGTTATTTGACTCTGTTCCGCCACTTGTAAATATAATCTCCTTAGGATTACATTTTAATATTTTAGCTATGATATCCTTCGAATCTCTTATATAATGCTCGGCGTCAAGCCCCTTATTATGAAGCGAAGAGGGATTGCCATAATCCGTCCTCATCACCTTACCACATAATTCAATAACTTCGTCAAATGCTTTCGACGTCGCAGCATTATCCAAATAAACTTCCATAAAAGCTCCTTAATCCTTAATCCCTATCACTCATAAACATCAATATTGAAAGCACCGTCATGCCGGCCGTCTCTGTTCTCAATATCCTGTGTCCTAGCGTCACAGGCTCAATTCCGGATTCTGTCGCTAGCTCAATCTCGCCTTCAGAGAAGCCACCTTCAGGCCCGATAAAGACACCAATTCTCTTATCACCGCCAACACATCCATCAACAATTCCTCTAATGATATCTCTTGAGCCTTCCATGCCCGACGCGTTCTCATACGGAATTATAGCGTAGTCAAATGTTGACGCCTCACCGACAGCATCCTTATAACTCATCGGCTCAGCAACAACCGGGACAACGCTTCTTTTAGATTGCTTAGCAGCCGCTAGTGATACCGCATTCCATCTCGCGACCTTCTTCTCTCGCTTCTTATCATCAAGCTTAACAATCACCCTGTCAGTCATAACCGGCACAATCCGATTAACGCCTAGCTCAACCGCTTTCTGAATAATCGTCTCCATCTTGTCTCCCTTAGGAAGAGCCTGATATAAAGTTACCTTAAGCGGCAGCTCTCTGTTACTTCCATAGCAGTCAAGAATCTTCCCCTTAACACACCCTTCGGCAAATGAATCAATCTTGCAAAGATACTCTCTATCCGAGCTCGCACCAACCAGAAACTCCTCACCGGTCTTCATCCTTAAGACATTCGCTATATGATTATAATCATCACCGGAAATCGTAACGCAATCTTCACCAATAGCGCTCTCATCAACAAAAAACTTATACATATTATCTACCTATAATTGATAACCACTCGCCCATAGGATTAACTTCTACTACCTCTAATCCATTCTCGACAAATGCTTCCTTAACCTCATTCTCCTTGAAGTCAATAATTCCCGAAGTAATGAATACTCCATCCGGCTTCATAAACTTCTTCGCAATCGAAGAGAGTGGAATAATAACATCAGCAAGTATGTTAGCAACAACAATATCATACTCACCATACCCAAGCTTCTTACACAACTCTTCGTCTTCTAGAAGATTACCCTGAAATGCTGTCATAGCACCTTCAGCAATCCCATTTACTTCAAGATTAGTATTAGTTGCTGTTATCGCATTAGGATCAATATCCGTTCCGACAACAGCCCCTGCACCGAGCTTCAACGCAATAATAGACAAGATTCCGCTGCCACAGCCGAGGTCCAGCACCTTCATCCCCGGCTTAAGATATTTCTTAATACCCGATATACATAGTCTTGTCGTCTCGTGAGAACCTGTTCCAAATGCAGTTCCAGGATCAATCTCAACTATAATATCATCATCATTAGCGTCATCCACCTTCTCCCAGGTAGGCTTAATGATTATATTCTCATCTAACCTAAAAGGCTTAAAGAACTGCTTCCAGTTATTAATCCAATCCTTGTCTTCAGTCTCACTTACTGTAACAGTCCCAGCACCTATATTAAAGAAAGGTTTAATATCCTCAAGAATCGATACCACCTTTGACTTAGCTTCCTCTGCCTTAAGACGAGTTGTCTCAATATCTTCTCCATCTGCAATTTCAAAATAACAAGACACCTTAGCAGTCCCATCATCAGGAGCAATCTCATCAGGAAGAAGATCGACATACATAGTCTTTCTATCCTCCTCAGTAAGAGGGACGTGATCCTCAACCTCAACGCCCTCAAACCCAGCCTCATTAAGCTCATAGCTAATCATATCTGTCGCTTCAACAGTAGTATCAATCGTAATCCTAGTCCACTTCATAGTACAACCTCCACTAAACATCTATTATACTACATTCTACTCAATAAAACCACTTGAAATTTAATAAAAAAGAAATATGCAGAGCATAGATATGATGCTCTGCATATATAAAATCACTTCTTAAAAAATCCCTTTTTCTTGTCCGACGGTTCCTCAATCTCGTCATCCAACTGCCTAATAATCTCTTTCTCTTTCTCAGAAAGCTTCTCAGGCACCTGAACAACCAAAGTCACATAATGATCACCTCTAATAGAATTGTTCCTGATTGTAGGAACTCCCTTGCCCTTAAGGCGAATCTTAGTATCCGTCTGAGTACCAGGCTTAATAGTGTACTTAAAGTCACCATCAACAGTGTTAATGGTAATCTGTGCACCAAGTGCAGCCTGAGTAAATGTAATAGGCTGAGTAGAATAAATATCATACTCATGTCTCTGGAAGATAGGATGCTGGTTAACCATAACAGTAACAAGAAGATCTCCTCTGTCACCGCCGCGTTTACCAGGCTCTCCCTTGCCTCTTATACGAACACTCTGTCCGTTATCAATTCCGGCAGGAATATCTACCTGAATCTTCTTCTTGCTGGTAACATATCCACTACCGCTACAGACACGACATTTGTTCTTGATAACCTTGCCGGTACCGTTACAGTCAGGACATGTCTGAATATTCCTAACCATACCAAATAAGGATTGCTGTGTAAATGCAACCTGTCCCTTACCACCACACTTAGTACATGTCACTGGATCGTATCCAGGCTGGCATCCCGTTCCGTGACAGTGATCGCAAGGATCTTTAAGTGGAAGTTCCATCTCCTTGGTACATCCAAACACAGCCTCATCGAAATCAATGCGGATTGATGTCTTAATATTGGCACCTCTAACAGGTCCATTATCGTCACGACGACCTCTTGAGCCACCGCCAAACATATCTCCAAAGATATCGCCGAAAATGTCGCCCATATCTCCCATATTAAACTCGAATCCACCACTATATGCTCCGCCTGCTCCCGCGTCAAATGCAGCATGTCCAAACTGATCATACTTAGCACGCTTCTCAGGATTACCGAGCACGTCATATGCTTCAGAAGCCTCTTTAAACTTAGCCTCTGCTTCCTTGTCACCCGGATTCATATCAGGATGGTACTTCTTAGCCAATACACGATATGCTTTTTTAAGTTCTGCATCGGTAGCATTCTTGCTTACACCCAATACTTCATAATAATCTCTCTTATCAGCCATGTTCTTCGCCTTCCATAATAAATTAACTTTTGCTTTACATCACATTATCCCGAACAGAGTTCGGGATAAAGATTCTTCGCTACGCTCAGAATGACATTATACAATCTATTAAACTTCCTTGAAGTCTGTATCAACAACATCATCAGGATCGTAATCAGCAGCACCAGCACTCTCTGCGCCTGTTCCTGCATTTGCATTAGGAGCAGCCTGCTCATACATCTTACTGAAAAGCTCCTGTGCTGACTCGGTAAGCTTCTCCTTACCAGCCTTAATCTTATCAACCTGATCGTCTGTCATATTCTCAACATCTGTTGCTGCGATAAGATCCTTAAGCTCCTTAAGATCAGCCTCAACCTTATCCTTAGCAGCTCCGTCAAGCTTGTCACCAACCTCTTTAAGAGCCTTCTCTGTCTGGAATACCATTGCATCAGCATCGTTACGAGCCTCAATAGCTTCCTTACGCTTCTTATCCTGTGCCTCGAACTCAGCAGCTTCCTTAACAGCCTTATCGATATCCTCATCAGAAAGGTTAGAACCGGCTGTGATTGTGATATGCTGCTCGCTACCTGTACCAAGGTCCTTAGCAGATACATTTACGATACCATTTGCATCGATGTCAAATGTTACCTCGATCTGTGGCACACCACGTCTTGCAGGAGCGATACCGTCAAGGCGGAAACGACCTAATGTCTTGTTATCTCTTGCAAACTCACGTTCACCCTGTACAACATGGATATCAACTGCATCCTGATTGTCCTGAGCAGTAGAGAATATCTGGCTCTTCTTGGTAGGAATAGTTGTGTTACGCTCGATAAGTCTTGTAGCTACACCACCCATGGTCTCGATAGAAAGTGAAAGTGGGGTAACATCAAGAAGAAGAATCTCACCTGCGCCTGTATCACCAGCAAGCTTACCACCCTGGATAGAAGCTCCGATAGCAACGCACTCATCTGGGTTGATACCCTGGAATGGATCCTTGTTAGTAAGCTGCTTAACCTTGTTCTGTACTGCAATGATACGAGTAGAACCACCAACCAAAAGAACTTTGTCAAGATCAGCAGCTGTAAGTCCTGCATCCTTTAACGCCGACTGAACAGGGCCTGTTGTTCTCTCAACAAGATCGTAAGTAAGCTCATCGAACTTAGCTCTTGTAAGATCCATATCGAAATGCTTAGGTCCCTCAGCAGTTGCTGTAATGAATGGAAGGTTGATATTGGTTGTTGTAGATGAAGAAAGCTCTTTCTTAGCCTTCTCTGCAGCTTCCTTAAGTCTCTGCATAGCCATCTTATCACCTGAAAGATCAACGCCTTCCTTGCTCTTGAAATCATCAAGCATGTACTTGGTAATTACATCATCAAAATCATCACCACCGAGCTTGTTATCACCGGCTGTTGCAAGAACTTCGATAACACCGTCACCAATCTCAATGATAGATACATCAAATGTACCACCACCAAGGTCATAAACCATAATCTTCTGCTCGCTCTCATTATCCAAACCATATGAAAGAGCTGCTGCAGTAGGCTCGTTGATAATACGCTTTACGTCAAGGCCTGCAATCTTACCTGCGTCCTTAGTAGCCTGACGCTGTGAATCTGAGAAGTAAGCAGGAACAGTAATAACTGCCTCTGTTACATCCTCTCCGATATATGCCTCTGCATCCTTCTTAAGTTTCTGAAGGATCATAGCTGAAATCTCCTGTGGAGAAAACTTCTTATCATCAATTGTTACACGATAATCTGAACCCATGTGACGCTTGATAGATGAAATAGTCTTGTCTGCATTAGTTACAGCCTGACGCTTAGCAGGATCACCTACAACACGCTCACCGTTCTTAGTAAATGCTACGATAGAAGGAGTAGTTCTTACACCCTCTGCGTTGGTGATAACAACAGGTTTACCACCCTCCATAACTGCTACACATGAATTAGTTGTACCTAAATCAATACCAATAATCTTTCCCATAATATATGCCTCCTATTATATAAATAACTTAATTAGCAACCTGAACCATACTGTATCTTAGAACCTCGTCTTTGTACATATAGCCCTTCTGCATCTCCATAACAACAGTTCCTTCATCATATTCATCGGATTCAACCTGCTGAACAGCGTTATGCAAATCCGGATTGAATTCTGTTCCCTGAGCATTCATAGGTGTAACCTTAACTGACTCCAAGTAGTCCATAAGCTGCTTATGAATACGCTCGATTCCCTGGACAAATGCATCTTCTTTGTTATCATCTGTCACTGAGTCCATCGCTCTCTCAAAGTTGTCAACAACCGGCAAGAGCTTCTCAAGCACTTCCTTAGCGCCGATATCATACTGGCGAAGACTCTCCTTCTCAGTACGCTTTCTCATATTCTCAAACTCAGCCATAAGACGCTGATACTTGTCTTTAATCTCGTCGATCTCAGCCTGCTTCTTGTCTTTCTTGGAATCCTTCTGCTCCTCGGTAGCATTTGCCTCGGAATCAGTAGCGGCTGCACCTGACTTTAATGCCTCTAACTCTTCCTTTAAAGCCTTGTTCTCGTCTTTAAGAGCCTTAAGCTTCTCAGAAACATCATCTAGCACCTCGTTCTTAGCCTTGATATCAAGCTCCATGTTCTTGACATTTCTTGGCTTTGGATTGCCTTGTTTCTTCTTAGAAGACTGCGACTTAGCACTTCCGGACTTAGTCGACTTGGTTGTCTTCTTCTTCTCTTCTGCCATATCTTATATCACCTCGTAATCTATATATTAGTGAAAATGTTACCACTATGTCTTCTTATTCTTAAAAATGGTGTCTAGCTCGTCCGTCAGATTCCTTAATGTCGTCACCACCTTGTCATAATCCATACGCTTAGGTCCGATAATACCTATCTTACCTCTTACGCCCTCTTCAAGCTCATATGTCGCTGTGACAACACTGCAATCATTAAGCGTCTCAACCGGCGTCTCATCTCCAATGTATACCTGAATTCCATATTGGTTGGACACTCCGGAATCATCATCCGCAATAAAGTGATTGAGGGCTTTCTTCTCCTCTAACACCTCTAAGAGTTCTCCCGCCTTGTTCATATCTCCAAGCTCAGGATACTTCAAAATGTTATTGGCTCCACTTGTATAAACTTCTGTCTCTGAAGCCTGCCTAACTGCATCTAATATTCCATCGAATATATGCTCCAAGATGTCCGCATATATACCCGCCTGCTGCTTCATAGTCTGTATAAGTTCAAGATCAATCTCTTTAACCGATACACCTGTTAAAAATGTATTGAGAAGCACGTTAAGTTTAAGCAGCTCGTCGTTAGGAATCCTCTCATCTACATCTATCATCTTGTTCTTGATAACGTTGTTACCAACAACAATAACTGCTAAAATCTGCGTGTCATCCACCTGAGACAACTGTACGAACTTAACATTGGTATTCTTATAATTAGGCCCTGTAACCATGGTCGCGTAATTGGTGTTGTACGCTAATACCTTGGCAACCTGCTGCAAAAGAGTCTCAAGCCTGTCAACCTTAGCAAGAAGCTTCTCGTGCTCATCATCCTTAGGGACTAATGCGTGCTCCTCACGCTCTAAAGCCTTCTCAGCCATCATCTGATCTACATATAAGCGGTAACCTGCGTCAGAAGGAATACGCCCTGCTGATGTATGTGGCTGCAATATGTAGCCCATCTCTTCAAGATCAGCCATCTCATTACGAATAGTCGCAGAAGACAAGTTCAGACCTTCCATCTTGGAAATGGTACGCGAGCCGACAGGTTCACCCGTCTCAAGATATGTCTTTATGATAGCTTGCAATATCTTAACTTTGCGCTCATCAAGTTCCATCTGACCATCCTCTCTTAGTAGTAAAATGCTTACAACCCGCTAATTATAAGCCTTTTCTCATCTGTTAGCACTCAACATCTTCGAGTGCTAACATCCACTAGGCTTATGTTACTACTATAGAAATGATTTGTCAACTAACATTTTCAAAAAAAATAGCGCGCCTTACGGCACGCTATTTATATATACACAAGCAAAAATTGGAGATAATTCTCTAACTTATACCTAAAATACATAAAGTTAGAGAATTATCCCCAACTTTTTCGAGATAATTCTCCAACTTTTAATTCTCGGCGGAAGGTCAATGAGTAAAACATCGTTAATAGTTCTCATGATACGCATCTTACCAGCATCCTTCTATTACTACACTCTATCCTTATAAGCCCATTTTTTGTTCAATACAAAGTTAACAGGTATAGAAATAAATAAATTGAGAATCGGAGATATATTCTTGTTAATCCCTACTACATCATTCCACATCCATAGAAGAACACTGTTTAACACGATCCCAGTCATAAAATACGACGCATACACCTTAAGAAGTTTTTTAACGAACCATTCTACCGGCTCATCTTTCTTCCTAAATGTGAATATGTTATTCAAAACATATGATATAGCAACAGTAATAACAAAGCCGACCGTATTAGCTATCAGGTAGTGTATTCCAACCCCAACCATGCCCCAGTATATAACAAGGCCTAAAATCGTATTAATAGCCCCAACTATTCCAAAGGACATGAATTGCTTAACCAGCCTAATAATCCTATCTTTCATACTTATTCACTAACAGCCTCAACTATCTTCTCCACCATATAATCAACCATTTCATCAGTCATTCCAGGATACACTCCAATCCAGAATGTACTATTCATAATCTGGTCCGTAATATGAAGGTCTCCAACAACACGATACCTTTCACCGCTTGCTTTCATTTGCGTAAAGCAAGGTTGTTTAATCATGTTGCCTCCAAAAAGCATTCTAGTCTGCACTCCTTGATTTTCCAAATACTGAACAACCTTATTCTTATCTACACCTTCTTTAGTTGTGATTAAGAATCCAAACCAGCTAGGGTCAGAATTAGGGCAAGCCTCAGGAAGGATGAGTTTATCCTCGACTACTTTAAGTCCCTCTTTCAATCTATCAAAGTTGTGCTTTCTTCTCTCAACAAATGTTGGGAATTTCTTTAACTGGGCACAACCAACAGCTGCCTGCATATCAGTTGCCTTTAAATTATAACCAAAATGAGAATAGACATATTTATGATCGTAACCTAGAGGCAGTTCCCCATGTTGTCCATCAAACCTGTGTCCACATAAGTTATCTTGCCCCGGCGCACAAGAACACTCTCTTCCCCAATCGCGAAGCGATCTTACTATCTTAGATAACAATGGATTATCAGTATATACCGCTCCACCTTCACCCATAGTCATATGATGTGGAGGATAGAAACTTGAAGTTCCTATATCGCCAATTGTTCCGGTTAACTTAGTTTCTCCATCAATGGTATAAGTAGAACCAAGCGCATCGCAGTTATCTTCAACAAGCCACAGATTATTCTTATCACAGAATTCCTTAACGGGTTTAAGATCAAACGGATTACCCAACGTATGCGCAATCATAACCGCCTTAGTCTTGTCTGATAGAGCATCTTCTAATTGAGTCACATCAATATTATACTGAGGAATGGTCATATCAACAAATACCGGTACTGCACCGTACTGAATTATCGCTGACACAGTTGTTGGAAATCCTGCAGATACTGTGATTACCTCGTCGCCTCTGTTAATCCTTCTTTCTTTTAAAAGAGGTGAGGTCAACGCCATAAATGCCAAGAGATTTGCCGAAGAACCCGAATTAACGAGCGCACAGTACTTTACACCCAAATAATCTGCAAAGTCTTTCTCGAATTGCTCTGTATACCTTCCTGAAGTCAACCAGAATTCCAGTGCTGAATCAACAAGATTACACATCTCTTCGGAATCGTATACTCTAGATGCATAAGGAATCCTATCGCCTACATGGTACTCATTTTTATTATGATAGGTATCGCAGTACTCCTTAACTATGCCAAGAATCTCTTTCTTAGCTTCTAATTCATTATCCCATCTACTCATAGCTTTCCTCCATACTAATCTATTTCAAAGAATTCTCTAATCTCCCTATCCATCTCATCAGGAATGCTTCCATCAGACATCCAGGTTTTATAGAAATCGCATAAACTCTTCATGCATTTCTCAATATGCCACCTTGGGGACCAATTAAGAATTGACTTTATCTTACTACAATCAAGTCTAAGGTAATTAGCCTCATGTGGCGCATTAACATCTGCCTTATTCACCCATGATGCACCCTCACCCCAAGATGTACAGAATAAATCTACCAAATCACCTGTTGTCAAGCAATCGCAATCATCAGGTCCCACATTATAAAAGCCTGCCACTGATTCATCCATATACTGTCTACTTACTATTAAAAGATATGCCGCAAGTGGCTCTAGTACATGCTGATATGGTCTAGTTGAATACGGATTCCTTACGCCTATCACCTCACCGGATTTAACCGCTCTTACACAATCTGGAATAATTCTGTCATTTGCAAAATCTCCTCCTCCGATAACGTTACCAGCCCTCGCTGTCGATATAGCAATATCTTTATCTGCAAAGAAACTGTTTATATAAGCGTGTGTAACAAGCTCCGAACACGATTTAGAATTGCTGTAAGGATCATATCCATCAAGTGGATCATCCTCTCTATATCCCCAGCACCACTCATTATTCTTATATACTTTGTCCGTTGTGACATTTAATACCGACTTAATGCTATCAGACAGCCTTATACATTCCATTAAATTAACCGTTCCCATAACATTAGTCTCATAGGTGTACCTAGGATCTTTATAACTATCTCTCACTATCGGCTGAGCTGCCAAGTGAAACACTATCTCAGGATTCGATTCATCAAACGCTGCCTTCAAACTCTCGTAGTCCCTAATATCAGCGATTATGCTAGTCATTGATTCAGATATTCCTGATAAACTAAACAGATTAGGAACCGTTGGTGCTTCAAGACTATATCCCGTAACAACAGCTCCTGCGTCTATCAAAATCTTACACAGCCAGGTCCCCTTAAATCCGGTGTGTCCTGTTACAAAAACTTTCTTGTCCTTATAAAAACTCAAATCTACCATCATTCATCCCACTTAATCCATGGAGCATCGCCGTCTTCAATCAGCTTCTCCAGTCTATTCTTCTCAATTACAGTATCCATGCATTGCCAGAATCCCTTATGCATATACGACATCAATTGCCCTTCGTTAGCAAGTCTCTCCATAGGACTCTGCTCAAATATCGTAGTATCATCATCAAGATAGTCAAATATCTTCGGCTCTAATACCATATATCCGGCATTTATAGGAAGTCCATCCATACTATTCTTCTCACGGAAGGACTTAACTGCATAATCCGGTCCGATATCTATTACGCCCTTCTGTTGCTTTTGTATAACTGCTGTGATCGTTGCAATCTTACCATGACTCTTATGAAACTCCAGCAACTTTTCAATATTAACGTCACATACACCGTCTCCATAAGTCATCATAAAAGGTTCGTCGCCTATATACTTTTGAATACGCTTAATACGACCACCTGTCATGGTGTTATATCCGGTATCAACAACCGTTACATCCCAAGGTTCACATCTCTGATCATGGACCCTCATCTCATTCTTGCCATTCTTAAAACTAAATGTTATATCAGAATTATGGAGAAAATAATCTGCGAACCACTCCTTGATCATATACTGTTTATAACCGGCACATATAATAAAATCATTAAACCCATAATGACTGTATATCTTCATAATATGCCATAATATAGGTTTCCCACCTATATCTATCATCGGTTTAGGACAAAACTCGGATTCTTCGTAAATACGCGTTCCTAAACCTCCGGCAAGTAATACAACCTTCATATCAAACCTCCATAGAATCACGTAAGACCATGTTACTCTATATCACAACACCTCATCAAGCACCTTAATAACCTCGTCCACATGCTCTTTCTCAATCACAAGTGGCGGAACCATGCGAAGCACGTTGCCTCCGGCAACGATTACAACAACGCCTTTATCAAGACATTCCTTAACAATATCTCCTGCTTTCACTTCATCTATAAGAGCAAGACCACGCATCAATCCAACACCCCTAAGACTCTCGACCTTATCAGAATGACGATTCATAAGTCCGTTAAGCGCTTCATCAAAATAAGCCGATATCTCCTTAACATGCTCTATTATATTCTCTTTTTCAAATATCTCGAACACCTTACAACAAGCAGCTGTAGCAAGTGGATTACCGCCATAGGTAGTTCCATGATCACCAGGAACCATTGCTTCGCCCACTTTAGCATTCGCAACAAATGCTCCTATAGGAAGGCCGCACCCTAACGCTTTAGCTGTAGTCATAATATCCGGCTTAATTCCATAACGCTCATAAGCATACATATATCCAGTACGTCCCATGCCGCACTGAATCTCATCAAGAATCATGCATATATCATGTTCATCGCATAAGGCCCTCACACCCTTGATGAAATCTTCATTTGCAGGCGTAAGGCCACCCTCTCCCTGCACAGTCTCCATGATAATAGCGCAAGTCTCGTCAGTAATAAGCGCCTTAACTGAATCAAGATCATTGTAATCCGCGAACTTAACCCCTCCTATAAGTGGCTCAAACGGCGTACGATAATGCTCAGTTCCAGTCACTGACACCGCACCCATAGAACGGCCGTGAAATGAATGATTCATCGCTATTATCTCACCCTTACTATTCGAATTCTTGTTATACGCATATTTTCGTGCGAGTTTTAACGCTCCCTCAACAGCCTCTGTACCAGAGTTAGTAAAGAATACCTTATCAAGCCTTGAAAACTTGGTAATATACTCAGTCGCCTTAATAGAAGGCTCATTAAAGTAAAGATTAGATGTGTGTATAAGCTTGTCAACCTGATCTTTAACCGCATTCTTAAACTCATCGTTACTGTATCCTAATGCATTTACAGCTATTCCTGCTGCAAAATCAAGATACTTCTTACCGGCATCATCATAAAGGTACACATCTTCGCCCTTAACAAAGCACACTTCCCTATTATACAGATGCATAAAATTCGTTTCTGCTTTAGCAATATCTATAGACATATTAATCATTCCTTTCACTCGTCAAGACATCAGTCCACGACTCATACATTTATTCTATAAACACCATTATTTTCCGTATCCGAGGATTATATCATCTTTATAATGACATGTAAATCCCTCGCATCCTTAATCAAAACCATGCATTAACCATTCTCTCTTTCTTTTAGCTTAACGGCTTTCCTATAAAAAATCTTGTTTTTAAAAAATGAAAAATATGTACTAATCAATAGCAAAGCCACAATAACAGAAGCTCCTATATTTGTCATGGCATTTGTATAATTATGAGTACCGTTCACAATCTGTAATGGATTTAGCACCAATAATATGCATGTAAAGATTAAGCTATTAAAAGAATTAGTTTTAGCTTCATTCAAAAAATAAACAATTCCAGCAAAAAAGAACAAGCCCATATATAATCCACTATGAATAGAACAAAAAACCATACTAACAGAAATTAATAGCACCGCTCTCCACTTTTTCTTACACAAAAATGTAGCAAACACAGATAAAATCACAATAATCTTATCCACAACAATGAAAACACTATATATCTTTTCTCGTACAGACTCATCCGTAACAGCTGAAGCAAAGTATTTAAAATTAAAAGTAGGGTGATGCATATACTTATATTGCTCTCCAAAAAGCTTCAGATTTCTTATTAGTATCGGTATATTATGAATCCCACCTTCAAAAAAGAAGAAAGGCAAGAAAAATGCAACAACTCCATAAACAAGGGCGTGAACAGCTTCCTTATATCTTCCACTCCTAATTATCAAGACACCGAGAATAGCTGGATACATTTTTAGCCCGGCAGATACAGCTAACGCAATATATGACATTTCTCTAATCACTCTATCCTCATTATCATACTCAAACAAAAAGAACAGCGCTGTCATAGCAGAAACAATAATAATATTACCTCTCTCAAACGAATACAAAAAAACTCCTGAAAAAAACAGCATCAGCGTAATCATAAATCGAAACCTCGATTTATTTGCCTTAACACTATTGAAAATCACCAAAAAACCTGCTAGAAAGAAAAACGAATAAAAAAGCAAACCAATTATTAAAGGGCTATACTGAAGTTGCAAATTATTGAACGGATACAGAACTAGATATGCAAGAGGTGGATAACATAAGTTGCCCGCGTTATCAAGACTTCCGCTCACCCAATTATAAGGGTCTTTATCCGCCGTCCATCCATATACAAAATCGCTAAAAAAAAGAGATCCCTGATTAAAAAAAACAGATAGCTGCGCTTCAGATCCACCCAACAGTAAACTCACCCATATTAACGCTAATAAAGACATACATATAATAAACATTAACTGATATCCAGTTTTTCTCTTTTTTTTCATATTCCTTTCGTCACCTTTCTTTTTATCGCAAGCAGTTTCCTCATTGTCACAAAATACGACTTTATAAACTTAATAAGATCCCGCTTAGATTCACCCGCAGCCCTTTTATTAAACGAAATAGGCACCTCCTTAACACGAAAAGGTGTTACCGTAAGAGAAAGCTTGATAAGAATCTCCTCTACAATGTCAAAATTATCGCACTCAAATCTCAAGTTTTTTATCTGCTCGCTTTTATACATTCGAAAGCTGTCCGATACATCCTTAACCTTAAGATTAAAAGCAACACGATACGCCACATTCAACACCCAAGACATTAAAATCAAGACCGCTGGATTATCCGTATATCCTCCTTTACAATATCTGGACCCTATTATTATATCATATTCTCCTGTACTCATTTTTTCATAAAAGGTAACAATATCCTTCGGATTATGAGAACCATCTGCATCCATAACTACCAGGTATTCTCCATCAGCATCTTCAAACCCAGTTTTAATCGCGTCTCCATATAGATTACCATTCCTTCTGGAAATGTATCGTGCTCCATTTTTGATACATATTTCCCTTGTATTATCCATGGGATTCATAGTATCAACTACAAGAATCTCATAATCCAAATCACGTAATGCTGAATGAATCAATGGAAGGATATTCACCAAGTTTTCCGCTTCTAAATACGCAGGAAGAATCACGCTTATCTTCATTTATCCATACCTCTAACCCAATCAATCATAGCAGAAACCCCTTCTTTTGCTGTCACGCAAGGCTTCCAACCAATCTTTGCCTGTATTTTAGAAATATCAGCTACAAAAACCTTTTGATCACTTTCACGTGGTGGTAACTGAGTATATTCCATCTTAACTCCCAAGAGGTTCTCCAAGAGTTCAAATAATTCCAACAAAGAAAGCGATTGATCCATTGTTCCTCCAATATTATACGCCTCTCCGCAGACCTTTTCCGTATTCTCAAGCGCACTATAATACAACCGAATCATATCCTCAGCATGTAGGATATCCCTAACCTGCTTACCATTTCCTGAAATTGTAAATGGAGCACAGGTTGGATTCTTGTATTTTTCAATAGCCTTCTCTACAAACCATCCTATCCATCCCTGATCATATGTTGCAAACTGTCTACTTCCATACATAGACGAATGACGGAATACAGTTGTCTTCAAGCCAAAAATCCTTGCATAATCCAACATATACTGATCTGCAGCACCTTTAGAGCACCCATAAGGAGAACGAAAATCTAATGGTACAGTTTCATCAAAACCATTAGGAAATTCTTTACATTTGTATCTTGTCTCAGTTTCTTCATATGTGTAGTTCTCGAGGTCACCATACACTTTATTTGTTGATGAGAAAAAAATTGAAGTTTGCGGACTATACTTTCTAATTGAGTCAAGTAAATTTATTGCTCCAACAGTATTGATTTCAAAATCCTTATACGGATTAGCAATAGATGTAGTCATTGCGACCTGACCGGCAAGATGAAATACCGCATCAAATTGACCATCTTTAATTATAGTTTCAACATCGTTTTTATTACGTGTATCCCCATGTACAAACGTAAACTCTCCAAAACTTTTCAACCACTCCCGATTCTGCACAGATCCCAGCCTAGACATATTGTCAAACACTGTAATATCGTGTCCGTGCTCAATACCATACGAAGCAAGATTACTTCCTAAAAAACCACATCCACCATTAACTAAAATCTTCATTCTGATTTACCTCCCATCTCTTGAATCATTTGTTTAATTCCATTTTTCCAGTACTTAGGACTCCACTCTCCCAATGACTTCAACATAGAAACATCCGCCACGCAATCCGGTTCATCTTTTCGCATAGGAACTGCACCTTTAATTACTTCAGAACGTTTCCCTGTTTCTAACCAGATATAGTCTATTATTTCGGAAAGCTTTGGACTTACTCCAGTACCAACCGATATTTCATTATAACCTGATAAGTTTGAGTCTATCACCATCATAATTGCCTTTACGATATCATCAGAAGCTATAATATCACGTCTTTGTGTTCCTATCGTTGTTTCAACAGCATCTCCATCTATCATCTTCCTAATTACCGACGGTAAAAATCTATCATTAGGTTCATCTGAACCATAGAACATTTCTAGTTTTAACACTGTAAAATCAATGTCATGCTTATCAACATAAAATTTTCCAAAACTACTGTACATCTTCTTAGAAAAACTGTACATATTAAAATCTTCAGGCAATCCCGTTCCTAAGGTTAAAAATCTCTTTGTCCCATGCTCAACCGCCTTATTAAGCACATTCAATGGGAATTCTATATTCGCCTCTAAAACATTATCATACAATACATTTTCTCGTCCATAATTACATGCCATATTAAGGATATAATCAAACGTAGTATACTGCATTGCCGCTTCTATCGCATCAACAGACGCTTTTATCCATACAACTTTATCTTTAACATCCTCAACGCGCCTCAAATCAGACTTCTCTCTACGTGTACAGACAACAGTATGACCTATAGCTAACAATGAATGAACAACTTTACTACCAATATATCCGTTTCCTCCCAACACCAAAAAATTCATCTTATCACCTACATCGCCAATATTTATCATTCCGAATCATCTAATAACTCTTCGCTAACCACATGTCCCGTCTCGTCAACCTCAGCCGCCTTATCATTGTAATGATACAAAGCATCCATAAGATCAAAATCAACTATATCTTCCGTATCTCTGACTCTGATTGTAACCTCTTTAGAAAGCTTCTCAACCTCCGCTAAAGTGAGCCCCGAAACCTCAACGACATCTTCAAAAGGTATCTCAACCTCAAGCATATTCTTAGCTATCTCAACCTGCCTCTTCTTAGTATTATTCATAATATCAACTCCTACTTACCCTCAAGCCATTTATCATTTGCCGCGATAACTTTCGTCATAGCATCATGGCCAGGGGCACCGATTGTATTTCTCTTCTCAACGCATGTCTTCATGCTAATCGCCTCATATATATCCTCAGAAAATGCAGGCGACAACTTCTGCATCTCAGAAAGCTCCATATCATCAAGCGCAATGCCCTTATCGATACAGTAAAGCACCATCTGTCCCACGATACCATGAGCGTCTCTAAATGGAACACCATGCATAACAAGGTAATCTGCCGCATCGGTAGCATTGGTAAAACCATTCTTAGCAGATGCCGCCATCTTGTCCTTATTGACACTCATAGTCGCAATCATGCCGTCAAACAGAGCAATACAGCCCTTAACAGTGTCAATCGCGTCAAATGTAAGCTCCTTGTCCTCCTGCATATCCTTGTTGTAAGCAAGCGGAATACCCTTCATAGTCGTAAGGATAGAAGTAAGCGCGCCGTACACACGACCGGTCTTACCTCTCACAAGCTCAGCAATATCAGGATTCTTCTTCTGAGGCATGATAGACGAGCCTGTAGAATACGCATCATCAAGCTCAATAAACTGATACTCATTGCTGTTCCAGATTATAATCTCCTCAGAGAATCTTGAAAGATGCATCATCACTGTCGCAAATGCAGACAACATCTCAATAACATAATCTCTGTCAGACACACCATCCATACTGTTAAGCGATGGCGCATCAAACTCTAAAAGCTCAGCAACATACTCTCTATCCAAAGGATAAGTCGTACCCGCTAACGCACCGGAACCCAAAGGGCACACATTCATACGCTTTAAGATATCATTAACTCTGTCATAATCTCTCTTGAACATCTCCATGTAAGCTCCCAAATGGTGAGCAAGTGTAACAGGCTGTGCCTTCTGAAGATGAGTAAATCCCGGCATATATGTATCAACATGCTCCTTCATAAGACCATGAACAGTCTTAACCAAATGAAGCAGCACATCTCTAATCTCCCTTAACTCGTCTCTACAGTAAAGTCTCATATCAAGCGCAACCTGATCGTTACGACTTCTACCCGTGTGAAGCTTCTTACCGGTATCACCGATTCTGTCAATAAGCGTCGCCTCAACGAAGCTGTGAATATCCTCATACTCATCAGAAATAACAAGACTTCCACTCTCTACATCACTGACAATACTGTCAAGACAAGTGACAATCTTATCTCTCTCCTCATCAGTCAAAATGCCTACCTTAGCAAGCATCTTAACATGCGCCTTGCTTCCTCTTACATCCTGTGCGAAGAATTTCTGGTCAAATGATATCGACGCGTTGAAATTGTATACTAATTTATCGGTCTCCTTAGTAAAGCGACCACCCCAAAGCTGTGCCATAATGTACCTCTTTTCATAATAGTAATATCAAAGGTATATTATAGCACTATTTTCGCGATATGTCACTTTTTTAATAAGATTCTTCGCTTCTCCACCCTACCCACATAAAAAAAAGGCGCCGCATAAGCGACGCCTTCTAATCCACACACTATTATTATAATTATTACATTGAAGGTGCTTTGCCCTTCTTAACCTCCTGCTTCTTAGCAACATTCTTAGTGACCTTAGCCTCATTCACCTTATTGGTTGCAATCTCTCTAACCTTTTTAGTAAAGCTTATAGATTGCATCATCTGCTTGAATTCACCGGAATTGCACTTATGCAATCCATCCCTCAAAACCATAGCTTTAGCTTCATCTCTAAGCTTAACATACTCTGATTTGGCGGCTACAGTAGGAAGCAGATTGTCTTTAATCTTACCTTCCTTCTTAAGAACAATACTCTCATCAATCACTCTCTTCATCACAAGATCAGTATAGGCTTCAATCTTATCACCCTTGGTAATCTTGCTAATACCCTTCTCAGCGTTAATCACATTAGTAATTCCCATGAAACCTCTGTTAAATGTTGTCGCGCAGTGAGTGATGCTTGTAAGCTTACGAAAATCGTCAATCTTCATACCTTTCTTAGCAGCGATAGTATATAGCTCAGGATCTCTGTCTATCATTCCTTTGAGACGCTTACCCATCTCGGCGTTTACTATATATGTTCCGTCAATAAATTTAGCATCTTCACACTCTTTAGTGATATTATTAACACCATTTCTGATGATATCTGCTAAAGGTGCCTTATTGCCCTTTTGGTATGCTTTAAGAGCCTCAGCTACTTCCTTGCCGGAAGCCTCTATATTGTCTCGATCCCTAACCCATTTGTTAGAGGCGGTTTTTTTAGAAGCCTCTGCTCTCTTACCAACGTATGTTACATAAGAAAGTGCTGAAAAGTCCTTATTGTCAAGCTGATCATTATGCAGGTACGCTCCAATAGGAGTAAACTCTCTCTCATCCTTAGGAAGTCCCACAGAATTAACACCAAACTTCTCCTCAATATTGGTAATATTCTTCTTGAAACTATCAATATAATTTAGACGATTACTCTTAGCTGCCTCCTGCTTCTTATCATCAATATCTCTTCCGATAAAATGAAGCTTGTTGTGAAGGTTGTTCTCTCTAAACTTATTGGTGTCACTATAATAGTTAATATCAATATAGTCAGACTTGCCAGGGCGCGTATTCCTCTGCTTGTTAATAGTATCAACAAGCTTCTTAAATCTTCTGCTAGGCATGAGATCTGAAAGAAGCATTAGCGAATCATCAAAACGCTTCTTACCAAATTCTGAATCTCTGACTGAAGAAGTCTTGTCTTTTATATAGTTTAATGTAGCACCGATAAGCTTCTCTCTTAAGTTGATGTTCTTAGCCATTTCACCTGCACTGACACTGTACTCATATAGCTTAAGCGTCTGAAGCATCTTATCATATTCAGGTGAATTCTCAGAATGCCATCCAAACTGGTACCAATGCCTCTCACCTGTTTTGGTTGATTCTAAATCTTTTATAACTCCTCTTAAGAAAGTATCACTAACATCTCTCGATGTTGACTCTAATGCATCAGTAAACCTTTTATCATTAGCAATCTTGAACGGCTTAGTTGTAGCAAGCTCATCATTAATCCGATTATAAACTCCGGCAAGATTCACCTTTCTAATGCTTTCGGCCAACCTGATGCCTTCTTTGTTAACCCATTTCTCCATCTCAGGACTGCTTGTAGGATGAGAACCGTCTCTCGCAGCAATTCCCAGTTTATAAAACTTCCTATCCTCTTCAGAAAGGTTCTTAGACATAGATGACATCTTGCCTGATAAATATGAATTCTGCTCCGCTGTCCACTCAGGATACGTCATACATACATTGGTCTTAAAATTAGAGACACCATACTCAAGCTGTGTTCCGTATGACTGGCTCAATCCCAGCACATACATAGCTTTCTGCATTCTTAGCGGATCATCCTCCTTGAATCGCTTCAGCATCTCATTAAGCTCTTTACCCACCTGAATACAAGTCTTAATCTCAATTATAGCTAAGCTATCCAAGCCTTTATAAACCGCTCTGCTTGATTCATCATCGACAAATGTTGAATAAATGTGATTATTAAGATCACTTTCAAACTTGTCAAGCTCTTCAGACTTGCGAAGATCTTTAGGCAGACCGTAGGCTGAATGTGCCTTACCATAGAGCTCTTCAGCCGCCTTTTTATCTGTCTTTAACAAAATATCATATCTGTCGCTCTCATCAGGAGTAAAATATGTCCCCTCCATTACTCCTGACTTAGCCGACATAAGTACATAGAACCATATCTTATCAAGTGTAGTCTTCTGAATATTATATGACTCCTTAAGTTTCTCCACCTCTTTAGCTTCTTTGCTATTCTTAGGCATGTCCTCGCTCTCCTTACTCTTTTTTTACATTGTTGGTGCTTTCTTAGCGCCTTTGTTCTTATTCTTAGGCTTAGCTACAAGCTCATCTCTATAAGTTGATGATTGAGCACGTCTGGAATCAACAGACTTTTTCTGTTCTGCTTCCTTGACTGCATTTACCTTAACATCTTTAACCGCCTGTTTATATAGATTCTTGATAGTCTCCATGTTAACCTTCTTGTAAGGCTCATCGCTCTGACCGTTCTTATACTTTACGTACTTATCAACCTCTGCATTTATCACCTTGACGAATGGCGAAATACTTTTAAGATCATTCTTTACATGTTCAGGAGATACCTCTTTCGCTCCGGTACCCTCAAGCCTATTCTTATAGTCGATATCGCTCTCATTGTCACGCTTCTTCAGATAAGAAGAACTGGTCCTATGATAATAGTACATCATCCTAGCTAAGCTTAACCTGTAATCTCCCTCAGACATAGTGTTGTTCTTGTCATCATCAATCTTTTTACTTACTTCCTGAATCCTGTTCCACAGCCTGTCACGCGCTTCCTCCATATGAGTCTCTGCTTCCGCAACATATTTCTTTTCAGGATAAACATGTTGTTCATATTGATTAACACGATCAATCATCATCAGAAGTGTATCTCTCATCTTAAGACTCATCCTGATTCTAGGCTGCTCAGTCTTCTGCTTACCTTCGCTGTCTCTTCTTGTATTATCCCTTGTAAAGTCTCTCTTCTTATGCTCAAGATATGCTTCATTGGCCTGAAGAACATTCTCAAGCTTGATTCTAAGCTCAAGCATTCTATTACAGCGATACTCAGTCGGAGTTAATTCATTTTCATCTGCTGCGCCATTTTTCATCAAATGGTCGCTGTACTTCTGAAGATCAAGCAAGTACTCCTTCATATTTTTAAACTGATTAGAACCCTTATACCTTAACTCTACAGCCTTTAAGTCTTCCACCATGTAATCAATATTGGTACTAATATCATCATAATCAAAAGCACCCATACTGTCAGCTTCACCTTTAACTTCCTTTATAGTAGCCGGAACTCTACCAACCTCAAAAGGCTTAACATTTCTCTTAATCGCACTGTCAAGAAGGTTAACGATTGGGTCAACAACTCCGCTTCTGATAGGCTTAACAATCTCTGCATACTTCTCCATTGGCTGCTTAAGCTCTTTTAAAATGTCAAGTCTTGCCTCAGGTGAAGCAATATAAGCCTTAGAAACTCTCTCCATAGGATCTTCAAGTACAGCAAGAAGCTTGCTTGCCTCTTTCTTCATCTCCTTAGTTATCTCAGCATTATCATTCTCTACAATATCCTTAGCTTTCTGGTATGAATCCTGAAGCCCGATTATAACAGGAATATCCTCTACTGACCAACCTCTGTCAAGGATACCGAACTGCTTATCAACATCTTCCTTAAGAGGATTACCAAATCGTGACTCCTTCCAGTTCATTCCGAATAAGGTATTAACCTCTTTATGGAAGACCCTATTGTCCTTGATATCCTTGTCATCAACTGTAAGCTTCTTTATAGCATCTGCATACTCTGCCTGCTTAAGAAGATGATTCTTGTAGTCATCAACATAGTTCATATAATCCTTTTGTCCGTAACTGTTTCTTTCCTTTATGAACTGGAACTGAATCATCTTTTTCTGCATAAATTCGATTCTTTCAACAGCCATATCAACAAATGGAAGCTTCTCACTTAAAGCCTTGTATCTCTCATCATTCTTCTCAAATACAGGATTACCCTCATTATCAACTTTATCAGTCTTAAAGCTGTTATAAGGAATTGTAAGGAAATTAGACCTGATGTACTTCTCGAAATTAGGATCTAACGCCTGATACTTTCTATAATTAGGATCAAGCAATATCTGCTGACTCTTCCTGATTGTATCGAGAAGAATAGCACTTGGAGTCTTCGAACTGGCAGGGTATTCCTCGGCTATCTCATTAAGAAGTAACTCTAAATCAGCATGAAGTCCTGCCCATTCTTTGATAACATCAGGATTCTTAGTTGAGCTTGTCAATTTAATATTGTTAGGGCTCATCTCCAAAATATTATCTTTCAAAGTAACAGCTACCGCATTGTAGTTCATCGCTTTACCATATAACTCTTCAATGCGCTCCTTAAACTCCGGATAATTATCCGCAACCGCTTGAATCTGTACAAATGGTAAAAATGCTACATCATGATTAAGAGGAATAACCTCCTTGGAATCATCATCATCTACGTTATATTTAACCAAAACTGTCTGAACTACACTGTCCCTATCATTTTCGCCAAAATCCCTATCAACTTCGGTAAAATTACTCTTGTTAAGATCAACAACAGACTCTCTGTTAGATCCGTTATCTATTACCGAATTTCTCTGTGACTCATTCTCATCAAAGTAGCTGCTGTTGTTATCTGATTCCTTCATAATACATACCTCCAATAATTATAAAATAGTGTGTGGTCAAAATCGACCTTTTAAACTCTACTCAACACTATAACATACTCTCCGCAACAAATGCGCAACACTTCATAAAAAACTTCTAATTAATCCAAACAACCCCGGCTAAAAAGCCGGGGTCAATGTAATCTATTATTTCTTAGTGATATATCCTTGAGCCTTAAGTAACTCTGCACAAAGAACAGCTCCGCCTGCTGCACCTCTTACGGTGTTATGAGATAATCCGATGAACTTCCAATCGTAAATGCTGTCTTCACGAATACGTCCAACAGAAACTCCCATACCGTTCTCGTAATCTACATCAAGCTTAACCTGAGGTCTGTCATCCTCTTCCATAACCTGAATAAAATGCTCAGGTGCTGAAGGAAGCTTAAGTTCCTGTGGAAGACCACTGAACTCTCTTAAAGCGTTAACAAGCTGCTCCTTAGTAGGCTGCTTCTTAAACTTAACAAATACTGCTGCAGTATGTCCGTTAAGAACAGGAACTCTTATACACTGACATGTAATCTTAACATCATCAGCAGGAACAATCTCGCCCTTAGCTTCATCAATGTGTCCCCAGATACGAAGAGGCTCTTTCTCAGACTTCTCTTCCTCTCCGCCGATATATGGGATAACATTCTCAACCATCTCAGGCCAATCCTTAAATGTCTTACCTGCACCTGAAATAGCCTGATATGTAGTAGCAACTACCTCATATGGCTCAAATTCCTTCCAAGCGGTAAGAACAGGAGCATAACTCTGGATTGAGCAGTTAGGCTTAACTGCAACGAAACCTCTTGTAGTTCCAAGTCTCTTCTTCTGGTACTCTATAACCTTCATGTGCTCAGGATTAATCTCAGGCACTACCATAGGAACATCAGGTGTCCATCTGTGAGCACTATTGTTAGAAACAACAGGAGTCTCTGTCTTGGCATAAGCCTCCTCGATAGCCTTGATTTCGTCCTTGCTCATATCAACTGCCGAGAATACGAAATCTACGTCCTTAGCCACCTCTTCAACCTCATTGACATTATGAACCACAATCTTCTTAACTGCCTCCGGCATAGGAGTGTCCATCTTCCATCTGTCACCAACAGCCTCTTCGTAAGTCTTGCCTGCTGAACGAGGTGAAGCTGCAATAACAGTAACCTCAAACCATGGATGGTTCTCCAAAAGGGAAATGAATCTCTGTCCTACCATACCGGTACCACCTAAGATACCTACCTTCAATTTATCACTCATAATAATCTCTCCTTATGTCTATTAATAAATACAAACATCATTATACACTGTTTTTTCAAGATTGCAATAATAATAATCATTAAAATAAATGATGAAATCCATCAAATTAGGCAATATTTTACTAAATGCCCCGTTAAAAAAGGGGTGGCATAAACCACCCCAAATCATATCATTTATAATTATATAACTCTTACCTTAACAACTCCGTCAATCTCCTTGATAGCCGCGATAGACTCATCTCTTGGAGTATCCTTGGTATCAATGATAGTATAAGCGAAATCTCCTCTACTCTTAGATACCATGTTCTCAACGTTGTTACCCTTGTCGCCGAATACTCCGGTGAACTTGGTAATCATGTTAGGAATGTTCTTGTGGCAGATACATACTCTTCCGCCGGTCTCGCACACACCTGCGTCAACAGCAGGATAGTTAACAGAGTTCTTGATATTACCATTCTCGATAAAGTCCATAATCTCTTTAACAGCCATGATAGCGCAGTTGTCTTCTGACTCAGCTGTTGAAGCGCCAAGGTGAGGAAGTGTAACAACCTTATCTACGCCTGCAACCTTAGGATTAGGGAAATCAGTAACATAGCAAGCAACCTTGCCTGAATTAAGAGCCTCGACCATATCATCGTCATTGATCAAAGTATCTCTTGCGAAGTTAAGAATCTTAACGCCGTCCTTCATCATAGCGATAGACTCTTTGTTAATCATACCGATGGTATCCTTTAATGCAGGTACATGAACGGTGATGTAATCACACTCTTTGAAAATCTCATTAAGATCCTTGATGTGCTTGATGTGACGAGAAAGGCTCCAAGCAGCGTCTATAGATACATATGGATCGTAACCGTATACTTCCATACCAAGTCTGAAAGCAATGTTGGCAACCTTAGCACCGATTGCACCAAGACCGATAACACCGAGCTTCTTGCCACTAATCTCATTACCGGCATAGTTCTTCTTCTGCTTCTCTACTGCCTTAGCGATATCAGGGTCAGAAGCGTTCTCCTTAACCCAGTTATAACCACCCATAAGATCACGTGAAGCAAGCATAAGTCCTGCTACAACAAGCTCCTTAACACCATTAGCGTTAGCGCCTGGTGTGTTAAATACTACGATACCTTTCTTAGCAGCATCCTCAAGTGGAATGTTGTTAACACCCGCACCTGCTCTTGCAATTGCAAGGAGGTTAGAAGAAAGCTCTAACTCGTGCATAGAAGCACTTCTTACCAAGACTGCCTCTGCAGCCGCAAAGTCATCAGTCATCTCATAGTTACTAGTAAATAAATCTGTACCGCATGCTGCGATAGGATTTAGGCAATGTACCTTAGCCATTATAAAATACCTCTTTTCATATTGATTATTAATAATTAATTACGCGTTCTCAGCCTCGAACTTCTTCATGAACTCTACAAGCTTCTCAACACCCTCAGTAGGCATAGCATTGTAGATAGAAGCACGCATACCACCGACAGTTCTGTGTCCCTTAAGGTTAACGAAACCTGCCTCAGTAGCCTCCTTAACAAACTTAGCGTCAAGGTCAGCATCACCTGTAACGAAAGGAACATTCATAAGTGAACGATCCTCAGGAACAACGGTGCCCTTGAAAAGCTTAGAAGAATCAAGGAAATCATAAAGGATCTTAGCCTTCTTCTCATTGATCTCTTTCATCTTCTCAAGACCACCAAGCTTCTTAAGATGCTTAAATACCTTACCGCAAATGTAGATACCATAAGCAGGTGGTGTATTGTAAAGAGACTTAGCATCAGCCTGAGTCTTATATTTAAGCATGGTAGGTGTACCCTCTAATACATCATCAGTGATAAGGTCCTCACGGATAATAACTACAACAACACCTGCAGGTCCAACGTTCTTCTGAACACCAAAGTAGATAAGACCGTAATCCTCTACATTAACAGGCTGTGAAAGAATGTCAGAAGACATATCAGCTACAAGAATCTTGCCCTTGGTGTTAGGAAGCTTCTTGAAAGTAGTTCCGTAAATTGTATTGTTGTGGCAAATGTAAACGTAATCTGCATCCTCTGAAATAGGAAGATCAGAACAATCAGGAATATATGAGAATGTCTTGTCCTCAGAAGTAGCAATCTTGTTAACCTTACCATACTTCTGTGCTTCCTCGTAAGCCTTCTTAGCCCACTGACCTGTAACGATGTAGTCAGCAACCTTGTTCTTCATAAGGTTCATAGGAATTGCAGCGAACTGCTGGCTTGCACCACCCTGTAAGAAGAGAACCTTATAGTTATCAGGGATGTTCATTAACTCTCTTAAATCAGCCTCAGCTGTCTCTATAATCTCCTCAAATGCCTTAGAACGGTGTGACATCTCCATAACACCCATTCCGGTTCCTTTGTAATCAAGCATCTCATCTGCTGCTTCCTTAAGTACCTCCTCAGGCAACATTGAAGGGCCTGCTGAAAAATTATACACTCTTGCCATTTTAATTATCCTCCTTAGGCTTATTGTAATTATATATTATTATTTGTTCTTAACATCATCATGGTCAAATACTTCCTCAAGTGGAGCTCCTGCAGGAACCATTGGGAATACCTTGTCATCCTTACAAATCTGTGCATCGATAACAACAGGTCCCTTAGCTTTAAGAGCTTTAGCGAAAGCCTTGTCGAATTCCTCCTGAGTAGTTACGGTAAATGCTGTCGCACCCATACCTTCCGCAATCTTCTTGAAATCTGCAGAATCATCAAGGATGGTAGCCGAGTATCTCTCGCCGTAGAACAATGTCTGCCACTGCCTAACCATTCCGAGAACGTGGTTGTTAATAACAATCTCAATGATAGGTACGTTGTATCTTGAAGCTGTCATAAGCTCCTGTACATTCATTCTGAAACATCCGTCACCGGCAATATTGATAACGGTCTTATCAGGGCGACCATACTTAGCACCGATTGCAGCTCCAAGACCAAATCCCATTGTACCTAAACCACCCGAAGTGATAAGAGTACGAGGTTTAGAATAGTTGTAGAACTGTGCTGCCCACATCTGATGCTGACCTACATCAGTACAAATGACAGCGTCACCCTTGGTCTGCTCATAAATCGACTTGATAATCGATGGACCACAAAGATCCTTCTCATATATAGTAAGCGGATACTTCTTCTTAAGATCATTGATATGCTTAATCCAATCAGCGTGCTTGTAGTTCTTATTGAGCTTAGAATTAATCTGCTCTAATACGCTCTTGGCATCACCTACGATAGCGGTGTGAACCTTAACGTTCTTGTTGATTTCAGCTGCATCAACATCTATGTGAATAATCTTGGCATGCTTACAGAACTTAGCAGCGTTACCGGTAACACGATCCGAGAATCTTGCACCGATAGTGATAAGAAGATCTGCCTCTGTAAGTCCAAGGTCAGAAGCCTTGGTTCCATGCATACCAACCATACCACTGTAAAGCTTGTGATTATTGTCAAATGCACCCTTACCCATAAGTGTATCACAAACAGGAGCGTCAATCTTCTCAACAAATTCCATAAGCTCACTCTGTGCACCTGAGGTAACGCATCCGCCACCTACCATAACGAATGGCTTCTTAGCCTTTCCGATAAGCTCAACTGCTTTATCGATATCTTTACCTTTAATCTTGTCTGTAGATCTTGTTATTGGCTCAGGAGTATGTGGCTCATATCCTGTCTTGTTAGCTGTGACATCTTTGGTGATATCTACAAGTACAGGACCAGGTCTTCCTGACTTAGCAATCTTAAATGCTTTTCTGATTGTAGTTGCAAGATCCTTGATATCCTTTACGATGAAGCTATGCTTGGTGATAGGCATAACAACACCTGCGATATCTACCTCCTGGAAACTATCCTTACCGAGCATCGCTACACCAACATTTGCAGTAATTGCGACGACAGGGACAGAATCCATATATGCGGTTGCAATACCGGTTACGAGGTTGGTAGCACCAGGACCCGATGTAGCCATACAGACGCCGACCTTACCGGTTGCTCTTGCGTATCCGTCTGCCGCATGCGCTGCACCCTGCTCATGCGAGGTAAGCACATGGTTAATCTCCTTACTATGCTTGTAGAGCTCATCATAGACGTTAAGGATTGTACCGCCCGGATATCCGAACACGGTATCAACACCCTGCTCTTTCAAGCACTCAATAACAATTTCTGCACCTGTCAATTGTTTCATAATAAAATCTCCTTGTTAATATATTTAGAAATCATTAGTTATTCTTTGGTACTTCTAAGATTGCTCCGCGGTTACCGCTTGTAACCATAGCAGCATATCTTGCAAGATATCCTGTAGTAACCTTAGGCTCTCTTGGCTTCCACTCAGACTTACGACGAGCAAGTTCCTCATCAGAAACCTTAAGGTTGATGCTAAGTCCGTCGATATCAATCTCAATGATATCGCCTTCCTCTACGAGTGCGATAGGTCCGCCGACCGCTGCCTCAGGACTTACATGTCCGATAGAAGCTCCACGACTCGCACCTGAGAAACGTCCGTCAGTAATAAGAGCAACAGTAGAGCCAAGTCCCATACCTGCAATAGCAGATGTAGGATTGAGCATCTCTCTCATACCAGGACCACCCTTAGGTCCCTCGTAACGGATAACAACAACATCTCCGTCAACAATCTTGCCGCCCTTGATAGCAGCGATTGCATCTTCCTCGCAATCAAATACTCTCGCAGGTCCCTCATGCTTAAGCATCTCAGGAACTACAGCGGAGCGCTTAACTACGCTTCCGTCCGGAGCAAGGTTACCTGAAAGAACTGCAAGACCACCTGTCTTAGAATATGGATTGTCAACAGGTCTGATAACCTCAGGGTTGCGGTTAATTGCGAACTTAATGTTCTCTCCGACAGTCTTACCTGTAACTGTCATACAATCTGTATTGATAAGTCCGAGCTTGTTAAGCTCGTTCATAACTGCGTAAACGCCACCTGCCTCGTTAAGATCCTCCATGTAAGTGTATCCTGCAGGAGCAAGATGACAAAGGTTAGGAGTCTTAGCTGAGATTTCATTTGCAATCGAAATATCGATATCCCATCCAATCTCATGCGCAATAGCTGGCAAATGAAGCATTGAGTTGGTAGAGCATCCTAATGCCATATCAACTGTAAGTGCATTAGTGACAGCCTCTTTGGTCATAATGTCAAGAGGTCTGATGTTCTTACGATACATCTCCATTACAGCCATACCTGCATGCTTAGCAAGCTTAAGTCTCTCTGAATATACAGCAGGGATTGTACCGTTGCCGCGAAGTCCCATACCAAGAACCTCGGTAAGACAGTTCATTGAGTTAGCGGTGTACATACCACTACATGAACCACAGGTAGGACATACTTTATTCTCAAATTCCTCAACATCTTCTGCTGTCATGGTTCCTGCTGAATAAGAACCTACAGCCTCAAACATAGATGATAAACTTCTCTTCTCTCCCTTAACATGACCTGCAAGCATCGGTCCACCGCTCACAAATACAGTAGGGACGTTAACTCTTGCCGCTGCCATTAAGAGTCCAGGCACGTTCTTGTCACAATTAGGAATCATGACAAGTGCGTCAAACTGATGAGCTAAAGCCATAGCTTCAGTTGAATCGGCAATAAGATCACGAGTTACAAGGGAATACTTCATTCCGATATGGCCCATAGCAATACCGTCACATACGGCAATTGCAGGAAATACAACCGGTGTACCACCTGCCATAGCGACACCCATCTTAACTGCTTCTGTAATCTTGTCAAGGTTCATATGTCCCGGAACAATCTCATTATATGAAGACACGATACCTACTAAAGGTCTCTCCATCTCCTCCTTGGTCATACCAAGAGCGTTGAATAACGATCTGTGTGGTGCCGACTGCATACCGGCCTTAACATTGTCTGATTTCATACCCATTAGTAACTCCTTCTTTCTATATGTATTAATGTTATAAATACTAATTAATTCTCTCTGCTATAAGGTCACCCATCTTAGAGCATCCAACCTTGGTTGAGCCCTCATCATAGATGTCCTCGGTTCTATAACCGTCTGCAAGGACCTGCTTAACTGCCTCTTCGATAGCATCTGCCTCTTTATCAAGGTCAAATGTATATCTGAGCATCATAGCTGCTGAAAGAATTGTAGCGATTGGATTAGCTATATCCTGACCTGCAATATCAGGTGCAGAACCGTGGCTTGGCTCATAAAGACCGAACTTGGTCTCATTAAGAGATGCAGATGAAAGCATTCCAAGTGAACCTGTTACCATAGCAGCCTCGTCTGACAAGATATCTCCAAACATATTCTCAGTCAAAATGACATCAAACTGTCTTGGATTCCTTACAAGCTGCATAGCGCAGTTGTCTACAAGCATGTGCTCATAAGTAACCTCAGGATAATCCTTGGCTACCTCTTCTACAACCTTACGCCATAATCTTGATGAATCAAGAACATTGGCCTTATCAACGGATGTAACCTTCTTGCTACGCTTCATAGCAATGTCAAATCCCTTGATGGCAATGCGTCTAATCTCATCTTCATTATATGTAAGAGTATCAACAGCGGTCATCTTGCCGTCAACTTCTTTAGTACTTCTCTCTCCAAAGTAAAGACCACCCGTAAGCTCTCTCATAATAAGCATATCAAAGCCATCGCCGATGATGTCATCTCTTAAAGGACACGCGCGCTTAAGCTCATTATAAAGATAAGCTGGTCTTAAATTAGCAAACAGATTAAGAGCCTTACGAATCTTTAAGAGTCCGGCTTCAGGTCGTAATGAAGGCTCTAATTTATACCATGGTGATGTAGTTGTATCTCCACCGATAGAACCCATAAGAACAGCATCTGAAGCCTTGGCCTTCTCGATGGTCTCGTCTGTAAGCGGCACTCCGTATGTATCAATTGAAATACCACCCATCAAGAGTTGCTCGTAATTAAAGGTATGATTATAAACCTCTGCCACCTTATCAAGAACCTTCATAGCCTCATCAACTATCTCAGGACCTATTCCGTCTCCCTTAATTACGCCTATATTACAATTCATTTTATAAAACTTCCTTTCAATCGATATCTATTAAAATAATAAAATGCATACTGTATCATATAACATTTGACAAATATTTGCAAGTTGTATAATTGATTACTTCTTTTTGACTTCCTTAGTCACAGTCTTGGTGATGGTCTTGGTCTTAGTATAGTAGAACTTACCGCCTGTACTGGTAACAGACACTTTGCTTGCCCCTGCTGCAGTCAAGTCTACTTCTGACTTAGTGTTACTCTTGGCAAATGTTATCGATATCGCCTTGGTTGACTTACCCTTAGCATTAACCTTAAGCGTCTTAACCTTCTTAGAAGCAACCACCTTGCCATTAACCATAATCTTGAAGGTAATATTCTTAATAGAAGCTACTTTGTTCTTGGTACCATTGATGAAATGTCCGGTAACCTTGTATCCTGTAGCAGTCTTAGTAACTGTCGAGTAGCCCATCGTGCCTCTCTTATACTTCTTGGCATTGGTGTTGTAACTTGGAAGAGTTACCGAATTCTCGACGATACTTGCAACAGCAGTGTATTGTTTGCCGGCATACTCAGCAAATATATTGACATTACCAACCTTGACACCTGTAACCAATCCATCAGAAACAGTAGCGACGCTCTCGTCTGAAGAAGACCATACGACCTTGTCCTCGTCCCCGTCAGGAACGCTTAACTTAAAGAGCTTAGCATATCCGACTGTCACCTTGCCAAACTCAGGAGTCATCTTAAGTCCCGTTACAGTTACCTTAAATGTAACCGCCCCCTCTGCTGTTGTAACAGTAATATCTGCAGCACCGTCTGAAACACCGAGTACCTTACCGCCATCAATCTTAGCAACGCTCTCGTCAGAAGATGTGTATGTCACATCACCGGTTGCCTGCTCAACAGGAATAGCAGCTGTCTCATTGACCTTAATACTTAATGAATCAGATGTAAGATAAGGACCAATGAAAGCCTTGGTAACAGTGGAATCTTTAAAATAAGCTTCCGTGGTTGATCCCTGCTTAAATGAGACTTTACTTAACTTGTCATCGCCACGAAATACTTCGCTTCCGTAGGATATATTCATAGCCAAAACAGATACATTTTCAAGATTAACAGAATATGCAAATGCCTGACCTCCGATAGAAGTAATACTTTCCGGTATTGTTAATGTCTTAATGTTACTTCCCAAAAAAGCCTTATCAGCAATCGCTGAAACTTTAGTACCGTTAATGGTATCAGGAATCACAAGGTCTGATAAATCACCGGAATACTCAGTAATTGTAAGCGTTCCGTCATCATTGACCTTGGTAGTAAAACCTTGCTCCGATGCTGACGCACATGCACTGTTCAGCATAATCGCACCAATCAAAAGCATCACACAAATTGCATCTTTAATGATTCTCTTAATACTCATATCGATTCCTCCCTAAACAAGTATATTCTTTGCTCTGTTGTACTTAAATTGATACAATGAATCCTCCGCCTTAGACATTATATCTTTAAGCACAACGCTATCATCACAGACAAATGTTGAAATACCCAAGCTGATACCTATCTCATAAGGTATGTCAGATGACTGATTAATCGCTTCAAGCTCCTTATCAATCTGGTCAATGTAATAATCTGCATCTTTACCTCTGCCAAGAGGGACGATTGCGACAAATGCGTTACCGCCCAACCTTCCGACAACACCGTCATGCCCCAAAACTTTCTTAAGCACGGTAGCTGCACTGTCTAAAGCTTTGTCTCCGGCCTCATGACCAAATTGAACATTAATAGTCTTAAGGTAATCTACATCTGCGTAAAATGCTGCCATCTCTTTACCTATATTACTTGCCACCTTAAGCAGCGCCTGTGCTTCAACTGCAAAGCCACGTCTGTTATAGGCTCCTGTTAAGTCATCTCTCTTAGAAACACTATCGAGCACTGAATTACTCTCATGAAGCTTCTTAGAAGTCTCCTCCTGTTTCTTAAGCATGTATATAAACTTCAATCCTAGACTCATCTGATGGCAGATTGTCGGCAACGCCGTTACATCTTTGCTATTCATCTCACAGACCAGCACACCGTATTGCTCTTCCTGCAAGAAGAGAGGCATTATAAAGTAACTATGTCTTTTGTCAGCAGGATAAAAATCATTGTTGAGAATATCTTCAAATAAAACGATCTGTTTATTTGGAGGCACTACCTCAACATCTTTGCCGTTCTGGATAACCTTAAGGTACATTGACTTAGGACGCTTCCATGCGTCGCCGGCTCTATAAACCTTAGCATGCTCATAAAGATAGAGATAACTTGAACTAATTCCCACACACTTTAAATTGCTTACCAGCTGAATAAGATTAACATCAGAACTTCCGTCCAACATCATCATATCTCGCTGCACAGCACCTAACATCCTCATCTTGTCAGCCACTTTCTGTTCTTTGGTGGTCTCGTGTGTATTAATCAAGATCTCCTCATCAATGTCAAATGCTGCCGGTGTCTCCTCATGTTCAGCTCCACAACCGCATGACCTTCTAATCAAAAGCTGAGTGAATACCTTTCTGTCTTCCAACTGCTTATTCCTCGCGTATCTTGAACACTCAAACATAGCCTCGTATCCTAAAGCTCTAGCATCTGCACTTACAGTAGTCAACGGTGGATTAAGTTCTTTGGCAACCTCGGCATTATCAAAGCCCATAACAGCAATATCTCTGCCCGGAACAATACCTCGTCTCTTAAATACCTTATACCCACCTACTGCCATCTGGTCATTGGCAAATACAATCGAATCTACACCCTCATCTAATAACTCTTCAACCTGTTCCTCGCAAAACTCGGTGAAATTACCATACTTAACCAACGACTCATCAAACGGTATCCTAAACTTCTCTAAAGTCTTCTTATACGCTCCAAGTCTGATTCTGGCGTCTTCATTCTCTTTGCTTCCGCTTACAAATCCAATCTTAGTCTTACCGTGCTCTGTAATCAAATGAGTAATTCCGTTAATCAAACCGCGCTCATTGTCGTACATAATTGATCTGTATTTATCAAGTTCCGCAGCAATCGTAATTACGGGAAGTCCTCTCTTCTCGAGCTCTGCAACCAATCTCATCTTCTCGCCCTGCTGCTTGATATCACCGGTACATCCCATCAAAACAAGGAGTATGTCTATATTATTCTCACTGGCATATTGGAAAATGTGATCGTATTGATACTCATAATTAAGCGTCCTAATATCAATATAAGTAGGCTGAAAGTATCTTCCCGGAAATACTAAAAGATCAAAATCATAATCTTCAGCTCCCTCTAATACACCCGATAAGACACCTTGGGCAAAATCATTGACAAGCCCGTCTACATAGTACCCGTCTTCACCAACGTGTTTAATTCTCTCACCGGCATCTTCGATTACTCTGTCAATAAAATATCCAATCCTAAGTCTTTTCTCCATTTGCTCACCTCGTCAATTATAAAAATTGATCTTACCATCTCATCTTAACAAATCTGGTATTACATCCCGGACACACGATGGCTACTCTACCCTTCTTGCCTCGATTAGGAACTCTAACCTTCTTAGCGCATCCCGGGCAATCAAATATATAATATCTCTTATCACCGATTCGCTGCTCAACATGAGGTTCATCATCCTCAGTAGGTAGCGTGGTGCTTGCTTCTTTCTTCTCTGGAACGGGAGGAGTCTCGTTAACCTCTGTCTTAACAGGCGCAGGTTCCGGAGCTTTAACAGGCTCTGGCTCAGGCATTCTTACCGGTTCAGGCTCTGACTCAGGCATTCTTACCGGTTCAGACTCTGGCTCAGGAACTCTTATAGGTTCAGGTTCCGGCGTCTTAACAGGCTCTACACTGATTGTAACATCTGTTGTACTTACCGGCGCAGGAGCGGGTGTACTCACTGCCTGAGTAGCAGGTGAAGAAACTTCCCTTCCCTCTCGCTTAGCCTTATATGCGTTCATCGCAGCAGTTCTTGCCTCCCACAAAGCATCCTCTCTCGCCTTCTTCTCGGCCTCTTCAGCCTTCTTGGCCTCTTCCTTCTTAATCTTGGCTTCTTTAGCTGAGTCAATCTTCTCCTTAACTCCGTTAACCATCTTCTTCTTGTCGGCATCCTTGACCTCTTTGGCTTTGGTCTTAAAGAAACCTCCCATAGCCTTCAATAGATTAAACAGTCCTGCACACATGGCTTCAAACGCTTTATTCTCACCCTCATGAAATGAAAGTGGAGAAAAACATCTGATGATTCCATAAACAATCAGCACTATACCTACTACCAATATCGGTATATTCCTGATAAACAAATCAATTATCAGAAGTATCGCGCCGACAATCCACAAGAATCCGCATAAGTTATCAGCAGGGCGCTTCTGCTTACCACCTGCCGTCTTAAGCCAAGTTCCCGTAACAAAGTCAACAATTCCGGTTAACTTTTCGATGATCCCATTTAACATCCCGCTATCATCCTTTCAGCATCTCCCTCTAATAGATATCCTTCATATCTTTTTTATAAAGGATCTTAACTTTGCTCTTCTTCTCCTCGTAGAGCCTCTTATCTGCAGTATCCATAATATGTAAAATGTCTATGTCTTTGAAACAGGCAAATTCATAGAAGCCCAAACTTATTCCTATATAGTACTCCTTGTCATTAGCCTTATTCATATCGTAGACTATCTTATTGATACGCTTTCTCAATCTGTTCTCTATATCGTCATCGCCATCAATATTGGCAAGAACTGCGAACTCGTCTCCGCCCATTCTTGCAACGATGTCCTTACTCTTAAATGCCTTCTTAAGAACATCTGCAATGAATTTGAGCGAATAATCTCCCTCTTCATGCCCAAACTTGTCGTTGACGAACTTTAGATTATCCATATCAGCATATACCGCTAACATCTTACTGCCTTGATTTCTAGGCTTTCTAATACGCTGATTAGCCTTAATACTAAACCCACGACGATTATAAATACCGGTAAGCTCATCAACCTTAGCAGCCTCATCAAGCTTAACATTGCTCTCCTGAATCTTCTTAAGACTCGCCTGAAGCTTCTCTTGCGTTACAGCCTGCTCTTTAAGAAGATGTATAATCTTAATCGCCGAAAACAACTGGTTAGTAATAGGCTTAACAAAATCAAAGTAATCCGGATCAACTTCTGAAATAAGCAATCCGTATTGCTCTAGCGCCGAGTAAAGTGGTGAAATCACCATTGTATATCTTCTGTCATCCGGCAAAAAATCGTTCCTAAATATCGAACTCGACAACACTTTCTGATCCTTATAAGCTAACGAATAAACCTCATCCTTATCGTGATAACCCTTAAGATAATAATACTTAGGTATCTCCCATTCGTCATCCTGACGGTGTATAATAGGCCGCTTATAAAGATATAAATAACTCGAATGCATATGCAATCTTGAAAGCTTATCTATAACGGTCCAGTAAATTGCGTCATCATCATGGTCATATATGAGCATATCCTGGGCAAATCTGTTAATCTGATTGTTGAGCTCGTCTATATCTCTGTCCTTACGCCTTTCCTCCGCCCTGTTATACGCTCGCAAATGTCGGTAGAGCCCGCCACTCAGCTTAACAATGTCGAACTTGTTCTCATCTGTCGAATCGTGAAGACTAAATATCTTCTCTGTAAATATTTCAAATGATTTGAGTACATTTTCAACACTTATATAATGTCCGACATCCTCCATCATATCGATGAAGCGGTCTGCAACCATCTCTCTGTTGTAATCGTTAAGCTCGTCCTTGTCGTACAAATCAACAATATCCGTAAGGAACTCCTTAACTTTCTCCTTAACTAAAACAATATGTGGTGCACTCTTACTGTGACGACAAAACAGTGCGTCTACTAATATATCTACCACTATTTTGTAATCTTTAGTGTTCTTTAACAACTCTCTCGTATCATCATCAAGATCGGCCCCTGTAAATATATTACATCCACACGATCCTCTCTGAATCATGTTACTAGGAACAACACTGTGTGTCTCCATCTTAACTTCAATCTGGTTGACTATGTCAAGCACAGCCTGTTGTCCTATCGCACTAGGATCTGCACTGACTGTTGTAAGGTTAGGAACAAGCTCCGTACAACATGGTGCATTATCAAACCCTGTAACAAATATATCGATTCCAGGCTTCTTGCCTATGCTCTCTATAGCTTTATAAACACCGATTGCCATCTGGTCATTGGCACAAGCTATAGCCTGAATATCCGGATGTCTGTTGATTAACTCTAAGGTAACCTCTTCGCTGTACTCAGAGAAATTACCGTAGACAACATAGCTGTCATCCAAATCTAAACCATGCTCCCTTATAACATCCTGATATACTCCAAGTCTCTCCTGTGCATCAACATTGGTCTTAGGGCCGCTTAAAAATCCAAGTTTGGTAACCTTGTGTCCGGTAATCAAGTGCTCCAAGGTCTCTCTAAGTCCTGATCTGTTGTCAACTACAACATTACTGTAACCACCAATCTCCGAACCAAGCAACAAGACCGGAATGTCTTCGTATTTGCTAAGGAAACGCATCTTGTCATCATCGCTTAACGATGTACCAATCGTTCCAAGTGTAACAATAAGGCCGTCCATATCACCCAATGTCGGAAGGTCGAAAATAGTATTATATTGGTAATCGAAAGAACTGCGCTCTTTGTCATGGTACTCTGTGCCTAAGTATCTACCCGGGAATATAAACAGGTTGACATCTTTATATTCAGCACCGAGTACGGCTCCGTTACAAACAGCACGGTCGTAAGAATCAGCAAGTTCTGATACTATCAAACCAATGTTAAGCTTGTCGTTGGCCATGTTGCTCTCCCCTCCATCTCCGAATATCAATGCACCGATATAATCAACTGATATTACTGCCTATAATCACTCAAGAAATCTCTTAATCTAACCATAGAGGTCTTAAGAGTCTCCATATTAGGCAGATATACAATTCTGAAGTGGTCAGGCATATGCCAGTTAAATCCTGTACCACAAGTAACCAATATCTTCTTACTCTTTAAGAAATCAAGAGCGAACTGCTCGTCATCCGTAATGTTAAACTTCTCTATATCAAGTTTAGGGAAAATGTAAAATGCTGCCTTAGGCTTGACAACCGAAACTCCCGGAATGCTTGAAAGAGCATTGTAAATGTACTCTCTCTGCTCGTATATACGCCCGCCCGGAAGAAGGAGCTCATCAACACTCTGATATCCTCCAAGTGCAGTCTGTACAATACTCTGCGCAGGAACATTTGAGCAAAGTCTCATTGATGATAAAAGCTTCAAGCCCTCTATATATCCTTGAACTCTAGACTTGTCTCCCGTCAAACACATCCAGCCTACTCTAAATCCCGCAACTCTGTGTGACTTACTGAGTCCGTTAAATGATACGGTAAAGAGGTCTGGACAAAGAGAAGAGATAGCAGTGTGCTGAAGCCCATCCATAACAAGTCTGTCATATATCTCATCTGCAAATATGATAAGATTGTTCTGTCTTGCAATCTCACATATCTCAAGCAACAAATCCTTAGGATATAAAGCTCCGGTAGGATTGTTAGGATTGATAACGACAATACCCTTGGTATTAGGAGTAATCTTGCTCTTGATATCATCAATGTCAGGATACCATTCTGCCTGCTCATCACAAACATAGTGAACCGCAGTACCACCTGCCAAAGTAATCGAAGCAGTCCAAAGCGGATAGTCAGGCATAGGAACCAATATCTCATCTCCACCGTCTAACAATCCTTGCATTGACATGGTAATAAGCTCACTTACACCGTTACCTGTATAGATATCATCAACATCAACATTAGGTATCTTCTTAAGCTGGCAATACTGCATTATCGCCTTACGAGCTGAGAAAAGTCCTTTAGAATCTGAGTATCCTTCAGAATCTCTGAGATTTAAAATCATGTCCTTAATAATCTCATCAGGGGCTTCAAAGCCAAATGGAGCTGGGTTACCGATGTTAAGTTTTAAGACATCCATACCCTCCGCTATCATTCTGTTAGCCTCATCCATAACAGGACCTCTTATGTCATAACAAACGTTGTCTAATTTTCTTGATTTGGTATATTCTTTCATAAATGATACCGTCCTTTCAAAATTTATAATCCTGATTCAACTATCAGCCACCTGAGTAAATCTTGGACATCTTGGCCTTCTTGTCATAAGCAGGATTATTAGGGTCCTGATAAACAACAACAGGCATTTCTTTCTCAACTGTATTGAAAATGCTTTCTGCCATTGAAAGAGGCAGATTCACGCATCCATGAGAACCGTTCTTCTTGTAGATATCTCCACCAAACTGATTTCTCCATGAAGCATCGTGTAATCCTATATTACCGAAAAATGGTATAAAGTACATAACATCAGACGAATAATTCTCTCCAACAAGTGCAACCTTGTGATTCTTGTAGGTATGATCCTTGTAAGTAATCGAGTACACTCCGGGTGGTGTGTATGAATTATTCTTACCGGTTACACAGTCACTCTCATCAACGAGCTTGCCATCCTTGTACAGAAAAACATGCTGCATCGAGAGATTAACCTCGACATATGTGTCTCCGATATCATTATCACCGTAGGCCATCGCCTTCTGATGATAAACAGGCTCCTGCGGTGTGGAATCACCCTTTTTGATGAATTCCTTCATAGCCTTTATGGTCTCGCCTTCATCAATCCACCATCCGTAATCTCCGCCCTCAACAGTCACTTCATAACCATAGCTGCTCTTGAACTTTCTTGATTCGAAGATAGTGTTGTATTTTCTGGACATCTCAGTAACATATGCAACCATCGCATCTCTTACAAATGTCACCTTAAATGTATCCTGATCAACATTTATAAATGAGCTGATTGTATCACTGTCAAGTGGAAAGTTCTCTGTATCAAACTTAAAACCGCCCGTCGCCGTCACATACTTGGAAGCCTTGTTACAAGCATTAACAACATCCTCATCCTCGGCCAGGTGCTTAGGGTTGATATAAACTTCCTCATCCTCTAAGACAACCTTGTCCTTGAGAGCCAAGATAGCGTCGTTAAGTACGCTCTTAAGCTTATCTCTGTCAATCTTGGTCCCCATGTCGTGAGGATTGATAACATAGGTCGCATCTGCGCTGGAGTAAGTAACCGTAGCATCAACCGGATCTCTTAACACATCTTTGTCAAATGCAGTAAGCCCATCCATAGTGCCATCAAGCATATTCTCATCAAGCGAAACCGTAACACCGACATTTCTGTCGACCGGCTTGAATCCGGTAATCGGCCACTTCAAAGGTGATTGAAGATCGTAAAGAGTGTCCATCGTTGAATCAAATTCAACCTCGATTCCAACATCCTTACCGACTATTGAATCTTCGTGATCCTCTCTCTCAACAATCTTAATCTCATAATTCTTAACTTCGTCTCTTATGGCCTCCTTGGCCTGATCCACGTTCTTGAAGCTGCACCTGACTCCGTTGATGATAGTTCCCGGAACATAATGCTTCCTGAAATATACTGCTCCTCCTACGTAAATAACCAGGAGCGCGACAATTACAGCAAAAATCGCTACCTTCGCTGTACCGCCGCCTCTTTGGTAATGTTCAAATTCCATCTAAAATCACCTCTAGTATCTATTAAAGCTTCTTGTTATTGATATAATTAACAAGTCCTTCTGACTTAATAATCTCCTGAATAAAAGGTGGGAATGACTGTCCCTGATATTCCTTACCGGTTGTTCTGTCATAAATCTTACCGCTGTCAAAATCTATCTCAACATCATCACCTGCGTTGATCTCTCTTGCAGCGTCAGGGCACTCAATGATAGGAAGTCCTATGTTGATTGAGTTTCTGTAGAATATTCTTGCAAATGTCTCCGCAATAACGCAAGCAATTCCGCTCGCCTTAATCGCGATAGGCGCATGCTCTCTTGACGAACCGCAACCAAAATTCTTGCCGGCAACCATGATGTCGCCTTCCTTAACCTTATTAACAAATTCCTTATCGATATCTTCCATACAGTTCTTAGCAAGTTCCTTAGGGTCTGATGAATTAAGATATCTTGCAGGAATTATTACGTCTGTATCTACATCGTCACCATACTTATGTACTGTACCATGTGCATTCATGTCTAATCCTCCAATCTATTATAAGCCTAAATCAGCAGGCTCGCTTATCTTACCGGTAATCGCTGAAGCTGCAGCAACTGCAGGGCTTGCAAGATATACCTCACTGTCAACATGTCCCATACGACCTACGAAGTTACGGTTGGTAGTAGCAACCGCTCTCTCTCCTGCAGCCAATATACCCATATGTCCGCCAAGACAAGGACCGCAAGTAGGTGTAGAAACAACAGCTCCTGCTTCAACAAACGTTCTTAAGTATCCCTTCTCGATACACTCAAGATAAATCTGCTGTGTTGCAGGGATAACGATAACTCTTACTCCCTTAGCAACCTTTCTGCCCTTAAGGATATCTGCGGCAATCTGCATATCGCTGATGTGACCGTTAGTACAAGAACCGATAACAACCTGATCAATCTTAACGTCACCGGCCTCTTTAACAGGCTTAGTATTCTCCGGCAAATGTGGAAATGCAACCACAGGTGTGAGAGTTGAAAGATCTATCTCATAAACCTCATCGTAAGGAGCATCTTCGTCTGCCTCATACTCCTTCCACTCTCTTGTGCCATGCTCTTTAAGGTACTCTCTGGTGATATCATCAACAGGGAAGATACCGTTCTTGGCACCACACTCTATAGCCATGTTAGACATTGAGAATCTGTCATCCATAGAAAGATACTGTATACCGTCACCGGCAAACTCTAAAGATCTGTATAACGCACCATCAACACCAATCATACCGATGATAGTCAAAATGATGTCCTTACCGCTGATCCACTTAGCCGGCTTGTTCTTCAAAACGAACTTCAAGGCAGAAGGCACTTTAAACCACGCCTCGCCTGTAACCATACCTACAGCCATATCTGTACTTCCAACACCTGTTGAAAATGCACCGACTGCACCGTATGTACATGTATGAGAGTCAGCTCCTATGATACAGTCGCCTGCAACAACCAATCCCTTCTCAGGAAGGAGCGCATGCTCAATACCCATAGAACCTACGTCATAGAAATTAGTGATGTCATTGTCGTTAGAGAATTCACGAACGCATTTACAATGCTCCGCGCTCTTGATGTCCTTGTTAGGGGTAAAGTGATCCATAACAAGAGCAACCTTATCCTTATCAAATACTTCCTTCTTCTTGAAATTGTCCAGGGCATGAATAGCTACCGGTGAGGTAACATCATTACCGAGAACAAGGTCCAACTTAGCTTCAATAAGCTGTCCTGCCTGACATGATTCAAGACCTGCATGAGCAGCAAGAATCTTCTGTGTCATCGTCATACTCATAATATAGTCCTCCTTTAAAACACGCTTATCAATATTTTACACTTTTTTTACTGATGTTGCAAGTAATCAGCGCACTTTTATGCAACTATCCATGTCATTCTGGGCCACCCACCCTGTCATGACTTCGCGAAGCGAAGAATCTTTATCCCGAGTGCAACGAGTGATAACAAAAAAGAGACACACCTCGTGCGTCTCTCACTAATCACATACTACTCATAATCTTACTAATCTTAGCCGCATGCTCAGTACTCATTGCAGCAAGAATCTCGGACCTCTTAGTAGGCT
This sequence comes from Lachnospiraceae bacterium NC2004, assembly GCA_000621905.1. Taxonomy (GTDB): domain Bacteria; phylum Bacillota; class Clostridia; order Lachnospirales; family Lachnospiraceae; genus NC2004. The sequence goes on from JHXB01000006.1 coordinate 135,274, forward strand.
CCATAGCAAGAAGAATCTTCGCCACAAGCTTATAATCTCCTGCCATCATCTCAAGATCAGCCGCTGCCTTAGAAGTCTCCATAGCCGCATAAGTATCGGCAAGGTTCTGTATCGAAGAATCAACCTTAGGCGTAGATGCCTTCTTCTTTTTCGAAGTGCTTGACCCACTCTTAGAGTCCTTCTTGGTATCCTTCTTAGGCGCCTGGGTTGTAGCAGCCTCAGTAGTCTCTTCTTTCTTCTTCTTAGGCTCTTCCTCTGTAGCTTCTGCGCTCGCATCAGCGGACGGGAATATAGACTCCCTCTGCGCAGACTTAGGAAGAATCTTCTGAACATAAGGAATATCACCGATAACCGGTCCCAAAACATTAGACCCGAATCCGCCCACATCAAGTTTGATAAGCGCAAGAAGAATCAAGATAAACAGTATTACAAGGAAAATGATTAAGCCAACGCCACCCGGTTGACCCGCCTCCTCCTTGATACGACCTATCTCCTTCTTATTCTCCTTCTGCTGCTTCTTAAGATCCTTAATCTGCTGTTTAGCTTCGGCTTTTCGTCGCTTCTCTTCATCTCTATCGTCAGCCATAATAACCTCCAAAATAAAAGGCAGAATGCATACTCTGCATCCTGCCACAACTTTTAATTATTCATCAGCAACATCATAGTTACCGCGAGTAAGTCCCGTAAGACCAGTTCTTACAATCTGCTTGATAACATAATCGTCAAGTAATGTCAAAAATGCATTAATCTTATTGGTATTACCTGTAAGCTCAACCATAATACTGGCAACTCCAACGTCAACAATCTTAGCTCTGAATACATCAGCGATAGCAATGATATCCTGCTTCTGCTGCTTATCTGCTGCAAGCTTAACAAGCACAAGCTCTCTGCATACAGACTGATCATCAACAAGCTCATCAACAGAAACAACGTCCTCGAGCTTTAAAAGCTGCGCTCTAATCTGGGTAATAATCTGGTCGTCTCCTCTTAAAGCAACTGTCATTCTTGAATACTTAGGGTCTCTGGTCTCTCCGACAGTAAGGCTGTCGATATTGTACCCTCTACGGCTGAATAAGCCTGCTACACGGCTAAGTACTCCCGCTGTGTTCTCAACTAATAAAGATAATACACGTTGTCTCATGGTTAATCCATTCCTCTCTGTTTATAATTTATTCTTCTGACTTTGAAATATCTCCGCTCTCGATTGGATTATAAATATAATCGGAAGCCGCTTCTTTAACCTTGTCAGTATCTATCACAAATAATGTCTGACCCTTCTTGGCAGTAGCCTGATACATGCCCTCATCAGGAAGAGTCTTAGTCTTAAGTGGCGCAGTACTAAGCGCCAATACAGAAGCAAGATATCCTCTTGCATCATCCGGCTCAATGTCACTTGCCGTATCTTTTAAAAGCTCATTCACCAAATCCCTTAACGCGTCAACAGACTTCATGGTAAGATCTGAGTATACAGAAGAAATCACGCTGTTAAGTCTGTCAGCTCTACCGAAATCTCCCGCCGCATCCTGCTTGATTCTGATATAAGCAAGAGCCTGGGTTCCGTTAAGAATAAACGGACCTGTCTGTACCTCGTTAGCCACGCTTGTATAATGAAGCTGCATATAACTAACCTCAAAATCGGTAAGTTCTACCTTAACTCCACCAATCTTATCAATCGCATTAACAAGATTCTTGAACTCATATACAACATAATCGTCAAGCTTAATACCGTAGTTGGCGGCTATCGTCTCATAAAGAAGCGAAATACCTCCCATAGAATAAGCCATTGAAAGCTTGTTCTTACCGTATCCCGGAACCTCCATATAGCTGTCCTCAATCAAGTTGGTAAGCTTAAGTTGCTGGTTCTTCTGATCCACTGTAGCAACAATAATAGCATCAGCTCTGCCATAACCGGTCTCGGTACCACGCTTGTCACTTCCGACAAGAAGAACATTTTTGACCTTCTCATCCTCTTTAAGAGAATACTTAGAGACCAGGTCTTTGTTCATATCAGCAAATGATACTCCCATGCTGGCATTGGATTGCTTGACCGCCTTATTGCGAACGACACCTCTATAGGCTCCAAAGCCAATAGCTGCGACAAATAAAAGCGCAATAAGGATCTTTAAAAATTTCTTCATAGCCTAACCACTCCCTATTAAAGAAAAACGAAATGTAGCCCTAACATCCCCGCTTGGCATACATATCTAAATCACAAACATAATAAAGTGTAACATATCTTTATTAATAATTCAAGAACAGCTTAAATCACGCCTTTGTTTCGTAATATTTCTTAAAAAATGACGGATTCATGGTAAGCTTCATAACCATCCATTTAGGCAGTTTATCATATCTTCTGCCAAGATAATATCCTATATACTTAAAACCGCTCTGAACAACCAACTTAGGAACAAGATGAATTCTGCCTGATTTAAACAACTGCTTAATCACGGTCTTAACCATCTTCTTGCCTTCGCCCTCTGACTTGATGTCCTTAAGATATCCACCCATCATAGCCTGGGAAACGGCAACATCAAAATTCCTATGAAGCTGCGTCATAAACGAGTATTTGTGCCAGTGAATGACCTTGGCATCAGCTGCGTAATACACGCCATACCCTGCCTTGATAAGAGACATCGCCATCTGCATATCCTCGTTGAATATCGCCTCTCTTATGAATCCACCAACCTCTTCATACGCAGACTTTCTGTACATGGCGCATACATTTGAACAAAAGAAAGTCTTGATTCCAAGTTCATCGATATCTTCCTTGGTCTTAAGTCTGCTTTCATTAGGGTAATTAAAACATCTTATGCTGTATTCAAGATAATCTGCTTTCTTATCTCCTAATTGTCTTGCAAATGAAGCCGCCACGTTATCATTTGCAAAAGGACTTAAAAGCTCAGCCACGAGATGCGGATTCTTAGGAATTGCATCGTCTGTCATAAAGAGAACAAAGTCTGCATCCGACATCTTGGCTCCCATATTTCTTGTACCGCCATGGTCAAATTCCGCCTTCGTAATATGCGTGACAACAACATCATCATACTTGTCGGTAGCACTTACATTGTAATACTCTTCTTCCGTATTGATGACATATATATGTCTTACAGCGACAGTCTGGCGATGAAGATGATCTATAAGTTTTGTAAACTTAATGCCCGGCTTGTATGTCGGGATAACAACATCAACGCTTCCAAGCGCCGATATTTCATCAAGCGTAAGCTCCATATAAGCCTCCTATTGTCACTCTTCCTCAGCCGCCTTAGTCTCAATCTGAGTCGGCTTGATTGAAAGCTCCTCAAGCTGTTTATCGTCAACAAGATTAGGTGCCTCACTCATAAGGTCTGACGCATCCTTAACCTTAGGGAATGCTATAACCTCTCTGATACTCTCAGACTTGGTCATAAGCATAATCAATCTGTCAAATCCATACGCAAGTCCTGCGTGTGGTGGAACACCGTACTTAAATGCGTTAAGCAGGAATCCAAATCTGTCGTAAGCCTCATCCATAGTAAAGCCAAGAGCCTTAAACATCTTCTCCTGAACATCGTTCATTGAGATACGGACAGAACCTCCGCCAATCTCATTACCGTTAAGCACGATATCGTAAGCCTTAGCTCTTGCAGCCCAAGGCTCGTCTGTATCGAGAAGCTCAAGATCCTCATCCATAGGCATTGTAAACGGATGGTGCATAGCAAGGTATCTTCCCTGCTCCTCTGAATACTCAAACATAGGGAACTCGGTTACCCAAAGGAAGTTGAACTTATCTTCATCAATAAGCTCTAATCTCTTAGCAAGCTCACATCTTAAAGCTCCCAAAGAATCCCATACAACTTTATTCTTATCAGCAACAAAGAGAAGTAAATCTCCCTTCTCGCCGCTCATTGCGTTTACTAACGCGCTCATCTCATCATCTGACATGAATTTGGCAAATGATGACTTATATGTTCCATCTTCATTTATGCAAATGTAGGCAACACCCTTAGCGCCATAGTCCTTAGAGAAATCAACAAGTGAGTCAATCTTCTTACGAGGCATTGTAGCCTGTCCCTTAACGGTAATACCTCTTACAGAACCGCCGTCCTTGACTGCATTTGCAAAGACACCAAAACCGCAATCCTTAACAACATCAGAAACATCAACGAGTTCCATACCAAAACGAGTGTCAGGCTTGTCTGAACCGTAGCGGTTCATAGCATCAATCCAAGTCATACGCTCGATAGGAAGCTGAACATCAATATCCAATATCTCTTTAAACACCTTAGCAAGAAGACGCTCATTAACATCAATTACATCTTCTACATCGACAAATGAAAGCTCCATGTCGATCTGTGTAAACTCAGGCTGTCTGTCCGCACGAAGATCCTCATCTCTGAAGCACTTTGCAATCTGGAAATATCTGTCATAACCTGAGCACATTAAAAGCTGCTTAAATATCTGTGGAGACTGTGGGAGCGCATAGAAATTGCCCGGATGCACACGGCTAGGCACAAGGTAATCTCTTGCTCCCTCAGGTGTTGATTTACAAAGAATAGGGGTCTCAATCTCTAAGAATCCCTCATCAGCCAAGAACTGTCTGACTAAAGTTGCAACCTTACTTCTCATAATCAGGTTGCTCTGGATATCAGGGCGTCTAAGATCAAGATATCTGTACTTAAGTCTAAGATCCTCTTTGGTCTTGGAGTCCGCCTCAATCGGAAATGGAGGTGTGTCAGATTCAGAAAGAATTCTTAAGTCTGAGGCAATAATCTCGATATCTCCGGTCTTAAGGTTCTTGTTAACTCCGCCTTCTCTTAAAGCAACAGTACCGACAACTGCGATTACGAACTCATTTCTGATACGATACGCCTTGTCAAATACCTCTTTGCTAACTTTCTCTTCGTTGAAGGCAATCTGCAAGATACCGCTTCTATCTCTCAAATCTACAAATATAAGGCCACCTGTGTTACGGGACTTCTGAACCCATCCCATAACAGTTACCTCACTGCCTACATTCTCCTTACTGATTTCTGTACATCTAAAGCTTCTTGTTAAGCCTTTCATGGACTCTGCCATAATAGTTAATCCTCCTGATTGTTATATATATTAATCGTCTTCCAACGATTGAAATGCATGCTGAACATGGTTAAATTCAACCCTAAACTCCTTGTTGGTAAATCTTGAAAGATTACCGAGAGCAAGGATAAGCTCATTAGACTGAATTACCCTCTGAAACGCGAGAAATACTCGCATATCAAAATGTCTTACCTCATCGATCATAAGCTCAACGGCTGAATCAATGTCAAATGCTTCTCTGTATGAACGATCCGATATGAGCGCCGAAAACACATCGCTGACCCTTAATATCCTTGCCATAAGAGGTATGTCCTCGCCTGACAGATTGGACGGATATCCTGTTCCGTCGTAATTCTCATGGTGATAAAGCACCGCTTCGCAGACATCTTTATCAAATCCCATCTCCGTCAATGCGGCGTAACCCAAGGTTGGATGAGTCCTCACATATCGCATCTGATCAATACGCATTGAGTGTTTCTGCTCATAATCTACATAAGAGTTGATTTTGAGCTTACCAATGTCATGAACCATACCGCCTAATGCTACCTTATCACAGGTATCATTGTCAAGATTAAGTTCTCTCGCAACCAAAACAGCTACATTGCTGACTACCATTCCATGCGTCAACTCAATAAGGAAATCCTTGCCTAAGAAATTACTCAAGTTAAGGTCATCACCTACCGTATCGTACCAGTAATCAATCTCTTCCTTATCTTCGATATGACCGCTAAGCACCGCCTTATCTATATCATCCCTTGATAAAGGCTTGTGTACTCCGCCATCGTCCGGCGGAGCAATCATCGTACCAAGCGAATTCATATGTGATGCAAATGTCTCATCCTGATATTCAGTTCTCTCAAGCTTTCTGATTGCATTTCTCTGATTAGGCATCTAATCACCTTCCAATAGCTTGCGCTTCCTCTCAATCATCTCATCTATTCTGGAAATGTATTGGTCTAGCGCTTTAACATTGTCAATACGCTCTATTCTTCCGCCTTCTTTATATACTCTCTTACTAACCGTACCGGCACCCAAAGCGAGAACCGTCTGCTTCTCCTCCATCATAAGAATGTTATACAATCCCTCTGTACCCACTCTTGCGAAACCGACATTCTCAAAGTTACCGGGGATATTCTTCTGCCTGTAAAGATAATATGGCACAAGGTTCATATCAGCCGCTGTCTGATAAGCCGCGTCAAGCATCTCTTCTGTCGCGCCCATATCATGGCTCTTGTACTGTTCCATCTCAATGTTAAGGTTGGCCGCCCTCTTAATTGCAAGGGAGTGAATTGTAAGATTATCAGGCTTAAGCTTGCTGATCCTCTTAAGCGTATCCTCAACATCATCTATCGTCTCATCCGGCAATCCCATAATGAGATCGGTGTTAATATCGTCAAAACCAACCTCTCTTGCGAGATTGTACGCATTTACAAAATCTTCGACCGTATGCTGTCTTCCAATAAGCTTTAAAGTCTTATCCTGCATGGTCTGAGGGTTGATGCTAATCCTCGTCACCCCTCTGTCATAAATCGCCTTAAGCTTGTCAATAGTTATACTGTCAGGTCTTCCAGCCTCAACAGTAAATTCTAAAGTGCCATCCACATCAAATGACGACTTAACCTTATCAATAAGCCTCGCAATCTGAACATCACTTATCGCTGTCGGCGTTCCACCACCGATATAGATACTCGTGAGTTTCTTGTCCTTCATGAGCGAAGCAACATAATCTATCTCTTTAAATAGCGCGTTAAGATACGGCTCCACAAGACTGTTAAATCTCTTGATGGGATATGAAGCAAAACTACAGTAAAGACAAGTAGTAGGGCAAAATGGAATTCCGATATAAAGACTATAGGCATCCTTATAATCGATATCACCAAGCACCCGTCTCTCTACATCAGCAACATCTACGCTTAACTTTGCCTTCTTGTGACTCACTCTGTAATCATTGACAAATGTATCTATACACTCATCATAACTAAGACCTGAATCCACAAGGTCATTAACAATATGTACCGGCCTTATCCCGGTAAGCGCTCCCCACGGGAGCTTGCGGTTGTGATACAGAGAGAAAATGTCATAAAGCTGTCTCTTGACCTCATCCCTCAGTCCCTTATTCTCGTGACTGCCATAGAACTCTTTAGCGATAATCTCATTGCCTTTATCGTCATTTAAGCTTATATGATGTGGCCCATCAGCAGACACTGTAAGCTTAACCTTAAGTCTATGTTCTCCCTCTAATACAACCTTCTCATTATCAAAGAACGCTTGAATAAGCGTCCTTATATCATAGTCGTAATCATTAACATTCTGTTCTAATAAAATCATATATCCTACATGAAAGGATTCTCAGCCCTCTCAATCTCCATAGTAGTAGCAGGACCGTGTCCCGGGTACACTCTAATATAGTCAGGAATAGGATCTAACCTCTGCCTAATCGATGTTAGAAGTTCCTTAGAATCTCCGCCCGGAAAATCTGTCCTTCCGACACTACCCGCAAATAACGTATCTCCCGAAATCAAAAACTCATCCTCAATCGCATAAAAGCACACAGAACCCTTAGTGTGTCCCGGCGTGAATATGCATTTGAAATGAGCGCCTATCATCTCAAACCTCTCCTGGTCTTCAAAATAATGATCGGCATTAACTGTACAAGGACGTCCGAACATGCCGCTCAAGTTGACATCAATATCACTTAAGCACATCCTCTCTTCATACCCTGCATACACCTCAATATTGGGATAAAATCCCTTCAAGGTATCTATAGCTCCGATATGATCAAAGTGTCCATGAGTAAGCAATATAGCCTCAGGTGTCATTCCATTGGCATCTATCACGCCTCTTATGAGATTACCCTCAGCACCAGGATCAAATATAATACATTTCTTGGTGTCCTTATTACAGAAAATGTAGCAGTTGACTGCCATATCTCCAACCTGCTCTGTCTGAAGCATCATGTGCGATCTCATATAATACCTCCTTAAATCAGCCTGATGTCCTCTCTATATCTATAACACCCTCAATACCTCTAAGCTTATTGGATATCCTGTTAAGCTCCTCAGTTCCGCTCGTCTCAAAGGCAATAACATATGTCGCCTTGCCTTGCTTGCCCGCTCTCGCGTTAAGAGCGACAAGATTGACATTCTCCTCAGAGAAGAGTTTGGTGATCTCCATAAGCATATTCTTCTGATTGTACGCAAATATCTTAATCTCCGTCTCGAACTTCTCTCCGCTCTGATCCTGCTCTCTCTTATCCCACTCAGCGTCGATAAGTCTGCCTCTATCCTCTTCATCCATAGATTGAAGATTGACACAGTCTGTTCTGTGAACAGAGATGCCTCGGCCTCTCGTGATGTATCCGACAATCTCGTCGCCCGGAACAGGGCTACAGCATTTGCTGAAACGGACACTCACATCGTGTAGTCCGTGAACTACGATACCGTTCTTAGAGGCATTCTTCTTAAAATGATGTCTAAGTTCAGCATTGCTCTCGATATCTTCGATAATCTCTTCGTTGCTTAATAACGTCGGATGGTCCTTCTCGTACTCATCAACCATCTTGGTGACAACCTGGCCTTCCTTAAGACCACCGTGGCCTATGGCAGCAAGAACCGAATCCCAATCTCTAAAACCGTACTTAAGCTGTACCTTCTCCTTGTACTTGGCAGCGGAATATTTAGAGAAATCAATATTCTTGCTCTTGCAGTAATCGTTAAGAAGCTCCTTACCGTGAATGATATTCTCTTCTTTATATTCGTGCTTAAACCATTGATTAATCTTATTCTTAGCCTGAGTGCTGGCGCATATCTTAAGCCAATCCCTGCTTGGTCCTGTCGAGTTGGCAGAGGTGATAATCTCTACTCTGTCACCGTTCTGTAACTTATGATCAATAGTTGCCTGCTGGCCGTTCACCCTAGCGCCGACCATCTGATTACCGACGGCAGAATGAATAGCATAAGCGAAATCTATAGGCGTCGAACCGTTAGGAAGACTCTTAACATCACCGGAAGGCGTGAAACAATACACCTGCTCTGCGAAAAGATTGAGATCAGACTTGACGATATCCATGAATTCTTCATTGTCTTCCGAATCTTTCTGCCACTCAAGAATCTGTCTGAGCCATGAAAGCTTAGCCTCCTCCTGATCCTTGTCACTTCCGGATAAGTTCTCCTTGTACTTCCAATGGGCTGCGATACCGTATTCAGCAACCCTGTGCATCTCATATGTTCTAATCTGAATCTCAAACGGAGTTCCATTATGTCCTATAAGCGTAGTATGCAGCGACTGATACATATTAGGCTTAGGCATTGCAATATAATCCTTAAATCTACCCGGAATCGGAGTATACATCTCATGAATGATACCGAGCGCAGCATAGCAATCCTTAACTGTATCTACCTTGATTCTGACTGCGAAAAGATCGTATATCTGATCAAGAGTCTTGTTCTGGTTCTTCATCTTCTTGTAAATGCTGAGGTAATGCTTAACTCTTCCGTCTACCTCAGCATCTATACCGGAACTCTTCATATGCTCGCCGACTTCTTCTACTATAGAGTTAATAAAATCCTGTCTGTCAGCCTTTCTAAGAGCAATACCCTGCTCTAAGAAATCATAGACATCAGGCTCTAAATACTTAAGTGCAAGATCATCGAGCTCAATCTTAACCCTGGAAATACCGAGCCTGTGAGCGATTGGAGAATAGATATCAAGAGTCTCTCTTGACTTCTCTATCTGCTTATGTGGCTTCATGTACTGAAGTGTTCTTAAGTTGTGGAGTCTGTCCGCAAGCTTAATAAGGATAACCCTTATATCCTTAGCCATAGCAAGGAACATCTTACGAAGGTTCTCCGCCTGAACTTCAACCTTGTCTGTGGAAATATCTAACTGAGTAAGCTTAGTAACACCGTCAACCAAAAGAGCAATCTCTTCGTTGAACTCCTCTGCAAGTTCTTCCCTTGTCATAACCGTATCTTCTACGACATCATGAAGGATACCTGCAACAATTGACTCCTTATCAAGCTCTAACTCGGCAAGTATAATTGCTACACATACAGGATGTGAGATATAAGGCTCACCCGACTTACGAAGCTGACCCTCGTGCGCCTTCTTGGCAATATGATATGCCTTCTCTATCATACTTATATCTGTGTTAGGATGGTATCTTAGGACGCATTTGACAAGTCTTTCGTATAAAATGTCAGGATCCGTGAAGTCCTCAGGCGTTGATATATCCATCTCAATATGTCTCGAGTCACGTTCAAATTCCTTGTTGGCATTAATTATACCCGGTTCTGCCATAATCTCACCTCCATCCTAATTATAATTCTTCATCAAGCTCCAGGATACTGAATAACTGAAGCTACATCATAACCTTTAAGCTTATCTCTACCCTTAAGTCCCATAAGCTCCATAAGGAATACTACCTTGACAACCTCTCCGCCGAGCTCCTCAACAAGTGAGGCAGCGGCTGCTATTGTTCCACCTGTAGCAATAAGATCGTCAACTAAAACCACCTTCTGTCCAGGCTTTATAGAGTCAGCGTGCATCTCAATCTCAGCCTCACCGTACTCTAATGAATACTTCTTAGAAACAGTCTTACTTGGAAGCTTGCCCTTCTTTCTAATCAATACGAATGGCTTGTTAAGTGCATATGCCATAGGAGTTCCGAAAATGAAACCTCTTGACTCTGCACCTGCTATAACATCAAAATCAACTCCGTCAAGAAGCTTAATCATCTCGTCTATAGCAAGCTTAAGTCCGTCAGCATCCTGCAAAACTGTAGTTACATCTCTAAACATTATACCCGGTTCAGGAAAATCCGGGATAGTGCGTACATAATCTTCTACCTTACTCATAACGTTAAGTCCTTTCAAAAAAATATCTATTACACTATTTTATCACAATATGAGGGTTTTTCAATAAGTAATTCAAATGTTAGCGCCCCTAATTGCACACATATCCGCCTGAATAGTCTTAGTACCCATAAACTCATTAACCTTAGGCTTATAGACTATATTTACGGGCTCATCAAACCGCTCTCCTCTGTCAAATCTCTCATAGCAGTCATCCCCAAGTGAAGCCTTAAGTTCTTCAAAGAAACTCTCGGGAGGCTCCATAAACCTTACTCCCTCTGCCTTATAAGTGTCATTTGACAAAAGATTCATCTTGATGAAATTGTGGTTTTTGCCAAGAATTCTGCCTCCGACAAGTTTAACCTCCTCGGCTTTGAATATAGGCCTCTCGTTAGACGTTCCCGTAGGCTCCATAAGTTCTATCTCGCTGATAAGCCTGTAATCCACCAAATCAAGTTCTAAAACCATATCTATGTCTAACCTTGCGGCGAAATCCTCTTCGGTAAGATCAGTCTTCTCGTTAAGTCCAATTCTTAACGCCTCTAGATTCTCTTCTTTTATCGAGAATCCGGCCGCCATCGGGTGCCCTCCAAACTTAACAAAAAGCTCTTCAAACTCATGAAGCGACTTAAACATGTCATAACTCTCAATCGAACGGGCAGAACCCTTTAGTACGCCCACTTCCTTAGAGCCGGTCACAATAAGCGTCGGCTTACAGGTAGCCTCCCTTATCCTTCCGGCAACAATGCCTGCAACACTCTCATGGCATTTCTTTAGGTAGAGCACCAAAACCTTATCGTCAGGGTACTTATAAGACTCGTGCATAGCCTCTTTGACCGATTCCTCAGTCATCGTCTTTCTGATCTCATTAAGCTCAACTATCCTCTTAGCGAGCCTGTCCGCCTTAGAGGCAGACCGCTCTCTAAGCAATTTCAGCGCCCATCTGGCGGAGGTTAATCTTCCTGCCGCATTGATCGACGGTCCTATTCTAAATCCAAAGGCATAGCAGTCTATGTCCTTAACTTCAAGGTTAAGAGCTTTAATAAGCGCACATAAGCCAACCTCTAGCTTGCCTGTCCTCATCAGATTACGCAAATGAATGAGCCCGCGCTTTACAATGTATCTGTTCTCATCGATAAGCGGCATAACATCACAGACGGTTCCGAGTGCCGCATATACAAAGAGTTCTGTAAGGTAGTTCCTGTCAACATTTGCACGCTTATACATCTGCTCTACGAGCTTATAGGCAACAACCGCACCACATATATCCTTAAAAGGATAAGGGTCTCCTTCTCTGTGAGGGTCAACAACAGCGAGCGCCATAGGGAGCTCCTCTTTAGGCTCGTGGTGGTCTGTAACAACATAGTCTATCCCAAACTCGTGCGCAAGCTTAGCTGAGTCGTTAGCAACTATTCCGTTGTCACAGGTGATTATAAGCTCAACCTTGTCTTCATGCGCCTTCCTTACGATATTCTCGTTAATTCCGTATCCATCATGAATTCTGTGAGGTATCACATAGTCAATTACTGACGCACTCTTAAGCGCCTCTTTGCACCTCTCTAAGCCTTTTAGAAGTATGTAGTTACTCGTGACTCCGTCAACATCATAGTCCGACACGATTCTAATGTGTTTGCCATCATTTAAAGCCTTACACATAACATCCGCTGCCTTACTCATGTCAAGCATAAGCTCCCCATCGTACCCGACAAAACTCTTGTCCTTAAAAAGATACCTGTCTATCTCATCCTTAGTGGTATAACCTCTATTAGCCAGTATCTTTGCAAATGATAAACTTATCTCGCACTCATCAGAAATCCTCTTTAATTCAGCGTCCGTTATATCGCTCTGTTTCTTAAGGTTCCATAAAGTTCTCATATATTCTGCCTTTCAAGTTAAAAAACCTCCGGCTATAAACCGGAGGTTTAATATCATTTATTATCTTTTCTTTTTCTTCTTGCCCTTCTTCTTAGGTGTTGATGACTTAGGTTTGTTGGAAGATGTGTTGCTAGATGCCTTAGCCTCTGACTTCTTAGCCTGTGACTCTAAAGCTTTCTCTCTTGCAGCAGCCTTCTGCTGTGCTCTTGCCGCAGCAGCTTCCTCAGCCTTCTTAATACCACCCTTCTTGAAGAGGTACCATAAAGGTGCTGTAATGCAGATTGATGAATAAGCACCACAGACAATACCTGTCATAAGTGCAAGCGCGAACTCGTGAAGTGAGTTAGCACCAAGGATGTAAAGCATCAATACCATTGCAAATGTGGTAAGTGATGTATTGATAGAACGTGTAAATGTCTGAGATACAGATGTATCAACGATCATATCAAGACCATCCTTAGCAATGCTCATGCTTCTTAAGTTCTCACGAACACGGTCGAATATAATAATAGTCGCGTTGATTGAGTAACCGACTATAGTAAGCATACATGCGATAAATGTACCACCAACAGTTAAATGGAATACAGAATATAATGCAAATACGATCAATACGTCATGTGCAAGTGCAATTATAGCAGCAATACCGAACTTCCAATCTGAGAATCGAAGTGCGATATAAAGGAGCATCAAAATGATAGCTACGATAACGGCAATAACCGCATCTCTACGCATCTCGTTTGAAATAGTAGCTGAGATATTCTCAGACTCTATAGTGGTTGCAAGCTTAATATCCTTGTCCTCCTCTAAAGCAGTCTGAACAGCGTCACGCTGATCAACAGTTAACTCAACTGTCTTAACTACTATCTGGTTAGCTGTCTTAACTTCCTGCATCTGAACTGTTGCAGCGTCAAGCTTAGCAGCCTTAACAACTACAGGCTTAATAACTTTCTCAGCCTCTTGAAGTGTCATGTTGTCCTCTAATGTAAGAGTAATAGATGTACCACCAACGAAATCAAGATCGAAATCAAGTATTGAACCTCTGTTATTCTTGTTAACAGGAAGCATTACAAGACCGATGATTATAAGGATCGCTGATATAATCATGCAATATGGGCTGAACTTGGTATATCTTGTAACCTTGGTAGGTTTAGCTTTACCGTAGATACCAGCCTTCTGAACTCCAAGTGAGTAGAATGACTCAAGTAAGTATCTTGTAACGAAGATAGCAGATACCATTGAAAGGATGATAGAAAGCATCAATGTTGTTGCAAAACCTTTGATAGTACCTGAACCCATGAAGTAGAGCACTACTGCTGCAATAAGGGTTGTTACGTTACCGTCAATAATAGCTGAAAGCGCTTTATGGAAACCGGCATTAAGAGCTGTCTTAACGCTCTTACCGTCTCTGATCTCTTCTCTTATACGTGTGAAGATGATGACATTTGCATCAACCGCCATACCTATACCAAGGATAACACCGGCGATACCAGGTAATGTCAATGTTACATTAAATCCGTTAAGAGCTAAAAGCGTAAGTAAAATGTATCCTAAAAGTGCAAGAGCTGCTACGAAACCTGGCCATAAGTAGATAATAACCATGAATACACATACGATACCAAGACCGATAGCACCTGCCTTAACAGAACTTGATACTGCCTCAGAACCAAGCTGAGCAGCAACAACCTGTGAAGACAACTCCTCAAGCTCAACAGGAAGTGCACCGATACGGATGTAAGTAGCAAGCTCATTAGCAGCATCTAAGCTCTCCATACCATCAATCTGGCACTGACCACTTGTAATAGCTTCCTTAACGTTAGGAGCGCTGATAATTGCTCCATCGTAGAATATATAAATAGGCTGTCCAACCATCTCAGAGGTAGCATCGCCGAACTTCTTGGTTCCCTCATCGGTGAACTCAAGCTGAACAACATACTCTCTGGTTCCGGTTGTAGAATCAGTAATAGAGTTACCCTCTGCTGCCTTAATATCTGAACCTGTACAGATAACTGCCTCACCAGATACATCTCTTGTAAATGAAAGAGAACCAGGCTTACCAAGTTCCTCTAACACTTTGTTGGCATCTGTCTCACCCGGAATCTCAACCTGGATACGGTTAGCTCCAACCTTATATACGTTAGACTCAGTACTATACTGCTCTACACGCTGTTGGATCTTCTGGATGGTATCGTTAATCTCTGTCTCTGATACGTTGCTGTCCTTGATCTGATATGTGATACTTACACCACCGGCCAAATCAAGACCTAAACGAATGTGTGAAGCTTTACCCTTATGCTGAGCGCCTAAACCGTAGAATACAGTGTAAGCTGATACAGCGAAAAGGCAAATGAAGGCAAATATAATCAATATGCCCTTGCTCTTCTGATTCTTCATTGCTAATTCTCCTTTTCTTCTGCCATTGCGGCTTTTATCATAATTGCACACTCGACTCTCTTGCGCTCGAGCTCACATCCAACCTCATAAACATCCGTGATAGTATCATGGAACTTGTATGAGTTGGCTGAACAGCCACCACTACAATAGAATCTCGCGAAACAATTCTTGCATTTATCCCTTGCATATACATTGCATAGCTTAAATTCGTCACGAAGTTCTGTATTGGTCACGCCATCAAAGACATTACCTATAGCGAAATCTTCATTACCGACGAACTGGTGACAGGGATATAAGTCACCCCATGGCGTTACCGCCAAGTATTCAGTTCCCACACCGCATCCGGCTAATCGCTTGACAACACATGGTCCCTGATTTAAATCTATCATAAAATGAAAGAAGTTGAATCCCCTTCCTTCTTTATGACGCTTAACCATCTCCTTAGCCAATATATCATATTGTTCTAAAAGCTTAGGGAGATCTTCTTCTTTAATAGAATACTGATCCTCAGGCCCTCCGACAACAGGCTCAACAGATATCTGCTTGAATCCCAAGTCAGCCAAATGAAGGACATCCTCCGAGAAATCAAGATTGTTATGTGTAAATGTACCTCTGACATAGTACTTGTCTTGATTACGACTCTCGGCAAACTTCTCAAACTTAGGAAGAATCATATCGTAACTTCCCTGTCCGCCTCTAAAAGGTCTCATATGGTCATTGACTTCCTTACGTCCGTCAATACTCATAACCACATTGACAAACTCTCGGTTAGCGAATTCCATAATCTCATCGTTAAGAAGAACACCGTTAGTTGTAAGTGTAAATCTAAACTGCTTGTCGTGAGTCTTCTCTAAAGACCTTCCGTATTCTACAACCTGCTTGATGACATCCCAATTCATAAGCGGCTCACCGCCGAAGAAATCAACTTCAAGATTGCGTCTCGAACCGGAATTGGCAACAAGGAAATCAAGTGCCGCCTTACCGACCTCAAGACTCATAAGACCACGTTCACCGTTGTACTCACCTTCTGATGCAAAACAATATCGACAGGCAAGATTACAATCATGAGAAATGTTAAGGCACAGAGCCTTGACAATAGTCTTTCTCTTCTTAAATTCGAAGATTATGTTGCGATACTCATCCGGTGCAAAAAGCATTCCGTCTGAAATAAGCTCCTCAATCTCCTCTAATGATTCCTTTAAGTCATCAGTACTATATTTAGAAGAGAGTTTCGATACAATACCATCAACCTCTTCTTTGGTTAAGTCACGCTGTTTCTTCTCATCGTCCGGATTGATTGCTTCATATACCTTGGCATACTCTTCAATCAAATCGTATGTGACATCATCAACAACATGGACCGCACCACTACAAACATCCATTACAATATTATACCCATTGCTTCGGTATTGATGTATCATTAGAATACTCCATTCAAAATATTATAATCGCAAGACAAAAAGGCTATTATCAAAATAGCCTTTCATCAAGCATTACTATAACCAAATCAATCAATTACTTCTGGCTCTCACAGGTCTGATTACCTACTGTACAAGAAGTCTTGCATGCTGACTGACATGAAGTCTGGCACTCACCACAACCACCTTTAGCAGCTGTCTCCTTAAAAGTCTTACCTGTTAAAGTCTTAATACGCTTCATAGAAAGAACCTCCTTATGTACTTAAATTGCGCATAAATACGCCCTTTTGAGGCTATCTCTGCACCATAAACGATAACATTATAACACAATCATTTTCTAATTAAAAGAGTTTTTTTTATCTTCACACGATTATCAGTTATACTGACAAAAATAATTATTGATTCAGTATTGTATCGTGCAAAAGTGCCATTCTTACCCACATACCGTAATGAGCCTGCTTAAAGTACATCGCTCTAGGATCGTCGTCCACATCAGGCGATATCTCGGCGTTACGAGGAAGCGGGTGAAGAAGAATAGTCTCATCACTAAATCTGTTAAGCACCTTCTTGTTGACAATGAATTCCTTCGGTGCAAGATCACTCTCCGTAAATCTCTCAAGCTGCGTCCTTGTGTTATAGATTACATCTATATTCTCAGGCAACTCGTCAAAACTCTCGCAAGGAATATATGTAGCGTTATGAATCTTTAAGTAGTCAACATACTCCTTAGGGAGTGCAAAATGCCTGCTTGACAATCCGTAAATGATAACGTGATCATATACTGCCAAAAGCTTTATGAGTGAATGAACTGTTCTTCCAAAAAGAAGGTCTCCGACAACAGCAACACTCAAGTGATTAAAGCTCTTGTTACATTTGTGAATGGTATACATATCTAAAAGAGCCTGAGTAGGGTGGGCACCGGAACCCGAACCTGCATTAAATATAGGAACGGATGACACCTGGGCTGCCCTTAACGCCGCGTCTTTGTCAAAATGTCTCATTACTATTCCGTCTGTGTAGCCTGCCACAACTCGGATTGTATCCTCTAATGTCTCACCTTTAGTAGCAGATGACGCCTCTCTCGCATTTTCTGTAGAGATATTACGTGCGCCAAGACGCATAATTGCAGCTTCAAATGACAATCTTGTTCTTGTACTTGGCTCAAAGAACATCGTTGCAATAACCTTATGTCTGAGACTCTGGGTGTAATTCTCCGGATGCTCCATCATGTCATCCGCGAGATTAAACAGTCTCTCTAACCAATCTGCATCAAATTGCTCACAGGAAATAATATGCTTCATGTCAATACCTCCTAAAAAAGAGCGTCGGTTACACCAACGCCCTAACAATTATTTATCCATTGAAATAGTAGTACCATCAGGCTTCTCAACAGCCTGTATAGCCGCTTTCTTCATAGGAATACGGCAATTCTTGTTGCTTCCGAACTCAACAACAACCACTTCATCATTAACATCAACAACAACACCATAAAAACCTGAAGCTGTGAGAACAGAATCTCCTGCCTCAAGACTTGATGTAATCTCGTTAAGTGACTTCTGCTGATTCTTAGAAGGTCTGATAACCATTAAATATAACATACCAATAATGATAACTACATAAAAGATAATCATACCAACGGTAGAACCTGCACTTGGTGCCTTAGCTCCTGTTGATAAAAGCATTGTAAAAGTACTCATAACAAAACTCCATTCTTATTAAATATCTCAATAAGAGATTGTACTTGCTTTTTAGTTTCTAGTCAAGAGGGAATTCGTCCCTACAATCTATTTTGACTTCACAACAAAAGTATTATCGCTTCCAATCGTTTCATTTAAAAACTTCACACCGTCAAGATCTTGTCCATTAAGTCTATACCAATCCATATATTCATTATTAGTTCTTAGGATTGCTACTGGATATTTAGGATCACTAAAAAGAATAGTATTATTCTTGAAAATGCTATATATGTTTTTATATAACCATCCTTCAATAGCTCCGCTATTTTCACTGTATATAACATTATCGTGAATACTTAGTCTCTCTGTATAAAAAGCTAGTTCTCCCTCTCCTAAACCTAAACATGAGCCACCTTTAATTCCGTTACCATAATCTACCCCTCTAAACGGAAATGCCCAGCTGTTATTACTCATATACAAATAATTATGAGCAATTTCAATATTGCTGAATAAAATCGGATTATCAAGATCCTGGTTGAATATAGCAAAATGAATATTATTACCGGCCCCTGGCATAATAGCATTATTAATTATACGATAATTGTTAAACGTCCTAAAATCATTACTATATCCGCATTCTATCGTGATACCGCTATCGCAACAATCATGGATATAGTTGGAATCAATCGTGCAATTACCTCCAGACAAACACATTCCATCTCCGCATCTTTCCGGAACTCCGTTCTTATAATTGATTACATACCCACCTATACATGATATCTCACAATTCTTGACGAGATAATTCTCTGAACTACAAGTCATAACTCCGCACGTACAGGAGTACTTTAAGTTAAGATCTATTATACTGCTGTACTTAACACCATCATCAATTTTAAAAATAGCACCAAATCCCTTAGGCAAAGTTCCAAACTCAATACTTTTAAATGTATCTCCCGGATTACCTTTATCGCATCGTAAATAAAGCTTGCCAACACTACGCTCACCTTGAGATTCAACATCTACAAAACCGGTCATATCAAAAGGCAATTTAGAATCTGCAAATGATACAAACATCAAGTCTTCATTCAATCCCTTTAAAACATCAAATTCATTTCCCGAATCATCAATAAACTTGCCGTCTTTTCTGCTAGGCGCTATCCTGTGATTTACAGCCGGCTCATTATCAAAGTAAATATTACCACAGTCGGTAATATCCTTATAATACTCCCAAACCTTACCACCATCAGCGGTTGAACCGTACAGCTTCCATTTGGAAGCATCTCCTGCATTTTCAGGAGAACCTGTAATAACTGGTTTAGGACCATCACCGTAAGCTGCATATGTAACACCGGCAGAACATGTAATACTTCCTCTAAACGTATCTCCTCTATGAAAGAATACCGCATCCCCATACGATAAATTTGCTTTATTTAATCTGTCTATAGTCTTCCAAGCGGATGCTTCACTCATACCATCATTGTAATCATCACCATTTTCAGATAAATAATAAGCCGTTTTCGTATATGTTTCACCTTGAATAAAAGTATCAGATTTTGTAATCGTTACTTTACTATTCTTAACTTTATCGATTACGGCATCTATTTCTTTTACCTTATTGTCAAATGTAGTCGCATCAACTTTCTTAATTGAATCGGATTTGATGATGTTCTTATCTTCCGTAGTAGAACTAGCTTCCGTAGTAGGTTTATTTTGTGTACTTTCTGTAGTTTCTTCTGATGTATTTATCTCGGTATCACTGATAACCTTAACCTTACAAGTAAGCTTAGTCTTACCTTTCTTAGCAGTTATAACAGCCGTACCTTCCTCAACACCTGTAACCTTGCCCTTCTTAACAGTAGCAACCTTCTTGTTGGATGTTGACCACTTCCATGTCCCCTTGCCGTTTTTAACCTTAAGCTTAACCAAAGCGCCAACGTTAATACTTACACTAGTTTTACTTAGTTTAGGTTTCTTCGCAGCGCTTACATTTGCCACACCTAAATTGGCAAATGCAAATGTAAATACCATAAATAAAGCTACTAATCTCTTGCCAAATCTCATACTCATCCTCCTCACCCTACTAGTTACCTAGCATTATCTCATGTAAAAGCTTGCCGTCATATTCGTCGAGTTTTGGTGGTCTTCCATGAATATCGCCTTCTTCATACACAAAGGTATGATTGGTGTATCCAAGGTTGTTAAGAATCTGCTCAAGCTCCTTAACCGTAGCTGAAGGCTCGACAGGATCACCTAAGTAATTACCCGCAACAACATACACATCTTTAAACTTCTCAGGCCAATTAATAGGCGAATATCTTCTTGCAAACTCTTGAATATCTTCCTTGGACATAACTGTAGGCTGACCACTCTTACCATGATCAAAGCAATCATATAGTGGTCCATCAGCGAGATCATAAAATCCCGGTATCCCCGCCTCTGTAACAATCATTTTAGGACGATATTTACCGTGCGCAACATAGGCAAATGCAGTATTACCGCCCATAGAGCATCCCTTAAGTGCAAAACTATACGCATCAACATCATCAAGCGTATTGTAATACTCGATAATCGTATCAATATATCCTACAGTCTCGGCAAAACTAGCAAGCGCATCAATCGGTCCAACCTGACTATCTCCGCATCCTGCCGCATCAACTGTTACAACTCTAAAACCACTCATTGCCTCATGAGCAGGTAAGAAATCTCCAGGGCCAGGTCCTTTATACATGTCTTTTCGGCTTCCACCACCACCATGAAGTAATATAAGAAGCGGTTTCTTCTTGCCGTCGGCAACATTTAAGTCGTAGATATGAATTCCGTCAATATTTAGCGCCTTAAATTCAACATTTGCCTTTACAGCACTTACTGTCTCAAGCACCCAATCTTCCGCTTTCTCTTCCACAACAGTCTTGTCAAATGCAGCAATAGTCGAAAGTCTCGGCTGTGCAAGCTTGTCTGGGCTTGTATACTTGTCCAAGATAGATTCAGTTGGCGTTACTTCAGTTGTATTATCTTCTGGTGTTGAACTATCTTCTGTTGGTCCATTCTTCAGTAATTCCGCAAGCGCGGTATATTCATACCATCCGTTACCGAGGTCTTTATATTCAACACCAGGTCTTAACTGCCATGACGGAACCTTATTGATTGCAGCCATCTTCTCCTGGTTCTTACCAATCCATATTCCAAATGAATTACACCAGAAAGCCCAAGGAATATTCAGGTCCTTAAACGCCAACAACAACGCATTATTATAATCAAGAACAACCTGATTAGGTATCGCAGGGTCACAGCCTATCTCCTGAGCCATAATAGCTTCACCATACTGTTTAGAGAAATCAACGATATCCTTGAATCTCTCATTGATATATGTTTTATCGGTGCAATAAAGCATATCAGCTCCGGCACCTTTGGCTTTTCCTTTGTCATCAATGATAATATGCGGAGTCTTACCCTCCTCCTGATTACCGCTTATGGTTATTGCAAATGTAGGCGCCTCGATTCTTATATAACTATACATGTACCAATATCCCTCTCCAACTTGAAGAAGGTCAAGTTTTTTGGCATCAGCATTAAGCGTGACAGTCCAAATTCTGTTGTCGTACATACGACATTCTCCACCGGTTCCCGCTTCTCTGATGTCAAGGCAATTGTTTTCTCCTACTTTTTCCGCCCCGATATGAAGCTTGTCAACATCATTACCGTCTGCTCTTAATGTCATATCGCTTTCTAAATGAACACCGCTAAAACTAACAGTAACCTTAGTGCCGGCTGGGAAATTGCCTTGAATGCTCAGATTGTCATTGCGATCTTTATTGATGAGTCGGCGCGTAAAATACGCCGGCCATTCTGTATCATTTGCAGTAAGCAAATACGGATGAATCGATTGAACAACCTTGGCATCTTTAAGACCATAAACCGGCTTATACTCACCATTACTCATCACATCACACACAATCAAACGATCCGGCGTTACAGAGCGTATTGAATCAATCGCCTTTAGCATTAAGTTAACATAGGCATTTTCATCAAGATTATCACCATTAAGATGCGGCTCGTTCAAAAGATTAAAACTAAGCAAATTAGACGGAACATCCTTGTAGTGCTTCGCCATCCATTGCCAGAAATCACAAAACTGTTTTTGATCATTTTCATTGTCAAACAATGTTATCTTAAATCGATCTTCATCTCCGGTTGTGAAGCCCGGACATCTGTGAACATCAAAGCACACATGAATTCCGTACTTGGCACAGTAATTAATCATGTCGTCCATGTTCTTAACATAACCTGTGCTTACATACTCCTTACCGTCAACCTGCTTGTAAACGTCCTGAACATACAACACAACACGAACGAAATCCATTCCCTGATTAGCTATCATCTTAATCTGCTCTTCGCTTACGACCTTACCAAGATCGCCATACACAATATCATTGGCATTACTGATATTGTATCCTTTCCAATCAGGAAGCTTATTATATGTTGCTTCAGGCATGCTTTTAGCCGATGTAATTGACTTCTTGGTTACCCCACAGTTGACCTTATCAGCAGACTTAAAATTGGCGCATATTGCAGTCTCATAAAGTCTCTCAGCCGACTTAATCGCATCTGCGCGAGTCAGCGCCTTTGTCCATTTAAAGTTGTAATTCTCGTCGTAATCAAGATAACATTTGCCGTTACCATATGAGTAGCGTCTTGTAAAAAAATTGGAATTGGTTTGTATCGATTCATTATTCAGAAATTCCCAATCAGTTCCTACAAACACTTTATTAAAATATTTATTATCAATATTGCGATAGTATTTTTGATTTGGTGAGTAATCATTCCAGTATATGCTTTCGTCTGTAAGGATTAATGAATCATCATATCCAATTCCATCAGCATCCGTCGCCATGGCAGCCAAAAACAATGCAACCGAACCGTCCGCTCTCTTCATTTTCGCTTTCTTGGTGCGAAAAGCTTTCGAGCTCTTCTTCCACTCGGCAAACTTACCCGAATTAACCTTCTTAACCGTTGCATCAAGAATTGAAGCATACTCTGCAAATGTAATCTGTTTCTTATAATTGCTTTGAAGCTTCTTAGGTACGATTTTAAGAGAAATAGCCTTTTTTATCTCTTTATCATTGGTCTTACTCTTCTTAGTTGCAGCATAGGAAATGTTACTAAACGAACACCCTATAACCAGAGTAAATACGATAATCAGTGACATTACTTTCTTAAGAAATCTACGCATTATATAATCCCTCCTAATCCTAAAATAAACTCTTCCCATAGCATCCCCTAGGATCCGTCCCCATGGTTCAATTTATAGTTTTATTCTAACAGATTACGAGCTTTTTTTCATCATTATTTTGCTAAGTGATCAATAGGGACAGTCCCCCCCTGCTCAGTTAGGACCTAACTGAGCAGGGGGGACTGTCCCAATTCAAGAACGAGAAAGACCTTAACGATATTAAACCGTTTAAGATTGCAATACTGTAATTCTAAACTAAAGCTTATAAATAACACGAAACTGAATATTATCAAATAACAAACAGCCGACTACTATAGCCGGCTGTTTATCATTCAAAATCTCAATTCATCCCTGAAGCTTATTAAGCTTATCTTCCTTATACTCCTTAAAATTGCCGCTTCTTATAGCTTCTCTGATTTCTGTCATCATATTGTTATAAAATGCAAGATTGTGAAGCACAAGGAGTCTCATACCAAGCATCTCCTTGGCTTTAAGAAGATGTCTTATATAAGCTCTTGTGTACCTTCTACAAGTCGGGCAATTACAGGTCTCATCAAGCGGTCTCTCATCAAGCTCAAACTTCGCATTCATGAGGTTAAGCTTACCCTGATTGGTGTACGCGTGACCATGTCTTCCGTTTCTTGTCGGATACACACAATCAAAGAAATCAACGCCCCTGTCAACCGCCTCTAAAATGTTGGCAGGAGTGCCCACACCCATAAGGTAGGTCGGCTTATCAGCCGGCAAATGTGGAACGACATCATCAAGAACTCTGTACATCTCGTCGTGCGTCTCACCAACAGCAAGACCACCAATCGCATATCCGTCAAGGTCAAGCTTAGCAATCTCCTTGGCATGCTCGATTCTTATATCAGAGAAGACGCCACCCTGATTAATTCCAAATAACATTTGCTTAGGATTAATTGTGTCAGGCAAGGAATTAAGCCTATCCATCTCTTCCTTACATCTGACAAGCCACCTTGTAGTTCTCTCAACGCTAGGCTTGATGTAATCTCGTCCAAGCGTACTGTCAGGGCACTCGTCAAATGCCATTGCAATAGTCGAGCCTAAATTCGACTGAATCCTCATGCTCTCCTCAGGGCCCATAAAAATCCTGTGCCCATCTATATGCGACTGAAATGTAACTCCCTCTTCCTTAATCTTTCTAAGACCGGCAAGCGAGAACACCTGAAATCCGCCGGAATCAGTGAGAATCGGCTTATCCCACACAACCATCTTGTGAAGACCGCCAAGTTTCCTTACAATCTCATCACCCGGTCTCACATGCAAATGATAGGTGTTGCAAAGCAAAACTTGCGTATCAATATTCTCTAAATCTTCAGTTGAAACCGCACCCTTTATCGCACCTATCGTGCCTACATTCATAAAAACCGGTGTCTCAATCACACCGTGCACGGTACGAAATCTTGCGCTCTTCGCGCGACCGTCTCTTGCTATTACCTCGTACATACTATTCTCCTAAATAAAAGTTATTTGTAAAAAACCTTAATTATTCGGTGTATTACTATTTTAGCTGTTCATATTCATATGAAGCATATCTTTTTTATTATAGTTATTATCATGCGATATTTCAACCGGTTCCTAAATAAAACCATCAAACCTTAATTTATGGGTTCATTATAGTGTTACACCTATATTATATCACAACAATTCCACCTTACTGTCATAAAATCATTACCTCAATTTATACTTCGTATATTTTCCACCACAGTACTTGTATATCTTTCCTTCACTGACAAGCTTCTTTATTTCAGAATATGCCTGATCCGGAGTTATCTTTAAAAGTTCTGCCACATCTTGTTTAGTAATGAATCCATCCTGTGCCCCAGCTAGTTTAATAATCATTTCAGGATAAGCAACTTTATCTATACCTGTTTGTCTCACATATTGAATACTTCTATTGTTTTCTTTGTATACTTTCACAGAAAGAATATAGGATCTTGATTTACCGCTTCCTACACCTTCCACGAGTCCATCTTCAATCAAGTTTTCTATAGCTCCTAGCAGTTTAACCTCTGCCAAATGAGTCATTTCTGCGATGCGTTTTATCGTAAGTCGTTTTTCGTTCTTTAATAGTGAAAGAATCATCAAGGCATAGATTGACAATGGTTTTCCTAATCTATTTTGCTCATCTGCAATGAATTTTGTAAAAGTGTCATCTGCTTTTGCTCTTCGAATGAACAGCCTAACATTCGTGCTTGTTGTTTCAGAATAGTCTGGCCAAGGTCTTCCGTATATAATAGAGCCCTCATATATACGGTCTATACCGCGTCCGGTCTTTTCAGCAAGTCCAATTCGTTTTAATGCATCTGCAAGTGCAGGATTTTTACCATGCGGTTCGACAGTTAGCAAGTTTTCTAATGTCACCCCATCAATAAATCCACCAGGGCTACTTATAGTCATCCCCTCATCATCGATCAGCACCCTCACAGTTCCCAACATGGTATAATCTCTGTGACAAAAAGCATTAATTAATCCTTCACGAAATGCTGCTTTATCGAATTCCGGCACAGCAACCCTAAATAAACCATATTCAACTTCTCGTTCTGGATTCCAAGCTTCTGCATATGTTTCGAACTTTTCAAACACCTCAAGCAAGGGCGCAGATGTCTCCGTATTAATTCTGACTTTTGTTCCCTCCAACACTTGAAAAGAAGCTTTTACAGTAGGCATTAACTCCGCTATTCGGTTTTCTTTCCCTAAAATAAGCATCCCGGTAACTGTAGGATAAACTTTACCGTCTACTTCCGTTGTAAAACGTAGTGCCTTATCTAACTCATCATCCGTTAACGTAAGAAGATTTTTTTCTCCTCCAGGCTTTGTTTGTATAATATTTCTTAATCTAATTCTCTGATTTGGATCAAAATCATTAATAGAAGCTCCCACCAACGGTCCGGCAGAAAAGTCCAATAATGCTAATTCTGACAATCTTGTAACTATTTCGTACGAAAACATTGGGATAACTTCAGGAGTCCCATCGACCTTCAATCTTCGCTTTAACATCTTTCCCGACCTTGTGGAGACCACAGTCCTGCTCATCGGTATTTCGATCTTAAGTATATCCTTTTCCTCTTCTGTAATTATCTCCGCACGTACAGACACAGACGGCACCGTATTATTAGCAACAAGAGCTGTTACGCCTATTGCATCTTTGTGTATTTTATTTACCCCTGTTATCTGCCCGTCATCTTCTACGCCTAGATATATATTTCCACCTTTGGTATTTGCCATACCAACAATTTCATCTATTAAGTCATTATCCGGATATCTCTTTAAATCACTTTTAAATTCAGTGATCAAATCCTCTTTATACGGAATTGTTCGCATCTTTAACTCCTTTCTTAATATGGGTTTAACTCGATTGTAACTCCGCACAGCATTTTCGTCAAGTTAAAATCGAGTTAAATTCGAGTTAAAAAAGAAAAAGGCCTTGCTAAGCTATTCATTAGCTTAACAAGACCTTTTTTAGTCTTTACTGTGTGAGTTAAGGACGGTTCTTGTGGTTCTGCATCACTTATTTCTCACATTCGTTTTAAACAAAACGCTCAATCTCTTTTAGTACCTGGGATTGAGTAATCTTTATTTACGATGCAAATGTGAGAGAATACCGGGAGAACCGTCCCTTATTTTTTACAGTGCTTCTAATCCTCAGCTTCACGAATCACTTTTACATTAGGTGAGTTCTCGGTGTGGATGAACTCGTCCGGTAAATCGCGATTATGAAATGTTTCCGATAAATCTATCTTTTTTAGATGCTTTAGGTCATCAGCATAAATCTCGCATATATACTGCCCTAATCCGGAAACATATCCGTCATCCCAAGCCTCTGATATGTCAAATGTCTCCAGGTATGTGAAAGGATTGAGATTAATCTTACCAATCGCTTCTGTGTCACTCCACTTAATAGCAACCAGACGCCCTTTCTTCCATTTGTACTGCTTACTGTGAATATTCGTACTCACTCTAAGATTGCCCCAGTGCCTCTGCTTCTTAATCAGCTTCTTTAATTCCGCCTCGTCGTTGTTCGCATCCGCCTTAGTCACGGTAACCTTGCAGACATACTTATGATTCTTATATATCGCTGTAATCTTGGCTTTGCCGGGAGCAACAGATCTTGCGTTACCGCTTGAATCAATCTTAACTACCTTACTGTCAGAAGATTTCCATACCACCTTATCAGGTTCGTCAGTATTCATTAGTTCAAGCTTGCGATTACACTTTGCTTTAAGCTTTAACTTCGATTTATTTAACCTAACAGAATCAAGTTCAGAATCATTCACCTCAATCTCTACAATCCTAACACCCTCAGGTAAACCTCCCTGTTTAAACATTTCAGTATATTTGTCCTTATATCCCACAGGAACCTCTATAGTTGCATTAGTACTTATTCCAGACATCGCCTTTGAATGGACTTCCCTTATTTTCTTAGACATGATCGAAATCTTACATAAATCATCACACCCCCAAAATATCCCGCCAACACCAACAGTTCCATAAAATGAGTCACCCAAAGATTCAACGTTTCTCGGAATAATTACTTCCTTTAAATTGGTAAATGCAAACGCCTCACTTTCAATAGACGTAATCGTATCAGGCAAACCTACACACATAAGGCTTCTATTTCCAGAAAACAATCCAAAACCTACACAAGTAAGACCATCAGGAAGACTAACTGATTCTAATAATTCACAATCTTCGAAGGCTGTGTCACCTATGTAATCTACGCTATCAGGTATATCAATCTCTCTTATCATGGTGCCAGAAAATGCACCTACACCTATTCTTTTTAAGTCTTCATTCATATCTATTGTTTCTAATTTACTATCTTCGAACGAATAGTTACCTATCGTGGTTACACTTGATGGCAATTTTAGTTTTGTTATATCTGTGGAGTTAAATGCATCATTTCCAATATAGTTAATCCCACTCTTAAGAACAACTTTATTTAAACTACCACACCCTTCAAAGCAACTATTATCAAGTCTTTTAATATTTCCACATACTATAACACTCTTTAATTTGTTATATGGACGAAATGTTCCATCTCCATATGGGTAAAATGTTGGATACAACGATTTTACTCCCTTCTTATAAACAACCTTTTCCGCATAATCCATCCAATCTTCAAGATCAGACAGATTTTGCTTTTTTACCTTCTTTCCTTTATTTGGAGAAATAGTAAGCACCTTCGTCTTTTTATCATAATTCCACAATATGTCCCGACTATTGTCTCCCCCACTTGTAGCATGCCTTTTAGCGGCACATACTCTCAAAGAAGCTCCGGCGGCTATAAAAGCCACCGAAAGCATAATCATAATTAAACGTTTATTCACACAACCACCCTCTTTTATCGAATCTTATTAGTCTCATTTATCTTGTTATCGATATACTCAAAAACGTCCCACGTATATCCTTTCTTTCCTTTCGGCGGATAGAATTCCTGAGTTGATTTACCCTTTCTGTAAATAGTTACCTTAGCATTGGAAGCACTTAACCCCTCAATACTCTCACCAGAATAATTGTAGACAGAGTATGTCAATTTTTTATCTTTAATTATGTCTACAGTAATTGTCTCGCATCCATTACCTCTTGTGTCATCTCGATCGAGCGTAGCAACTACTTCATTTCCATCCTTCAATACTTTATTCATATAATAAACCACCAAACCTGTCCCCGTGGTTCTACCTTTCTCACATTCGTTTTAAACAAAACGCTCAATCTCTTGTAGTACCTGGGATTGAGTAATCTTTATTTACAATGCAAATGTGAGAGAATACCTAGAGAACCGTCCCTTATTATCATATCTATACAGATGGCTGTCTAAATCACTAGGCGATTCCTCCCATGTGAGAACAATCCTCATCTTATCGGATGCCAGCTTCTTAGATACATAACAATTAACTGTTACATCTTTACCGGCCTTGGCAAGAACTGTAGAAAAACTGCTCATATACTTATTCTTGTCAAACCACAAAACCTGTCCCCGTGGTTTCCTAATACCAATCATCGTCTTCTTCATCGTCAGGGAAAGGGTCTTCATCCTCTGAATCGTACCACCAATAGAGTTCACCAAAATAGCAACGGGATATTTTTTTTGCAAATTCTTCCGATGTGTAGTCTTCTCCCATATATTCAAATACGATATTGGTATCACACGACAATGTATATGAAAGAGTCTTCGGTACTATGACTCTCTTTAATTGATTACCATATAAGAATACCCAAATTAATCCTTCGCATCCTGAAATATCAAGTTCTTCAAGGCCACAATTCTCTAAAAAGACACTCTTCAACGCATCACCTGTTGCTTGTTGTCAAGGACTTTTTCATCATGTTTACAAAACATTCACAATTTGCCGTCGAAAATGGCCGGGAACCTGTTGCAGTTCCCGGCCTGTTTGCGCTGTTACTCGTTTTCCATTGCCTGACGGACTTCCTCGCGAAGTAACCGCTTGATTTTATCCTCCATTGTCTCGGTGCTGGTGGTGCTGAAATGCGCCCACACCCGGTAGGTGGTCTTTCCGATTTTCTTTACCAGCGCGGGCGGGGTCTGCGGCGTGGGCTTCGGATAAGTGATGGTTTCGGTGGTGGTCGGTTCGTTGCTCATAGTTCTCCTTTCTCGGTGACGGTCTGCCGGTGGCTGGCCGTGGGTGGTGTGATGATCTGCCGCGCTGCCGCCTTGGTGCTGGCGGCGTTGTCCTCCCGGAAATTCTTCCCGGCAAAGAGGATGGGGGCGCAACGTTCTAAAATGCGGTCATAGATACGGGCGTGGGCGAGGTCGGGCGGGTTCTTCAACTCGTCCAGCTTCAGATTCGTGGTCACGATCAGCGGCTTGTTACAGCGGTAGCGGCTGTCAATGATGGAAAACATCTGCTCAAGGGCGTATTCGGTGTTGCGTTCCACGCCTAAATCGTCTATGATTAACAGGTCATAGTCTCCCAGGCTGTCCAGAAACGCCGTCCTGTCCTCTCCGAACGTCCCGCACAGGCGGGCCAGGATGGTGGGAAAGTTGGTCATGAGTACGGGTACATCCCGGTCGAGAAGGGCGTTTGCGATGCACCCGGCCAGGAAGGATTTGCCCGTACCAACGTCACCGAACAGCAGTAAGCCGATGTTGCGCTTGAACGCCTGGGGCCAGTGATCGACATAGGCGTGGGCTTTTGCCATAACTGGATTCCCGCCGTTGTCGTTTGCGAAAGTGTAGCCGTAGAGGTAGCGGTCTTGAAGTCCCTGGGCCTTGCGCCGCCTGATACGCTCTATGCGCTGACGGCGTTTCTCTGCCTCTCTGCGGCGGCGTTCCGCCTCCTGCTGGCAGGGGCAGACGCAACGGGGCTTGAAGGTGCCGCCCTTGAACGGGTCGGGAATGACCGTCTGCCGGGAGCCTCCGCACTTCCGGCAATGGATAAGGCCGTCAGCGGGGTCAAGATATTCGTCCTCGCGGATCTCCGTCACACGGTGTCACCGTCCTTCACGCTATAGTCCCGGTCACGGGCGGGGGGAGCGGCTTTGCGCCGGTCATCGGCTATCCAGCGGCGAATGGTGGCGGCGTGGCTTTTATACGTCCTGCCAGTAGAGGCCATGTACTCGGATAGGCGCTCGATGTACTCCTGCCAGATGGTGGGAAAGTCGGTTTGCAGTTCGGACAGTTCACCAGCAGACAGTAAAACATTCTGGTATCTGCCCAAAACGGCGGGCGCGGCGCGTCCCTTTTCTAACTCTCTCTCTTTCTCTATCTCTATCTCTAACTCTCTCTCTATCTCTGGTGGACGAATGTCCGGACAGTGGGCGGACATTTGTCCACCAGGATTCAGCGCAAGCCGGTTGGCCTGCCGCGCCCGCCTTTTCCGCTCCCCCTCGGTGGAGGATTGACCTATCAGCAGTTCGATGTTGGTCATGTAAAAGGCCCCGTCCTGCATCTGCTCCATAAGCCCCAACTGCAAGAAAATCTTGATTGCCCTCTCCACGGTGCCGACCTGCTGGCGGGTGATGGTGGCGATCATCTGCGGGGTGTAGGGGATGCTTTCGTCAAGCTGGAGCCGCCCGCCATGTTTCAGAGACTTCAAGTAGAGTTTCAAAAGGATGTAGGAGTACAAGATGCCGTCCTGCATACTTTCCAGCAAGACGATGGAATCATCGTCAAAATAGTTCTCTTTCAGTTTGAGGTAATAATATTTGCGATTGTCAGCCATAGGCAGTTTTCTCCTTTGCGTGAAATGGCCTTTGCGGGCCGTCTGAGGGCCGTCCGGGGGGCTGGATAGGAAAAGTATCAGCCCCCCTATTGACCACCGCCCGCAAGTCCTTGAATTGCAAGACTTTCAAAATCCTAATTGTCCACGCCTGATGCCCTGCGCCGCCGTTCGCTGGCAGCTTTCTGACGGCGGTGGACTTTGGCGGCACAAGCAGGGCAGTATTTCGCCCGATTGGAGCCAGGACGGAACAGGCGTTGACACTCGGCGCATACCTTCATGCCGCCCTGGGGAAACAGCGCCGCATACAGTACCCCATCCAGCGGCAGAACGGCGGCGCGGAACCAGCGGCACACAAGGGAGTATGTGATACTCTGCGGGCAGACACATTCCTCGCCGTTATCCAGCAGAAGGCAGTTGCCGCAATCGTAGTTACAGCAGCTATGTACCAGCCTCTTGGCCGTCCGGTACTGCTGATAGTTCATGTGAACGATCACGGCGCGTCCTCTCCTGCGGGTAACTTGATGTAGGTATGATAGGGCTGGGTCGGGCAGCGGCTCACCCAGCGGCGCTTCACCAGACCGACAGCCTCCAACTCCGCCAGGGCATGGCCTACGGTGGAAGGGGTGCGGTCGATCAACTTGGCGATCTCCGGGTTGATGAACGTCAGATACCGCCGCCCATGCTTGTCCACGCTAGCCTCGCCGTTCAGCACCATATCCAGCAGAATGCAATAGACCTCTTTCGTAATCAGCCGTAAGTCCATCCCCAGGAGGAACCGAGGGTAAACCAGGTGAGGCGGCAGGGTGGGGGTGCTGGTAATGTAGTCAGTTTTCATGGCTGTGATCTCCTTGCAATTCGTCTTTGATATGATTGACTTTCTTGGAAAATGCCCGAATAGCGTCTGTGACGGCAACGGCGCTGTTCCAAAGTTCGTTGCTCTGAACGTAGGACATACGGGCGAACGTGTCCGCCTGCTGGTCAAAGGCGGTCATGCCGGAAATGAAGCGTTGGGCATGAGCCTTAAACTCCTTCAGCAGAGATTCCAGATCGGCGGTGTCCAGTTTCTTTTTAGCGGGCGGCGCTATGGTCAGAACGGCAGCGGCCTCCGCCTGCTGGTCAGGGGGCAGTCTGGAAATTTTCAGCGCGGCTCCCTTGGTGATTTTATCGCCTGCGTCCCGGATGGTTTTCTTGGCTTCCGGGGTCAGGTCACGGGCGGTTTGGACAAGCTGCTCAACGGTGCGTTTACTGACACCCAACTTGTCAGCGGTGTCCTGAGAAAATGACTTGGTTTCTAAAAACGAAGAATTTGCGTTTTTAGCCGTCTGCCCGTTGCGCTGGCCTTGGCGTGTCTCCGGGTGGATGGCCTCATAGAGTTCCTTCCGGCGCAGAAGCAAATCGCCCAACTCCCGGTGGGAGAGGCCAGCCCGGACAAAGTTCTCGTCAATCTCGGCCAACTCCGCTTGCAGACCATCCGCGTCACTGACGGTACACTCAATCTCCGTCCAGCCCAACAGCTTCACCGCCTCCATGCGATGCAATCCGGCGATAAGCGTGTTGTCCTGAGTGACGGTGATGGGATTCATCAGGCCCACAGCGGCGATGCTCCGGGCCAGTTCCTCCACGTTCCTCTGCTGAGTGTCGCGCCGTCCCGGATTGATTTTGATTTCGTTGATTTTTATCTGCATGGCAGTTGCCCTCAATGCGAAAATGTGGCGATAATCCGGTTGAGCATTTCCAGGTCAGGGCCGTCCAGCGATTCCCCCAGCCTGTTCAGAAACGCAATCTCCGCTGAGTTCAGCGCCCTGCGGTCAAGGTGGAACCAGTCGGCCACTCTGACACCGCCGTAATTGCCCCGTACTGTCTCAATCGGATAGGAGCAGGTCAGCACTACAATGTCACGGCGGATTGTCCCGGTGCTGACATGAAACTCATGCGCTAAATTTCCGTAAGTATCATGCCGCCGGAGACACAAAGCCTCCAAAATTTTCTGGCGGCGTTCCCATGGGGTCATATCCATTTTCAAAAATCCTTTCTACAAAATTGATAATTTATCGTTCGTTTTCCCTCTGCTGGTGCTGTCCCTCACGGGCCAGCCGTTCAGCGGCCTTGCGGAGTGATTCAACGGCTTTGATTTCCTCCCGCATTGCCCGCATTTTCTGATAATCTGCGTCCTTCTGCATTGTCAGTTTCGCGGCCTCGGCCCGCCATGCCTTGGGCGTGATCGCTTCGCCGGACGCCTTCAAATCTTTTAGAAAATGGGCGGCGGATTCAAAGTCGGCTAACTCGCTCCTATGCTCCTGCTGGTACTGCTCCCGTTTGCGGGGCTTCACCTTGTCCAACTGCTGACGGACAGGCTTGCACTTTTCGTATTGCGTCCACATTTCCAGACGTTCATCCAGAACAGCAAGACGTCGCTCCGCTTTGACGATTTGACCACGGAGATCGTAATAGTCCTTGTTCATAGCGGAGACTTTTTCATAAAGCTGCTGCATGGAAGTGATGCCGTTGGACTGTAAAAAGGCAAGCAGTTTCGCGTTCTCCTGGAGGGCCTTAACCTTGCCGGAACGGGAGCGGGCCTTGTTCCTGTTGACCTCGGCCTGGGCTTCATAAAGCCGGGCCACAAGACTGCCGCTGTCCTGGGACTGTTCAACCGTTGCCTGCTCTTTTGTCCAGTTGTAAATCCGGGTGATGCGTGCTTTGAGTTCCTTCAGCAGTTTGTTGTCATCGGCAATCTGGCGATTGACGTTTCCTTTCTCCGTCTGGATGCCCCGCCGCTCCATCTGACTGGCGGCAACGCCCATGTGGATGGTAGGGATTTTCTCAATGCCCTGCCGCTCGTAGCTGCGGTGATCTATGCGCTCTGGACGGCCAGCAGCTTCTAACGCACGATTGGCATAAGCGGCCCATGCCGCCCGCCACTTCTCGGCGTTCTCCCGATTGTTCCAGTCGGTGGTGTCCTCCCGGTGATTCTTCCAGCCGCCTTTGCCGTCCGGGATGCGGTTACCCTGGCTATCCAGGTCGTAAACCTTCCGGCACTTCGCCCCCCACTTTCCATCAGGGCGGAGAGGCCGGATCGTCAGCATGATATGAGCGTGGGGGTTGCCATCGCCCTTGTCATGGAGCGCAAAGTCGGCGCACATTCCAGCGTCCACAAAATTGTCTTTGACAAATGACCGGACAAGGGCTAACTGCTCCGCCCTGGACAACTCCACGGGAAGGGCAACTTCGATCTCACGGGCAAGCTGGGCGTCGCTGGATTTCTCGATTTGCTCCACACTGTTCCAGAGGGTGGAGCGGTCTTGAAACTCCGGCGGGGCGTGGGCGGGCAGCATGATTTCTTTGTGAACGATACCGGGTTTATGGGTGAAGTCATGGGTTCGCCCGTCCCATTCGTTTGTCAGCCGTTCGCCGCTCCGGTAGGCGGCGGCAGCGACAGCCGAACGGCCCACGCTTCGCTTGATAATTTGAATGGGACAGTGAAAAATTGCTATGTGATTGGCCTCCTTCCTCCGCAGTCAGCGGCGGGGGATATAGGCCAGCGGAAACGGAACAGACGCAAGGCGGGTGTTCCGTTTCTGCTGGCGCACAAGGGGTTTGGGGAAGGTACTTCCCCATCGCGTCCGCAAGGACGCAACAGCCCCCGGCAGGGCGCACGACACCGGAACGGTGTATAAGTGCGCCGTTCTCCGAACGGACTACCCCTCGTCCCCGGTTTTCTGCGCCTTTTGCGCCGTTTCCCATGCTCCCGGCAGGTTGGAAAGGGCGATTAGGAACGCTTTGAGGGATTCACCGTCCATGCTGGCGGTGAAGGGGAAAACGCCCTCCATGATTGCGCCATGCACGATCAGGCGGTGGTTCCGGGCGTGGCGCTCCGCATCCCTCTGCTTGTTCAGCAAAGTCTTTACTTGGTTCTCATACTGGCGGGCTTTTTTCTCCGCCTCCGCCTTTTTAGCCTCCAATGATTTTTCCATTTGTGCGTCAATCCTCCTTCTGTGCTTTCAGCCATTTCTGCTGAATGAAATAGCGCCGCATACGCCGGATACCGGAGCGGACGGAGTGACCGGCCTCGGATTCGCCCGTCCCCTCTGATTCTCCGATCTCCCGCAGCTTCTTCCCGCCCATGTACCGGGCGCGGATGCGGCGGGCCTGGGGGGGTGTCAGACGGGCAAAGGCTTCGTCCATACGGGACAGGTTTCGTTCATGGTCGGCGTGTTCCTCGGCTTGGAGCAGTACGTCCTCCGGCGACTGAGCGTAGACAGAAATATGGAGCTGCGTCCAGTCGTTGGTGTCCATGGAGAAAACTTTGTGATACAGTTTCTTCTTCTCTTGCCGCCGCTCAATACGAAGTCCTTCTTCCAGGGCCTCGGCCACCTCGCCGCTGACCTCGACAAAGGCGTCCTTTTGGATGGTGGGATAGTAATACTTCCGCAGATTGATGATCGGCATGGGCTGACCTCCTTGATTTCAGAAGGGGGACAAGCGGGTGCCTGTCCCCCTCAGTGATGTGAGGGGACTTCCCTCACCTGGGTAAGCCACTTAGGGGGTCAGATGATAGGGTGGTCTGAATAGAATTTCAAAAATTTTTTTCGAACTGCCTCAATGCTCTCGCGGGCTGAAACTTTGGAGCAGCCACAGCAGCGGCCTACCTCGCTATAATTCAGTCCGTCCAGCGCGAACAGCAAAAACCGCTCCCGCTGGGTGGGGGTGCAGGTGTCCAGGACGCTGAAAATCTCGTCCAGCGTTTCCTGCTGGCAAGCCCTGTCCTCCGGGGTGTACTGGCAGGGCAAAAGGCCCTCGGCAGCGATTATGTACTCGTCAAACTCGCGCCCGTCCCAATGCCGCCGCCGTTCGTGGGAAAGGTTCTCGGCTTTGCGCCGTCCTGCCTCCATGCACTCGGCTACTTCGGCGCTGACTTCAACAACCGTCATGCGCCCGTTGATCTTGATGGTGATCTCCATCGTATTGTCCTCCGTTCAGATTTTTGGGGTCTGAACGGAGGCGGCGGGGAGCGGCACCGGGGCTGGATCGTCCGGCTGTCTGAAAACAGAAAAGCACCCGGAGGGCTTAAAGCCATTCGGGTGCTGGTTACAACATTATGAGCCGTCAGAAAACGACTATTTTCGCAAACCTGGGTGGAGTGCGCCGCTACGGAGATCAGGCTTTTTTTGATCGGTCAGGTGGACGAACAATCCGAAAGGACACGGCAATACCTCCTTGCGGTTACCGTGTCCCTTTCAAAGGGAAAAGCCGATAACCGCACCTTTAATCTGCGTGTTATCGGCTCTGCGTCTATGCGTCTGGCTCTGTGATAACTGAAATATCAAATTCTTTTACATGAATCAACATTTCTTTCCGGCACTTGGGACAAAATAGAGGGAAATTTATCAGCTCCGTGTTCGGGAGTATTTTAATGCGGGTTTTACTGCCACAGATGGGGCATATCAACCATTTAGCACTATCAAACCCGTTCATATCTCTCTGTTCGCCCAGCTCCTTTGTGACCTAACAACAGAGCATAAGACAATCACGATGCTTATCAGCAGGAACAAAACAGAAAACCCGTTCCTCGCTACCGCATAGACATCAAAATACTTTAAGGGGGTCAAATAGTGTAGAGCTGGCATTTCCAAATAGTCAGCGATTACATAAAGCCCATAAAATCCAAGCAGCACCCCCGCCCCCAGACGGGCGGCGTTTTTATAGGTTCTGACAAGGCTGGAAATCAGAAGCCCTAAGGCGAACAGCACAACCTCTGTTAAAAACATTCCTATCGTAGTTGTCACAGCGGCTCCCGGCTGCTCCAGCCCACCCAAAGGCAGGATAGCGGTAAAATAGCAGCACAGTCCGCTGAATACCGTAAGGATCAGCAGATTACACACACCGGACAAAGTTTTTGCGGCAACGATTTTGCTCCGCCTGATTGGTTTTGTAAATAAGTATTCCGCGGTTCCATGTACTGTTTCTTTTGCTATACAAGAAATGCCGAGATAGACCGCATAGCTGTAATTTAATATGGCGACCCAAAAATAAATACAGCCATACCAGCCCAGGGTAGAGGTTAATTCTTCTCCTACGCCAAACATGATCGTCAGAATTTTGGGGAAGGTATTGATTAGTTCGGCCAGCTCACCCAAAGTCTCCCGCAAAGACAGATATTCAAAATAGGCAAATCCGCACAGGAGCAGAACAACTCCCATCCAGATTAACAGAAGCGTTCTGGATAAACGCAGTTCTTTTTTTATCAAGGCTCTCATAGTTCCACCTCCCCTATACCGCAATATCCCGCTTGAGTGACCGTTGATAGGAAATAAGGAAGAAAATCATCACCAGAAGCAAATACCAGATCAAATAACTCCATTCATAAAATCCCGTTTCATGGATTACTGACGGATTGAAAAAGGAGAACGGGGACAGGAAACTGATCGCACGATTTCCTATTGTTCTGGAAAAAGCGGTAATACAGTATGCCACAAATACACTTAAACCCGCAGTCAGCAGCGGAAGCCGGTTGTTTGGCCTGAGCGTTCCCCAAAACAGCCCCAGCGCACCGAAAAACAGTGTAATCAAGGTAAAAGAGATTGCCAATAGAAAGAACTCCACCAACGGAAATCCCGGCTTAAACAAGGCCAGGGTTAAAAATGAGGCAAGCAAGTAGGCAATCCCCGTAATGCCGATCCCAATGAGCAGGCACAGTGCCTTACCCCGATAAATCTTTTTCCGCCCACAAGGTTTCGTAAACAAATATTCTGCGGTATGCTCCGTACATTCTTTTGTTTGCGTGGCCAAGCCGAGGTGCATCCCGAAAATTCCGCCAGCAATCATAAAAAACGCATTCAGGAAAGAGTACATCCCCAAAGGCTCCATCAATAGAGCAAGGGATACGCCCACCGTCTCAAAAAAACCGCCCTGTGTAAAATTTTCCGATAAGGTTTCCGGCGTTTCAATCATGCCGTAATAAACCGGCGTCATACAAAAGATGCAAACCGCAAGTGCCGCAGCCCAAATTAGAATGTATTTTTGATTCCGCTTCCATTCGTATTGAAAAACAACCATATTGCGGCACCTCCTATTCGTAGTAGTGGAGGAATATTTCTTCCAAGGACGGCTCCTCGATCAAAATGTCCTCCAGTTCCAACTGGCAGAGTTTGTTCATGATCGTCATCGCGTTTCCGTTGAAGATAAAAGAGGCGGAACGGTGTTCTTGTTTCAAATCCGCCACGCCGGGAATTGCAAAGAAATCTTTGGCGATGGCCTCTTTCGTAGATACGGATATTCTTTTGTAGCCATTTTCCCGCAGTTCTTTCATAGACTGGAGCCCGATCAGTTTTCCTTCACGGAGGATTGCCACCCGGTCACACAGCTTTTGAACTTCGCTCAGAACGTGGGAAGAGAGGAAAATCGTTGTGCCATGTCCCTTTTCCTCCTGCAAAATCTGATTGAAGGTCTGCTGCACAAGCGGGTCAAGGCCATTGGTCGGCTCGTCCATAATCAGCAGTTTGGGGGCTGGGAGCAAGGCGGACACGATGCCAACCTTCTTTTTGTTGCCCAGGGACAGGTCGCCGATCCTGCGGGATAAATCCAGGTTCAGCCGCTCTGCCAGTTCTCCCATTCGACTGCGGCCATCCACGCCGTACAAATCTGCGGTATATTGTAGCATCTCCCGGACTTTCAGATTGTTGTAGTAGCAATTCTCGCTGGGGAGATACCCCACATCCTTCGCAATCTCTGCGGCGTACTGGCCGCAATCCAATCCGAAGATGGACGCCTTGCCGCCGGTGGGTTTCAGCAGTCCCATCAACGTGCGAATCGTGGTGGATTTTCCGGCTCCGTTGGGGCCGATGAAGCCGAAGATTTCTCCCTGGGCGACAGAAAAGCTGATATTCTCAATCCCCCTGTGCTTTCCATAGCTTTTAGTCAGTCCGTCTAACAAAATTACCGTCTCATTCATTGCAGATATTCCTCCTTATAAAAATTTCGTTTCAGCATTTTCAAAATGCTTTCCAGTTCAGACATGATACTTTCAAAGTCCATCTCGTTCTCACAGCGAGAAACGATGCCATAGCCCAATAAAATCAACATTTGAAATACTAACTTCGCATCCTCCGGGCGTTTGAATTTGGCGCAGTCCTCCGGGTGTAACACCATCGTTTCCGTAAAGTCCGTCCCATCCGCCAGTGTGGATTGCAACAAGGTTCTCACTTCCTCTGCCGGTTCTGTGGTCGCGCTGGTGATGAATGCGGCGACATGGGGGAACCGTTTCAAATTCTCTACTTTCATCACACTGGCTTTCCATACCCGGTCAAAGAAGTCCACATTTGCATCCAGTATGCTTAGATCATACGCTTTTTTCATCTGAGATACACAGTAGTGGAGCAGATACTCGTACAGCGCCGGCTTACTGCCAAAATACTGAAACATGGATGCTTTGGAAATGCCTGCCGCCGACGCAATATCGTTGATCGACGCTTTTTCATATCCGTGTTTTGCAAAACAGGCAAGGGCCGCATTGCGGATCGTTGTCTGCTTTTCCTCTGAGAGTGCGAAAAATTTTTCCATAATACCCTCCTTAAAGCAAATAGGATTTTTCTATAATTTTTTGCTTTACGAACAAAACAACTTCTTCAATGGAACATTCTGTTGCGTCAAGCACATGGCGCTCATAGCGTCCCAAATGGCAAAACTGCTCCCACATCGTTTCTACCAATTTAATGTTTAGTTCCCGATCTAATTTGGCTCGGGTGACCGCCCGCCTCAAGGTTTCCTGTTTACTGGCCCGCAGGATAAAATAGTGGATTTCATACTTTTCCTGTGCGGCCTTTTTCCAAGGGTCTAAAAACCATGGCCCAACGATCCCATCTACAATGACATCATATCCGCCACGGGCAAAACGCTTTGCCGCCTCCAAAAAGGCCTCAATCACGACCAGATTTTGTTCCTCCGATCCCGGTATATGAGGCGGGATCGCACCCTTGCAAAGATAGTGGTAAAAATCGTCCGTATGCAGGTGTACGGATTTTCTTAAGTCAGACCTTTGTGCAATCATGGAAGCCACTGTTGTTTTTCCTGTTCCGGGTGGCCCGGTTAGGATGATAATTCTTCCTTGCTCCATTTAAGCACCTCTCCCCAATAGTTCGCAGTAAGATAATGACCGAATCGGTTACTGTTGACATCATAGCACAAATAACCGAATCGGTCAACACTTTTTTGGTTAAGAGAAAAAATCATAGAGCAGCATGGTTCTCATGCTGCCCTTGAAATCTTGATTTCACCTATAAATGAGCAAACCAGGAAATTGTATATATTTGTCCGCTATCAAAGGCATAGGTTGAAATACAGCCCATAAGATTGCGATTTCAACCTTGATATGCTATAATAAGCCAATGTTGCCAGTTGAGGGGAACAAAAGGGATCGTTAGTATCAAGTGTTGACTAAAACAAAATAGAGAGGGAGACAATCATTATGTTACGTCCAAAAGAAGTAGTGTGTAAATGGGTAGATGCCTTCAACGACCACGATGTTGATGCAATCGTGAGTCTGTACCATGATAACGCAACCAATCATCAAGTAACAAACGCTCCGGTTGTTGGGATTGAAGCAATCAGGGAAATGTTCACAACGGAATTTGCCACCGCCGATATGACGGCCATCGTAGAAAATATCTTTGAAGATGGGCAGTGGGCAATCTTAGAATGGAGAGATCCGTTAGGACTTCGGGGCTGTGGTTTTTTCCATGTGGTGGGTGGAAAAATTCTGTTCCAGAGAGGATATTGGGATAAGCTGTCCTTTTTGAAGCAGCACAACCTACCGATTGAATAAGTGCGGGGGAAATTAATCTAACCTAAATGTTGTTTAGATAAATATCAGTTCCGCAAAGATGATTTCCTCTACTCTGGTCTTGCAATTATTTACCAGCCCTACCCACGCCATTTGGTCGCGGGCTTTCAGTTCCTCGGTCACGCCAGCGGCCTCCATCATCTGCGGCAGCATCTTGTCCATGCGCCTTTCTGCCAGCAGTTCAATCGTGGTCAGGTGATCGTCCAGCCTCCCGCTGTTCACCAACGAGGCCCACAGCGTGGGCCGATGCTCCCGGATGTACTCTCTCCGCAGATTGCCATATTTGCCATAGAATTTCTCCGGCTCGTCCAGTACCAGATTGGGGATGTAATAATCGCCAACTTTCGTATAGGTCAGTTCCATGGGGTCATTCTCCTTTCTCTCTCAAAGCGTGGGGCGGGCCTGTGCCGCCCTCTGCGGCTCCTGGCGGGGCAGCTTGCCCACGGGGGTATAAATGCCCTTTGCCATATCCTCAGCCCGGATAGCGTCCTTTCTTGCATCCATTTCCGCCTTTTTCGCCGCCTTGACCTTATCCTCGTACCGTTTCTGCGCTCCGCTGGCCTTGCGCTGAAGATAGGCCCGGTGCGCCCGTTCCCGGCGTTCCTCCTTCTGACGAAGGGCCTCCAATTCCTCCGGGGTCGGCTCTGCCTCCTTCAAGGTGGGCGGGATGTACTTTCCAACGAAATTGAAGTAGATTTCAACCTCCTGCCCGGTGTCCTGACGGCCCTTCTGGTCGCGCTCATGGACAAGGATTTTCTCGACAAACTCATTAAGCATGGTGGTGGTCATGGTGTCAAAATCCTGGTACTTGTCAATCATGGCAATGAATTTCTCGGCAGACTTCCGGCCCTGGTCGTAACCCTTGACAGACTTCTCCAACTCGGTGATCTCCTTGGAAAGCGCCTCCTGCTCCTTGGCATACTGCGCGTCCAGGGCGGCATAGCGGGCATCGGGCAGACGGCCCAGGGCGTTGTCCTCGTAAATCTTACACATGAGGCGTTCCAGTTCTCCGGCCCGCTTCTGTGCCGCCGCCAGCCTACGCCGCTTCTTCTTGATGTCGCTGTCCTGCTGGTTGACCTGGGCCTCCTGGACGGTGCGAATGAACGCAGCCCGGTCATTCTTGGCGTAGTCGGCTATGGCATGGAGCGTATCGGAGACAAGGGACAGAACAACGCTCTCCGCTATGCGGTGCTGGGTGGGGCAGAGGGTTCCCACGGGGACTTTGCTATATTGCGAACAGGTATATTGAGAAACCCGCTTGCCATTGTTGACACGGTGGACGTACATCTTGCCGCCGCAGTCGGCGCAGTAGAGAAGCCCGGTCAGCGGCGCGGCCTCGCCCCAGCCGTCAGGGTAGCGCCGGACATTGGAGCGGATGCGCTGGACGTTATCATACATTTCCTGCGTGATGATCGGCTCGTGGGTGTTCTCGAAAATCGTCCATTCGCTTTCATCGACATAGTGACTTTTCTTGTCCTTAAAGTGCTTTTGCGTCTTGAAATTGACCGTATGGCCTAAGTATTCACGCTTTTTCAGAATGTTGACGATAGTGGACGATCCCCAGCCGTATATGTCCTTGATGGCACGATTCTGGTTCACACCCTCGCCGTACCGGGCAAGGTGGACGGAGGGGATTTCGA
This sequence comes from Lachnospiraceae bacterium NC2004, assembly GCA_000621905.1. Classification (GTDB taxonomy): domain Bacteria; phylum Bacillota; class Clostridia; order Lachnospirales; family Lachnospiraceae; genus NC2004. Next base: position 178,456 of record JHXB01000006.1, read on the forward strand.
TTTTCTCCTGAGACAGACGGGAGGCAATCTGATAGGGGCCGCAGCCCTCCAGCGTCATGGCGAAGATACGCCGAACAATGGCAGCAGCTTCTTCATCCACAATCCAGTTTTCCCGCTTCTCGTCCCACAGGTAGCCATAAATGACCGTTCCGGTAACGTGCTTGCCGCTCATGCCCTTGGCCTTGAACACAGATTTGATTTTGCGGCTCGTATCACGGGCGTAAAACTCATACATGATGTTCAAAAATGGGGTCATATCATTGTCCCCTTTGGCGCTGTCCACGCCGTCATTGATAGCAATGAGGCGGACGCCGCGCTGACGAAGGATTTCCATGATCTGACCGACTTTGAGATAATCCCGCCCCAGGCGGCTCATGTCCTTGACGATGATGGCCTCCACGTTCCCGGCCTCGACTTGCTCCATCATGGCGGTGAAGCCGGGTCTGTCGAAACGAGTTCCAGAAATACCGTCATCAGTAAAATGGGTGGGATTCGGGAAACCATTCCGGCGGGCATAGTCCTCTAACATGGATTTTTGGTTACTTATTGAGTTCGATTCGCCCTGTAATTCATCGTCACGGCTCAATCTCTCGTACAATGGGGTGATTTTGGTTTTCAGCATTGGCGCAGTCCTCCTTCAATGAAAAATGCCCTAAGAGCCTCTACTTACTTACCCAAAAATCGGATAAACAAGTCTCTTAGAGCATAAATCACCTGATGGCAAACTAATCGTTTTCATCTCATAGTTATAACATGCATTTAATTCGCGAAGCTTATAATTACAGCTCAAATCTATCATTTGTAATGAATGATCATAACTAACACAATTATTAATCTCCAATTCCTCAAGATTACTACACCCATTCAGCGTATCAAGCTTTGTTATAGGATTCCCTGACAATCGCAATTCTTCAAGATTTCGATTATTGGTAAAATCAACTTTATTTATTTTATTTTCTCCCAAATCCAATTCTATAAGATGTGGAATGTCAGATAAATCAACAGACTTCAAACAGTTGCATGACATGTCAAGATATCTCAATTTTTTATTATAAGATAAATCTATTCCTTTTATATTATTTCCTTCAAGAAGTAAACACTCTAGATGGCTTAATCTTTTTAATACTACATTTCCATTGATTCCGCAATTATTGAGATGAAGTCCAACAAGATGCCCATTTCCATCCCACCAACAATACTTGTTATAATGAGACATCGCCTTCTTCTTGTTTTTAGCACTTAGATTTGTCTTATCAATCAGTTTCTTTAGAGCTTTCTTCTCCTTCTTATTTCTCACAGGTTGAGTATATATATGCTCCATAATTATCATTTTACCAATCTTAGCATA
>JHXB01000007.1 GCA_000621905.1 Lachnospiraceae bacterium NC2004
TTATAATTGATGAAATAGGATACATGCCAATCGACACAGATACAGCAAATATCTTTTTTCAGCTAATAGCAAGACGATACGAGAAAAACAGCACCATAATCACTACTAATATGCCGTTTTCAAAGTGGGGTGAGTTCTTCGGATCTGCAACCTTAGCAAATGCAGTATTGGACAGGCTGCTGCATCATTCAAGTATTGTATCTATCAAGGGACCGTCATACCGAACCAAAGACATTCGGTCCTTGTTGGAATCTCAACCTACGGAGGAGTAGGTGGAAAATCCTACATTTTTATTTTCCACTTTTCCGACATTTTTATATTGACATTTACAATTATTAATATTTTATTTGATTTATTGCAGTAGAAATCTGCCGACATTATCATTGGGGTTGTTAGTACATTATTTAGGAATCATCATCTTATTTTTGAGTAAATCATGACAATCCTGCAGGACCTTTATCACAAATTTGGTTGTTTGTCAAACAACTAATAGTTGTTAAATAGTACGAAAATTGTCGAATTAACAACTCACAGTTGTTTTTAATACAACTAACAGTTGTTGGACAGTGGTATTAGTGGATGCTATCATTTTCTTATAAGAATTATTGAATGTTTTATAGTTTAAAAATACTAATTGCATTCGGGTTTGTTATACAGTATAATGTATATACATCCAAGGAGGTGATTTTATGCAACAGGTAGCAATAAGATCCTGGGGTAACAGTCAGGGAATACGTATTCCTAAAGATATATTAGAGAAAATGCAACTAAAAGTTTCTGATGTTTTGGATTTAGAAATAAAGGACGACACTATAGTTCTAAAAAAACAATTTGTTCATAAATCCTTTGAAGAAAGACTTGCTGAATACAATGGAGAAATATCACTTTGCGATTTTGATTGGGGTGAACCGGTAGGGAGAGAGATGCTATGAAAGATTTTTATCAAGGAGACATTATTAAAATTTCAAGCTATAAAAAACAATTATTTGTAATAGTTAGTAAAAATGCATTTATAAGAGCAACAGGTATATTTCATGTATGCCCATTACTTCCCAACGTTCAAGCCGGTCCTATACATATTCCGGTGCAAGGTAAAAAAGGTGAATCTGGAACTGTAATATGTGAACAGATAAAGGCAATTGACCCTAATGCACGAGGTTGCAACAGAGTAGATTCTCTTGCCTACGAAGATGTTATGAATGTATCCGATGCTGTACAAGGTGTATTTGAATACGATTAAAGGTTTTTAGGGCACTCGCCCATGGCAGAGAACACATTAGTGAAAGGATTGGTGGTATTATGGGTGGACAGGTAATTATGACAAAAGCGAAGGAGATTCTTAATAGCGGGATTGAGCAAGGCATTGAACGTGGATTTGAGCAAGGTAGAATCCAAATGGTTGTTGATTTAGTTAACGATGAGGTGCTATCTATTGAGGAAGCTGCTGCAAGAGTAGGATTGACTGTTGAAGAGTTTAAGAAGCGAGCTGAATAACATACATATATAGGATTGGTGGTACCATTAACAAGCTTAAAACCCACATGAATTGTGTAGAGTAATCAGAATAAATAAAATGCGCCGTCATGTGCCGGCGCATTTTCATCGTTATATTACTTCACTGCCTCGTCGTACTTAGATGTAATAACCTCCTTCATTAATAATAGCATCCGATCTGTTTCGCACATTGGCGTCCTATTACTTATTATCTCATATATTTGATATATATCAAGTATTGATACTACATTGTTATATCCTCAAGTACTCCTATATCTTTCTCCTGCTTTATAAATGATATCATATATACAGGAAGGTATGTTATCTTATCTTTGATATCAATATTAGCGTTAGACATCACATACCCTTGCTTTATCTGATATTCTGGATTGTTAACCGCTTTTGACATTGCTGAATGTATTGTATAATCTTTACCGCTCTTAACTTCAATCGGGACAACCGACATTTCTTGCTCAATCAAAAAATCCAGTTCTCCGTTCTTATGACTGTTATAAAAATATAATGATATATCAAACGTATTTAGCTCTTGTGCAATAGCATTTTCATATATTCCACCCAAATTAACTGTAATATCGTCGGTAAGGATCTTTGCCCGTATAGAATTGCCATATTGACATGTAAGCAAACCAACATCTGATGAGTATATCTTTAACAAGGTACTCTTAGTATTTTGCTTTAAAGCCACTCTTGGTTCAGTAGTGTTGTATACCGGGATACTAACTCCTGCGTATGTAAGCCATAAAAATGAATCCTCAAGTCTTTCAAATCTCAAACCTTTCTTTATATCACTGTAATTAAACCTGCGGTTCTGCTTCATTAACTGCGCTGGAATCTGGTTATATATTTCTACTAATTTAAGTTTTTTATCGATACTTTCATATTTAGTAAAGTCTCTTTTATACAATTCAATTATATTGCGCTGTATATCTGAAACAGTGCTTATGTTACTTGTATTAACATATTCTTGAACTGCATCAGGCATTCCACCTACCACTAAATATCTTTTGAAATGTTTTAGCATCGCTTTATGTACACTTTCCATAACAGGTTTCTTCTCGTCGTAACAAGTGTGCAAATACTGAATAACATCATCAGTTACTCCGGACGCAATAAGAAACTCGTTAAAATCAAGAGGATACATTTTGATTTCAGTTAGGTAACCTATAGGAGTTGATCTCAGGTTCCTTAGTTCTACACCTAAAAGCGAACCACTCAAAATATATCTATAGCTTCCTTCATCCACCCAAAATTTAATTCGAGTAACAATATCCTTATACTCTTGAACCTCATCAATGAAGATAACAGTCTCATTCTTTTTAAATATATGATTGCTTACTGCAGAAAGGCCAATTACCAGGTCTTGAACACTTCTACATTGATCTATAATATCAATATACTCAGAATTATCAATCAAATTAATCTCAATATAATCCTGTTTTTGGGCCCGAAGCCTATCTCTTATAAGCCATGTTTTACCAACTTGTCTCGCCCCTGTAACTAACAACGCATTTGATGAATTAGATAACCATTGATCTATTTTATCACTCACTGTACGATATAACATACAATCACCTCCGATAAGTCCTGTATTTATAAGGATTATATCATCACAGTGACATTTTTTCAACAATAATCCTCTTCATAATGTCATTTTTGCAATAGATATTTCGCTTAAAATGACATTTTTTCTGTTACTTTTATCGGTAAAATGTCATTCTTGCAAAAACGTGCTTATAAAGCTTAATATGATGAACAAATATCAATTTGTAATTTCAATTGGGGCGATCCGTTAGGGAGAGAGATGTTATAATAACAACGCGCCGGCACTGCCGGCGCGTTTGCGTCATCTGTTGAATACAATGATTTATATCATACCTTACAGCGATATGCAAATTGATTCCACACGATATATAGTTTCATTTTCATCAACGTATAGCGTTACGTAATTATAAACACCTTTGCTTTTACAGGCTTTAAGAACTGAATATATATTACTTTCTTTATAAAAAACTTTATTATATATTGGCTTCTCGGTAAAAATACAGTTCTCATCAACCTTAAGACTAATCTTATTCTTCTCTAACGGTCCTAATTTTTCCCCAGAAAGAACCACCGTGTCATTTGAAACCTTTGCCTTCATATAACCACTGCCTATAAAATCTTTAGCTCTACCAGAAGGCTTTTTCTCTACTAACCAGTTACTAATAATATAACCTTTACGCGTGTAGGGTATTACAACTCCTTCAGAAGTTCTCCACTCAACATGAGCAGGTTCTACCTCTATACTATCATTATTGATGTAGTCAACTTGCTTAGTCGTGATATTTTCTATCTCACCATCAGCTATAATTCTGTCAATCTGAACAAACTCTCCGTCATCATCGTATTTCCTAATAACATATCCATCCTCAGACAACATGTCTATCCGAAAATCTAAATTTCCATCATACTCAAATACAGTTTTTAACACGCCATCAAAAACTGTATATATCCCATATATATCGACAATTCCCGCGCTAAAGGTAGAATAACAATTATCATAATCTTCATAATCAACACATGCACGAGCTCCAATTACCAATTCATCTACATCGTCATTATTAAAATCATAGTACGCATACATAGTCTGTACATCATGCATAGGAACAACAAAGTATCCAGCCGGCGAATCATGTTCTATTTCGTCTTGCTTAGCCCATTCATTATCTGATGCATTCTCTAAAAGCGTACTTAATTCATCTTCATATATCGATTCTGATGACTTTGTATCACTTTCAGATGATGCATTTTCGCTAACACTGTCTGAAGAAACATCTTCCTTACCACTACCTGATGGTTCTTCGAAACTCTCATTTGAAGAATAACTCGAATCTGACTCACTACTCAAATCATCACTATATTTTTGATATATATTGCTACCAATTACAGCACCAACACTTGTAGAAATTATAATAATTATCATTACAGCAATTGATTTGATTATCGAAGTTCCTACAGTTGACGATACCGAAACACTTGTCGCCGTAACAGACATACCAGTAACTCCGTTAGAAACTCCGCTAACAGCTCCCGGATTGCTTGCGCTAGACGCTAAATATCCCGCATTTGAAACATTGTCAAATGATTGCGCAACTACCGACACATACTGCATCTTGGTTGCAATGCTGTTGTATGCAATCTGTGCATCTGCGATGCCAAGTGAAAACCCTTCCATGTACATACGAACAGCAATAATAATTGTTGGGATAGTAACAGAATGAAGTCGAATACCTTCTCTTTCTTCTTTAGCAATAACAAGCTCTTGTAACTTCTTTCTAGCATAGTTAAGGCGAGATTTAATTGTACCGGTAGATACGCCCAGTGTCTCTGCTATATCAGTTACACTCATCTCATCATAATAATACGCCACTACAACAGCACTCTGCTCAGGTGGTAATTCATCAAGCATATCCTTTATAATATCAGCTGTCTCACGTTCCTCCATCTCGACACCGGGTTGAACTGACTTATCAAGGCACTCTTGAACCTCAAACAGACCTTCGCCTTCATCAGAAACCAACACATCTCTTTGCTTATTAAATATCTTCATTCCCTGGCGATATGCGATACCACCAAGCCAAGCATAGAGATTGTTAGGATCACTGAGAGTACTAAGAGATTTGGATGCTGCTATATACACTTCCTGCAAAAGATCTGCCGCGTCATCGTAATTCTTCATAATTGCTCTGGTCTTAGCAAACACATAATTGTAAGTCTCGTTGTATATAGTATTAAAACCCTCTTCATTACCATTAATCCATTGATTAACAGCTAACGCAAGATTCTCATCCATAAAATAATCCCCCATCCAAAGTAAATTAACATTGAAATGCACATATATATAATGTATTATATAAGTATCAAAGTATAATGCGAGGTGATAGTTATGACTTGTTCTGTAGTATTAACCGAAGAAGAAACTTGGTATGTTGCAACAGACACAACTACTGGTATTGCATCACAAGGCAAAACAAGCAAAGAAGCTCTCTATAATCTAAAAGAAGCCTTGGAATTGTATTATGAAGATATTCCTTCTGAAGAAAGAGTTTCGTATCCTACAATGCTTACAACATTGGAGGTGATTGCCTAATGCCTTCAAAATACCCAGTACTCTCTTCTATGGAAGTAGTAAAACGACTTGAGTCATTTGGATTTGTCTTCGTATCACAAAAAGGCAGTCACAGAAAATACAAAGATGCCACTCATGTTGTAATTATACCAATGCATTCCACAATTGAAAAAGGTACTCTTAAAAGTATTCTTTCACAAGCCGGTATATCACTGGAAGATTTCATGAAATAGAATAAAGAAACCCTATCGTTATCATATATTGACAGATTCCTAGATATCTAGTTGTTATTTTACCAACCATATCCCATATTCCATAAATCCATTCGATATGCTCTTCCGTCTTTATCCAGATACAAGCATCCTCCTCCGTTCCCACCGTATGCCAGGCCAACGCTCGACGCATCACTTTCTTCTGAATACTCATAGGTATTTCCTCGCATAGCTCCTGACCTTTGTACAAAATGTTCATCAAGCTCATACTTATCATTTACTCTATGTGGCTCACCATCTTCATCCATGCCATCAATAAGAAGAATAAATGTGGATCCATCTATTTTATATACAGGTTCTGCCTGATAATACGTAGGTAAATCAACAACCCTTCCACCATCTCTATATTCAGGAATACTTATCCCGTCACTATTGCTCCACTCTAAATATGACACCGGCTTATCTTCGGTCCTATCATCAGTTTCTTTCGTCTCTCCATTTGCCAGAATTCTGTATACTCCATGAGAATCACTATATCCTTTTTCCCATATAGCTCCTGGTCCATTATCCTTTGTAAAATCTTCAATCATCTCAGGTTTATTATCAACCAACGCATAAATTCCACATATATCCATAGAAGAAGAAGTCGTTCTGTAACCACCATTTTTATCGGCAGAGCGAGCACCAACTACTATTTCAGGAATCTCATCACCATTAAAATCGTAATAAGAATAATATACCTCAAAATCTGTAAAAACTTCCTCAACATCATACGGACAATCGCTATAACTCTTAATCTGCTCTAAATATGTCTCCCCCATATCCGATAGGTTATCAATCACATCCTTAAAAGCATCCTCATATTGCTTTTGAGGATCTTCATCTCCCAAGGCATCGTTACTAGCTGCATCTCCAGATGAGTTATCACCTTGAGAGTTATTACTCTCATTATTTGCTGAGGAAGTATCATCTCTTTGAGCTGAAGATGATGACGAGTACTCAATCTTATCATGATACTTTTGATATGCCTTCTTTCCTATTACAACACCACTGGTTGAAGAAATTATAATAATTATCATTATAGCAATTGATTTGATTATCGAAGTACCTACAGTTGAGGATACTGACGCACTAGTTACTGCAGCAGACATCCCGGAGCTACCACTTGCAGCACCACTAATTCCTCCATGATTAGTTATATTTGATCCCAATGAACTCATGTTGGAAGCATTGTCAAATGTATATGCTTCTCCTACACCTTGAGAACCCACTACAGAGGCATACCCCATCTTGGTAGCGATACCGTTATATACAATCTGAGCATCCGCAACATCAAGAGCGAATCCTTCCATATACATGTGAACAGCAATAATAATTGTTGGGATAGTAACAGAATGAAGCCTGATACCTTCTCTCTCTTCTTTGGCAAGAACGAGTTCTTGAAGTTTCTTTCTAGCATAGTTAAGGCGAGATTTAATTGTACCGGTAGATACGCCCAGTGTCTCTGCTATATCAGTTACACTCATCTCATCATAATAATACGCCACTACAACAGCACTCTGCTCAGGTGGTAACTCATCAAGCATATCCTTTATAATATCAGCTGTCTCACGTTCCTCCATCTCGACACCGGGTTGAACTGACTTATCAAGGCACTCTTGAACCTCAAACAGTCCTTCACCTTCATCAGAAACCAACACATCTCTCTGCTTATTAAATATCTTCATTCCCTGACGATATGCGATACCACCAAGCCAAGCATAGAGATTATTAGGATCACTGAGAGTACTAAGAGATTTGGATGCAGCTATATACACTTCCTGCAAAAGATCCGCAGCATCATCATAATTCTTCATGATTGCTCTGGTCTTAGCAAACACATAGTTGTAAGTCTCATTGTATATAGTATTAAAACCCTCTTCATTACCATTAATCCATTGATTAACAGCTAACGCAAGATTCTCATCCATATAATCTCTCCCAATACTAATCTTTAACTAATCTCTTTAATACACTCTCCATTAATAACATTTATTAATATCCATTCTCTTAATTGGCTACATAAACGCTCGGTAAAGGTCCAATCACCTTAACTTTAGAATCACAAAACAGCTCGTCTAAACACACATTATTGCTAATATCAAGACTTGTTATATTATTGTCCTCACACGAAAGCTTTCTTAGCCTTACACATTTACTTACATCTAAAGATTTTAATTTGTTTTCATCGCAATCCAAACTTTCTAACCGCGTGCAGTTACTTAAATCCAAAGACTGTATGTTATTTCTACCACACGAAACCTCCACTAATTTAGGATTGTTGGATAAGTTTAAACTTGATATTCCAATAGCTCTACACTCCAACTTAGTTAGGTTAGGATTATAGATTAAATCAATATTCTCGATATCACCACTACCATTACAATTCAGTTCTTCCAATTTAGGGCATTCAGATAAATCTAAACTTTTTAATACCTGCTTTCCTGAATCATCACTACAATCAAGCTTAACTAAAGAACTACAACCACTAAGATTCAATTCTCTTAGAATATTACTTCCACAGTCGACTTCTTTTAATTTGCTTTTATTGCACAGATTTAATTCTGCTATATCGTTCAATCCACAATTCAAATACTCTAATGAATCTATGCCATATAAATCAAGTTTCACTAAGTCACAGCCACTACAGTACAGTTTGGTTAATTCACTATCTCCAAGGGTTAAATTGAAAATTGGGCATTCGCTACAATTTAAATACTCCAGACTAGTGTTATTAGTGAGATCTAAAACAGTCAAACCTGTACGCGAACAATCTAGATATCCAAGCGAAGAGTTATTACTTAAATCTAATGCTTCTAACCTGATACAATCTGTACACTTTAAATAATTCAGTCGTTTATTATTACTAAAATCTAGCTTTGTCAACCCGTTACTATTGGAACAACAAAACCTCCTTAAATCATTTAAACCATCAAAAGATATCTCTCCTGCCAGCGTTACATCCTCCCAGTTAATGGATTCTAACGAACCTTCCACCCATCCGTATTGCGGAGAATTGTAAATATCATCATCAATATTTCCGTATAATATGTCTTCGCTTTGCGTTTTATAGTATGATCTCATTTTCTTAACATCTTCTATTAAACGCTTAAGCACAGTCTCATCTGACATATCATTCGGATCAATTGACTCCGTAGTAGCTTTAGGCTTCTCTGTAGTAGAAACACTTTCAGTTGTTGATTTATTCTCTGTTGTTCCGCTAAACTCTGATGTAGATTCAGTTGAAGCTTTGCTCTCAGTTGCTACATCAGAATTATTCTCACTAGAATCACTAGCTTTTTCTATAATTTCTTCAACAGTAACGTATACCTTTAGCTTTTTAGTATATTTTCTTTTTTTCTTTTTGTACTTCACGCTTGCTGTAACTATCGCCTCGCCTTCAGATACAGCAACTACATTCCCCTTATTATTTACCTTAGCAACTGACTTATTGTCAGTAGAATACGAAGTTTTAATAATCTTAACTCCCTTTGATTTCTTAATATCTATCTTGTAGTTATCATACAATACCCCATCAGCATTCTTAACAATCCTCAAATAGCAGCTCTTTTTGGTTAACTTTACAGCAGTTGATGCAACAACATCATTCTCTATTGGCACATTATTAAAACAAACCATCATAGCCAATATAAACGCCATTATTCTTTTAGTATAAACACATAATCCTTTCATGGTATTCCTCCTTAATATTTGCAACTAAATACTTATTCCGTAGTATTGCTTTTAATCTATGGTGACTTCATCATATCTATTTTTCTTAGACTTTTTCTTTTTAGGCGTATTAGTCTTCTTGGTGGTTGATTGTTTAGGAGTACTAACCACCGGCGCAGGTTTCGGCCCATTACTTACATAAATAGTAATCTTTTTACCCTTGGTTACTTTCTTATCAGCATCAACACTCTGCTTAAATATATTACCTGCACTTACAGTAGTGTCATACTCGTATTTAAGTTCTAATTTAAGCCCCACTTTCTTTAGTGAAGACTGTGCTTTGTCAGCCGTAAGCCCAATAACATTAGGAACTGTAACTTTCTCAACACCTTTACTAATAATGATATTAACTTTGTCACCTTCGCAAACATCCTCACCGGCAGCAGGTTTCTGAGAAATAACACTTCCTTTTTTTGCTTTACTTGAATATTTTTCTTCTATATCTCCAACTATAAGATTGGCTTCTGAAAGCTTCAAAGAGTATTCTTCCTCAGCCATCCCCTTCAAATCAGGCATGGTAAGTTTGGCAAGCTCAGTAGTAGCAATTTCAGTCGTAACTTCAGTAGTCGTTTGATCTTCTGTTGTGATTGATGCAACAGAACTTGCTACATCCTTAGTCGTAACGTAATTTTTGTTGTAATAGAATATACCGCCACCAAAAAGTGCGCCTACTAACACACATAGTACAAGATATACACCAATGCCTTTTTTTCGTTTCTCTTTTGATTGAACACTAGCTCCAGATGCAGAATTGCCGTTACTAGATACACATCCAGAAACAAATGGTTCATTTGTAATATTATTCACACTGTTATCTAATTTAGCACCATTATCATTTGTCAACATATCATCATTTATAACCGGCTCGACCGACATACTCCTAGTTCCACTTTTCTTGTTCTCAATACGCAAAATGATATCATCTCTAGCATCGTTGTAGATTAATTCAAGTTCAGCACGCATATGAGAAGGATCCGAGTATCTGTCTTCTGAACGATACGAACATGCTTTTAATACTATCTGAGATAATGATTCACTTGCTTTAGATGGTGCTGGTATAGCATCTCCTCTCATTCTCCTAACCGTAGCATTCTCCTGATCAGAAAACTGAATATTCTGAGGTGCAGGTGGCCAGAAAGGATGCCTGTTCTCATTCAAATATCTATACATCACTATTCCAAGTGAATATATGTCTACACTAGAATTATACTCTTCTCCCTTGAACACTTCAGGAGCCATGTAATTTCTTGTCCCTACTTTAGTAAACATAGCAGAAGTCTTCTCAAGTTCTCGCGCTATACCAAAATCTCCAATTTTATAATCACCATTTGGAGATATAAATATATTTTCAGGCTTAATATCTCGGTGAATAATACTATTATTCTTACATAATTCTAAGCCTCTACATAAATCTATTCCTAGTTTTACAATATCTTTTTCACTTAAGCCATTGGATTTAATATGATCAAGCAAAGGAGTCAGTAATTCCATTCGGATAAATATTCTCCATCCGAATTCATTCTCTTTCTTTTCAACAACATGATCCTCATAACTCACAATATTAGAATTGCCTTTTAGTTTAGCCATCAAAGCGAATTCATCTACTATCCTCTCAACCATCTGTTGAAAAAATAAAGTAACATTCTCATCAGTCATTCCTTCACTTCTGACAGCTTGAACCTCAGAAGGATGTTGAGGAACATCAATTATCTTAAGAGCAGCTTCGTACGTATGTCCAAACTCCTCTCTGACAATCTTATAGACCTTGCCATAAGAACCCTCTCCTATGCACTTGACAACGTCCCATTCCTGAAACTTTTGTCCGACCATAATCATCTTCCTTTACAACCTGTATTTATGATAATCTTACTTAATCTTCACCCGTTTCACCGAACTCCACTCACTATAATACTTCTTACCTGACTTAGTAGCAACTGTTCTTATTCTCACATATCGCACCTTATTATTCTTTTTTATCGTTACAGTAATACGACCGCGTTTCAGTTTGTTTAATTTCTTTGTTATAGTGGAAGTTGCTTTTTTATCAAATCCATCATTCTTAGAAATCTGAATCTCTATACTTTTTTTTGTATCAGTCTTTTTCCAAGTAATCAATATTTTATTTTTGGATTTAGATGATACTTTCAATCCACTCATATTATCCGGAACTATAGTTACATTAATACTTCTATATGCTTCTTTGTACTTTCCCGTTTCTGGAGATATGACAGTTATCGTTGCATTACCACACCCCTTAATTGTAACCATACCGGTATTAGATACAGTTACAACACTAGAATCAGATGTCTCATAGAACAAAGACGTCCCACTATATGATGCGCACTGTAGCTGAAATGATTTTTCACCATAGCTGTGCTTTACTTTAGAAGGCGCGCTTATATCAGCGTATGTCTTAGTATTTGACGACTGGGTATCTTCAGTTGTCGCCTTTGCTGCTTCCTCAGCTGCCCTTCTCGCCTCTTCTTCTGCCTTCTTTGCCGCTTCCTCTGCCGCCTTTTTCGCTGCCTCCTCTGCACTAGTATCAGTAGCATTCTTATTCCATACAGCATAAAGGGTTATATCATTATCTGTTTCTATAGTGATTCCATCTCCAGCATTATATGTTGCGGTCGTTGCATTCGAATCCACAGACCACCCGAGAAACGAGTATCCAGCTCTTACCGGCTCAGTTTTTGACAAATATGTCAATTCTCCATAAGTTACTCCCTGATTTGATGGAGAACCAAATCCACCGTTGCCGTTATACTTTATAATATAGCTTTTAGGACTCCATACTGGATAAAGCTTCATACAATCATCCGACTCATCCGAAGGAAAAAAAGTAAGAGAACTTAAAACAAAACAATCACCAGGCTTATACTTAACCGTCTTAGCATCATATGACCAACCTAGAAAATCGTATCCCTTTCTAATGAGTTCTGTATTTGGCAAATCTATAATTTTACCAAATTTTACATTTTCACTTAACATCCCGTTTTTTTCTTTCAAGAGATTCCCTACACTTATTGGATCTACATCTACATCTATTATATACTCAAGACAATAAGTCTTCGCTTTCCACACAGCATAAAGGGTTATAGAGTCTTCTGGAACCCCATCCTCAGTATAGGGCAATACTTGAAAACTGTCTCCTGGCATATGTTCGATTATATCTGATTGCGGTTGATTAGCCCAACCCATAAAAATATCCCCATCTCGAACTGGTTTATCTAATGGTAATGTAATAGTAGAACCATATAACGCAGATAAACTCTTAGGGCCTCCGCTACCTCCGTCAGTTTCAAATTCAATTTTAACATCAAAAGTACTTAAAGGATCAAAAGGGAAAGTATTGCTATTAACTTCCCAGCCATCCAGATCAAAATCATCTGGATTAAAAGTCTCAGCAGCTACATTTTGAGAAATAAAAGCCATAACTGAAAAAGTCGTAACAACTAATCCAATAATCAATAATACAGCTCGCCATAGTCTACGCATATCCATCACCTCTATAACAAATCATCAATATTATTTAAATCCTAACAGTAAAATCACCATCATCAAGATAAGACACCGTATCATTAACAACAGGTGCTTCTGTGTTAACCGCATTACCACTTACAGCAGGTGTACTCTTTGAGTCCATGTATTTTAAAACGAAAAATGTTGCTGCACACGCAATAACCATCAACGCTATCATCACAATTATTGTTCCAACAATCTTTCCAACCTTGCTTCCTTGAGGTTGCGCTTGCATCTGAGGTCGTTGTACAGGTTGATTCATAGGAACAGGTCTAACCACCTGAGGCTGGACTTGATTCATTTGATTTGCCATTGCCACTCTTGGATTGTTATATCTATTTCCGGCCGAAACGTTATTCTGTGCAGCTGCATTCAAATTAACAGACTCGCTAACTTTCTTGATAGGGCCGTTACTCGAAGCTGGTTTAGAACCAGATTCCTGCTCTACCTTAGGCTTTACGACTGCCTTCTCTTCCTTCTTCTCAGGCTTATCATTTCTTATCTGAGCAGGATCTCTTAATACTACAGTAGGCTCCGGAGCATTTTCATCAATAAATTCATCAGATTCAACTCTCTGACCGCAGTGCATACAGAACATAGCTCCTTTAGGAAGCGTGTAGCCACACTTAACACAATAAGTCTCTTCTTCCGAAGAATCATCACGTGTCTCGCTAGCAACTTCTTCCACCTGCTTAGCTTCTTCAGCTTTCTTTATAGCCTCTTGTTCAGCTATTCTCTGGGCAGCAGCAGCAATCTCCCTTCTGGCTGCTTCTTCCTCTTCTCTCTGTCTTGCTGCCTCTTCTTCTGCTTTACGCTTTGCTTCTTCCTCCGCTGCTTTTCTCGCTGCCTCTTCTTCTGCTTTACGCTTTGCTTCTTCAGCTGCTGCCTTTCTCGCTGCCTCTTCTTCTGCCTTACGCTTAGTCTCTTCCTCTGCTGCCTGTCTCGCTGCTTCTTCCTCTGCTTTTGTATCTTCTGCAGCTAAATCATGATAGACATTCCAATCTATCCTGTTCCCGCAAGAAACACAGAATACATCTCCTTCATAAATTAAAGTTCCACATTTTGTACAATGAAATTCCATAGCCATAATTACACCTCAATTTTTAATATTATATTAAATACCAGATATTACCCCTCTGAATGATCAACATGAATATGAGAATAAATATATCTATTCAATCTACATACGCCCCATGCTGAGTATATTCCAAATGTAATAATATCCAATAACCATACAAGAAGATAAGTTCCTAAAAGACCTAACGCAGTTCCGTCATACTTCATATGATCTCTTCCAACGACAGAATTCTTCGTTTCCCATTTAGTAATCATCGTGGTTGTCCACGGCCATGCCAAACCACAAGTAATACAAAGAATAATACTCTGAACTATTCCGTAACCAATATAAGCAGCCCATTCTCCCTCAAATCTACCATTAGTACCAGTTTCATCTGCATAACGAGTATTGTCCATTTCCCATCTAAGTAAAAAGACATGTTCTACTAGTGAGAATAATCCACAGGTTACTATCGTTAATATTGTCCATAATATCCATCTTCCAAGGAGCCCGCCACCTGTACCTGTAAATGCTAGTCTTCTCCCATTAATAACTGTATGTGACTTTCTCCATCTATATATTCTGCATAGCATCCATGGAGTTCCTATACCACATGTAATTCCTGATACAATTATAAATAGAATCATATTGCCAATAAGCTCAATTCCTCTTCCGTCAAAGTACGAAGCTTCTCCGGGATTATGGATAATAGCGAGTTCAGCCTCACGCTGCTCTGACTCCGAGGATTCCTTGAGTTTCTTAAAGAACTCCCCATACTCACTCATATCTCTCCCTATATTAGGTCCGGATTCAATCCCTTCACCTTGCATAATTACACGAGGCACTAAATCTACGCCCCAAATAACCACTATAGCACTAATAACTATACCCACGGTCAAAAGAACAGGATACTTATCACGCAATATAATCATAAAGAAAGCCACAACATTTAAACTCACCATAGCAAGAGTTACATATGCGTACGCACTTCTCTTGTGTACAAATGATATCAATATATACACTACCGCAACCAAAGCTGCTATATCTACAATTCCAAGCGCTATGTCGAATAATACATTTAGAATTATAGGTAAATTCTCTCTTAAAGAGTAATTGCCTATTACATTAAGAATACCTTTAAGTAAGTAAATAACTATACCTATAGCCAGACAGATTAATGGAACAAACAAACTTATCGCTGTCAGCTTCTCCATATTATCAACCGTAAGATACCTTTTTATGCCTGTAGCTGTATTATCTGTAGAAATAGCACTTTCCTTACTAACTGTGTTAAATCTTTTCGAAGCGTTGCTTGTCGTATTATGGTTCTCTTCGTACATCCTTGAAAAATCTTGCCTTATTTCGGATGCAGCTCTATCTATGGTATCACCTAACCTATCGCTAACCTGATCTATAGTTTGCCCAATAGAATCAACGTGACGTGAACTTCTGTCTTGGGATGATCCACACTTTGTACAAAATTTGGCTCCCTCCCTTATCTCGCTACCACACTTCCAACAAAACATTCTAATACCTCCCGCGCATTTAGCAAAATACTTATTCCACTAAAGTATCATCTACTAACTGCAGATTCTCACTTTCACACTTTTCAGTAACATATTCCTTCAATTCTTCAATATCTTTATATCCATAATAGGACCAAATCTTTTTATCCCAATAATTCACTTTAATTCCTGAATCAAACTCAACATTATAATTGTCGTAATTATACCAACTGTCAATTGCTTGATAATCTTCAATATCTGATATCAATTTACCATCGGAATCGCGTGCAACATTAGAATATGTTATGTAGTAATAAACACAATTCTCTTTATTATAATTTCGTTTTCCAGACTTATACTTATTCCTAATAGTTGCTTTATATATGATTAGAAGTCTATTATTAACATCAGGATAATCATTACTCGGAAGAAACATCATTTCTCCCATTTGTTCAAGTTTCTTCAGAGATTCTGTCTCGTCAGAATCTTGGAAATAATCCATCCACCAGTTTTTACATTGCTCTCTCATTTCTTCGATATCACTATCAGAAATATCTTTTAATTGCTTGACATATTCGTCAAGTCCCTCTACTGTATACGTACGCTCCGTTACACTTGGTTTCATCCCATGTGCTTTTATAAAATCATTAATGTTACTTGTATCAACACATACCGTAACAGAGTCCCCGTTACTTAAATCCCCATCATCTTCATATGATTCACTAGAAAGTTCAAAGTTCAGCTCGCCCTGATATTGTAAATTATTAATCATGACACTTCCATTAGGAGAAACTCCCTCGAACCTTACATCTAGGATATCTTCTGAGAATGCATCAAACTCTTCTGCCTCCTCAAGACCTTTGATTTTTACTTCAACATCCTCGTCACTGTACTTTACCTTACAATTAAAATATTCACTTATCACATCGGTATCTGCTTTAATCATGTATGTAACGTCATCACCATTCGACAATGAACCATAACAATTTTCCGATTTACTAATCGAAGTGTGGGCTTTAATAACCTCAGCTAGCCACCCAGATATGTATTTATCACGTACTACTCTCTTACCGTATTTTTTTTCGATGGCATCAGAATCGATTTTAACATTGAAACTTCCATACCCATTATAGCCAATCGTTTCAGTCACAACATATTTGTCAAGATTAATTGTATTCCTATTAGTAAACCAGAACACTCCCGCCCCTATCGCACATAATGCAAGCAATGCACAAATAACAATTGGTATTATAGGAAACTTCTTGCTCGTACCGCCGTTTCCATATGTTGCGGTAGGCTGTGGTTCATATGGTTGTGATTGTACTTGTGCTGCTTGAATCCTCGCAGAAGCACCTGCTACCGCAGGATTTACTCTTGGTTCCATATTGTGCAGCTGATCTCCGTTAGATACATTGTTATTGCTATCTACAACTACCGGAGATACACCCTCATTAATTGAAGCATTGTTGTTTGGAAGTGGCATCAGCCTAGCGCCACATTCTGCACAGAAAATATCGCTATCCTCATTCTTGGTTCCACACTTTCTACAAAACATATCTTACCCTCCATTTAAATATTTCTGTATATTCCATATAATACAGTAATCACTAAACAAACAATCAAAAATACTATCTCCCACACTCTAAACCAGTCTTTTCCGGTCTTAATGTAGATACTGCACTTATAAATCCCATATATCACCATCACAGGGACAAGACTAACAGATAAAGCGTTGTATTCAAATGCCTTATAAATATGCCCTGACAATACAGCAACTGCTGCATGAGTCATTCCACACCCGGGACATTTATACCCTGTAATTAATCTAAACACACAAGGAATACCTAACCCAAATATCTTAATTATTATATAATAGGCTATTCCGAGCACCAGAATCGATAGAATACTTTTTATAACTGATGATAGTCTTTCTTTACATTGTTTATCTTTCATATTGCAGTTAATACTTAGCATTCTTTAAAGCTAATCTAAGATCTTACAATTATCTTATAAATCTTATCATTCTCATCTATATACAAAAATACGCCAAGACCCTCCGCATCTAATACAACACCTATCTGATCTATGGTTGACTCCTGTAGTGGATCATATGGAGTATCTCTATGAGTGTGTTGGGTAACAATTCTACAATTGTCATCAAGCTTATATTCTTTATTCTTTAATTTGATATAGTCATTTGCTTTACTGCTACCAAATTTCCCATTT
The DNA here is from genome assembly GCA_000621905.1 of Lachnospiraceae bacterium NC2004. Classification (GTDB taxonomy): domain Bacteria; phylum Bacillota; class Clostridia; order Lachnospirales; family Lachnospiraceae; genus NC2004. Next base: position 17,917 of record JHXB01000007.1, read on the forward strand.
AGGATCAATGCATTATTCTTATACTTAATCTTACCCATTGGCTGTGTTGCAATTAAATGATATCCTTTTCTAAGAGTGGATTTATAAACTACGTCGCCATTATCATCTCTCCAATCAATATTAGGGTACTTTTCAAAATCATCGTCACTATCTCTCGTAGTTTTCCCTGAGGCGCCTATTTTGTACATCGAAGCATTATAACCATCTTCGTCGTTTGAAATATAATAACCATGTTCATATATCCCGGTGCATCTCTTAGACAGCTTACTTGAAGCATTGTCAAATTCCTTAATAGGATTAAGACTGTTGTTATCCACCAAATATATCCCCCAAACTTCAATGGTCTGTACCAAACCGTTAGTCTGAGAAGCATATGTTACAGAGATCTCTGATTCTGAATTCTCTATTCCTGAAATACTTTCATTAGAGCTATCTAAATCTAAAGCTCCTCCTATTATCAACTCGTCAACACCATCATTGTTGAAATCGTAATATGAATGATACATCTGATATCCTTTTGATGTATATCCGGATAAATCTGCTTTCCGCATAAATTTACTACAATAAGAATCTGCTTTTTTCTGAAATTCATCCTTCTTGGCAGCAATAACGTCCAAGCTAACCTCATAATTACCATCAGCATTGTCGACAGCATTTTCTTCTGCTGAACCATCAACTTTGGTTGTCTTAGTTGTAGCACCAGCATCAGAATTGTTAGCATTTACAACCAAATCATTAGCGTCTTCTAATATCTCAGCTGTTGTTTCAGCATCAGCCGACGCCTCAACAGCAATGTTGTTTCGCTCCTCATACTTGTGGTATTCATGTGTCGCGATACCTGCTCCACTAGCTGTTGGTACAGCTATCGCAAGAGCCACTGCCGCAGTCTTAAGCACCGTTGCACCTACTGTCGCACCTGCAGCCGCACTTCCCGCTGTAGCACCGGTTGCAGCTACTCCGCTGGCCATTGCTGCTCCTGTAACAGATGACGCTTTAACTACTCCGGTCGCAGCCGCTGTACCTGCCATTGTTGATGCATCGCTTGCCCCAAATGCACCTGCCACACCGCCGGTTGCTCCTGATATCGCGGTTGTACCTGTCATCGCTGCTGCACCTGTTACTCCTCCACTGTTAGCAGCTATCCCTGCAGTAGCAAGTGCTCCTGCTGCTCCTATAGCCTGTCCTGTTGTAACAGCAGCATATCCCATCTTTATCGCAATAATGTTATACGCTGCCTGTGCACCTGATGTACCGAAAACAAAACTCTCCATATATGCTCGAACAGCCATAATAATAGACGGTACTGTAACAACGTGTAGCCTAATTCCTTCCGCTTTCTCCTTAGCGAGAACAAGTTCTTCTATCTTCTTCCTAGCGTAATTGAGACGTGATTTAATTGTTCCTGTTGATACCCCTAAAGTGTTAGCAATATCTGTAACGCTCATCTCATCATAGTAGTATGCGACTACAACAGCACTCTGTTCAGGCGGAAGCTCATCAAGCATGCCTTGTATAATGTTGGCTGTCTCACGCTCTTCCATCTCAACACCGGGTTGAACAGACTTATCAAGGCATTCCTGCACCTCAAACAATCCTTCACCTTCATCACTTAGGAGAACGTCTCTCTGTTTATTGAATATCTTCATACCCTGACGATATGCAATACCACCTAACCATGCATAAAGATTATTGACATCTTTAAGAGTATCAAGCGATCTTGACGCTGCTATGTATACTTCCTGCAAAAGATCTGCAGCATCATCGTAGTTCTTCATGATAGCTCGCGTCTTAGCAAATACATAATTATATGTCTCATTGTATATAACATTAAATCCATTTTCATCGCCGTTAATCCACTGTTCAACGGCAAGTGTTAGATTGTCATTCATACTCTCACCTTTATAATATTTCATGTAAACCTTCCAAAGTAGGTCAAAAATACTTTGCTTCGTTTAGGATGACTCGATTAATGTGTTAATAAAACATCATTAATCAATTATTCATCGCCATATCCTATAAGATTAAATAACCCTGTAACTGCAGCCGCAATAGCAGAATATAATATCAACGATTTAACATCTGTATTTCCCATCTCTATATTAACTCGCCATGTAATTACAGCGACCAGTCCACAACCAAAAATACCAAACACTACTCTGGCAGCCTTTATGTTTAACTGCAATATAATTACAATCAATGCAACAATCCCACATATTACAACACAATGCGTAGTTTCACAGCCTGAAGAATACATCAATACAGCCGGAATAGCTCCTGCCATCAACCCATTAACAATATAAAAATGTGTAATTAAGAATAATGCGATTGAAATTACGAGATTAATACCAAACCCAATTAGATAAATGAGTATTCCTAAAACTCCCAATCCAACCTCTGCGTCGTTATTTGTGTCAATGTACCATACATCTCTGTCCATAATAATTCCTCCTTTGAATCATATAATAGTTTACTCAAGGGCATTTCTTAACCCTCTCATATATAAGTACAGAGAAATATGGTTTTGGTTTTAAATTTTTATAAATTTTTTATTCTTTTTCATAGGCAGTTCGACAAAGTATGTATCAGCAGAATCAGGAGACATAACATGCACTTCTACATTACCGTTACTATTAACCCAGAAAGCCTCATGACTCATAAAAAATTCTTTTGTATTCTTCATATCATCTAACTGAATATCATTAAACAGAATTTTTGCATAAGAATCCTCTTTATATTTTTCTTTAACTTCAGCTTTGATTATTTTGTATATTTCGTCATCATCACCAAGCAAGTCATTAATTGACATCATTTTGCCTGTATTAATATCATAATTCAATCCTTCTAACCCTAGAGCTCCGGTTCCTAGTCCCAATATTGCGTGATTTAATTTTACGCTAAATATACCATTATTATTGCATATCACATCTAAACTAATACTACCATGATACGGCATTTGCGGACGGTTACTAAGCGAATCAAATAATTCTTCAATACGCTCATATAAATCATTTAGATCTCTATTAATCTTATCAATACCATCACTTGAGCCCATTAATACTATTTTATCGTACCTCTCGTCCTCCATTTCTGTATCTGTGTAAATCACTTCCTCTTTCGTGAACTCAACGCTATCTATCATATCTGCTGATGCATCGGAAGACTTAGCCGATTCAGATGCATTGCTCGACACTTGCGCATCATCGGTTACATTTGCATTATTAGGAGCATCGGTATCATTATTATCAACATTCGTCACATAATCAGTAGATGAAACAGCAATCTCATTGGAATAATGTTGATATACATTATTTCCTACAAATACCCCTCCACCTAGCGAAGCAAGTGTCATAATCGCTATTATCATGGTTTTAAATCCCATACTTCCAACGCCAACTCCCATAGCGCTCGATGCAACTACATTTGACGCGCTAGCCCCTGTATATACTGTATTAATTGAAGCATTCTGAACAGCTTCGATAACATTTGCACCGATTGATGTATATCCCATCCTTGTTGAAATACTGTTATATGCAGTTTGAGCATCCGCCATAGATATAGCAAAGCCTTCCATGTACATATATACAGCAAGCAGAATACTTGGCATTGTAACAGAATGAAGCCTGATGCCTTCTTTCTCCTCTTTAGCAAGTACAAGCTCTTCTATCTTCTTTCTTGCGTAATTAAGACGAGATTTAATCGTGCCCGTTGAGACTCCCAATGTACTAGCTATATCAGTAACACTCATCTCGTCATAGTAGTATGCAACTACGACTGCACTCTGTTCCGGAGGCAACTCGTCAAGCATATCTTTTATGATATTCGCTGTCTCACGCTCTTCCATCTCAGCACCCGGCTGAACAGACTTATCAAGACATTCCTGCACCTCAAATAATCCCTCGCCTTCATCACTTAAGAGAACGTCTCTCTGTTTGTTGAATATCTTCATACCCTGACGATATGCTATACCACCTAACCATGCATAGAGATTATTGACATCTTTAAGAGTATCAAGCGATCTTGACGCTGCTATGTATACTTCTTGTAGAAGATCCGCAGCATCATCATAGTTCTTCATGATAGCTCGCGTCTTAGCAAATACATAATTATACGTCTCGTTGTATATAACATTAAATCCATTTTCATCGCCGTTAATCCACTGTTCAACAGCAAGTGTTAGATTGTCGTTCATAGACTCACCTTTATAGTCCGAATCGAATATACTTTATCTTTTGGTTATTTTAAGCTTGTATTCTCCTCTATACCAGTATTCTCCTGGAATCTCAATATATATTTTCTGACCTTTTTTCAGTTTGCCACTATACGCCTTAATCCATCCCTGGCCCGACTTTAAATAACAGTTGCTTACTTCTTTATATCCCTTATATACATGCATTGCTTCTGTTCCTTCTATACTTACTCCTTTGATTACATACTTTCCTTTTCGAGGAGCTTTAAATACGAAGCAATCTTTATCTTCGGAATAGTTAACAATTCCACCCTTAATAGTATTTAGTTTTATCACATTGGCTTTCTTCTTGGAATCATTATTTTCAACCTCAAAGTTCTTTGGTGTAACCTGTATTACTTTTAAAACATACTCACCATCGCAATACATAGAATCATTTCTAAGTGACATTTTAACTTTAGAACCTTTCTTGAATGACAAACAGCTACTTGTACCCGTTCCACGTCCTTCGTAAACATCAAACTTATCATACTCTTTATAATTATGTTCCATTGAAAATATTATCGAACCTTTTCCAAGACCTAATCCTGTATCATCTCCATCTGTACATGTTAACTCCACATAAAAATAGCCTTCACCTGTTGTTGTATATGTATATTCAGCTCTGCCGTCACTACCAGCTAATCTTCCTGTATATTCTTTTCCTGCTTCAATCTCTGTAGCTGCATCAGCATTTATTGAACTAAAACCTGCAAGTAGGGCAAGTGTTGCCAACATCATAACTACTACTCTCTTAACTTTAATAATCGCATTCTTCATTAGAAATTCCTCCTTTATTTGTATCTTTAGTATTATTTAATAATTTAGGATGACCTTCTAAAGAAGGTCAAAGATCCTTCGCTTCGCTCAGGGTGACATGATTAGTGTGTTAATCAACCACCTTGAGATTTAATCTTCTTTTGCTTTTTCTTGTTATCGAGTGGATACCTCCATTGATTATTGTCATCCTTCACTCCATACTTCTTAGCAAGCATCGCCTCACGGGCACGAAGCTTGTTAAAGTTCGCGCCCTCTACTTCATCGTCTGTCACGGATTCATCATCAAACTCTCCAAGTTCGTACAGAGGTTCATACCAATCCTTTGATTCAAAATACTTCTGTAATTCCTTTGATTGAAACCTCCGCCCATGTCTAGCAAATAACTCATTTGCAGCGTAGTTACACTCTTTTATGCTAAGTTTGTTAACTTTCTTATCAGACACATATTCCACGTCACTATCTGGAATGATATACCCACTCTTGCTGTTTATTCCCTCTCCAGGATCATCGTCTTCGTCCTCTAAAGCATCCTCATCAGGATCTTCCTGAACAGTTTCCTTAGTCGTTGCTTCCGTAACTTCTTCGGTAGTAACAGCTTCAGTAGTGACATCCGCGATAAAGGCTTCCGTCGTTGCTATCGCATTTGCCATAGAGTCGCCTTCTGTCTTGTTATTCAAGCCTCTCACAAAAAAGATTGTTCCAGCCACAGCAGCACCACATAAAAGTATAGCCACCATTACAAGTACACCTAGTTTGCTAGAAGATGATCCTTTCCCCGCATTAGGCGGAGCAAAATCATTCATATTGGTGGTCTCTTGAGGACCCCATTCGATTTTTGAACCACAATTGGTGCAGAAACCATCTCCTTCGAGAAGATTAGCACCACATATAGGACATTGAAAAGTCCTTGACATAAAACTCACCTCAGTTCTACGTAATCATTGATGACATACGCTTATCAGAATGTCAACAGTACAAATTATAACGCTTTTTAGTCATATTTTCAATATTTCTTTGCCTTTTTTGTGCTATATTACTATAGTGTTTGCGAAACACTCGTTGTCATTTTCTAAAGAGCACCGAAACTCAGCGCATTTTACGTTCTATCACTCTTTTCCGTTATATCAAGCAAATTTATGACGCTTTTAAGTATCTATCACCAAATGCAATCATGCATTATAGTTGAATATATCAATAAATCTGTATCTAGGAAGGTATAACTCATGAACGAAGTATTAGAACGTATTGAGGAAATGTTAGAAGAGCGTGGCTGGACTAAATATCGCCTTGCCAAGGAATCCCATATTGCCTATTCTTCTCTGAACGGTCTGTTTCAAAAGAACAACCAGCCTACCATTCCTACGCTACGCAAAATATGTAAAGGGTTTAATATTTCTATCTCTGACTTCTTTGCTTACGACGAAAGCAACAATTACATTATCAAGCTCAGCGACGACGAAATAGAACTGCTAAAAATGTACAATTCTCTTGATAACAAGCACAAACACGCTATATACAACCTTTTAAAGTCCTTAGTATGAACATCCCTCTATAAAACTTTTTTCAATTAGACTCGCTATTCTTTACTACCGGAGCTATAAGCTTCACTAACACTACAGGAATATATAGCCATCCTACAACCCAGCTAAACAATAACTCTATAACAGCTATCAACACTATAGACGCTACATTCTTCGGAGAATCCTTATTAGATATTGGAATGTGCGCCAGCTCCCATAAACCTAATATACTCGGAGACAACATAATCGCTAATATTATATGGTCTTTCAATAGCATTCCTGATATATATACGCCAAGCAACAGACTTAAAATTTCAGATGTAACCATATTTTCACCCTCTTTCTTAATTGATTATGCAGGCGAAACATAACTTAAATCGATTCACCCCGGGCCTCATAGGCCCCAGGTGAATTGATTCATTACCATTTAGCCATGTTAAGCGACTTGGTTGCTATTGTGTATTTATAAGATGATGCTCTCTTATGAGAATCAGGGTTTTTAAAGAGAGGCTCGCATGTAGTGTTTCCTACTTTGATTTTTTTACCTGCTACTGTACCAAAATCCTCATCTGACAACATTGACCATCCATAGTACTTTACGTTCTTTCCGAAATCTTCCTTAATATCATCAATCATATAATCATCCCAAGTTACATCCATGTTGTACCACTTGCCATTGTACTTAACGAGATTCCATGCATGATTTCCCTTTTCTACACTCTCAACAACTACACAATCAATTCCAGCGGCGTTCATAAGAAGCTTGGTATATTCTGAATATCCGGCACATACTGCTTTACCCATAATTGCGCCATATGCAGTCTGATCATTTTTATTTTCCTTATATACTGTCTTTTTGCAAATATAATCATGAATATACTTAATCTTCTGCTTATCTGTCTTACCCTTAACTGCTTTGGCTACCTTCTCTGCTTCCTGTCTGCACACTTTATCTTCCTTGCTCTCAGTTGTTTCCACCTTCTTCTTGATTGTAAGATTAACTATACCTACTTTCTTTTTGGTATCCTTTCTTACTAATGCGAATTTGTATGTGCCTGCTTTAAGTAACTTATATTCAAATACTAACGTAGATCCATCCTTCTCAAACTCACATCCAACTCTCTTTACAGCACTATTTACATCATTACCAGAAAGAGCATAGTTTTTATCCTTTGCATTCTTAAGAGAAAACTTAATTGTTTGTCCTACACTTGCTTCACGAGTAATCTCAGCTATATTAGCTGGTGCCTCAGTTGTAGCCTTCTTCTGAGTTGTTGACGGTGCCTGTGTTGTTGCCTTTTTCTGGGTTGTTGACGGTGCCTTGCCCTTAACTTCCATTGCTGTAATATGTACAACACCTAATACTTCATCAGTATTTGTTTTTACAATCTTGATGTCGAACGTTCCAGCCTTGATCAACTTTACGAAATATTCGGTAGAAACAGTATTTTTATCCTTCACCTTATCCGTACTTGTAACAAAAGTTGCATAATCATTAATATTCTTACCCTTAAGTTTATATGTATTAGTCTTAGGATGACTAAGTGAAAATGAAATGGTATTGCCTACAACCCCTTCCTTATTTACGGTTTTAACAGCTGCATTACCTTTTACTACATTGCTGAACCCGGCTCCGGTTACCATGATTGCCATTGCCAATACAAATGCTACCATTCTTTTAAAATTCTTTACTACGTTTAACATAATAATTCCTCCTTATACTCCTGCTTTGCAGGGTGTTTAGTTAATTTGTTATTTTATAATAAGTACTTTCTTGTTCCCGCGATCCTCCTTTTTCATCGCTCTCATATATAAGTACCTTTAAGTTTTGATTTGGTTTTATTATTTTGAAACTTTTTTATTATTTTTATTTCTTATCATAAAACCTCGTCTTTTAGGGGTTTTTCATCCCTCTCATATATAAGTACCTCTAAGTTTTGGTTTGGTTTTATTATTTTGAAACTTTTTTATATATTTGTCTTAAGATGCCATCTCACCACATGAGAAGCAAAACTTTGCACCTTCGCGAAGCTTCGTACCACACTTACCACATGTACAGACTTTTGGTACAATCGGTACATATTCAACCGGTGTTCCACAAGAATTACAGAACTTCGCTCCCGGTCTTAATATGTTGTTACAGCATATGCAATTGCTAACACTTTCTGCGCTAAACGCCACACGTTTAGGAGCAGCCATAGGTTTAGCGTAACTGATATTAGATTTGTCAGCCTCCAACTTTGAAACTGCTATATCATCCATTGAAGCCTCAACTTCAGCTTTAACCATAGTGTCCACTTTTGGTATTATCAATTCTTCTTCATAAACAGGAGCGTTATTAACTGTTCTACGAAGCAAGTTCAATCTCTCAATTCTTGATTCGGTGTCAGGGTGACTACTTGACAAAGCCGCAAACAAACCCTCCGGAGCAGGTCCTTCATCAAATGTTCTAAACACTTCAATAAGCTCATCTCCATAACCAAGATCAAATGAAAACTTATCAGCCTCGTATTCGCAATCTCTACTAGCTTTTTGCATGATAAAGAAACCAAGCTTGGTCCATCCTGCAAAAAACAAACCAACAACTACAAATGAAGCGAATCTACAAAAGAGTTTAAGTCCTTCCCCGATAATAAAACCGATTAAATCAAACATCCAACCTACAATCCTTGGAAGACATGCACCAATCATTGTACAAAAGAATTTCGAAAAGAAACTTCCTACTCTTCCAAATAAAGCAATGAGAATCTGATTCATCCAAACTATAAAGCTAACAAGCAAATTACCAACTGTTATCACAAGAATTGTATCTGTGTCCTTGTGAGCTAAATGTCCCATCTCATGTCCTAAAATCGCCTTTATGTGTTCAGGTGACTCGTTAAACAGCCCCTCAGTAACGCATACCGTCTTCCTACCTACTGCAAATGCGTTGACACTCTCATCCGCACAAATGAACAATTTAACATTATCAGGAATCGACGGATCTAATCTCTTTGCCTTCATATATACTTCATTAAATAACGGCTCTATGAACGCAAGCTTGTCAGGATCAGCTATTTTCCTACATCCATTTTGTATTCTGACGATAAACTCACCAACAGGCGACAATGCAATTACAAGGCATATGAAATATGCAACTATGCTAAGTGCAAATGCGATCAAGATTTCTTTGACTCCAATAGAAAGGTTACTATATTCTCCAGAGGACATACTTGCGTCATGAATAAAACTACCAGTAGAATCCATAAGCATTAATGCCGTTATCATGCCTGCTGCAATAAGTAAAACATTGACAACCAGGTAGATAATCAACTGAACGCTATTCTTCCTTGAAAACAACCTCTTAAAAAAATCAAATACATACATAATCATTACCTCCATTTTCTAATTATTGATTTGTTGTATTGTAATTACGTACTTTTTATTATGGCGACACTCCTTTTTATATCGCTCTCATATATAAGTACCCTCGAGTTTGGATTTGGTTTTATATTTTTGAAATAATTTTTATATTTTTATTATTCAACATAGAACCTCATCTTTTCGGGCTTTTTTCATCCCTCTCATATATAAGTACCTTTGAGTTTTGATTTGGTTTTATATTTTCGAAAATTTTTTGTATTTTTTTATTATTGAACATATGTTGAATGGTATTGTTGAATGAATAGAAACATATTGAAATATCATTTGATAATAACTATAATGATAGAAAAGAGTATTCAGGTGATGAGGAGATTGTTTTTCATCCGAATGAACATTACATATCTAGGAACAACGAGCCTGATGTGAAGCGGATTACTGATTCGGTTTTTTCGATTATAGGTAGTGTAACCAAGAATTATCATTTGGAATATTAGTGAAAGGATTGGTGGTATTATGGGTGGACAGGTAATTATGACGAAAGCTAAGGAGATTCTTAATAGCGGGATTGAGCAAGGTATTGAACAGGGCATAGAACAAGGAATTGAGCAAGGTAGAATCCAAATGATTGTTGATTTAGTTAACGATGAGGTGCTATCTATTGAGGAAGCTGCTGCAAGAGTAGGATTGACTGTTGAGGAGTTTAAGAAGCGAGCTGAATAACCAACATATATAGGATTGGTGGTACCATTAACAAGCTTAAAACCCACATGAATTGTGTAGAGTAGTCAGAATAAATAAAATGCGCCGGCACTGCCGGCGCGTTTTACATCATTATATATTACTTCACTGCCTCGTCGTACTTAGCTGATACCTTAGCCCAATCTAATACATTGAAGAAAGCATCAATATAACTTGGACGTAGGTTCATATACTTAAGGTAATAAGCATGCTCCCAAACATCAAGTGCAAGGATAGGTACTCCCATGTGCTCTGTGTATGGATTGTCCTGATTAGCGGTCGAAGTAACCTCTAATGAACCATCCTCCTTAACTACAAGCCATGCCCAGCCTGAACCAAACCTTGTTGTAGCAGCAGTTTTGAGCTTAGCCTTAAGCTCATCAAGGCTTCCAAATGTCTCATTAATCTTAGCCTCTAAAGCTCCGGTTGGCGCTGCAGCAGGGCTAGGTGAGAACTGTTCAAAATACATATTGTGGTTGTAATATCCACCACCATTGTTCTTAACTGCATTTCTTAAAGCTACATCTTCAATACTCTCCAAATTAGACAATATCTCTTCTGCAGTCTTATCTGCAACTCCCGCCTCAGTAGCTTTCTCATTAAATGTTGCGGTATAAGTCTTATGGTGCTTGCCATAGTGGGTCTCAACCGTAAGCTTATCAATGTGTGGTTCCAACGCATCAGTAGCGTATGGAAGTGTAATCTGTTCGAACATATAATAACCTCCTTTATAAATAGAAAATGTATATACATTATACTATAAATCAAACCTAATTAACAGACCAAAGTTGTCACTTGCGCAGATTCTTATATATATGTCGGGACAAGGAGCCAATCTTCCCTATCGTATCGTAACTATCCGACAAATCCTCCGTCATAACACAAAGTATATATGGAGAATCATCAAGAAACACTATTGCAGCGTCATTTTCCACGTTAGCAAGTTCTCCTGTCTTATTGGCAACTGTGATTCCTTCAGGTATTCCCGCGGGTATCTTTCCTCTTCTATCCTGAGTTTTCATATACGAGATTACATTTTCTGAACCATCGAGTTCTCCATTATAATATGCTTTTAAAATTCTGATTAAATCTTTAACCGAGGTATAATTCTCCGTACCGTTGTTAACCAACATAAGCCGATTCATCTCAGTGTCGTCAAAACTATGCTTTTTACAGAATTCATTGACAATCTTCATCCCTCTATTCTCATCGCCGTTACCCAGCCTTTTAACTAGAGTATTAGCAGAATCATTGTCACTTACGCTGATCATATTGTTTAGAAGAGTCTCTGTGTCATTTGTAGAAGCTTCCTGACTCCTAACCTTATCGTAATTCTCGTAAACAGCACCTGCAATATAGAGTTTAATAAGACTTGCGGCAGTCATTGGTTTTGACTTGTATAAGTATTCAGCGTCATCGTTAATGCTAAAAAAGCCTACAGACGATGTACCTTTTATAGACTTGGCACCTCTCTTGATAATCTTCTTAACTTTTACAGGAACACCATCTTTTTCACCACCAAAATCATAATAAGCCTCAACACCCGCAACTATACCCTCTACCATTTTCTTCTGATACGCGGAGTCTTGCATGATTCTGTCGTCGTGCTCATTTGTCATAAATCCCATTTCAAGAATGATAACCGGTATCTTACTCCAATTAATTCCTGTCATCGTATCAGTCTCTGTAATGCCAAGATTAGCCATACCAGTTGCATTGCAATACTCATCTATAACCGCTTTAGCAAGACGGTGACTATCCTCGTAACAATCGCCTACGTGTTGATTGGTTGGCGATGATGTCATTGTAAGAGCACCGCTGTTAGATGGATTGTCGCTTCCGTTTGCGTGTATTCTTATAGATATGTCCGCACCGTTATCATTTGCAAATGTTGCTCGTTCTGCGTTACTAATCGCAGTATCGTTGTCCTCACGAGTCATAATGACCCGATAACCTAAGTCTTCAAGGGCGTCTCTCAACTTAAGCGAAATATCAAGATTAAGCTGGTACTCGCCAACACCTGTAAACTTTCCCGTTGTTCCGGACGTCGCCTTTGTCTTCATAACAGAAGATCCCGGCGCATTAGGCTCCTTCGCACTCATGTCAACATTAGGTCCCTGATGCCCCGGATCAATCGCGATTATAATATTCTTTCTCGGATTCGGAGCTTCGGTGGTTGGCGCCTCGGTAGTCTCTTCCTCAGTTGTCGCTTCAGTCGTAGCCATCTCTGTAGTTGCAGGTGTTTCTGTAGTTGCTGGCTCATCATCCCTTTTACCACATCCCGAAAATGTTATTGCAATTATTGTGAGTAGAATAAGAAGATTCCTTTTCATAATGTCTCCCTAGTATCTGTTGATTTTTCGCTTCGCGAGGTCATGACAAGCATCTATCACTCCTGATACGGCATAAGTGGCATCCCAGCATTGTTATAGAGGTTACAAGTGATATAACTCAACCACCCATAACTTGAATGCACAGGGTTAGGAACCTTATCAGAGGTAAGAATAATATTATCCCCCTCGACGATGGCATCCGCATCGTAATACACTCCGTCCTCACCAGCAATTCTAAAACCTTTTATCTTTTGCCCATCGTATTTAACGAGTTTAATCTCCTTGCCCTGATCGGCAACATTTGCCATAAAGCCGCCCTGAGCGTTATTAAACTTCAATCCTATAGCACCATTTTCGCTATAGGCAAATGCTAATGTCATCGGACGAGCATCTATATCATTAACCCCGTAAATCTCCATAAGTGTGTAATCGCCTAAACGATTGCCCGGAGTTCTCTTGTCCACCGGATGCACATTATCGTACTCTCCGATATCAATAAGCGGAATAACATGAACGTTATCAACCTCCGCTCCTACTTCACCCTGAATACGCCTAATCTCAACCCATCCGGTGTTGGTCTCGTTATCAAGACTCCTGTCAATCCATACCGGAAGTTGCATGTATATAAACGGCAAATCAGGATTACCTGTCTTCTCTCTGATAAACTTTATATAGCGAATAAACTGCGTCTTATAATGCTCATTCTTATCTGCGTCCTCTTCACCCTGATAATACCACACACCTCTGTAAGTCATGCTAATAACAGGTTTTAACATAGTCTCACTTATACCGCCCGGACGATAAGGAGACTTATATCCGGCAGGCTCCGGCCAAGGATATGGTCCGATAAGTTCATTAAGCTCACCGTCTGACAACTTTCTTCCAGCCTTCTTCTCTTCATCACTTTTGTTTGTTAGATATATATCTAATCTTTTGTTATACTCTTCTAATTCTTTAAAGTACTCTTCATCACTCTTGCCATCAACCAGTTCATCATACTGTTTAATATACCACTTACCATCCTCTGATTCATTTAACGTATCAAGATCAAGCCATGCAGAAACCGAAGTTCCGCCTTTAGAACAATTGACAACTCCAATAGGAACATTAAGTTCATCGTATAATTTAACCGCAGCGAAAAATGCTACCGCCGAAGAATGAACTGCCTCATTTTCATCCATTGTGACCCATTTGTTAGCAGCTATCTTGGCATTCCATTCTTCACTGTGATATGGCGCTTTAATAACATTATAAAACCTGATATTTTTAGCAAGCCTTGAATCAACTTTTATTCTTTCAAATGCCTCTTCCGCCTGAATAGAATTACATAGTTCAAACTCCATGTTAGACTGGCCGTTGGCAAGCCAAACCTCGCCAAACACAACGTTTTTTATAAATGTTGTGCCGACTCTATGCTCCCCATCACCTTCATCTACATCCATATACACATTGATAAACGTCGGATCTTCTACATAAGGATGGGGTGGCATTACAACCCTAAACCTTCCATTCTCATCTGCATAGCTTTCACCCTCATAACCATCCTCACCGTAGTTTATATTAACATATGCCCCTGGCTCGGCAGTGCCGGTAAAAACCACCTCTTTATCTCTCTGTAAAACCATATTGTTGGTATATATCGAATCAAGTTTAATCATAATTCTAACCTCTCTTTATCATCGAACTTGCTATCTTACCAGTGGGGACAGTCCCCTCTGGTAAATTAGCTAATTGATCAGTGGGGTCTGTCCCCACTGGTAAGTTAGCATAATTATACTTCATTTTAAAATAAAAATACAGTTGCAATTACAATATGTTATAATAAAATAAATCGGAGGTGTACTATGACCAAAAAGCAGAGAGTTAAAGAAGTTATAAGACTTTTGAAAGAAGAATATCCTGATACAGTTTGCACGCTTGATTATGACGAAGCATGGAAGCTTTTGGTAAGTGTGCGCCTCGCCGCACAATGCACCGACGAGAGAGTTAACAAGATTGTCCCTAATTTATTTGATAAATATCCAAGCATAGAAGCTCTTGCAAATGCTGACGTTAGCGACATTGAAGCAATCGTTAGGCCATGCGGACTCGGCCGCTCCAAAGCAAGAGATATAAGTGCCTGCATGCAAATGCTTGTTAACGATTTTGATTCTAAAGTTCCAGGCAACATGGAAGACCTTTTAAAACTTCCGGGCGTTGGAAGAAAGAGCGCCAATCTGATTATGGGTGATGTATTTGGTCAACCCGCAATCGTTACCGACACTCACTGTATAAGACTCTCCAATCGCATCGGGTTAGTCGATAAAGAAAAGGATCCTAAGAAGGTTGAAATGGCACTTAGAAAGATAGTTCCTGAAGAAGAAGGCAACGCTCTATGCCACAGATTTGTAGATCATGGCAGAGCAGTCTGCACCGCAAGAACAACCCCGCACTGTGATATATGCTGTCTTAACGAAATGTGTCTAAAGCGTATATAAATAAATCAATTCTGATAATATAAATATTACTTTTTACCACTTTTATTTTTTATGATTTATGGTATACTCATTTGTAAAATGGTTTTAAGTATTATTATGGGGATTAATTATGAAGACTAAGATTTTTGTAGCCTTTCTAGCTGTAATTCTTGCTTTAACAGGATTTATGGGTTATTCAATATATAAAAAGAAATCAGCCGGCATCTTACCTGACAACATTTACATTAACAACATTCCTTGTGGTGGGATGGCATTAGGCGAGACGAAAGCATTTCTTATTAACTCTTACAACATGAACGATGTTGTTCTCACGATCAACGGCAGAGAATATACTTATCCTATATCCTCTTTAGCCGAGTTAAATGTTGACTCCATCGACAATTTCAATATTCCGCTAAGCTACTACTTTATGTTTGGCGAGAACCATGTCACACTTGATTATTACAAAGTTAACCGGGATATGGTTAAGTCGACCTTGGGTTCTCTAATTAAGGATGAGCCTAAGAACGCCAAGATTAAGTACAAGAACGGAGAGTTTTCAATCAGAGAAGAAATATATCAGGGCAATTTAGATGACATTTACACTGAACTCGACAAGAAGATTAGCCTTGGTAAAATCGACATAACAAGATTCGTAACCGCTCCGACCAAATTTGCCGAAGGCCTGATTGATGAGTGTGACAAGCGCAATAATTATATAAATGAGGACACCAAGTTCTCCAACATTCCAGAATCAATAACAACCGATATTAAGAAGTCTCACATCGTCAAAAATAAGATAGATTACTCTTGGATTGACGAATATGTCAACAACCTTTACTTAAAGTATTCCACTGCCGGTGGTACACATGAATTTACTGATGTAGACGGCAATACTTTCGAAGTAGTGGGCGGTACATACGGTTGGCTTATGGACTCTGACGCAACCAAGGCGCGAGTAATGTCCGATCTCAAAAAAGGCAAAAATAAAACCAAAGCGGTATTTACACAAGAAGCCAATATAATCGGCTCTGCGGATATTGGAGATACTTATGTAGAAGTAAGCATTCCACAACAGACTATCAAATACGTCAAGAAAGGCAAAGTCAAGCTCCAAAGTGCATGTGTAACAGGCAAGATGACCAAAAAGCGCCACACATATACAGGCGTGTATTCAGTAATTGAGAAGCGCAAGGACACTTACTTAAAAGGTGCAACTTGGAACACACATGTAATGTATTTTATGTTATTTAATTATGCAGGTCAGGGATTCCATGATGCAACCTGGCGTTCAGCATTTGGAGGCAACATCTATGTAAGAAACGGAAGTCATGGATGTGTTAATCTTCCATATAGCGCCGCAGAAGATCTTTATAGCAAGATAGACGTCGGAACCCCGGTCGTCATCCACTAAGCCCACCCCCAAGGCTCCCCCCGGTGGCCCCGCCACCCTGTGTTAATGCGTGGGATAATATATTATATCATTTTTATATCAAAACTAAATTCTACAATTATACAAAGCAAAATGCACTATTTATGGGTGTTTGTGCGCCTCGTTACTTAACGAATGCAAGCTTTAGCGATGCATGAGTTTAGTAACGCAAGCTGCGCACAATCAAGTCGAGAGACGCCCCATAAAATAGTGCTTTTGCTTATAATATCTAATTATAATATTGACCTTTTTACGAAGGTCAAAGATTCTTCGCTTCGCTCAGAATGACAGGGGTATCTATACTGACACTTTACTTATATTAAATTCTACTACTTTATAAAAGCAAAACGCACTATTTTATGGGTGTTTGTGCGCCTCGTTACTTAACGAATGCAAGCTTTAGCGATGCATGAGTTTAGTAACGCAAGCTGCGCACAATCAAGTCGAGAGACGCCCCATAAAATAGTGCTTTTGCTTATAATACTTTATTCGAATTCTATAATATAATGATCATACGCATTAATAATCCTGGTTTCTTTGTAATTCCTCTCCCTCTTATTGTTCATCCCATAATTCATATGTATATGCCCATGCACAAAGAACTTAGGCGAATACTTATCAATCAACGACACAAAAGCCTCAAATCCCTCATGCACCTTATCATCCCCATCATAGATATGATAAGCCGGCGCATGTGTAAGCAAAATATCAAAACCCCTGTTAAAGAAAATCTTCGGCTTAAGCTTGGCAACCCTACTCTTCATCTCAAACTGCGTATACTGATGTGGCCCATTCTTATACCTTATCGAACCACCAAGTCCAAGAATCCTAATCCCATTATATTTGTAAATCTTGTCCTCTATGCAAATGCATCCTTCCGGTGGCTTTGTCTCATAACTCGCATCATGATTCCCATGAACATAAAGAATCGGAACCTTGGCGTATGTTGCAAGAAAAGAGAGAAACTCCGCCTTCAAATCGCCGGCAGACAATATAAGATCAATATCATTTAACTTATCCATGCTAAAGAAATCCCAATAATACTTGGATTCAACATCAGCTAAAACTAATATCTTCACTAGTCTTGCTCCTCTCTTGCAACACCTGCATACTCAACCACTTCCCTGACATTATCATCAAGGTCAGATAGCATCGGAATATCGCCGATAACATTATCAACCAACCACTCCATCTTGGTAAGATCATCAATATTAAGCGATGGTCCACCATTCACACTGTGCCTTAACACACCATTCTGATCTACAATATCACATGTAAGATTATCAAAAGAATCATCTACAATATGTTTCTTCATGGCATTGACAAGCGCTCTGACCTCAGATGGGACTTCTCTCGAAACAATGAGATCAATAACTCCGGCTGACATTCCCCACCAGTAGTTATAAGCCTTCTCACTCTCCTGCCAATCGCGCTTAAAAGAACCATTCAACACACTTCTGATCAAGCGCTCATAAAATATTCCCCAATGCCAAACCGGCATAACCATATTAACAGGACCCGCATCACTACGATAGTAGAGTCCGAACTCCCTCGAACTGCTGTCAGGAGTTATAAAATCCTGACCTGATAAATATCTTATGTCCTCTTTGACAAAAGAAGCACCGTAGTCGTAATCATTTGCTGTCGTCCAATTAAGATATACCTTCGCGCGAGGATTAGTGAACTTAGCACCAATTGCAAATGCATTAATGTTGGTGGTAGTACCATAAAGCGGATAATCCGCAATATATCCAATCTTGTTGTTATCAGCCATTGCACCCGCAACCATACCTGTTAAGAACTTCGCCTCATACATCCTGGCGTGATACGTCCTGACATACCTGTGAGGATTATTAAGCGAACAGTTAAGAATCTTGACATCCTGATGTTCAACAGCCACTTTAAGCGAAGCATCAAGTAATCTAGGTGTAACTGTGAAAATGATATCGGCACCCATCTCAACCTCTTTAGTCAAGATATCAACCGCATCTTCAATATCAGGAATAATCACCTTATCAGTCATAAGCTCGTCTCCAAATCTATCCTCGACGTAGAGACGGCCCAGTTCATGCGTATATATCCAATCTGACGCTCCCGGCTCTTTATCATACACAAATACAACCTTGTACTGCTTCTCACTCCAAGGAAGAAGGTAGTGTAAGAGTTTCTTACCTGCATTATCCTTATCTTCAGTCGGATCAGTAAGAATATCCATCTGATCCTCTTCCTTCTGAAGCACAAGCTCATTCCATATCTTACCGATAGCCTCCTTCATAAGTGAAGGCGTCATTTCCTTAATCTTGTCATATCCGTAAATACTTAGGAAAGGAACAAAGGCGTCGCCAGACTTAATATGGAGCTTAGCTCCTCCCATCGCCTTGAATTCCTTACGAAACATAAAGAATACAGCGCTGAACTCCTTGCGTTTCTCATCACTCCAAGGCTCTTCTCTTCCTCCTGTAAGATCTAATATCTTTCCAAACTCACCAAGTCTTGAAACGTATAGCGCATTGATGCCTGCAATATCATAAAAGTCCATGAACTCATAATATATCTGATTCTGCAAAAGATCAGACTTAGCAGGTATCTTTCTTGTAACCACAGCAGAGATAGTCACCGCCCCGTAATACTTAAGAACACTGACTCTTTTATTGCCCTCAACAACATAGAATCTATTGAGATACTCATATACCTTAATCGGATCTCTAATACCCTCTTCAACCTGTGCGTCCGCAAGGTGTGACCATTTAGTCGAGAACTCAGTTCCATTATCTAAAAGCGGCATAAAGTTCCTTGCAAACGCTTCCGTCCTGCCGGCAGTACTTGTACCTACCACTCTGTCTAACGGAATATCACAAAGCCCAATCTCCACCTCCGAATCAATCTGAACATGTTTTAAGATGTCATCAAGAACCGGAAGGTACGGATACTCACCATTAGAAATCGCCGATCTGTATTCTTTTTTACCAATTTTCTGCGCATCCAAATAATCTGTAACTGCCATATTGCCTCCTAATCCGACAAAGTGCCTTCTACTTCATCATCAAATCATACACTCTCTTAGCACTGTTACTGTCCTTATATTTATATGTATCATCAACAAACTCATCAAGATGGTACATACTGTCATACTCATCAATCGAAACATTAGACACTTCTCTAATCTTATTAATCACTCCTTCTTCGTCAAATGTTACCGCACCCGGAACATAGCTCTCATAGTCATGATAGAAACCTCTTCCGCTGTCACTAAACTCTTTAAGATCAGGCGCGTGAAATATCATCGGTCTCTTTAGCGCAGCATACTCAAACACAATCGACGAATAATCGCTAATCAGAATATCACTCGCAAAAAGAAGAGTATTAAGACTTCCATACGAACTAAAATCAACTACACCTTCAATTCCATCCTTATGTTGCTCATTAAATGTTTTTGCCACAAAAGGATGAAGCCTTATTCCGAGAACATATCCATCAGGAAGTTCACTCGCAACCTTCTTGACGTCAAGCATAAGCTTAGGATGATCTACATCCTTATCTCTAAATGTCGGAGCATATAGGATAATCTTCTTATTCCTTAAATCAGGATAGTCTTTATAAAACATCTCCTTCTGCTCATCAATATAATCATCTCCCTTAAACAAGCAGTCCGTCCTTGGCATTCCGGTGATAAACACCTTATCATCAGGCATCGAAAAACTTCCGGAATATATGCGCTTGGTAGTCTCGGAGCTCACAATCAAATGCGTGGTTTTAGCATTTGCCTTAATCTCTAAGTCCTTAAGACGACCTTCGTTGGCGTCTGAACCAATCTTCTTAATGACTCCTGTTCCGTGCCAAAGCTGAATAATCTTAACACCCTTCTTAGGCTTAATAAAAGCGTAAGGAAGAAACATGTTATCCATAATTACATACTTGCTCCTTGCAAGATGATAACTGCTTATAAAGAAGAACCTAAACGCCTTAGCAAAACTCTTACCAAAATGAGTATCTCCTCTGACAAGGCTGTAAAATGAATAATCGCCCTTGTTTGCCATATAATCTCTCATAACCGCAACATTACCTGTACCGCCTGCGTCGTGAGTCATAATGAGAAACACTCTCTTCTCATCAAGCTTAAAAATACAAAAAATGCGATAAAGAATCGCAAATATATGATATCCCAATTCTTTCATCGCATTTCACTCCTTTATTATTTGGCATTAAGCTTAGCTTCAATAAGCTCAGATACCTTCTTAGACGCATGTCCGTCATCACATGAATTATATTTATCACTAAATGCCTTGTATTTGTCTTGCCAGTCCTCGTCTTTATAATTCCTGATTGCTTCAGCTAAACTCTTGGTATCCTGGGCTATAGGACCCGGTGCAGTCGCCAAGAAATCAAAGTAAAAACCTCTTAAATTGTTCTTATAATTCTCCATATCATAAGCAAAGAAGAACAAAGGACGCTTAAGCAAGCTATAGTCAAACATAACAGAAGAATAGTCTGTAATCAACATATCTGCCACAAGGTAAAGATCAGCAATATCAGCATGCTGATTGAACTCATAGATGAATCCTTTATACTTACTCCAATCAACCTTGTCCTCAACAAGATAATGATACTTGACTATCATTACGTATTCATCACTAAGAGCATCCCTCATGACATCGTAATCCATGTCGCTTACGAACTTATATCTACTCTTTGCAACGAACTGGTCGTCTCTCCAGGTTGGCGCATAGAGGATAATCTTCTTATCCTTAGGAAGCTTAAGTCTTGTCTTTAACTCATCGATATCCTTGGCATTATTCTTCTTAAAAAGGACATCATTTCTTGGATAACCTATCTCAAGCATATCCTTATGAAAATCAAAACATCTTCTAAATGTCTCTGTAGAGAACGGGTTCTGAGAAATCAGATAATCCCAGGTGTGAGAGTTCTTCTTAAAGTTCTCTCTGTACTTCTCAACGTCAGTACTTCCACCCATACTAAGTACATCCATGTCAAGCGCAAGCTTCTTAAGTGGTGTTCCATGCCAGGTCTGAATGTATGTAACACCCTCACGCTTAACAAGCCATTTAGGCATACGGGAATCTGAAACCCACACCTTGGCAATAGACATATAGTAGAGATACTTTAACCTCGTTCTTCTCACTATACTTACTCTGCCGGGAATCTTAGTCTTGACATCCTCGATAGACCAGACAAACCTGTACTTCTTATCAAGGCCCTGCTCTATCATGTACTCATAAATTGCCCTTACATTACCGCTGTAGTTGCGACCAACATTTGACTCGAATACAACCACATCTTTAGATAGCGGTAAAATCTTGGTAAGTATAACGTAACCCATAAGCGCAAGCTTACGAAGCGGCTTCTTAATCCATTTCATTGTTATTTCGCCTCTTTATCCGTAACTCCAAGGTCACTCTTAATCTTAGTTGTAGATATACCCTCTGTTCTTGGGAGATATACAACCTCACAGTAATCCTTTAAGAAATCAAACTTACCGGTCCAGTCATGTCCCATTACAAATACATCAACATCATTGTTCTTGACATCGTCAATCTTCTGCTCCCATGTATTCTCAGGAAGAACCTCGTCAACATACTTGATAGCCTCAAGTATAGTCTTTCTGTCTTCAAATGAGTAATAAGCTTTCTTGCCCTTAAGAGCGTTGAACTCATCTGTTGACACGACTACGATTAAGTAATCGCCAAGCTCCTTAGCCCTTCTTAAAATGTTGATGTGTCCCACATGCAACAAGTCAAATGTACCATAAGTAATAACCTTCTTCATTGAAATATCCTCCTTAAACTACTTGTTATTAACTAATGCTTTTAATCTCTCTATCTCTGCCTGAGCTTCTATGAGCTTGTCGTTGCTCTCTTTAAGCTCATCCTTAAGCTTCTTAACTTCTTCTTTACAATGCTGCTTTAATGATTTATCAAGTGACAAAAGTTCAACCTGATTAGGATCCTCCCCATCCTTCTCAGCGAGCATACGCTTATAAAACAGCGCAACCTCTTCTATCTCACCGGCCTTGATAATCTGACCGTGATCAAGAACGATAGCCTTATTACATATCTTTCTAACCTGTCTTAAAGAATGTGATACGAAAAGCACAGTCACGCCCTTATCAAACATTCCAGTTACCTTCTTAAGACTCTTCTGCTTAAACTTGGCATCTCCTACAGAGAGAACCTCATCAAGAATCAGAATCTCAGGATCAACCACTGTCGCAATCGAGAATCCAAGTCTCGCCTTCATACCCGAAGAATAATTCTTGATAGGCATGTTGATGAAATCTCCAAGTTCCGAGAACTTGACTATCTCTTTATATTTAGATTCAAGAAATGACTTAGAATATCCAAGCACAGCACCATAGAGGAATATATTCTCCCTACCTGTGTACTCCTTATCAAAGCCTGCACCAAGCTCAAGCAAAGGCACAACCTTACCTCTTGTAGAGACTGTTCCTTCGGTAGGTTTCATAACACCTGCAACAGTCTTAAGAAGCGTACTCTTACCTGCACCATTGGTGCCTAATATACCAAGATGGTCGCCCGGCTCAAGCGTAAAGCTGACATTCTTAAGAGCCCAGAACTCCTTATGTGATATCTGACCCTTGAACATCTTGATAGCATATTCCTTGATGCTGTCGACCTTCTCCTGATTCATATTAAATCTCATGGAAACATTGTCCACGACTACTGATGGCTTACCCATATCAATCACCTTATAAATGTAAAATAAAATCATCCTGCTTCTTGTAGAACACAATCAGTCCTATAAGGAAGCATCCAACAGAAAACAATCCGGAATAAAGAACCAAATTCCAGTGTATAGCCTCTCCAAACACACCATCCCTAAACACTCTTATGCAAGCGTAAAGCGGATTAATATCAAACAATATCGCCTTAGAAGGGCTCTTCTCCACGATTGAATCTGTATAGTAAAATATCGCAGAACCGTACATAATCATCATTAGGAATACGCTCCAAATGTACTCGATATCCCTAAAGAACACATTCATAGTAGCAAGGATAAGTCCCACACCACTTGACATTATAAGAATAATGATAAGCGGTATAATACAGGTAAGTATCCTGAGTGTCGGGAACACACCCTCAAATATCATAAGTCCTAACAACACAATCATGGAAATGATAAAGATTACATAGTTAAATATAACCGAAGACAATGGGTACATATACTTAGGTACGTACACCTTCTTAATCATTCCTGAATTCTGCCTGATTGATTTCATGGCGCCGTTAGTCGCACTTGAAAAGAAACTGTATAATAGTCTTCCTGATAGAATATACACAGGATATGACTCACCACTTCTTCCAAGTAACATACCGAATATAACAGTAAGTACAATAGTCGTAAGAAGCGGTTCAATGAGAGTCCACAAAATACCAAGATAAGATCTTCTGTACTTAAGCTTGACTCCCTTTTTAATCAGCTCAACCAACATGAACCGATATTTCATAAAATTCTTTGAAACTCTTTCTAGTTTATTCACTTTTTATCCTCATCCTCGTAACTAAATACGTCTTCCATTTCAAGAAACATCTTCTTTGCAAGTCGTCTAGCACTTCCCTTGGCATACGGTGTGTATCTCTTGGCAAATGCTTTAAGTCTGTCGCTATACATAACAGATATCTCCGGTTTCTTGATATCGTCTATAATCTCCTGAGTAGTTGTAATAACCGGCCCCGGCATATTCTCTTCATCTTCAAAATCAAGATAAAAATGCTCCTTGTTAGCCTTATATAAGTCAAGATCATATAGATAAAAATAAATCGGTCTGTTAAGTACACTATAGTCAAATACAAGTGAAGAATAATCTGTAATCAGATAATCAGATACCAATAAAAGCTCGTGAGCATCATTATATCTACTGCAATCATAGATGAAACCACCATAGGCTTCATCAACCATAACATAATCAAGTATGTACTGGTTCATCCTCAAAAGAACAATATAATCTCCTTCAAGTTGCTCCTTCATCCTGTACAAACCAAGCTGAATTCTATAATTGCCGGAAACGTCAGTCTCCTCTTCCTCTCTCCAGCAAGGTGCATAAAGTATGACCTTCTTGTCAAGCGGGAGACCAAGTTTCTCCTTAATCTCATCTATGCTCTCCTGGTTATTATGTGAGATTAAGTAATCATTTCTCGGATGTCCAATCTCCAATATCTGATTAGGATTAACCTTAAGAGCGCTTAAATACTTCTCAGTCGTAAAGCGGTTACCACTTATAATAGCATCCCACTGCTCAACCTGAGCCTTAAGTCCCTTGTGTATCGCAGCAGTCTGCGTCGCATAGGCAGGAACATCATGAAACATCTTCTGTAAAGGAGTTCCAAGCCAGGTACATATAAATACCTGATCCTTAGACTTGTACCACCATATAGGCTGTCTCGTATCCTTAACCCAGTACTTACACCTCAAAGTATAATAAAAATATCTTAAGCTATCCTTCTTAACTGTGGTGCATCTTCCGTCAATCTCTGCAGCCAACTCTCTGTCATTGGCAACCCAGATACACTTATATTCGCCCGGATAATTCTCAAGCAAATACTTATATATGTACTTAGGATCTCCGTAATACCTGTCTCCACCGTCACTCTCAAAAAGGATATATCTATCAAGTATATCCATATTGGCAAACATCTTCTCTGCGAGATTTCTGACAAAATTACTCTTCTTCTTAAAACGGTACTCTCTCTTCTTGAGTTTAACATACTTAGGCATATATTCGACTGCCTTCTTCATGTTGCCCGCCAAAAGAAGCTTAAGATGCTCACGCTCTGACTTAGGAAAACTCTTAATTACTCTCTTGTCGACTCTGATAATCTGCTTATTAAAACTCTCAAAGAGATGTCTTGCAAAATCCCTGTCCTTGCTCTTGCTTATAAGCCTTACAACTACATTGACATACCTAGTACACATAGTCTCCTGCACAAGAAGCATAAGAGCCGGCTGACTCGTACACTGACTGTACGCCTTGTCATAACATACAATATAATCTTCAACTCTCGCCTGCCATGAACAGAACTTCTCGATATTGTACCTGAATGTACCACTTCTTCTGATATAAGCTCCACTCTCAACAGAAAGCGTACTCTGTGCATTAAGTAACACTTTGCAAATGAATGGTGCATCCGGATAAATCTGAACATTAACATCGAACTCGATATCATTTTCTTTAAGGAAACTCCTATAGAACATACAACCAAGAACGGTGAAGTCCTCTAAGTTGTCTCTTAATCCAACCATGTACTCAACAGCTTCCTGATCGTAATTGGCAAGTGCCTGGTCGATAACAGGTCGCTGATCTAACTTACTCTGATCATACTCATTAAGCAAAGTAAGCTCGTCTTCGTACTCTTCATGATATCCGCTGGCAAGCCTGTGAAGAGGCTTAACTCTTGTGTACACCAGTGGTACAGGAAGATTAGGAACAGCTTCAAGTATGTTCTTTAAAGTTCCATCCTCCAAATAATCATCCGGATCAAGGAACATAACATACTCACTCTTGGTGTTGGCTAGTCCTGCGTTCCTTGCTGCAGAAAGCCCATGCTCCAAGTCGGTAGTTATCTGCTTAATAGGTATCTTGCCGGACAACTTCGAAGCAAGAGCGTCTATATGCGCCTCAATGGTATCGGACTCGAAATCTCTAACAACCAAGGCATCTATATTGTATATATCCTGCCTTGCAAGACTCTCTAAACACTCGTCTATATATTGAGGCTCAGTTATTAACGGAATAATAACCGTCAGTTTACTCATAGTTACCTCCAACTAATTACTCTTAACAACCGTTACGGAAATCTTACCGGACACGGTAACCTCCGCGTTGTCTACATTTGAGTATTGTAAATCAAGCAAATGACTTCCGACTCCACGATCAGATACATCAATCATTGGCGCAAAATCAGATGCTTTAAGTTTATTAATGTCATCCTGATATCCTGATATTATAAGCTTAACAGTGGTTTCAGGATCTAATTTATAATTGTATTTAGGACTACCTCCCGAAATATCTATATCATCATTGGTGAGGGTTAATGTCTTGGTAATATACTTACCAACCTCAACTGTGACAGCTATCTGCTCATCAGTATTGGCGAGGTATACTCCCTCAGGGATGTAGCCTGCAGGATCAATAGTATACTGCTTACTTGAATGTATACCACTGATATCTACGTCATCTATTGTAATCGATGTAAGTGACGAGAGCACTTCATCGGAAGCCGCAACCGTAATGGTCTGTGGCTCGTAAGTGATATTCTTAACGCTGTATCCGTCAGGTAATTCACCTATAGTCTCAACATTAACGGTAATATTCTTGCTCTTATATACACGAACAGTAACATTAACAGAATCGTAATCAGCTGTCAACCTATCTGCATCAAGCAAATCTCCGTCACCGTTAAGATATATAAGTTCAACCTTATTCTCAACATCTTTGTATGCGTTGTCTACGTTAACCATAGCCTGGACTGTCTTAATCTTCTTGATAAGACTTGCCGGTCCCGTAACCTGAACAAGGTTCGGTGTTGCAACTCTCTCTCCGATAGCGTAGCCTTCCTTAACAGTGCCATCAGTAACAACTGTTACAGGGAAGTTGCTACTTGCCTCATCTTCAATGCTTACGGTAACAGTGTTGGAATTCCTGTATATCTCGATATTGGAACCTGCGCTCTTAGGAGTGATATCAACGTTCATAGCGTTGACCTCAGACAAATGCGCAAGGTCAGCCTGAACTAAAAAATCGTCCGCAGTAAGAGAATTGAGCACACTCTCCCTACCCTTTACGATAAATGTAGCCGTCTTGCCATCCTTAATCTCGTAGACCTTGTTGATAGAGTCTAACACCGATTCATTGATGATCTCAACCGGAACGTCACTAAACTGCTTGGTCGTAACCGGATCCTCGATGTTACCGACGACAAGCCATAGTAATCCCGCTATAAGGAAAGCTAATATCTTAAGATGTAAATTATTGGTTATTATCCCCTTTAACTTCACGCTTCTTCATACGTCCTTTCCAAAGCTTAAACTTGTTAACATCAATCTTCTTCTTTCTGAAGTATTCAATCTTATCTCTGATTTCGTCGGCATCACAGTTTCTGTAAATCTCGCCGCCGTAAACCAAAGATACCTGTCCATTCTCCTCGGACACAACAATGGTAAAGCTGTCCGACACCTCGCTTATACCAAGAGCAGCTCTATGTCTTGTTCCTAAGTGCTTATCAACATCCGGGTTCTCTGTCAGTGGCAGATAGCAGGTTGCCGATACAACTCTGTCGTCCCTGATAATAACCGCACCGTCATGAAGTGGTGTATTCTTCTCGAAAATGTTGATCAAAAGCTGTGAACTAACCTGCGCATCAATATTGATACCGGTTCTCTCATACTCTCCAAGAGCAACATCCTGCTCAACAACAATCAACGCTCCCGTCTTATACTTAGCCATCTCGAATGTCGCCTTCACTATCTCGTTGACGGTTCTCTTGCTTAACTTGCCATCGTTACGGTTCTTGTCATTTTCAATGACGAAGTTGCCAAAGAACCTCTTTCTTCCGAGCTGTTCAAGTGCTCGACGAAGCTCCGGCTGGAACACGATAACGATAGCAATAATACCAACGTTAAAGAGCTTAGTAAATATCCACACAATTGTGTTCAACTGGAATATGGCTGCTATAACCATGAAGCCTAAAATAACCATAAATCCCTTAAAAAGCGACCAAGCCCTTGTCTTTTTGACCCATTTGAACAACTGATAAATCAACACCGTAAGAATGATAATCTCAATGATATCGGTAACCCTAACGGTAGGAACAGACATCCAATATAGGTATTTTTCGATAAATTCTACAATTCTGTCCGTTAATACGTTCATCGGCTACTCATCATCTCCCACCTTCTTAGTACTTTCGGTAATTGTCTGCACATTAACATCTCTCTCGGCTACATAAATCTTAGGTATAGCCTTAACATAATAATAATAGTCATCGTCCTCAAATTGAACAATCTCAATGCGTCCATAATCCAAAACTCCTTTGAAGAATTGAACTACAAACGCTATAACTCCCGATAAAAGAGAGCCTATAAGTATAGTTGCAAGTTCGATCTCGTCATCTTCAATCATCATAGTACCTGCAAGCATCATAAAAATCATAAGTGCTGTACCTGCTACAATAGCAGAAAACCACGCATATCTAAGTGAACTCCTATAGATAAGATATGTAAACATAATGATTACCGCGATAATCACTATAAACAGCAGCATCTCTTTATCCTTAAAAAGTGTATCCATAAGATAAGGTATCTGCGAATCTGATACATCATCAGTACTTGCATTGATAAGTGGTTCAAGCTGTCTTGCGTGAATACTGAAATAGTAAAGTATAACTCCACACACACACGGAATAATCGCAACAGGCCCTATAAACATTGCTGCAACAAGCGGTATAAGGCAAGGTAATTTCATGGTCAGAATCATGGAAATCATAACAATCCAACTCTTGCCAGGTATAAATCTCAAGTAAAGCAAGTATATAACCAGAAACAAAATCGCAAGCACCAGCGACACCTGAAGGCTCAAACTCATAATGTCATATACCGCAAATGCCGAAGCTACAATATAAACAACACCGTTAGGCAGAAACGCACATACAAGCGACACCGGAATAACAATCATAAGGCTGTAAATATCATCGTTATATCCGAACAGTCTCTTAAATATCATCAGGACAATAAAAGCATAAAAGAATTTAAACACAGGCGTTAAAAAACGCTCATATCTCTGAAAGAATGCTTTGAGATAATCCCTAATAATCAATAAATTCGTCATTATTTAACGGGTCTCCTTCCTGATGGCTAAATCTAGGCGAGCTGTCTCTATCTGCAATATAAAACCCTCTGAGCTTCTTTAGGGTGTCATAATAATCATTGACGCCCTCTCTTGCCTCCTCAAACCTCTTGCGATAAACAATCCTTGCAACAACTGCGTAAATTATAAGTATAATCCCCCATCCGACCAATATCTTGATGAGCAGCGGCTTATACTGCATCTTATTAAACAGAGTAAATATCTCCTCATAGTTAGCAATAAAATATAACATAAGAAGTAAAACATAGCCAAAGGTAGCAAAAATCAACGATTTAAGGACATTCCACCTGACAAAATCGCGTCTGAAATATCCGGCGATATGAAGATTGTTGTCAATCTCGTTCTTCTCATAGCATGCACACTTGGTCATAATCCTGACTTTTTCTTCATTAATCACTTTGCCACCTCCAATCCGCACTTACCCACATTACATCATAATATTATATCACATTTCCCCTATCATAACCATAAAAAAATAACAAAAAAGGTTGATTGAAGTGCTTCTCCAATCAACCTTTATCATTCTCATATATTAATCTTAAAAAACTATCTCGTCTCAGTATCTAAAAGCCCCGATTTCTTAAATGCACAAACCCTATCCATCGGTATCGTAGCGTCAGGAAATGCCGGTGACTCATAACACACATAGATGTATGCACCCTTGATAGCTATCGACTCGTTCATACTAGGCATAGGAATCGAGTTCTTAGTAGATCCGGTCTTGGTTATATTATCGCCATCCCATGTAACCTTATAGTAGTCAAGCTGACAAATGTAAGAAGTCTTGGTGTTAGATGACTTATACGACCTTGAAAGTACTAAGCATCCATCTGTTGTAAATGCCATTCCCTGAGTTCTTGTAGGAACCTGAAAACTTGAAACAGCCGAAATAGATGGAACACCACTCTTATTCTCTACCGTATAACTATAAATAGGCTGTTTACCCTGAGAACCCGTACCAAAAGTTCCGATCCACAATCTGTTCTTGTAATAAGTACAATATGATGCAGTGCTTTTAGTATCACAGAGGCAGACATAATCAACCTTTCTGTATACATCTCCCTCTTCCGCTGCCTGCTTTATCTCAGAGTACTTGATACATGCTATCTTCTCGCCATGGCACACCCAGACATTTTCTCCGTCAAATGCAACTCCGCCGGCGTGAATCTGATCCGGCAGAACTATCATTGTAAGATAGTCACCGCTTCCTTTCTCCATAACATATATAATACTGTTCTCTTCGCTGTTCTTATCGTAAGCGGTGATAAGAAGGTAATCTCCTGCAAATGTCATACCCTGCGGACACATCCTGTCACTGAAGAACCCGCCGACATTAGCAGCTGAAGCACCCGGAATAATCGAGCTTCTCTTGTAATTAATATACTTTCTAAACCATCCCGATGTCTCATACGCAACCGAACCCTTAAAATCAGACAATGATAAGTAGTTAAATGCTGTCGTATTGGTAGGAGGAACCTCAGCAGGTGTACCCGACACCTCTTTAGACTCCTCAGAATATACCGTTAATTCGGACGCAGTTCCCACATCCAAAGTCCTATAGGCAGTAACCTTAAACTTGTAATCATTGCCATACTTCATATTCTTAAATACAAAGCTATATGTACCCTGTAAAGTCGATCCTGCCTTATAGTAATCGGCATCACCTGAAGCCTTAGTATAAACATTATATCCCGTAGCTCGGTCACATTTGTCCCAGCTGACTCTGACCATACTCTCTCCACCCTTGGTCTTAGGCACAACCTTAACAGGTGTTGTAGTGGTCTTAATTACTGATGATTGAACACCCTCATATGTCTGATGTACTCTGTAACCGACAATCTTATATCTGTACGTGGTTGCTGATGTAAGCGCAGTTCCAACACCATCTGTATATGTAGTCGCAGTAGTGGTTCCAATCTTATTGTAAGTCGTGTCGGTTCCATCTCTTCTGTAAAGCACGTAACCGTCTGCATAGTCGTTCTTGTTCCAACTTAAGTTAATTGTCGAAACGCTCATATCACTGGCTTTAAGACCGGTAGTCACATAAGGACCAGTTCTCAAAGTAAGTGCTGGTGACTTCTCACTGTAAAGCACAAGATTCTTGCCCGAACTATCTTTGCCATAAATGTAAAAAGATCTGATATAGAACTCATAGTCCTTACACACAGACACATCTATAGGTGTGTATGTCGCATCACCCGATGTCTCAGTCTTAGACTTAATTGTGTATGATGTTGTTCCCGCAGCAATCTTGTT
This sequence comes from Lachnospiraceae bacterium NC2004, assembly GCA_000621905.1. GTDB lineage: Bacteria > Bacillota > Clostridia > Lachnospirales > Lachnospiraceae > NC2004. Next base: position 49,918 of record JHXB01000007.1, read on the forward strand.
GGAAGTAGGTCCGCCGTAATAGTACCATTTGCCGTATTGCTCGCTGTAATAACAGAGCTGATATCCTGTAATTCCACTAGCTTGAGCCCATGTAACCGTCATTGAAGAATCCGTTGAAGAAGATTCCGAGAAATTAGTTACATTAGGCGGATATATAGTGACATTAAGTTCAGCGGTAAGAGTCTTGCTACTTGTAGTATATGATGCAACAATCGTCTTAACACCCACGCTTCCCGTAGTTCCGTATATACTGTTGCCATCCTTAAGAGAATACTTAACAAATACATTGCTTATAGTCTCTCTCTCTGTAGCACCTTCTTTATAACCGTATGTGACAAGCATTGCATTGGGATCAAAGTTAGTCCCGTAGACATATCTTGCGACAGTGCTTTCAACTACAATCTTGGTATACTCCACAGAACCTACAGGATCACCGCTTGTAGCCTGTTCAGTCTCATCACCTTTTTTAACTGCGCCTGCTATAACAGACTTAGTAGTTTTGACACTCTTAGTCACCTTCGCTTTATTAGCTGTTTTGGCTTTAGATGACTTCTTAGAAGCTTTAGCCTTCTTGCTTGCCGACTGAGTTGAAACAACCGACTTGGTCTTAGCATCCGCCTTAATATTGACGAACGGCATATCTCCCATCATCAATGAAAATGTTATAATAAGCGCTAAAAAGCGCGAAAATCTCTTCATAAAAAGATCTCCTTTCTCAGAATAAAAAAACTATATCACATCCCTGTGAATAGGATGTGATATAGAAAATCAAGCATTTAATTAATCCTGCATAGAAATCTCTTTCCAGAAGTTGGTGTAATCCTTTCTGTCCTCGTTGGTAAATGCAATCGCTGTTCTAGGATGCTGATTGAGAATACCAGTCATCATGTACTGCCAATCATATCCCCATTTAACGCCTGACTCCTTAAGTGGAACCATGTAGTTCTCAATAAACTTAAGAGCAGGATAGATATCGTACTTAGGATTTCTGAGGAATCCCAAGAGATTCTCCATTGTACAGTTACCGGCGCCTCTTCCCATTCCGGCGTATGTACCGTCAAGATAATCAACTCCGTCTCCGACAGCTTCGATTGTATTGGCAAATGCAAGCTGCTGGTTGTTATGAGTATGAACACCGAGCTTCTTGCCGTACTTGTCTGCGTACTCTCTGTAAAGTTCCGCAACTCTCGACATCTGCTCAGGATATAAAGCTCCGTAACTATCGACAATGTAGATAACATCAACAGAAGATCTTCCGAGCATATCAAGTGCTACCTTGATATCGTTCTCCTGAGCCGTTGAGATAGCCATAAGGTTACATGTTACTTCGTATCCTTTGTTCTTGGCATCTTCAATCATATCGATCGCACCCGGCATCTGGTGAACATAAGTCGCTACCCGTATCAATGAAAAAGGACTGTTAGAAGCCTCGTGTATGTCCTCTTTGTAGTTGCATCTTCCTACATCTGCCATAACAGCAAGCTTAATCTTATCGCTCTTCTCTCCGAAAAGCTCAAATATCTTGTCATCATCACAGAACTTATATAATCCGAACTCTGACTCATCAAACATCTCTTTATCTGCCTTGTAGCCGACCTCCATATAATCAACTCCCGATTTAATGTTGGTCTTATAAAGCTCTCTTGCAAATTCATCGGTAAATCTGAAGTCATTAACCAATCCACCATCTCTTAAAGTCGCATCAACAACTCTGATTGACTGTCTGTAATCCATCAAGTTCTCTAACTGTTTCATAACAAAACCCTTCCTTTATCAGTAAAATAGCACATCTGACAGTTACCCCGCTTATGTGACTTGACTACTATAACACATATCAAAACACTTTGCAACTTTAAAGTGCTAAAGTTTTCGAATTTCTTCAATAACCTCCTCATATTCTTTCAAGATAGTATCGTGGTTTTCCTTTGCAAATGCTACATTTCCGTCCTTTAATGCCATCTCAACATTCTTGGCATGTTCAGACAAATCAGTAGCGCCAACATTAAGTGAAGTAGATTTAAGGGAGTGAATCTGTACTCTGTAATCCTCGAAGTCCTCAGCTTCTAAGTCCTTCTTTAATTTCTCGACTCTCTCTTCATATGCCTCAATATATACCGCGATTATCTGCTTATAAAGCTCTTCTACTCCGCCACAGTACTTTAATGCAACATCTTTGTTAATCACAGGACGATTAATGATTATCTCGTCCTTAGTGGCTTCCTCCTGAGCGTCAGTAGTCTCGGTTGTATTGTCATTATCAGCTTTGACATTCGGTGATTTAAGCTCTTCTTCACTGACAAATGTAATCTTCTTAGATGGAATGTACTTAAGAAGCAATTCCTCAAGCTTCTGACCATTAACTGGCTTAGACATATAGTCATCAAATCCGGCTTCTAAGTATTTCTCTCGACTTCCGACTATAGCATTAGCAGTAAGTGCAACAATCGGTGTACTTTCACAAGGAAAATCAGTCATACTCCTAATCTTCTTGAGCGTCTCAAGGCCGTCCATAACAGGCATCATATGATCAAGTAAAATGACATCGAACCGCTCTCTCTCCACAAGTTTTAAGCACTCTGCACCACTAAGCGCTGTGGTAATTCTAATCTGTGTATACTTAAGAAGCTTCTTGACAACGACAAGATTCATATCATTATCATCAACAACAAGTACTTTCGCCTTCGGAGCTATGTAATATTCGCGTTTCTTAACTTCTTCGCTAACCTCCTTATGTTCTTCAAGTCGCTTATAGAAGTCGCCTATTACGTCATTACCCGCAATAGCCTGAGGAACATTAACTATAAATGTTGAACCTACTCCGTATTCACTCTTAACTTCAATATTACCTCTCATGAGGCCAACGAGCTTCTGAGTCAGTGAAAGGCCCAAACCTGTACCCTCAATGGTTCTGTTGCGTTTCAAATCAAGTCTCTCGAAATTAGAGAACAATTTAGGAATATCATCTTTCTTTATACCTATTCCCGTGTCAGAAATACTTATGTGAAGCTTAACCTCCTTAAAAAGCATCTCACCGGTCACTTTAAGAGTAACAGAGCCTTCGGTTGTGTACTTAGCAGCATTGTTAAGTATGTTAACCATAACCTGTCTAAGTCTTGCACCGTCTCCGTAAAGTCTGTTAGGAAGATTGTTGTCTACGTCAATATCAAACTGAAGATTCTTCTGTTTGAGCTTGATATCTACCATATTGACCGCATCACTTATCGTATCCGAAAGATTATATTCACTCTCAACAAGCTCCATCTTGCCTGCTTCAATCTTAGAAAAATCAAGAATATCATTTATCAAAACCAACAAAGCATTGGAAGACTTCTTGATAAGATTGGCATATTCTTTGGTAGATTTCTCCTTGGTATCCCTTAATATCATCTCATCCATACCCATTATGGCGTTAATAGGAGTCCTAATCTCATGAGACATATTGGCAAGGAAATCACTTTTGGCTCTGTTAGCTTTGTCGGCTTCTTCTTTAGCTTTCTTTATCGCATCATCCTCGATGTATCTCGCCTCTGCGCCATTAACAAATACTGAGCCTATAACAATCATAAGGAACATGATTCCAAAGGCCCAGATAACAAGCCCTGTTATAACTGATACACCCTTAGAAACCACCTTTTCCGGAACATAACCACATACTCTAAGATCGTATTCATTTACATCGGCACCAAAAAGATAGTAATTACCATTCTCCGTCTTTAGATATTCAGCAGCAGAATCGCCAACTGCCAGATTCTTAACTATCTCCCTGTAGCCATTTACAAATTCTTCGTCGTAGAACAAATCATGATCCGACGCTCCGATAAGAGGCACTGTAAGCTTCCAATTGCTGTCGACTACTCCCACGGTTCCCAGACCATCATAGCATTCAACTCCAAATCTATCAGATATCTTGCCAATCGGATATAATCTGTAAAGAACGTACTTTACATTCTCATTACTATACACCGGAACTGTAAAAAGCATTCCTTCCGATTCACTGTAAATAACCTTCTTATAGCCTCTTAACGATTCCTGCACACCGTAATACAAAGATCTGTCAAGCTCTTCTCCGGCAACAGTTTCTCCGTTGGCATCAATAAGTCCCATTATATTAAAATCGCCGGAAATGGAAGAATTATATACGAGTCTGTCCTTAAGTCCGTAATCTCTTTCTATATACTTAGATATCGCTGTCATTTCCTTAAAATCAGCTTCAATCTGCTCACTAAACTTATCGGATAATTCCGTCGCATTTAGTTTGACGTTGTTTTCGATAAATCTGATAATCAGAGTATTAAGTCTAAATCCAAGAAAAATGCCGATTACAAGCAATATCATCAGAAAACTGGCGATAACCAAGAACCCTCTTTTTTCTTTTAAATCCTTTTTCTCATTTGACATATATCTCTACACCTTCTACAAACCAATCCATATTATTCATAAGTTCACTATCGGTGATTGATTCACCCTCTTCGGAACGAACTACACCGGTATTGTCTTTTATGTAACCCGTGAATACATCCTTACCGGAAATAATCCTTGCTTTTGCAGCTTCGATAAAGAGTCTCTCGTTATTACTTACTGCCGGAGAGTATTCCGATAATCCGACAGTTTCACGCTCAAGTCCTAGCCAACACATATCTTTAGAAGAACCGGCTGCGGCATCGTCTCCAATCAGTTCTTTGTAAAGTGTACCCCAGTTACATACAACAGAAGTCAGATAATGCTCGGAATAACCTTCAAATGCCTCATGGTATCCGATAGATTCAATACCATACTCTTCAGCGGTATCGATAACATTTGGCTGATTCTGGTGATATGTAAGAAAATCTACACCCACATCCTTGATAAGAGTCCTCGCCGCCTCCCTCTCAACGTTTGGATTACTCCATGAATTGGTCCATTTAACATAAACAGTCGCATTCTCGTTGACACTTCTTACTCCCATGGTAAATGCATTTATACCCCTGACAACCTGCGAATTCTTCTTAGCAGCAACATAACCTATCTTACCTGACTTAGAATGCATTCCTGCAAGTATACCTGCTAAATATCTCGCCTGATAATAACGTACAAAATATGAAGTATAGTTGTCGGCTTTCACATCTGATGAAGTCCCGTAAAATGAAACATTAGGATTGTCCTCTATAACCTTCTTACACTCAGAAGTAAATCCGTAGCTGGTTAGGAATATTACACCTACATCTCGCTTTATAAGATCGGTACAAACATCATCAACATTACCGGTCTCCTCCTTGATATTGTATTCCGTCAGTATCGGAATATCGGTTGAATCGGAGAATTCTTCTATTCCGGTACAAAGCGAACGATTCCACCCCGAATCACTGCTATCTCCGTTAAGAACAAATGCTATCCTGGAATAATCTTCATCCGTTCGCCCAAAAAAGATAACAACAGCAACTATGGATATCATCAAAAATATAATCAAGGATATAAATATTATTCCTTGCGTAAATTTATTCATTAGTTACCACTCCTGTTAGCACATAGTTTCCAATAACTGACATAGCTCATTAGGATCAACCGGCTTACTTAAAGCATAGTAGAATCCCTGCTCTGAATATGCTGCCATATCTTCATTGGTCATATTGGCACTCATTAATATAAACGGAACTTCATGGTTAACACCACTGTGATCTTTAACCATACTTTTGAATATCTCAGTTCCATTCATAACAGGCATCATGTAATCAAGGAAAACAAGATCGAAAGGCTCAGTCTCTAAAAGTCTCAAGCCCTCAGTGCTACTATCGGCAAGAACTATCTCGGCCTTGGTCATTCTAAGAAGCCCCTTTATAACAGTAAGACTCATCTCATTATCGTCAACTACAAGTATCCTAAGTCCAAGAAGACTAGGCATTTCTACATTTGCTCTGACACCTGTAACTTTGACATGATCGATATATCGATCTGATCCTATTACTTCCTGATTAATAACAATCGAAAATCTTGAACCCCTGTTATAGTAACTCTGTACATCAATTCTTCCACCCATTAAGTTGACGACATTCTTCACTATCGAAAGTCCAAGTCCGGCGCCCTGAATACTTCTGTTGCGCTCCATATCAACTCGCTTAAAGTTGTCAAATATAACAGGTAAGTCCTCTTCTCTAATACCTACACCCGTATCCTCAATGACAAAGTTAAGCCTAATTGTATCATGAGGATTGACTCCCTCTTCTTCCTCATCAACATTCTTACGATTGAGTATCTTACCCGTAATTGTAAGTTCAACATCGCCCTTCTCTGTAAACTTAATCGCGTTATCAAGAAGCTTAATGAGAATCTGCTCTATCCTCTCAACATCGCCCATCAAAGAATCAGGAAGTTTGTCATCCACATGTACAAGTAAACGAAGCCCCTTCTCCCTGGCCTTGCCTTTCATCTCACTTTCAACATTAAATACAAGTTTAGAAAGCTGATACTTCTCTTCCTTGATAGAAAACTGTCCCGCCTCAATCTTAGAAATCTCAAGGACATCATTGATAATCTGCAAAAGCTCCCCACCTGCCTTCTTCATATCTGAAGAATATTTAAGAATCTGTGGTTCATTGTTGTTTCTTAATATGATATCATTCATTCCCAAGATTGCGTTCATCGGAGTTCTTATCTCGTGAGAGGTATTAGCTAAGAATGTGCTCTTTGCAAGGTTAGCGGCGTTAGCCGTCATCTTAGCCTCGATAAGCTTTCTTCTGACCTCAACCATGTTTCTGTAATCACTCGACTCTAAAGAAAGATAAAGCACAAATATAGCAAATGAACCAAAAAGTCCGGTGAGCTTTAACCTTCCATGCATAAGTGGCTGCATAACAGACGCACCTACAATAAGAGTAAACGATATAATCAGGAATATCTTCTCTCTAAAATCAGTCTTCTTCATGTTAATCAAGAAGATAATCAAGCTGTATATAGTAAAATAAATACATGGTCCATATCCTACAGCAAGATATAACGGACCGCTTACAAATACATGCTCAACTTCATCGTAATTACTTATCCAACCGGTAAAAGGACTCGTAAGCATTACAAACAATGTAAATGCAATCAAAACATCATTAAATATGCTAATTACCCTAGGTGCCTTGAACTTACATGTAAGAGCCATGTATTCTGCAAATGATACCTCCGCCAAAAATGCAAATATAAAGGTAGAAACATCAAAATACATCTTGATAACATGAAACTGTGCATCCCAGGCTCTCGTAATCGGTCCCAATATCTCCACTAATGTGAGCATAGATATTGTAATAGCCAGATACCTAAACCTCTTACCGTTCTCGCTTATAAGTCTTCCCTGAGTAAGCAAAAAGCCAAGAAGGATAAAGTCATAGAGTATTGCTGCTGCTTCAAGCATCATATATTTATTGTTAAAAATATATTCCTGCATATTCTATTCCCCCTCTCGCTCTTCAACAAGCTCCTCAGGAAGAAAACTGAAAAGCACTTCAAAGAGTAACTGTTGCTTAAGAGGTTTACTTAAATATTCGTCGAATCCCATATCCATAAACTTCTGCCTTGAATCAGACAAAGCATCAGCCGTAACGACAATAATCGGAGTAGAATTATTAGGATTGTCCGAATCCTCTCTGATAGTCTTAAATACTTGAGGCCCGTCTATAGTAGGCATAAATGCATCAAGAAGAATAATATCAAATTTCTCATTCTTGGTTAATTCTATCGCCTCTGCACCACCATCAACAGTAGATACATTAACCAGTGTATCCTTCAAAAGTCCCTTGGCAACCTTTAGGTTCATAGAGTTGTCATCAACAACCAAAACCTTAGCATTCGGTGCTACTACACGCTTGGTCTTAACTTCTTCGGCTTTCTTAACTGTAGTTTCAGTGTACTCTGAAACCTTGCCTTCACCCGCAATCTTCTGTCTGACTTTGATTGTAGTTGTAGTGCCAACGCCATATTCACTTTCAACCTTAATAGTACCGTTCATTCTGTCTATTATCTCTTTTACAATAGACATACCAAGTCCGGTCCCCTCTACATTCTTATTCTTATCGTCAGCGTCAAATCGCGCATAACTATCAAAAAGCTTATCCAAATCTTCTTTCTTAATACCGATTCCGGTATCAGAAACAACAAATACCAAATCTACATATCCTTCATCTTGCTTGCCTGCAACCTTAAATGATACGCTTCCCTCTTTGGTATACTTAACAGAGTTGTTAAGTATATTGATAATAACCTGCCTAAGTCGTACACTGTCACCAATCAATCTGTCCGGAATATTACCATCCACATCAACTATGTACTCAAGGGACTTGTCTTTAGCCCTGGAGCTTATGATGACATTAGTCTCTCTTAACAGTTTGGCGAGATGATATTCACCCTCATCAAGCGTAAACTCTCCACTCTCAATCTTAGAAATATCAAGAACATCACTGACTATAGCCAAGAGAGCATCTATCGCTGACTTCATATCCTGAGCGTACATAACAGTCTCTTCGTCCTTGCTCTCCTTGATTATAAGGTCGTTAAGACCTGACAATGCGTTGATAGGAGTTCTGATTTCATGAGACATATCCGCAAGAAATGTTGACTTCATAGCATTGGCATTATCAGCTTCAACCCTTGCTTTCTCAAGGCTCTCAGTGACTTCGAGAAGTTTAGAGTGATCCTCTGTCTCAACGGTAAAGTAAAGAGTTACAATACTTAAAGAGGCAAAAAGTGCTGTTACTGTAATGCTTATATTAGAAAGCGGTTGAATAATAACTCCCAAAATAATCATGAGCGTAGCAAATGAAAGAGGAGTCCTTATCTTACCGGCTATTCCCTTAAACGACACAGCAAATATAATCACTATGCTGACATAGTAGAAAATCGGAATAAGATTACCTATAGGGAAATACAGCACGCCATGAACATAGCTGCCGGTGCCGTAATCATAAAGAGAAATAACTCCGGTAAAGAGATTGATTATAATCACAATCGTATATACCGCGAGTATACCGATATTAAGCATCATGTACCATTTGGCTCTTTTGAATTTAAAAATAAAAGAATAGTATTCCATTATTCCAAAACCCAAATAGCATGTAGAAAGATAAGCCAATGAATTGGCTATATTGATTGCATAATAATCTAAAGTTGTACCTTTTAGATCTCTGAACAACCCACGAGCGCATACCTCAGCAATCCCAAGAACGGTCGCTAAATATAAAAGAATCTTAAATCTTTTTGCCGTATCCTGACCACGCTTAGTCTGCAGATTAGCAAACAGAATCAGGATAAGATCAAATCCTACAGCACACATTTCCAAATATGTTTCAGGATGCTTATACAAAACGTCAATCATAATTACTGTCCCCCATAATCTAATAGACAACAACCCTATAAACTATCAAAAACTTCACTCTCGATACTGTATATATCCGAAAATGCTATCTTAACATTAACAATCATCATATAACCCGCACTCATGTCTACCTTCGCAAGCAAACCCTTGGTTCTGATGTATTCAACCACATTGGTGTCTCTGTTAAAATGAACATGAACAACGTCAACCACCGGCTTTTGCCCTTCTTCAAACACATGACACAGATAATTGAACCTCATATCCAAAATCTCTAAATCTTCATCCGTCAATTCCTTATCAGGAGCATTGACAACCGAAGCCTCATCGATTGCTTCGTTGTACCTCTTAAGCGCGGCAAACGGCGCAAATATCTTGGCTCTGTTCTCAATCGACATCGGCGGATGTTTAATAACAAACCTGTCATTTATATGGATAGGCCTGTCTAAATCAATGATATCACTGTAATCATAGCGTTTATCAGACATTTTCTGTTTCCTCTGACTCATCCTCTTCCTTAGGAAGAAAATCTCCAACCTGATCTATCTCATCAAGATATCTCTTGATTGTAGCAATAATCTCCTGTGGATCACCGTCAATAACCTGCGCGCCGGAAGCATTAGAGTGACCTCCACCGCCAAACTTCTCCATAACAACCTGCACATTAATCATATCAATTGATCTTGCGCTTATATAGATTGTACCGTCAATGTTAGACAAGACGAATGAAGCCCCGATTCCTTCTACATCCAAAAGCTCGTTAGCCACCTGAGAAGCCACTACGGTAGGGCTATCCACACCGTCTGTAGGGAATATTGCAAATGCATACTGCTCTCTATACTGCTCTGCATCCCTGATAGCCTCAGCCTTATGTCTGATAGCATCCATACTGTCTCTGAACATCTTTCGAACTCTTACAACATCGCAGCCCTTTCTTCTAAGATAAGCCGCGGCCTCAAATGTTCTAGCACCTGTCTTCTGCACGAAGTTACCTGTGTCTATCATCATTCCGGCGTAAAGCGCATCAGCCTCCATAGCGCTCATGTCGATAGGCTGGTTGGTGTACTGAAGCACCTCGGCAACCATCTCGCACGCCGAAGATGCGTAAGGCTCTACATAAGATAAAACGGCGTTGCTAATGGTCTCACCACTCTGCCTGTGATGATCAAACACGACTATAGTCTTAGTCTTCTCAAGAAGCTCAGGGCACTCTGTATAGCTTGGCCTGTTAACATCAACTATCATAAGCAACGTGTCGGAATCAACAATCTTCTTAGCCTGCTCATTGTTGATAAACATGTCATCATCATAGAGTGTATTGTTGCGGAAATTGTCAAGTATAGGTCTGATCGACACAGTTGCCTCATTGATACATATATGAGCCTCCTTATGATATGCCTTGGCAAGAATATAAACACCAATCGCCGAACCGATTGCGTCTGCATCAGGCAAATGATGACCCATAATTACTACTCTTTCTTTGTTCTCGATAATACCCTGTAAAGCGTGCGCCTTAACACGCGCTCTAACTCTGGTATTCTTCTCTACTACTGTATTCTGTCCTCCGTAGTACTCTATCTTCTCTCCATCCTTTATGACAACCTGGTCTCCGCCTCGACCTAACGCCATATCCATTGCAAGTCTTGCATCCGCATAACATGTCTGGAAGTTAGGTGAACCTTTACCGATAGACAGTGAGATAGTAACCGGAAGCTCGTTACCTACATTAATATCTCTGATCTCGTCAAGCAATGCGAACTTCTCTGCCTTGAGCTGATTTAGATATTTCTGTTGAAACACCACGAAATACTTGTCTTTCTCAGGCTTTCTTATAATACCTTCTATATCGTTAATGGTCTTGTTAATCTTACGGTCCACCAACGCAATAAGGAGAGGCTGTCTTGCCTCCTCTATACTCTCTAGTACTTCATCAAAGTTGTCTATATATATAAGACCTGCAACAAGACGCTGATCCGTATAATCCTGCTGAAGCTTTCTATACGCTGTCTCATCAAAGAAATATGCCACGATAAGTGTATTGGCATTCTTGTTGTCAAATCTGCTTAGATTAAGCTCTTCGTCTTCTTCCTCGTCGGCAACATCCTCCTTAATCATTCTAAACTGAATCTTGTACTGCCTATCTTCATACGCCATAGAGAATTCTGTCACATCGTCAGGCGACGCAGGAAACATATCATCATTCATCATAGGAAAATAGGTGTGGATATTGTCCTCGATATCCGATGAACCTACCATGTATTCAAATCCCTTGTTATGCCACAAAATCATGCCATCAACGTCTAAAAGAGCGTAAGGAACAGCAAGTTGCTGAAGCATAGACCTCTGGACCTGTCCCTGCTCTATTGCAAAGCTGTACAACTGAGGCATAATCTTACCCTTTTGAGTAAAATATAATATGAGTGCAATTATTGCGTATAATGCCACACCGCTTCCGACGATAATTGCTGTCTTTTGGCTGTAGTTAAATACAACAAGCGCTGCCATCATAACGATTAAAAACAGCACAAGATCGAGTGGCATTCTTAAAAAGATATCTATTTGTGATTTGAGTGGACGCTTTTTCAACATCGACACCTCTTTCTTCTAAATATACTCCGCTTTAGTATACCATATATCTTGATTATGTGCCACAAAAAAGTGCTTCCTCACCTTGCCGGTACCATGTCATTCTGAGCGCAGCGAAGAATCTTTATCCCGAACCCTGTTCGGGATAACACCTCTAAAACCTTATAATAACCACATTTTATAATTGATATACCCTCTGACTCTATGTTAAAATCATCATAATTCATATGACACACAGGAGGTAAAGCACATGAAACACTTACTAAACGGCAGCTGGGAGCTTATATGTGACGACAAAAAGCTTACCGATGTCACTATCCCGGGCTCGGTTTTATCAGGATTGTATAACTCAGGTCTTATTGAAGACCCTTTTTACAGAACCAACGAATATATTGCAAGGAGAGAATTATATAAAGACTATACATTTGCCAAAACATTTGACATAGAACTAAATAAAGGCAGTGAGTACATTCTGGTGTTTGAAGGTGTCGACACCGACTCAGATATTTACCTGAATAATCAGAAGATATTAAGTACGAACAACATGTTTAGAAAGTACGAAACCGAAGATATTAAAGACATCTTAAAACCTGAAGGCAATAAATTGACCGTCAAGATCAGATCTCCTTTCTCTGGCATTTCAAGTCACGAGAATGCTCCGGGCAAAGAGATTAACTATGTGAGCACAGGAGTGCTCCCGGGCGCCCAATATATGAGAAAAGCAGGATCTTCATTCGGATGGGACTGGGGACCTGAGCTTCCTGACATGGGCATTCATAAAAATGTTTATATCGAGGAGGTTAGCTCGGGCAGAATTCTAGATATCGAGACCAGACAGACTCACAGTGATGGCAAGGTCAACCTATTTGTCGGCGCGTATCTTGACATTACCTCTAATGATTTAAATCTTAACTTTACTCTAACCACACCTTCAGGAGAGAGTTTCGAGATCAAGGAAGATATCGTAAATGAAGATAAATACTCTATGAGAAGTGTATCATTTGACATAAATGACCCTATGCTTTGGTGGCCGAGAGGATACGGCGAACAGCCATTATATACCTTGAAGGTTGAGCTTAAGAAAGATAATGAGACTGTTGATTTAAAGGAACTTAGGATCGGTCTTAGAACAATCACCGTCAATCGCGACAAGATAGATGATGGCGAGAATTTCGCAGTAACAGTTAACGGCGTGTCCGTGTTCTTAATGGGAGCTAATTATATCCCTGAAGATGTAATCTATAGCAGGATTACCATCGACACATATAAGAGGCTTATCGATGCAGCTACATTTGCCAATTATAACTGTCTTAGAGTTTGGGGCGGTGGGTACTATCCTGACGAGGAATTCCTTAGCCTTTTAGACGAGAACGGTATACTTCTGTGGCAGGATTTGATGTTTGCGTGCCTAGTATATGAGGTTGATGATGCATTCTTAGAAAATGTCAAAACCGAAGTTGACGAGAATATTAGGCGCATATCTAATCACGCATGTTTAGCCCTTGTGGCAGGCAATAATGAGATGGAATATGCTTGGAGTGAGTGGGATGGATATAGAGATCATTCCGAGGCTTTAAGGCAGGATTACCTTAGATTATTCGAGGAGGAGTTTCCTAAGATTATCGGCGATATTTCTCCTGACATTTTCTATTGGCCATCCTCACCTTCTAAGGGAGGCGGCTTTAAAGATTCTCAGAAAGAAAATGCCGGAGATACACACTACTGGGTGGTTTGGCATGGTGAAGTACCATTTAGCGAATATGAAAATCATAAATTCAGAATGTGTTCAGAGTTCGGATTCCAGTCATTTCCTGACATAAAGACAGTAAGGACATACGCCGAAGACGACGATATGAATATATTCTCACCCGTTATGGAATGTCACCAGAAGAACCCTTCTGCCAACGGTAAGATTATGAAGTATCTTGCGGATACTTTTAAGAATCCTAAGGACTTTGAAAGCCTGTTATACATAAGTCAGCTTATGCAGGCACTGGCCTTAAAGACAGGAGTAGATCACTTCAGAAGAAACCGCGGCGACTGTATGGGAGCGCTTTACTGGCAGATTAACGATAACTGGCCGGTTGCTTCATGGAGTTCTGTTGACTATTACGGTAGATATAAGGCAGCTCATTATTACGCCAAGAGATTTTATAATCCAATCTCTCCTACCATCGTTATTAAGAGAGAAGGCTATGACATCGACTCTCCTATCACAAGTTTTGAGCAAATGTCCGCTGAGGCTGCATTTGCCAAGGAGGGCAAAGCCCCTGTGACATATGAGGTCGTTCCTTATATTGCAAATGAGACAATTGATTCTGTTAGCGGAAGTTATGAGATATCAGTTATCGACATGAACTTTAACACTCTTTATTCTTCAAAAGGTGAGATAAATGCATCAGGACTAAGCTACTGTTTGGGCGACGGATTTACACTTCCTGACGACGCTTACGATCACAGAAGATATGTAATTGTAGTTGGAAAGTTTGTAATAGGCGGAGCAACTTATTACGATGTTAAACCTTTAGCGCCATATAAAGAATTATACCTTGAAAGTGCTGATGTTAAGGTGTCAACCACCATAGACAATGATGAATTAGTAATCACCCTTTCATCTGACAAAGTTTCATTATTTACAGAGATAATATGTGATGATTATGACCTGATATTCTCGGATAATTATATTGATCTTGTATCTAGCGAAGACAGGATAATAACCGCGAAACTCCCTGAAGAAATGCTTGATAACAACATTATCCCTGGCATTCGAGCGAGAAGCCTTAAAGATACTTATTGAAAAACAAAAAAACGGTGGCCCCGCCACCCTGAGGATTATAAGAGCATAATGTGTTATTTCTTAGGGTGCCCAAGCGTCTCGTTAATTAATACAGAGTACGGCTGCACGTATGCTTAAGTCGGACTCTATAAAAACGTCGGTACTTAATGAGTGCAAGTTACACGCAGCACGAATTTAGTACCGCTACGTTTTTACCGAAGCGAGAGCGTGTCCGACGTAGCATTGTGTTGCCGTGATCGTCATTACATCGAGCCGAGAGGCGTCCCAAAGAAATAATACATTATGCTCAGTTTACATCCGCTTTTAATAATTGAACTTGATCTTAACCGCCGCATTTCTTCTGTAATCATAGTAACTAGCATTGTAATTCTTAGCATATCCTTTGGACTTAGCGAAGACAGGATCAAAGAGCTTGCCTCCAACATCAGTCCAAGCATGCGAAGTATCACAGCATATCGTTACCTTATTATAACCGCAAGCATTTGCAAGATAAGCAAATGCACATGCCTTAGACACACAACAACCTAAATTGTTATTAAAAATATCATTTGCAAAAGTTACATCCCAATTAGAAGAGCCCTTGACATCCTTATACTTACGATACTGCTTATAACCAACATTCATAACGTAATTAAAACATTTGCTGAGCTTGGTAGCCTTAGAATCTGTAGGCTTGGTCTTGGCTTCCATAAGATCGTCAGCCTTAGCATAACTCTTAGCACGTGCCTGATTCTTAGCGCCGCTTTCAGCTACACCATACTTGGTAAGAGTAACCTTCTCAACACTCTTATTTCTTGCCATCTTATAATTGGTTCTTCCAAAGAAATAATAGCTTCCCTTAATCTTCTCCCAGCCTGATGCAAGATTGCCCTTGCTGTTGGCATAATAAACAGCCTTCTTGTATACAAAAAACTCACTCTTAACATATCCGCTTGATTTCTTAAACTTGGCTTTACCCTTGGACTTCTTGATTGAACCATCGTACTTGTTAAGTTCTTTAACCTTACCGTTAATCTTAATACTTATACCGCTCTTGCCTGTATCCTTAACCGCGTTCTTAGACACAGCGCTTGATGATGCAGATACTTCCATGCCGGAATACACAACAATTCCAAAAGCAACCATCATCGCAACACATAACCCGATAATCCCCTTTTTAAACCTAAAAAACATAGTAACACCTCTTTGTACGCTAAAATTTAAACAATAATTACACATCAGAAAAGGAATGTCAACACCATTTAATGTACTTTTAATCATACAATCCTGCTTCTTGACTCCCCATCAAGATATGCTCTGATATTAAGCCTTATTTCTTCAATAAGTCTGCTTCTAGCCTCAACACTTCCCCATGCAGTATGAGGCGTCATAATGAGTCTGTCCCTGTTAAGCACATTAAGAAGCTTGCTGTTCTTAGGCAACGGCTCGCTCTCAAATACATCAAGTCCCGCTGCCTGAATCTCACCTTCTTCAAGCGCCCTATATAAGTCATCTTCAACCACGATAGGGCCTCTTGCGACATTGATTAAGATCGCGGACTTTTTCATTTGCCTAAATGCATTAAGATCAAAGAGTCCTTTGGTATCTTCTGTCAAAGGACAATGCACTCCGATAACATCCGACTCTTTCAACAGTTCTTCAAATGTCGCCGCCCTGTAAGGCACATCATAGGTGTTACCGCTCGCAGAATAATAGATTACATTCATGCCAAATGCTTCAGCAATCGCAGCAACCCTTCTTCCAATCTTGCCCATACCGCACACACCATACGTCATCCCGTTAAGCTCGTGGTATGGTCTTGACACATTGGTAAATGACGATCCAAGTGAATAATCCCCGTCCTCAACATAAGTCGAATAATAATCAAGTCTGTCAACAAGATGTAATAATAATGCAAATGTATGCTGCGCGACATTATCGGTAGAATAACCCGACACATTACATACTGGGATGCCATTCTCCTTGCAATAATCAATATCTATGTTATTGTAACCTGTCGCCGCCTCGCATATAAGCTTGATATCCGGAGCATTTTCAAGCACCTTAGCTGTTAAAAGACACTTATTGGGAATGACTATGTCTGCATCCTTAATCCTATCAACAATCATATCATTAGGTGTGCTGTCGTAAAGCATAAGCTCACCGAATTCCTTTAATGGCTCGTAGCTCACATCTCTTCCGACTGCATCCGCCTCTAAAACTACTATCTTCATTACATTCCTCCACTATAAATCAAGATCTAGAATCTCCTCTAAGATTGCATCCTGTCTCTCGGTAAGCATCATTGTCTTAGATGCCTCCTTGTAATCCTCCGAACCGAACTGCGCAATAAATCTTGCACTCTCTGTGTTGGCGGTAAGCTCGGTAACTAAGAGAAGCAATTCATTTCCTTCAGAAAATGCTTTCTTAACGAATTCAAAAAGGTTATGAAGCCTAAGTTTAGCCTGCTCAGAACCACTCTTAAGCGAAGAAACCTCCTTGTTAAAGTTGCTCTCAATTACTGCAAATGCGTTGCTGTCAGAATCTGATTCTCTTATATCCGTAACTGACGACTTGAAGAATGAAGCCAATCTTCTCAATCGGTTCCTGTCATCATTTGACAAAGAATTCGCAGCACTTAACTTCTCGATGCGGTTAAGATATCCTTCCTCCTTAGAAGTTGCAAAGTCAACAATCTCGTCAGAAGACTTGTCAGCGCTGTTCTCCTTAATCTCTCTTAAAGGAACCATGAGCTCAGTAAGGTAATCTGAAGTCTTAATTACATCACCAATCTCAGCCATAACCTTGTCTATAAGCATAGAAAGCACAGATAGTCTCTCGTCAAATCCCGCCTTAGAACTCCTTGCAAATGCTGTCTCAGGCGGGTTACCATCCAAGATATCTTCAAGCTGGTAATCTCTCTTATACTTGTTGTAGAGATCGTAATACGCAGTAAACTCCTTGACTATCTTGTCATTTCTTATGTACTGACCGACTAAAGTCTCATCTACCTTCATGTCCTCCTCTTCGTATAGATGAAGGATAGTTGATAAATCTTCCCATCCTCTGGCTGTTACATAAGACCTGCCTTTTGCTGTCATTTCCATGTGGTAGAAGTAGTCTTTATGAATCTCCAAGAATCCGGTTACTGCGTTGTGAACTCCATGTTCTTTAGCGTAGCGCTTCCATGTGTCGTAATCTGCTTCGACTTCCAAGACCTTAAGTCTGTCCATGGTAACCACGTCAAACTCTCTTACACTCTTGTTGTATTCCGGCGGGTTACCTGCGGTGACAATCACCCATCCATCAGGAACCTTATGCCTTCCAAAGACCTTATACTGCAGGAACTGAAGCATAGAAGGAGCAAGAGTCTCAGAAACACAGTTAATCTCATCAAGGAAAAGAATACCCTCCTTGATATCCGACTCCTTCATGACATCATAGACGGAAGCGATAATCTCACTCATAGTGTACTCGCTGACATCATACTCCATCCCTTCGTACTCGGTATGCTTGATAAACGGAAGTCCAAGAGCCGACTGTCTTGTGTGATGCGTCATAGAATAAGATACGAGTGCAACATTAAGTTCCGCTGCCACCTGCTCCATAATCGCAGTCTTACCTATACCCGGCGCACCAAGCAAGAATATAGGGCGCTGTCTGACAACCGGAATCCTGTACTCTCCGTACTCATCCTTCTTGAGATATAATCTGATATCGTTCTTAATATAATCTTTAGCCTGACTTATATTCATTCTTTAACCTCTTTCTCTCTCTTCGCTTTCTTCTCTTCCTCTTCACGTCTTATCTCTTCAGCCTCTAATTCCTCGGGTTCCAATATCACCTTGTATGCCCACTTAGGAAGCTTCGGCGCATAAGGGTCGTCTTTTAAAAATGCAAAAAGCGCATCGTATTCCGGCATACTCTCAGGATAAGTTCCGTATCCGTCCGTAAAATAGATAACTCCTTTAAGATTCTCAAACTCTCCTTGTCTGTTGAGCTCATCAACATATCTAAAAAGCGGTCTAAAATCCGTCGATCCGAATCCTTTTAGAGTTACATTCTTGCAAAACTCATTAAAATCATACTCATCCGTAATCTTGGTATCTTCCTGAACGTCAGCATCACACTGAATCACATGTATATTAACCTTACTAAAAAAATTGTCCGAGCTCTTAAGAATACTGTACGTCTTCTTTAAAAATGCTTTGACAATCGCTCCCTTGACGGAAGCAGATGTATCAATCGCAATCACGAACTCCTTAACCTTCTTAGAATCCCTGTATTCTAGAGGTTCTACAAGAGGCATATTGCCGTAGGTGTCCATGCCGTATGTATAGTAAATGTAATCGAACTCGTCATCATTTACCATCATATCCTCGCCTTGACTCATGAACCTTCTTAAGAGTTCGCCGTAGTCGTATCTCTCTTTAGTAGCGTCATCTAAGTTGCCCTCAAGCTCCTCGGAACCCGCGCCATCTTTAGAAAATGATTTAAGTTCCGCCTTGACTCTCTCACTTATCTTAAGCCACTTCTCCTCTATAACCTTGACCTCCGTCTTAGGTCTCCAGTATATATGCTCGTCTCTGTGATACAGCAAAAACCACTCTCTTAATCCCGAGTCCGAGATTCCGTTAACTCTTAAGTATTGATATATCCTCTCGGCAGTAAGTGCACCGGCCTGACGCTTTAATATCGCAAGCTTGTCCTCAATCTCCACATCCTTCTCAATCATGACAAATGGTAATTTCATCGATTGAATAGTAGCAGAAACAGCAGCGTCAGACGCTAAATCCCACATTTGCATATCTAGCTTATCGTATTTAAAGGGGTGAAAAAATATGAGATGTAAGAGCATGTGAAGATAGGTTCTCGCCACTAAATTAGGCTCTTTCTCGTATGTCTTAAGAACCCACAGAGGATCGTAATAGACATTTAATCCGTCTGTAGCCATACCTCCACCGACCGTTGCACCCGGAAGCTTAATATCATACTTAGGTATCATACCCATGGAATGAATTGCAATGTCTAAGAATCTTAAGTGCACAACCAAAGAATCCTTGACAATTGTCAGAACCTTGTCGGCAAGCGCTTCTATGCGTTCTTTTTTATCTAATTGTTCCATATAATCTCCCCATCCGACAAAAGCATATTAAGAAGGTGCTCATAATTGCACATACTCTCTGTTCTAAGTGACTCTATAAACTCATCATAATTGTCCGTAGAATGCTCAAGCTCTCTTGAATACAAATGGAATATGTACTCCTGATCTATAACGCTAAACGAACCTTGCTGATAAAACTTAAGCAATCCTAGCTCGACAAGCATAATATGCTGCATAACCGCTGCCTGTCCCTTGCCATAGCAGTCATCATCAAAATAGGTCTTCAGAAAATATCTAAACACATGATAACTAAGCGCGTGCTCATATTCATATTCTCTGTCTGACATATAGGAAGAAAATTCCTTAATAAGCTTCCTGTACTCTTCCGGCGTAATGTTCTTATGAAGGACTTCCTCACACTCGTTAAGAAGCGGTACCCACTCCGGCTTACAGTGCATGAGCTCTCCATAAATAACCGCACCATACTCCGGCACAAGTCGGTATCTTGCCTCGTCAAATGCTATCTCCTCACCATAAAGATCAACGGACTCTGCCCTGCTTCTCTTAAGTTCCTCTAAGCGTGATTTAAGGTCAGCGGTATTAACATATCTGTCGCGCACCTTAAAACAATCCGCCGATAAAACCGAAATATCATCAAAATCAATCTCATCTTTATCAATGACTTCCTGTATCGAATTGCAGTAATCAAGATACAAAATCACCCTGGATAAGATATCAAGTTCTCTGTTCTTAACAATAGAAAATGCAGTCTCTCTAAGTGTAAGAAGCATTTCAAAATATCCCGCATCAAAGTCCTCCATATCTATAGAGTACCCCTCTTCATAGGTCTTCTCAACTGCTTCCTTGATAAGTGGATTATCGTATATACTCATGCCTCTGGTTCTAACCATAACATCTGACACAACCTTAGAGGCGCTGTCTACATCTTCGCCTTCATAGCTATTAACATCAAGCTTCTCATTATCGACAGGATATGTCTCGTAAGTCAACGGCTCACTTGATGAGAGCACCATCCTTGAAACCTCAGGGCAAGACAGCGCAAGTCCCATCTCTCTTAGTTCGCCATAGTCCTCCATAAATCTTGGATAATTATCGCAAGTTCTACACAAATGCTCGCCGCCAAGCTCCGAATACAAATCACATAAAAGTGACTCATTTAAAAATGGACACCACCCCGACGGTGTCAGGGTAAAGCATCCCCTGTCACCGTCAGAATCGTCTCCATCATTGAATTCTTCCATAACCGAACGCAGTCTGTCACCAAACTCGCCCGTTACAGACTTATAATATTCCCAAGAGTCCGCATCAACATCAACCTGCCAACCGGCGCAACATGTGTCCGTGCACTTATCAGCTACACAGACAAAATCCTTATATATAGTTGGAAGGCCCAGTCTCTTTATCATAATTACTCTCCTGCTTCACCGGTGATAAGCCATGGCGAAGGCTGTGCTACAAACACACTATGTCTATTGGTCTTAGAAATAGATATCTGCATAATCTCCATATTGCCGATACCGTACTTTTCAAACATAGGCTTCATTCTTGAAAGCATGTCAAGCTCAAGTGTATAAACAACAAACTGCATCTTAGGATTCATCTTAAGCATTGCTTCGATATTGCGTTCAATGTACTTGTCAGCAACAATAAACGCAAGTCTAGGTGTTGGAAGCTTGTCTAGTGTTGAATCCTCAAGATCATCAATAATCTCTACATTGTGAACACCGAACTTAGCTGCATTCTCTTCCATAGCTCTTAAACTTCCTGCATCAGGCTCAACAGCTATAATAGTACCCTCACTTGCAGCAATTGCAGACTCAACAACAATTGATTCACCGCTGAAAATGCAGATGGTATCCTGGCTATCTACATCAAGAAGGTTCATGATAACCGCTCTGATCTCATTCCCTACATATCTTACGGTACCTGAACTAAACTTCTCATTCTTAATACCGATACGATAACTCTCTCTTGTATTCTCATTAATTACGAAGAGTACTGTAGGCCCGGTAAGTTCCATACCCATAACACTCTGAATGTTGGTATCCTTAACCTCTGAACCCGGTGCAGTACCTGTTCCTATAAGGACTCTACACTCACCAAGTCCTGCCTCCCAAAGCTCATAGCACAAATCACTATGACTCTGATCAGCAAATATCATAACTCTCTTGTGACTCTCAATAAGAGGGATAACGTTCTTCTTCCTGTCACATACATTCATAGGGTGGATCTTCTCAGGACTGACATTTAATTTCTCTGAAAAAAATCCCATCCAATTAAGCATCTCTGTGTTGCGAAAAGTATTACTCTGTTCCATAGCAAAGCCTCCCTACTTGTATATTATTATTAAATACATTTTATCACAAATCTTTAATTCATACCATAAAAAAATAAGCTGTTTGAGAAATCTCAAACAGCCTATTAATATCGCATTCTTTAAATTAGAACTGTCCACCCATTGGTCCGTTCTGGTTAGGATCGTTGTAAGTAGCAGTTGTGTTGTATGTTGCATAACTTGGAGTACGATTCTTATACATCCATAAAAGAACGATGAATACGATATTGATGATAAGTGCAACAATTGAAAGACCCATGTTCTCTTTGCCAGGATTGTATGCGTTCATCCAATCAAAAATCATTCTCCACTGAATGCAGATAAGTAAAACAGATGCTGCAAGAGCTACCAAAGCTCCGATTACAGGAATTGCACCAAGTAATCCGCCACCAAATGACAATGCCAAGAATACCCAGAAAGCGTTAATTCTCTCATTGAAGTGAATCTTATCGCCCCAGAGACTGAACTCATCGCCACCTAAAGCGTTAAGAACATACATGTTACCGATTGGAATCCAAGCAAGCCATGCGTTGGTCACGCCCGCGTTCTTAGCCATTGTGAAAAGAGGAATAGACGTTAAAATCCATACCACAATACCAATAACAAGAACAACAAGGAAATAAGCAGCAAGAATTGCCATAAGACCTCCGCCTGCAGCCAAACCTGCTACCTGATCATCAGTTAAACCTGAAAAATCTGTTGTCATAAGTAATACCTCCTCATAATGATTACTTTTAAAGATACTTCGGGTTAATACCCGTTATTTTAACGATAGCATTTTAGCACATCTTTTTCATATATGCAACTTTTAATAATGACACTTGTTTTTAATCCCTTTATATAGTAGTATTTAAGTTGATTTTTTTGTTTAAGGAGATACTAAAATGAAACTAATTAAAGACATACTTAAAGGAGTTATAATCGGAATAGCCAACGCTATCCCCGGTGTCAGTGGCGGAACCATGATGGTTTCGATGGGTATATACGATGATATTATCGGCAGTGTAACCCATCTGTTCAAAGACTTTAAAAAGAGCGTGCTGACACTTCTTCCATATTTTATTGGAATGGGAATTGGTATAGTTGGACTTGCATTTGCAATAGATTACCTATTTAAAACATTTCCGTTACAGACAAAACTTCTATTTATAGGACTTATACTTGGCGGTGTTCCTATTCTTTTAGGCAAGGTTAAGGGCAAAAAGGTTAAAGTCCCATACGTACTCGTGTTTCTATTATTATTTGCAGCAATAATCTTAATGGAATTATTCGGCGGAGAAGGACATACCGTTACACTTTCAATTACACCTTTACAGTTAATCCTCCTCTTTATTATAGGAATTATCGCATCTGCAACCATGATAATACCGGGAGTAAGCGGCTCAATGATGCTTATGATACTCGGGTACTACAGTCCAATCATGTCATTAGTCAAGGGATTGATAGTTGCTCTTACAAGCAGAGACTGGCACACAGTAGGCGTTTCAGTTGCTTACCTTGTTCCATTCGGGCTCGGAGTTGTTGTCGGTATATTCGCCGTGGCTAAAGGAATTGAGATTCTTCTTAATAAACACGAAACTATTACATATTATGGTATATTAGGACTTGTGGCATCGTCGCCATTTGTCATATTAATGGGTACGGCTTTAGCTGCTATCACTGTTCCATCGGTTCTTACAGGAATTGTTACATTAGCACTCGGAATGTTCTGTGCTTTTAAATTATCTAAAGAGTAAATTACTAAAGGCGAGCATAACGCTCGCCTTTCTACATCTGATGCCTTACTATCTTGTACTCGTCATATAACTGGAAGAATGAACATCCCTTGGTGTTGCCGGTCAAAAACTTGTACATATCATCCTCATCTAAATTAACATCACAATAATAGCACTCGTCTTCATCGTCATATACGTAATTAACGCACATCTCACAAGGTCCCGAAAAGGCCTTATCCTCTTTCTTATCTTTCATAATTTCAACCTTTAAATCCTTTAACAATCACTGCATATTTATCACTCAGCTCAGAAAATGCTTCAGAACTGATACCCTCTTCTAAAACCTTATCACAAAGTCCTGAACAATCAACAAGTCCAAACTGCTTGCACAACTTACTAAACTCTGTGATCGTATTATTAAACTCTTCATCATCTGAAGCTTCACGCGCATTAGTCGCAACTTCTATATGTTTATCTGTCGCTATAAACTGTTCTAAAAATCTCGTGTACATAAGGGGATTATTTTTAAAATTTCTAAGCCCCACATTCATATCAATTCCAATATCATTAAGTTCCTGCCTATTCATAAAATCACCTCAAAAACGATTATAGCTAATGATAAATACATCAACTATAGATACTATTCTAACACACTATATATAATTGAGCAATTAACATTTTATTTAGTTAAATAATCATTTACACATGTAAATAATTAGTGTAAAATTGTACATATATTGAGTTACAAAGGGAGGCATATCTTAATGGGTGACTATATTTTAAGTTGCTGCTCAACAGCAGATTTATCAGAAGAACACTTTCTCAAGCGAGATATTCACTATACCTGTTTTCACTACGAATTAGACGGAGTTCAATACTTAGACGACCTTGGCAAGAGCATGTCATTCAAGGAATTTTATAACGCTATGGTCAATGGTGCCGACACTAAGACTTCCCAGATTAACGCAGATGAATACATCAGCTATTTCGAACCTTTCCTGGCCGAAGGCAAGGACTTAATCCACCTTACACTGTCATCAGGAATAAGTGGAACCATCAATTCAGCTAACATTGCCAGAGATACATTATTAGAGAAGTATCCTGACAGGAAGTTATATATTGTAGACTCATTAGCGGCATCATCAGGATACGGTCTGTTAGTTGACAGACTCGCTGATCTTAGAGATGACGGAATGTCAATCGATGAACTTTACGAGTGGGCAGAAGCCAACAAGCTTCGTCTTAACCATTGGTTCTTCTCAACTGACCTCACCTTCTACATTAAAGGTGGACGAGTTTCTAAACCAGCCGGTTATGTTGCCAACGTACTCAACATTTGCCCACTGTTGAATGTTGACTATCAGGGAAGACTTATTCCACGTTCTAAGATTCGAGGCAAGAACAAGGTCATACAGGCAATAGCTAAGTGCATGATGGATAAGGCAGAAGACGGACTCAACTATTCCGGCAAATGTTACATCAGCCAATCGGCATGTTTTGAAGACGCACGAGCTGTTGCTAATATCATCGAAGAGAATTTTCCTAAGCTTAACGGTCGAGTAGAGATTAATGATATAGGTACTACAATTGGCAGCCACACCGGTCCGGGAACCGTTGCTTTATTCTTCTGGGGAGATGAAAGAGTAGATTAATATCCTAAATTTTTAGATAATTTTTCCTTATTTTTTCAAAATATTTTTCAAAAAATAAGAATTTACAATCGAGTTTGAATTTCAAACTCGATTTTCTTATTTTTCGCTTATTTTTTTCTTAATTAATTTCGATTTTCCTTTTATTTCAATATTTCTTAAATGATAAAATGAGTTATTTTTTCGTTATTTTATTGTTATTTTATTGTATTTATTTCTCAAAATTATCATTTGACTGTATAAATTATACAAAGTTTTACAAAACGCTTGATAAATAGATAAAAACAAGATAAACTAATAACCGATGTGAAACCTATTAACATATATTTAGAAAGAGGGAGGCATAAATTTATGTCAGAAACTATTAAGAAGACAGCAACAACTACAGTTGCTAAGGCAGAGCCAGCTAAGGCTGCTACAACAGAGACCAAGAAGACCGAGACTAAGAAGGCTGAGCCTAAGAAAGCTACAGTAGCTAAGAAGACTACAGCTAAGAAAGCTACCACAGCTAAGAAGACTCCAGCTAAGAAAGCTACTCCAGCTAAGAAGACTCCAGCTAAGAAAGCTACTCCAGCTAAGAAGACTACTACTAAGAAAGCTGCTACTAAGGCAACTTCAGAGATCATCGAGCTTCAGCTTGGCGACAAGAACATCGTAGTTAGTGATCTTGTTGAGAGAGTTAAGGAAGATTTCAAGGCTCGCGGACAGCGTGGAACAAGAAAGCTTGAAGTTTACGTTAATGTTAATGAGATGAAGGCTTACTATGTTGCTAACGACAGAAGCGAAGACAAGAACGGTAATACATTATCTATCGATCTTTAATTTAAAGTCTATGAAGAGCTGCCTGGTTTCAGGCAGCTTTTTTTTATGCGTAAAAAAGGCTGTCCAACCGGACAGCCTTTTTAAGATCCTTCGCTTACGCTCAGGATGACATAACAATTGTGCGTTATTCTCGCTGCAATTATTATAAGTCCTTCGCTTACGCTCAGGATGACATATTATTCTCCAAGTCTCTCACGAAGCTTCTTGGTCTCCTCTTCGTAACCAGGTCTTCCTAAAAGTGCGAACATGTTCTTCTTGTATGACTCAACACCAGGCTGGTTGAATGGGTTGACACCGAGTGTGTATCCTGATACACCACAAGCAAACTCGAAGAAATAGATTGCCTCACCGATGTAGAACTCATTGATCTCTGGAAGATTAACCATAAGGTTAGGAACCTGTCCGTCAACGTGAGCAAGAACAACACCGTTCATTGCACATTTGTTGATGAAATCAACTGTCTTGCCTGAAAGATAGTTAAGTCCGTCTGTATCGACTTCCTCAGTACCTAATGTAAGCTCGCATTTAGCTTTCTCTACATTGATAACTGTCTCGAAGTGATTCTTAGAACCTTCCTGAATAAACTGTCCAAGTGAATGAAGGTCTGTAGTAAAATCAGCGCTTGATGGCCATAATCCCTTACCATCCTTACCCTCTGACTCACCGTAAAGCTGCTTCCACCACTCTGACATATAATGAAGGGCAGGCTCATAATTACAAAGAATCTCGATTGTCTTACCTTTTCTTAAAAGGATGTTACGAACTGCAGCGTACTGTAATGCATCGTTAGATTCGAAGTCATTGTTAAGTGCTCTCTCTCTTGCTGAAGCAGCACCCTTCATAAGCTCATCAATATCAGCGCCTGCAACTGCGATTGGAAGAAGTCCTACTGCTGTAAGAACTGAGAAACGTCCTCCTACATCATCAGGAACAACATAAGAATCGTAACCCTTCTCGTTAGCAAGATCCTTTAATGCTCCTTTAGCTCTGTCTGTAGTAGCGTAGATACGCTTGTTAGCCTCTTCCTCACCGTACTTGTCTACTAAGATCTGTCTGAATATTCTGAATGCTATAGCAGGCTCAGTAGTAGTTCCTGACTTACTGATCATGTTGATAGAGAAGTCTCTGTCTCCTACAACTTCAATCAAATGCTGAAGGTAGGTAGAGCTTATGTTGTTACCACAATAGTAAATCTCAGGGGTCTTGCGATCTGGCTGATTGTTATAGAAGCTATGTCTTACTGCCTCGATAACCGCTCTCGCTCCAAGATATGAACCACCGATACCGATTACAAGAAGTACATCCGAATCGCTCTGAATCTTCTTAGCTGCTTCCTTAATACGGTTGAACTCGTCCTTGTCATAATCAACAGGAAGATCGATCCATCCCAAGAAATCGTTACCTGCTCCTGTCTTAGCAAGAAGCTGGTCCTTGGCGTCTGTTACAAGCTTCTTCATGTATTCAACTTCATGATCAGCGACGCCGGCATTTTTGTAATTAAATGTTACCTGTGCCATTAGTTAATCTCTCCTTCTTATTAAATTAATTATTATGAATTGCTCTGCCAATATAAGTCCTCACAATCCAACATCCCTATTATTCTAACACTCCTATTATCATTTGACAACAAATAAAAGATGCGCATAAAATGTGCATTTGCATAATTTCAAGTCGTGAAACACGCTTAAAATAAGGAGTTATGAACATTTTTGTGGACAAAATGGCTATTTATCCACATTTTTAAGGTGTATTTTAAAGATTTATGAACATTTGGCTAAAATAGTCAAATTGTGCGACAATTTATCAACAAGGTTAAATACTTTTATACATCTCCTCTAAAAGAGCGACACTATGCTTAATCGCACCCTTGGCAAATACAGGATAATCCATGTGTCCGGAATCATCCGCCTTGTCTGAAATTGCTCTTATAATGACAAATGGTATCTCGTTCAGATAGGCAACCTGAGCCATGGAGCCGCCCTCCATCTCAGCGCACATACCTTTAAAGTAAGCTTTTAGGAAATCCTTCTTGTCTCTTGAAGCGATAAACTGGTCTCCGCTGACAACCTTACCCTTAAAACAGTTTATGTCAGGGTTAGCCTTCTTACACGCCTTGTATGCGATATCTACAAGCTTCTCGTCAGCCTTAAATATAGAATCTTTCATTCTTGGAATAATTCCGACAGGATCTCCTAGTGCAGAAACATCCATATCATGCTGCTGCGCTTCCGTAGAGATAACTATATCTCCGATATCAATCTTAGCGTCTAAGCTACCTGCAACACCTGTGTTAATAAGCGTATCAACACCGAACAAATCTATAAGCATCTGTGCGCAGACAGCCATGTTAACCTTACCGATTCCACTTACCACAACAACCGTCTCCTTACCCCAGAGAGTTCCCTCTGCAAATATCATACCTGCCTTGACAGTTGCCTTAACGCCATGCATGCTCTTCTTCAGAAGTGTTACTTCCTCATCCATAGCACCGATAATTCCAATCTTACTCATATAATCCTCCTTGAATAGTATCATTTTCTTCATTATACACTATTTTTAAATGGATTCACATATATATTATTCCTATTATCAGTTATTTGTGGTACAATTGTTGTTTGAAGAACGAATTAACTCATTCGACATAAGGAGGAGACAATTATGAAGAGAATTGTATTAACCGGTGGAGGTACTGCAGGACATGTCACACCTAACATGGCGCTTATCCCTAAGCTTAAAGAAGAAGGATATGATATACACTACATCGGCTCCTATGAAGGTATAGAACAGAAGCTTATCGAAGAGATTGGTATTCCTTATCACGGTATATCTTCGGGTAAGCTCAGAAGATATTTCGATGTCAAGAATTTTACCGATCCGTTTCGCGTTATCAAGGGATGTCACGAGGCTAATATGCTTCTTAAGGCGCTAAAGCCTGATGTTGTGTTCTCCAAGGGAGGATTTGTTTCTGTCCCTGTTGTATTAGCTGCTAAAAAGCGACACATCCCATGTATAATCCATGAGAGCGATATGACCCCCGGACTTGCCAACAAGATTGCGATTCCATCTGCAACCAAGGTCTGCTGTAATTTTCCGGAGACCATCAAGCATTTGCCTGATGGTAAGGCTGTGCTTACAGGTTCTCCAATCAGAGAAGAACTTTTTATGGGCAATAAAGAAGAAGCTCTTAAGTCATTGGGATTTGATAAGAACAAGCCAACACTTATGGTTATCGGAGGAAGCTTAGGTTCTGTTGCAATCAACAACGCCGTCAGAAATAACGTTGACGAGCTCTTAAAGACATTTCAGATTATTCATTGTTGCGGTAAGAATCATTTGGATGAGAGTCTCAACGGCAAGGAAGGATACAAGCAGTTCGAGTATGTTAAGAAAGAGTTGGCTTCATATCTTGACCTTGCAGATGTTGTAATCTCACGTGCCGGGGCCAATGCTATCTGTGAGCTTTTAGCCTTAAGAAAGCCTAACCTGCTCATTCCACTTTCTGCACAGGCAAGTCGTGGAGACCAGATTCTCAACGCTGCTTCATTTGAAAAGAGCGGCTACAGTGTTGTTATCCAGGAGGAGAATCTTACTGATAAGGCGCTTGTTCACGCTGTTAATGATCTTTATCTTAACAGAAATAAATACATCACCACCATGGAGAAGAGCGACATGGCCAATCCTATAGACACTATATTAGGTCTTATCAAAGAGGTTTCTAAATAAGGAGTATATTATGTTTACTAAAGAGAGTGTAGTAAGATTAAGCGAAGTTGGCCAAGACGGACATCTTACCTTGCCCGGAGTGATCAATTATTTTCAGGATTGTTCAGCGCTTCATTCAGAATCTGTCGGAATCAGCGCCGAGGTTAACAACAACTGCGCGTGGGTTCTCAATTCATGGCAGATTCAGATTAAGTCCTATCCCGCAATGAATGACAAGGTTACAGTGGGCACTCTCCCACACAGAATCAAAGGAATTCAAGGTGACAGAAATTTTCTTATGATGGATGAAGATGGCAATGTAATAATTAATGCCAACTCAATATGGTCATATTTTGATTTTACAAACGGAAGACCTATAAGAGTTCCTGAGGATCAGATTGAAGCCTTTAAGATAGAGCCTGCATTTCCTATGGAATATGCCGAGAGAAGGATAAAGATTAAGGATATAGAAGAGGATGCATTTGAAGCCATAGCGGAAGTTACGGTAACCGAGTCTATGATAGATATAATCGGGCACATGAATAACATGCAGTATGTGCTTGTAGCTAACGACTATCTTCCTGACGGATATGAATACAATCAGGTTAGGGTTGAGTATCTTATTCCTGCTCTTAAGTGGGATAAGATTGTTGTTAAGCAGTATAGGGATGATGAGCGACTCATTTGCCTTCTTATTTCGCCTGACGGCGATAAATATGCTATTATTGAATATACAAATGTTAATATTAAATGAGATGAGATTATGAAGAACAACGACAAAACAAATGTAATGCGTGTACTAGACAGCAAAAAGATTGCTTACGAGAGCCACACATATGAACAAGATGCCACTATGAGTGGTGCAGAGATTGCGGCAATATTGGGTGAAGATGCCAGGAAGGTCTTTAAGACCTTAGTAACACAAGCCAAGTCAGGCGCCTACTATGTATTTGTGGTACCGGTAGAAGAAGAACTAGACCTTAAGAAAGCTGCCAAGGCGGCCAATGAGAAATCAATCAGCATGTTAAAGCAGAAAGATCTTCTACCTCTTACCGGATATGTACACGGTGGCTGCTCTCCTATCGGAATGAAGAGGCAATTCAAGACATTTATCCACGAAACCGCCACTTCATTTGACAAGATATTTGTAAGCGGTGGCAAGGTTGGATATCAGATCGAACTTAACCCCAATGATCTAATTGGATTAGTAAGATGCGTAAGCGCAGATATAATAGTATAATAAAAAGCGGCGAATACGCCGCTTTTTGTTAATTATAATCCTTAGACTTGCCTTCATTATCGTCAACTAACGCTACCGCCGAGCAATAGGTTATAAACAAACCTGCACTCAATAATATCGAACCGATAATATCTGTAGCCCAGTGAACACCAGATACTGCTCTTGCAATAAGCATAAATATTGAATAGACAATAACAAACACAGACACAACCAGAGTTGTAGTTGACTTCTTAAATCTTCTGTCGAATTGGAACTTTAACGTAGGCATAACGCTAAGAACCAAAAGAGTCGTAGACGATGGATATGATGCTTCTAAAGCTCCTTCAATAAGTACAGGTCTGTAATTAATATGTACTACTTCAAAGAATACATACGCCAGTATAACCACCACATAGTATATTCCCAGAATAATTATGTCAGAATCAACTTTAGACACTTTCTTTCTTTTTATTAATTGTCCTACCCCTACCAGTCCAAAGAAGGCACACACCAACAATGGAATAATCTCAACTATGTCACCGAGCTTATACAAGAATAAATGCTCTCCGGTCAACTTATGAAACCACACATTAAAAGTAGCAAATCCTATATCAGTTCCCTTCTGACCTAACGGCTTAACATCAACCGTCTTAACGAGAACTGTCCATATCACAAATGTTACTATCAGGCTGATTCCTGTACATAGTCCAATCTTAACTTTACTCTTCATTTTACTAATCCTTTCTTATAACAAATTACAACTCATTATAACACTTTATCATATTAATTGGTAGTAAATGGTATTAAAGGTTATAATTCTCTGTCTAAATACAGCTCTCTTAATTCATCCTCCATGCGCTTGATATCTTCTAAAAGTTCTCTTGAAGACATTCTTCTTGCGCCCTGTCCCATAACAATAAGCTGCTCCAGTCCATCAGATGTTGCAACCGTAATGTCATAAGTCTTACCGTGTTCATGTGTAAAAGCTTCTATATACGCATCCGCAGTCTGCTTCTCCTTGGTATACACGACATGGATATTATGGTAGTCAAGATATTGACCTGTATTATTCTTAACCTTATATGCATCAAATACAAGAATAAGATTAATCTTCTTATATGCCTGATAGTTACATAGTATATCCTGAAGCTTAGTTCTGGCAGCCATCAGATCAATACTGTCTGCTACTCCACCCTTATTCATTTCAAATATTACATTGTAACCATCTACCAAAAGATACCTGTCCTTAAAAACAGGAATTTTAGATGAGCGTCTAATCTTAGGAGTTGCCTGCATTAACTGCTTCTTCGGCTTCTCGTGCTTAGAATCTCTCCTGTTCGCAGAAAATGTCCTCTTAAATATATCCTCTAATTCTTCTTCAGTGAGTGACATATCTATAGACTTACTTCTGTTTGAAGCTGACTCAACAGTATCACGGACCTCACCAAAATAAAGTCCGCTGTCAACATGCATATGCGCTCTAACTTCATTCCACGGAACATAATATCCTGCTCCATGCTCACAGAATACAGAGCCTGTAGGATTAGATACATCCGCCTCTGGATCATAACCTGACTCCTTAATAATCTCTTCGGCATTATGGCAAGGAGCGTACCCTAAAATTCTAAGTTCTAACTGTCCCTCACCCTTGGTGTACTCCATCAGTTCTCTCTGATATCCTCTAAAGGTAGAAACAGGAACCTGCCCTTTAAGCACGCTTACATCGTCCAATATCTCAGGACTTTCAAGCTCTCCGCCTCTCTCGGTAACATCGGTCATTGCACGTCCGACTTTATCTGAAGGGAGAGTCATTGTAAATGCATAAACAGGTTCAAGAAGGACACTCTCCGCCTGCATCAATCCCTGCCTTATCGCGCGATATGTAGCCTTCCTAAAATCTCCTCCCTCAGTATGCTTCTTATGCGCCCTACCACCAATTACCGTAATCTTAACATCGGTGAGCTCTGCACCTATAAGCACACCCTTATGTCGCTTCTCCATAATATGTGTCATAATAAGTCTCTGCCAATTCTTATCAAGAACATCATCCCTAACCGCAGAATCAGCAGTTATCCTACTGCCTCTCTTAGCAGGCTCTATAAGAACATGCGCCTCAGCGTAGTGTCTTAACGGCTCGTAGTGACCTACGCCCTCGACAACATTTGCAATGGTTTCAAGATAAACAATACCTTCCTCCGCAAATTCTATGTCTATGTTAAACCTCTCTTTAACAAGAACTTTCAAAATATCGCACTGAATCTCGCCCATCATTTTGACAATAATTCCGCCCTTCTCAGGCTGGTAAGACACTTCCATAAGAGGCTCTTCTTCCTCTATCTCTTGAATCTGTTGGTAAAGCTTTACAGGGTCGGCATCTTCAGGCAGTATAAGTCTGTAATTAAGTACCGGAGTTAATTCCGGAAGGTAAGTGGAAGGCTCGCTTCCTAACCCTTGTCCCGCAAATGTGGAATTAAGGCCTGTTATAGCAACGACTTCTCCTGCAAATGCTTCATCAACCTGAATAAATGTATCGCCAGAATACTGCCTTATCTGATTGACCTTCTCATCACCTATCATCTCTCTGGCTTTAATGCTTCCACCCGTAAGTTTCATATATGTAAGTCTTGCGCCATTAGAATCCCTTCCAATCTTATAAACCTTCGCTGCAAATCCATCAGGATAATTCTTAACAGGAAGATAGTCAGACATACTATCAACGAATTCGCTAACGCCCTCATTCTTAAGAGCCGAACCAAAATAGCAAGGAATTACAAGCCTGTTCTCATAGAGACCTCTAATCTTGTCAGCAGGCAAATCACCATGTTCCAAATAATACTCCATAGCTTCTTCGTCGCTCATAGCAACGTTTTCAAGATAATCCTCATCAAAAAAATCTACGATTCTATCGCTTAGATTCTCCCTAAGATCACTAAGAAGTCGATTCTTATCGGCAATATCCATATCCATCTTATTGACGAAAATGGTAACAGGAATATGATATCGTCTTAAAAGCTTAAACAAGGTCTTTGTGTGAACCTGAACTCCATCTATTCCACTGATTACAAGAATTGCAGCATCTAAAAGAGGCAGAGTCCTCTCTGTCTCTGCCGAAAAATCCATATGTCCAGGGGTGTCAAGCAGTATTACTTCTTTGTCGCCAAGTCTAACTCTAGCCTGCTTAGAAAAGATTGTAATACCTCTTTCCCTCTCTATGTGGTTGGTATCAAGAAATGTATCTCGCTTGTCGACTCTTCCTAAAGACCTTATGACACCCGAATTATATAGTATCGCTTCCGATAATGTCGTCTTGCCCGCGTCAACATGCGCCAATATTCCAACTACATTGTATGAGCTGTTCATCATCTCACCTCTATCATTTGACCTTAAGAGTCTTTAAGTATGCCTTCTGCTCAGGACTGATTCTGTTACTCTCAACTGCCTTCTGAATAGTCTTATTGTGTGTCCAATCGTCAAGCTTATGCTCTATAATAAATGGTAGCACAGTATCATATTGCTTGGCAAGGGCGGTTGCAAAATACCACGCAACCATCATCTTAACATAATATTCTTCATTTCGTACCTTAGAAACCATCTCTGGATAAACAGTGTCATAATCTTCATCAAGAAAATGACTCATGAGCATCTTAATTCCAAAACGAATCGTGTAAGTTTCGTCAGATGCTATCCATGTTTTAATCACTTCAAAAAGCTCGCTCTTATGCTTCTTAAACACCTTAGGAGACATCTGATCGCAGGTCGCCCAGTTGTCTACATAAGGAAGAAATGCATTAACCTCCTTGATACATTTGTCATAATCTTTTATCTCGGAAATGATAAAAGCATGAAGCTGATCTTCGTCAAAATATGAATGAGGAACATCCGCTAAAAACTCGTCTATAT
Organism: Lachnospiraceae bacterium NC2004; assembly: GCA_000621905.1. Classification (GTDB taxonomy): domain Bacteria; phylum Bacillota; class Clostridia; order Lachnospirales; family Lachnospiraceae; genus NC2004. The sequence goes on from JHXB01000007.1 coordinate 85,072, forward strand.
CATCTCTTTTAGCAAGTTTCTTGGCAAGACTCTTTAACTCGGGAGTTCTGACACCAATGAAGTGCTCAACAGACGCCGTAGGTATAAGCTTGCTCTGAAAATCTCTGTATTCAATATCCTGAAGGTTGCTTAACTCGTTGATAATATCTTCTTTAATCATTTATAACTCCTTATAAAAGTCGTGGCGATAATGCCACGACATTTTATTTACTCAAATATATATTTAATACTTATATCATTGTCCTTAGCTGTTACCTTAGCTTTACTTCCGCATACTATAGGCATCATAGGTGGAAGGTGTCCGATATCCAAATCCATAATAATAGGTACACCTAAATCTCCTAATATATCAGTTACCGCAGAGTATTGATCAACTCCAAATACTTCCTCACCGTAGCAGCGTCTTGGTCTACCGATCAAGAAACCTTTAGCAGTGTCAAACCACCCTGCTTCTCTAAGTTGCCAATATGCCCTTCTCATAGAAAGAATATCTAAATCACAACTCTCCACGAACCATATAACACCATCTTCTTTGTATCTCTCATTGAATTCGGCAACTTTATCATACTTAGTTCCGGCATGCAAGGTAAGAATATCAAGACATCCTCCTAAAAGTCTTCCCTCGATGTCGGCACTCTTAGCATCAGAACCGTTATGGTAGTACTTATATTCAACCTTCTCTGTTAAATTGTAAGGTGCTAACGGATCCGGCTCTTCTCCTTCGGCTGTGCCATCATCAAGTTCAAAATAGTGAAAACCCTGTACTTCGCTAACCTCTCCTCTTAAAATATCTAATGCATCTTCTATAGATCTATGCCAAGGTTCCCTTCCAAACGCAGGCGCACAAGGTCCGTATATAGCAGCTGTATCGGCAAGTATAGCAGAAAGAAAAGTATAATTGGTATTGTCAGAATAACCCATATACCATTTAGGCTCACTGTTTTTAATCTTTTCAAAATCTATATAAGGAACAACCTCACACATGAGCTCGCCACCGCCACATGTTATAATAACATCAGGCACTACACCGTCTGAAAACGCACCGCCGGTCATCGCGTTATTAAGCTCTTCGGCACATTTCTTTGGAGTGTTACTTATACCGATTCCTGATCCCTCAAGACAGTTAGGACCAAGTGTATATTCATAACTATTTAACTGAAAATCCTTTAGAGCTCTGTCAAATCTTGTTCTATAAGGCTCGATTGCACAACCAAATGAAGGGGCTATGAAGCCGATTGTGCCTCCGTCTTTTAAAAATTTAGGATATCTCATAGTGGTACCTCTCTTTTTAGTCTATTCTATATATTACACTATTATTTGTCAATCCCGACGTACCTCCTGCATTTGACATCGTAGTCTTTTTAGAGTAACCTTTATTGTTATAAAGAAGGTGAGAGATATGAACAGCGCAGAAATTCAATATAAGAAAATGACAGAAACACCGATACCAAAACTCATATTGGGACTCGGTATTCCGACAACCATAAGTATGCTTGTAACTAATATATACAACCTAGCAGACACTTATTTTGTCGGCAAGCTTGGAACAAGCGCAACGGGCGCTACCGGAGTTGTCTTCGGACTTATGGCTATTCTTCAGGCGTGCGGGTTTATGTACGGACATGGAGCTGGCACAGTTGTCTCAAGAAGATTAGGTGCGGGTAAGTATGATGAAGCAAGCGAGTATTCAACCATGGGCTTTGTCGCATCGCTAACAACAGCGTTATTGGTAATGGGTTTTGGAATTATATTTATCAAACCACTCATGTATCTTTTAGGAAGTACTGATACAATATACCCTTATGCCAAGACTTACGCGTTATGCATATTATGTGCAGCTCCGGCTATGATGGTAAGTTGTGTCTACAACAATATACTGCGTTACGAAGGAAAGGCTACATTTGCAATGGTTGGACTGACTAGCGGAAGTCTTCTTAACATTGCGCTTGACGCTTTATTTATCATGGTATTAAAAACAGGAATAATAGGCGCAGGTATTGCAACTGCAATATCACAGTACACGAGCCTTTTTATCCTTGCGATTATGTATAGAAAATGCGAGTCTAAGATAAGCAGAAAATACTTTAAGAAAGATTTAGGTCTATATACAAAGATTGTCAGAGGTGGTCTCCCAAGTTTAATCAGACAGGGCCTCGGAAGTATATCAATCATGGTTCTTAACAACTCATGCAAGCCTTTTGGAGATGCGGCTATTGCTGCAATGAGCATTGTATCAAGAGTCATTAACTTCTTATTTAGTGTTGGTCTCGGAATAGGTCAAGGATACCAGCCTGTTGCAAGTTTCAATTACGGTGCTAAAAAATACAGCAGAGTTAAGAAAGGATTCTTTTTTACATTTGGATTCGGAACTGTTTTACTTGGAGTATTTGCTATAACTGCATCATTTTTCGCTGAGCCTATAGTCAGCGTGTTTAGAGATGATTTAGATGTTATTAAGATTGGCGCCGTAGCTATGAGATATCAGTGTATATCACTTATATTCATACCATTCAGTGTGTGTAATAACATGATGTTTCAGAGTATTGGTAAGTCTTTAGAGGCTTCGATATTATCAAGCTTTAGAAGCGGTCTCTTCTTCCTCCCAATCATTATCATTTTCTCAAATGTATGGGGACTCTTTGGAATCGAGATTTCACAGACGATTGCGGACGTGCTGACAAGTTTGTGTTGTATTCCATTTACGGTTATTTACTTTAAGAACTTACCTAAGGATAGTCCTAATAACATATAATACTCGTGGCACATACCACTGGGACGGTTCTCACATACCACTGGGACGGTTCTTATGGTACCATGTGCTTACACGGTATCATAAGAGCCGTCCCTGTGGTATACCTGGGGTACTAGTCTAATTTGACAAACCCCTCTCTCCGGTTGTATCATATTCTAGATGTAATTCTAGCAATAGAAAGGGATAATGACATGAAATTCAATTCTAAAAATGAGATAGATGCATTTTCATTTAATGATGCTGAGATAACAGGATACTCCTGTGATAACACATGTGTTGAATTCAAGCTTGAAGCATTGATTGTCGAGCCTAGCAATTCACAGAACACTAATTTTACCAAGAGCTACGCAGATTCAACTGTTTTAAGATTAGACAGTGGTGAAATATTATCAGGTTTCAAAGAAGGCTACAGTTATTATGACGCTAATGATACCTTAATCGAGAAGGTTGATGATAAAGAAATGTCTATTGATGAGATTGAAGCTCTTCTTAAGGAGTGTAAGGGAGCCTATCTTTTTGAGGTTAAGAAATGTGATGAAGGATATGAATTCGGAATTGAATTCGTAGGTGAGGATCAATTCGATCCTTCTGAGGACGATACATATTACGTGACTTTTAAAGGCAAGGATATCTCAGTGTCTTGGGATAGATATCTTAATAAGGTGCAAGGGTAGTTTATCATAACTACCTTTCCGCCCATAATACCATCAATCCTATATATATCATTCAGCCCGCCTTCTAAACTCCTCAACAGTCATTCCGACTCTTGCAGCAGCTTCTTCGACAGATAGCACCTCATCATTAACTAAATCAACAACCATTTGGATTCTTCCTTGCTCAATACCCTGTTCTATACCTTTTTCAATTCCTTGTTCAATACCTTGCTCGATACCTTGCTCAAATCCACGTTCAATGCCTTGCTCAATTCCACTATTAAGAATCTCTTTCGCTTTTGTCATAATTACCTGTCCACCCATAATACCACCAATCCTTTCACTAATGTGTTCTCTGCTACCAACAAGTGCCTTAAAAACCTTCTCCATTAAATCAGTTATTGTAATAATGTCAAATGCAGTAATTTCGCGTGTAGCAACCAATCCGCTCAACTCACTTACAATCCTATTATATTCTTCTGTCAATGCGTCAAGCTTAGCTTCATCACACTCAATCTCATCCAAACGCTTCTCGTAATTAAATAAATAAAACGGAAGCATGATATACAACTTCTTCTTAAAAATATCATCCAAAGAGTAAGACTGAAGATATACCGCAGGTACAGAATACTTGGCATCGCCACCGGGATATATCAAATGCACCCATACACAATCTGGCATGTTCCTGCCACTTCTAAGATATAGTACCGCGGTGTTAGGAAACGAAACGTTGATCATGTTCTCATCAATAGTAGCAGAATCAAGAGCAATCTGTGCATCATACTCAAAAAGCCTAGTCAAAATACTGGCATCATAAGGATTACTCTCGCATTCCAAATGATATTTCTTGGTTACGCTACCTATAATCGAAAAATCCGAATCAGTAATCCGCTTCACATCAGGCTCATTGTTCCTTGAAATATAGTGCTCATTAGGATGAAAAACAATCTCCTCATCACCGGAATAGTCTTCACCAAAAACCTCGTTAATGTAAGGAATCAGAAACTTCTTACAATCGTTAATTATAGTGTGAAATGCACTATCGTAAATATCAGCCAATAAGCATACCTCTTTTCTAACATTATAGTTATTATCAAATGATAATTCAACATGTTTCTGTTCATTCAATAATTCTTATAAGAAAATGATAGCATGCACTAATACCGCTGTCCAACAACTGTTAGTTGTATAAAAAACAACTGTGAGTTGTTAATTCGACCTTATTCGACACAAATTCGACTATTTTCGTACTATTTAACAACTATTAGTTGTTTGACAAACAAACAAAATTGTGATAAGGATGCCCTAGCTTTCAATCCGCACCGTGTATGCCACCACCTCTGTGTCGTCGGACATTGTTCATCATTATTCTTGAAGCACAATATACTCCACTGCTGCAATCAAGGGAGGTTCCGACCAAATCTACACCTCATTGCTATTTTAGCTACAAAGTGGTACAATCACTATGAAATAAAGGTTATTACCAACAGCCTATATTTAAGATGAATATTTCGGGCGTTCTGTAAAGCCTTAATTCATAAGAAAGGACCACATTATGAGGAATCGTAATTTTCGTATATTAGAGTACGACAAAATAATAGAGCAACTCTCTACTCACGCTTCGTGCGAGATTACTAAGAAACGTTGCATAAAGACTCACCCTGTTTCAGATTTAAGAGAGATAGAGAGACTTCAGGATGAGACCGCTGCTGCGCTTAACAGACTTTATCGCTTTGGCAATTTATCATGCGCAGGCGTAGTAGATATAAGACCATATATCAATGCAGCCAAGTTAGAGAGTACTCTTAATACTAGAGAACTTTTAGACATCGCAAGGATACTAGAGATTGTTGAGTCAGCCAAGAACTATACAGAAGACTATAAAAAAAGCGATGCACTCTTAGAGTCGGATTGCATTGAGCATTTCTTTGATGACTTAGAACCTATCACAGATTTACTAGGTGAAATCAGAAGAATAATATTAGATGTAGATGAAATTGCGGACGATGCTTCTCCTGCACTTAAAACAATCAGAAAAAGCATCATCAACACTAACTCTAAGATTCGTTCAGAGCTTAACAAGACTGTTAACAATCCTAACATACAGCCTATGTTACAGGAGTCAATCGTAACCCAGAGGAACGGAAGATTCTGTATTCCTGTTAGGGCTGAACATAAGAATTCATTTCCCGGAATGGTACACGACCAGTCTTCTACAGGCTCAACCTTATTCATAGAGCCAATGGCTGTGGTTAACTTAAATAACGAGTTATCGGAACTTGCAGTAAAAGAACAAGCAGAGATTGCCGTTATATTAAAGGCTCTCACATCGAGAGTTCAATACGAGGAAGAGATATTGACTGCCGATTTCTCTATATTAATCGAACTTGATTACATTTTCACAAGGGCAAGATACGCAAGGTCATATACAGGAAGTCGCCCTGAATTCAATGAAGATGGTGTGATTGATATTAAGAAAGGAAGACATCCTCTTCTTGATTCTAAGTCGGTAGTTCCTATTGACGTGCGTTTAGGTGGAGATTTTAGCATGCTTATAATCACCGGACCTAACACGGGCGGTAAGACTGTATCGCTTAAGACCTTGGGGCTTTTTACTCTTATGGGCGAGTCGGGTCTTCACATTCCGGCTGCTGAAGGTAGCGTGCTTTCTACATTTGACAAAGTATACGCGGATATCGGAGATGAGCAGAGCATTGAGCTTAGTCTCTCAACTTTCTCTTCGCATATGACCAACATTGTTAAGATTCTTGCAAATGCTACCGCTAAATCACTCGTACTTTTCGACGAATTAGGCGGAGGTACAGACCCCACAGAAGGTGCTGCGCTTGCGATTGCGATACTCTCTCACCTTCACAACATGGGAGCTCATATAGCTGCAACCACGCATTACAGCGAGCTTAAGGTGTATGCTTTGTCTGCTCCAGGTGTAGAAAATGCATGCTGCGAGTTCGATATTGAGACCTTAAAGCCTACCTACAAGCTCTTGATAGGTGTACCGGGCAAGTCAAATGCATTTGCTATCTCTAAGAAATTAGGCCTTCCTGACGAGATAATTGAAGCTGCCAAGCAAGAGATTGATGAGAGCAGTATGGATTTTGAGAGACTGCTTTCAGACCTTGAAAAGAGCAGAATTACCATTAAGGAGGAGCAGGAGCACGCCGAAGCATTAAGGATCGAAGTTGAAGATCTTAAAGCATCCGCTAAGCAGACCACCGATGATATCAATAAGAGAAGAGATAAGATATTAAAGGATGCAAGACAGGAGGCAAGGGATATATTAGAGAAAGCCAAGGCTTCTGCTGATGAATCTATAAGACTTTACAACAAATGGGCTAAAAACCCTGAGAAAGCCAACAACAAGGCTATGGAGCACCAGCGTACTCATCTTAGAAAAGATCTTAATAAGCTTGACAATCAGCTTATTGAAAAGCCTAAGAAGAAGAAAGTTAAGACCACCGATTACACCTTTAAAGAAGGTGACTATGTATATATCGACAGCATGGGGCTTGAGGGCGAAATCGTGTCAAGTCCTGACAAGAAGGGTGATTGCTATGTTCAGGCAGGTATATTAAAAACTCTTGTCAACACTGTTGATTTAAAACTTGTTGATGCTCCTAAGGAGGATATCAAGCCGGTCAGACATGCAGCTAAACAGCTAGACCTAAGAGCAAATGTCAGTACCGAGATTAACCTTCTTGGCAAGACCGTAGACGAAGCAATCTCAGTACTTGATAAGTATTTAGATGACGCATATCTTGCAAGACTTAATTCCGTAACCATTATTCATGGTAAGGGAACCGGTGCATTACGGTCAGCCATACAGGATTATTTAAAACATCAAAAAACGGTTAAATCATTCCGCGCCGGAGCTTACGGAGAAGGCGAAGCAGGTGTTACTGTCGTTGAGTTTAAGTAGGTGGCATTTATCAACAACGTCATTCAGTTAAGAAATTTCATTACTAAAAGTGTCATCCTGAGCGTAGCGAAGGATCTTTGACCTTCGAAGAAGGTCAATGCATCTATATGCTTTAGTAACGGTAAGATTATAATATTAGTTTTCCCTCGTTACACTCGGGATAAAGATTCTTCTCTACGCTCAGAATGACGTGTATTTGATATATATTAATATGTATAAAGCTTAACTAAATGACATTACATTTATATGGGGTGGCTTATTATGAACATAGCTATTATTGATGATGAGCAGATCTGAAAAACCACAGGGACAGACCTTGTATTTTCTCATTTGGAATATTAAACGCAATCTTACACATATAATACCTCCATAATTCCCGAAAAAATAAAAATGCTATTGTATTAGCATTTTACTACGTCTGCCATAAATTTCAACCCTTCTAAATAGCATAACACCCCTATTATAATAACTTTCATCACTAGATTTGATAATTTCATTTGATACTGTATTGATAATTATACTATTCGTTTGATAATTATGCATATAATTTGATAATATTCATTTTTTCCATCATCAGAATGGTTGGTAAAGGTAGTCCGCCACTCTAAAACCACAGGGACAGACCTTGTATTTTCGGTAACCGACAAAAAAACAATCTCTTAAAGCAGTATAAGCTTCTTGAGATTGTTTTTCGTTTTTAATATATCCAAATGAAATAAAGATCATAAAATCTTTCTAAGAAATTCATCACTTAAAAAGTACAGTATTCACTCCAACCTCCGCTTCTGTGTCGACCTCAAAATCAGCCGAAAACAAATAGTTTTCAAAACTATCATAACATGAAATTACACCATACACAGTCTGACCTTCAGTCTTAGTTATTTTATACCTTGTCTTTTCAGCATCTATTTGGCTAACTACATCATCAGTAATATTCGACTCATCCGAATGATTACGTATAACACCGAACTTTCGACCACCTTGTTTGTGCTCATCCGAAAGTATATACGCAAGCACTCTAACTACTGCATCTTGTTCGGTCGCACTTGATGCTGCCGAATCTGATTCTTGTGTTTCAACATTCGATGAAGAAGTTTCTGCACTCTTCTCAGATTTTCCACAACCGCATAACACTACACTTAAAACTAATACAACAGCAAATAACCTACTCATTTTTCTCATCATAATCTTATCCTTTCTTGATATCATTAAATATAACTTTCTTATATATCTACTCATTCTTAAAGCAAAACTTACACTTCTTAAAAAAATTAGTATTACATTCCGTCACACCCTCTAGATTTTTATAATATTTCCACTCTTCAGGGAAAGGTGGGTTCGAATACCTACATTTTCCTGTTAGATGAAGCGTATTCGTATTTGTATTCAATACATATTTTGCCTTCACACTACTTTTCTCCCTTCTCAAACAAGATTTTTATTAGGAAGTAGCTGTCAAGCTACTTCCTAATCTGATATGCAGTATATCAGCGTTTTTCACCACATAAACAGCCCATATCAATTAGTTGCGATTTGAATAGTCACAAGTACTTACCATTTGAATCAATACTATTTCGTAAGACGTTGGCGTGTCTCGTTACAAGGAATATCCCGGCGGCCACGCCACCCTGAGGATTAGTAAGAGCATATTGTGTTATTTCGTAGGGCGTTGGCGCGTCTCGTTACTTAATAAGTGCAAGCGTAAGCTTAGCACGAATTTAGTAACGTGAGCAACGCGCCTTCGAGCTGAGAAGCGTCCCGAAGAAATAACACATTATGCTCTATTTAAATCTGCTGCATTTTCTTTTACTACAGATACCCGGAATTCTATTCCGAATATATGCTTTTGAATACCAAGAATCATAATATATACACTAGCAAATTTAGATTTTATGTGCTAGACTTGACTAAAGAGGAACTTGCCACTAAGGAGGATATTTCTTCCGGAAGAGTGGCGTGGGCTAAACTTTTCAAAGCTAAAACCTGGGGTGATTTTATGAAGGTATTAGAAGAATACAACGAATTCGAATCTACTGTTGACTCCATTGAGACTCTTTCTGACAATGAGGATGTTATCAGTATGTGTAGAACATTAGAAGATGAGAAACAAGACATGAAATATTATATGAGCTTACAGGCATCAAAGATACATGAATTAAGCAATTCTCTTGCTGAGAAAGATGCTACAATCAGCGAACAACAAGCACTTATCAATGAACTCAGAGAACAGCTAGAGAATAAAGTTTAACATAAAAAACTCACTTCCGGTGGCCTCGCCACCCCGAGGATTAGTAAGAGCATATTGTGTTATTTCGTAGGACGCCCAAGCGTCTCGTTACTTAATGCAGAGCAAGGCTGCACATATGCTTAAGTCGGACTCTATAAAAACGTCGGTACTTAATGAGTGCAAGTTACACGCAGCACGAATTTAGTACCGCTACGTTTTTACCGAAGCGAGAGCGTGTCCGACGTAGCATTGTGTTGCCGAGATCGTCAATTTCATCGAGCTGAGAGGCGTCCCGAAGAAATAACATATTATGCTCTATTTAAATCCGCTCCTCTCTCTCACTTCCCTAATCGATATTCCCTCTTCATCAGCAATCCGCTCTAAATCATCATGCTCAATCTTGGTTCTTGTAACACCATATCCCTCGCTTATCTTAACTCGTAAACCGTCCCTATCTTCAATCCTTCTATCTAGCACGTAGCGATTGTATGAGCATTCCCTGACTCCAATCGTGGTGGTATGTTTAAAAATAAGCTTAACCATATCATCCTTAGAAGCCGCATCCGTAATAACATTAAGAAGCATTCCCGGCCTTGATTTCTTCATGATGACAGGTACTACAAATGCATCTCTTGCCCCGCCTTCCATGAACTTATCTATGGCGTAGCCCATATCTTCTCCGGTCATGTCATCAACATTGCACTCTAAGCATATTACCTGATCTTTATCATTTGACTCAACTGTCTCAGCAAGCATCGCTCTGATAACATTGGCCGCCTTAAAATCCTTATGTCCGACTCCATATCCCTGCTTTATAATCATGCTTTCAGGAAGCAGGCCGTATTCATCGACAAATGCTTTAACAAGGGCAGCACCGGTAGGCGTAAGCATCTCACCCTCTATATCCCCAGAGTATACAGGAATCCCCTCTATGATATATGACGTGGCAGGAGCAGGAACAGGAACAATTCCATGAGAACACCTAACCTGCCCATATCCGGTTCTTACAGAGGAAGCCACAATCTTGTCAGGCGCAATCATCTCAAGCAACATGCATACAGCCACGATATCCACAATCGCATCCTTCATTCCAACTTCATGAAAATGTATCTCACTAACAGGTTCATTGTGCGCTTTACTTTCTGCATTTGCAATAATCTTATAAACTTCTGTAGCAGTAAATTTAACATTATCACTGACATTAAGCCCTCTTATAATTGCCTCAATATCAGACATATGAGCATGATGATGGTGATGCTCATGTTCGTGATGATGGTTGTGTTCATGTTCACTATGGCTATGCTCGTGATGATGATCATGTGACTCCTCTTCCACGCCATCAATTAAGACTTTAACTCTGTTGCCGTATATTCCACACTTAGATGCAGTCTCATAGGAGAAATTAAGCCCCTCAATTCCAAGACTATTGACCTTATCAACAAATGCATCTTTATCGTCAATCAACTCCATAAGCGCCGATGTTAACATATCCCCCGCAGCACCCATCGAAAGATCCAAATATAACATCTTCATAAACCACCTCTATAATCACTTTCCAACATGGTTAATCATACTGGCTTGAAAACCCGCTCCGAAACCATTGTCTATATTAACAACAGAAACACCGCTTGCACAAGAATTGAGCATTGAAAGAAGTGCCGATAAACCTCCAAAATTAGCGCCGTATCCTATACTTGTCGGAACAGCTATCACCGGAGCTTTAACCAAACCACCGACAACACTCGCCAAAGCACCTTCCATGCCCGCGATTGCGATAACAACAGTTGCATTATTAAGGTCTTCCTCACGCTTTAAAAGCCTGTGAATGCCCGCAACTCCAACATCATAAATCCTCTTAACTTCGTTACCCAAATATTCAAGCGTGACACAAGCCTCTTCTGCAACCGGAATATCACTTGTACCGCCTGTAACAACAGCAACATAACCAATTCCGTCGGGCGCCTTAATATCTCCTGTTATAAGCGCCTTAGCATCCTCATAATACTTGTATTTAACCTCATCTTTATAAAGAGCATCAGAAACCTCTTTATACTTATCACTATCAAGTCTTGTAACAAGAATAGATTCCTCACCACCTGATATCATGGCCTTAATAATTCCAATTATCTGCTCTGGAGTCTTGCCTGCACCATAGATAATCTCAGGTGCACCTGTACGCTCTCTTCTCTCAAAATCTAAATTAGCATATTCCATATCACACCCCCGTAATTCCCTCGTTGAGACTCCCGGTTCTATAACCATCAATATCTATTGCAACATACCTAAATCCCGCCGCCTTAATCCTACTAGAAATCTGACTTCTTATATCATCTGACACAAGCTTAATTATATCATCCGGAAGCACTTCTATCCTTGCTACATCATTATGATATCTAACCCTGTACTGCTTAAAACCTAAGTCCTTTAAGACCTCCTCGGCTTTTTGAATCTTTAATAATCCTTCCTCGGTAATCCTTGTACCATACGGAAATCTTGACGCTAAGCAAGCAAATGAAGGCTTGTCCCAAGTAGGCAGGTGAAGAAGATTAGATTCCTGTCTAATCTCTTCTTTGGTAAAGCCTGTCTCTCTTAACGGACTTCTTACACCCAATTCTTCAATGGCTTTCATTCCCGGTCTGTAATCGTTGATATCATCTGCATTGGTACCCTCTAAGACATAATTGCAACCATATTCCTCAGCGACCTTCTTCATCCCGCTAAAAAGTATGTGTTTACAATAATAGCATCTGTTGGGTGGATTAACCGCATACTCTTCGACCTTGTATTCCTCCGGATTAACAAAAACCTGCTTTATGCCTTCGCTCTTACAAAACTCCCTCGCTTCATCATTCTCACTATCAGGAAATGAAGGTGACAAAGCAGTAACAGCTATACATCTATCACCCAACACATCATGTGCAACCTTTAACAAATATGTTGAATCGACTCCCCCTGAAAATGCTACCGCGACACTATTCATATCTTTAAGCATCTTCTTTAAATCATCAACCTTTGACATAAGTTGCCTCCTTAATAATTACTATCTATATATTATCATACATAATATATAATAACCACTCGTTTTTACATTTTGACCTTCTTCGAAGGTCAAAGATTCTTCGCTTCGCTCAGAATGACATTTATATATAATCTATAAGTAGAATTATTAAAAAAAATATGATATTATAAGAGATGTTGAAAACGGCATTTCTCTGTACTAAGTGAGGTAATATAAATGGACAACAAACAACGAATTTTAATTGTTGATGATGACGAGAACATAGCGGAGCTAATATCCTTATATCTTATTAAAGAATGCTTTGATACCAAGATTGTCTTAGACGGCGAATCAGCCATAAGCGAGGTCTCAACATATAAGCCTGATCTGATATTACTTGATGTCATGCTTCCTGGCATTGACGGTTACGAAGCATGCGCACAAATCAGAAAGACCTCTCAAGTGCCTATCATAATGGTATCCGCTAAAGGCGAGGTATTCGACAAAGTCTTAGGACTAAAGATGGGTGCCGACGACTACATAGTTAAGCCTTTCGATGCCAATGAACTTTCAGCCAGAGTCAGTGCAGTATTACGAAGATCTCAGATTGCGCCTGCAACTCCTGCAGCAGAAAGCGGAGACTTTATATCATACGATAAACTTGTTGTCAACATAACCAATTATACAGTTACCTACAACGGTGAAAATGTCGAACTACCTCCTAAGGAACTTGAACTCCTTTATTTCATTGCATCAAGTCCAAATCAGGTATTCACAAGAGATCAGCTTCTTGACAGCGTCTGGGGATATGATTTCTCAGGAGATTCAAGAACAGTAGATGTTCATGTCAAACGATTAAGAGAGAAGTTTACTAACGAAGATACCAATTGGAGTATTGCGACTGTTTGGGGTGTAGGTTACAAATTCGAGGTGAGATAACATTTATGAAGCTTTTTAAGAGATCAGTATTTGATACGGTTATAGTTGGATATTTGGCGCTAACAGTCATTTCATTTGCAATTATGATTGTATTTATCAACTTCAGTATCAAGAGCCTTCTCATCAAGGAGCGTACTGATTCTATTGTGTCTCAGGCTCAGCTTATTTCAGTACAATACGTCAAAGATTATTTTGACGGTGAATTAACCAATAATGAACTCTCTAAGAACCTCTCATCAATAAGTAAGATCTTAGGTTCAGAGATTTGGGTAGCTGACAACAAAGGACAGTTCGTTGCCTGTTCATCCGACAGAAAGATTGGATCTACGGACCTTCCTGTAACTGTGTCCGGTATATCAAAGTCACTGTCCCCATATACAAGTTTTTCATCGACAGGCAAGTTCTATGGCCTGTTTGATCATACAACCCTAAGCATAGGCATCCCAATAGTCGACGGCAATAACTATATAGGATATGTGCTACTTCATTCATCACTTGAAGACCTGTCTACGATAGAGAATAGCATTTTGCGAGTAGTTATGCTCGCTATGTTGGTCATACTCCTTGTACTTTTGCTTTTCCTTTATCATTTTTCTAATAAGATCATCAATCCTATCGAAAAACTCAATAAATACGCGCTTGAATACAGTAACGGTAACTTTGACAAGAAGATCGACATAACAATGAACAACGAGATAGGTCAGCTTGCCGATTCATTAAATATTATGGCTGATGAAGTTCAGAAGATGGAAGAATACAGAAAGAACTTTATTTCAAATGTATCACACGATTTCAGATCGCCGCTCACCTCAATAAACGGCTATTTAACCGCTATTCAGGACGGAACGATTCCACCTGAGAAACAATCTCATTACATAGATGTGGTGTTAAATGAGACCAAGAGACTTACAAAGCTTACACAGGGTCTAATCGAGTTAAATGATTTCAACAGCAAGGTGCTTATACTTAAGAAGAAGAGATTTGACATCAACGACGTCATAAAGAAGGCGGCAGATACATTTGAAGGAACTGCATCTAAGAAAAATGTCAGAATTAAGCTTGACCTTACGGACAAATCCACATTTGTGTACGCCGACAAGGACAAGATATCTCAGGTTGTCAACAACCTTATCGATAACGCAATCAAGTTCTCAAGACCTAATACGACTATGTTTGTCACCACTTCATTAGAGAACAACAAAGTCCGAGTCTCTGTCAAGGACAACGGTGTCGGCATCAGCAAGGAACACCAGAAGCACATCTGGGAGCGTTTCTACAAAGCTGACAGCTCAAGAGGGCGCGATAAAGTCGGAAGCGGACTAGGTCTTTCTATCGTCAAGGAAATATTAAAGGCTCACGGAGAGGACATCAACCTCATCAGTGAGGATGGCGACGGAGCAGAGTTTATCTTCCACCTCCCATGTCCGGCGGATTAAAAAAGAGCAAACCGGTGGCCTCACCACCCTGAGGATTTCAAGAGCATAATGTGTTATTTCGTAGGGCGTTTGTGCACCTCGTTACTTAATGAACACAAGCCATAGGCGCAGTGTGAATTTAGTAACGTGAGCTGTGCACAATCGAGCCGAGAGGCGTCCCGCAGAAATAACATATTATGCTCAACTCAAATCCGCTATCTTCTACGTTTTTGCCGAAGCGGGAGCGTGTCCGATGTAGCTTTGTGTTTGCGGGCTCGTCACTTAATGAGTGCAAGCGTATCAGTATTGACCTTCTTCGAAGGTCAAAGATTCTTCGCTGCGCTCAGAATGACATTAATATGTTCTATAACACTTCATCCCATGAGTGCTCATGTAATTCCCCCGCATGCTCAAGATCCATAAACTTATTCTGTCTTAACGCCTCATATAATATTATCGCTACAGAATTACCAAGGTTCAACGACCTCATATCATGCCCCATCGGAATCCTCACGCAATTGTCTGCATTTGCCATAAGAATCTCCTCTGGGATACCTGCACTCTCTTTGCCAAACATAATATAGGCATCCTCGTCATATTTCACCTCATCATAGGTGTGAGTAGCCTTAGTGGTCGCCATATATATCTTAACCCCGGGATTCTTCTCTAAGAAATCGCTGTAATCATCATAATAGCGAACATCCAACTTATCCCAGTAATCCATCCCAGCTCTCTTAAGCGTCTTATCATTGATTCTAAATCCTAGCGGATAAATCAAATGCAAAGTCGTCCCGGTAGCACAGCAGGTTCTTCCGATATTACCTGTATTAGCTGCAATCTCCGGCTCTAATAATACTATGTTCATAACATCCTCCTATCTTATACACAAGAAAAAGGGTGTGTACACACACCCTAAAGTCACAATTATTAAGTTGTTAATCAATCCTTCTTCATGGCAATGTTGAGATCAATCTTCTTCTCACCATCGTAGAAAACCGGAATCTTAAGGTTAGCTACTGCACCCTGGAATGAAACATTGCCCTTACACATTGTTGGTGGAGTAATATCAATACCAATACCTTCAACCGAGAACACAGTAGATGCATTACCCATAATCATATTACCCAGCTCACAAATGGCACTGGTTGAAATCTCGTCAAGCTCCTGAACAGGCATCATCATCATCTTACCTGCAATATCACATGCAATCGGATCTTCAAACGAAAGCATAACCTGACCCCTCATCTCACCTGTAACACCAATCATTATAACAATTGTATCATCACTAAATTCCAATTTACTAACAGCAGGCTTGCCAATCTTAGGATTAAAGCCGCACATATCCTGCAAAATCTTAGACGTAGCCATCAGAAATACATTCAAGTGATCCGCGTTAATTGCTGCCATAGCTCAATCCTCCAAATCTGTATATCGTATGTTACATTTTAACACATATTCCATAGAAAATCAAAAAATATTTAGCGAAATTTATGTAAAATCACTAAAAGCCCTTATATTCAACTTCTTAGGGTATTTTTTCTTCATTTCATCATCGGGGATAAACCTGTTAAGCTCGTCACGCCTCACCGGAACCAAAAATCGTTCCTCACCGTGTGCTCTGACAACTCTCGCTTTGTCCTTGGTCATATAGCCCACAACCTCAGCCGTTATGCCCTCTCTCCTCAAAGCATCACAAATCTTAACTCCGTTAGTTGCAGCTACAACAAGGCAGCCTGACGAATGCAGTTGATATGGATTAACCCCTTTAAACGCCGATATCTCAATCGTCTGCTGAGTTATCGGGATAGATTTCATATCAGATATAACACCTAAGCCGGTCTCATATCCTAATGTAAATAGCGCGTTAAATACGCCTCCAAAGGCACATTCAACGATAAGTTCGAATCTGTATTCCTTAAGAATATCATATTCCGTCTCATACGAGTAAGAGACGGAATAATCTTCAATTGATTTTAAAAAGTTAGCGGTATATTGACCTTTAATCTCATCTTTAAACATATTGTAGATAATCCCGGTACCGGAAATACCTGCATTACCTACAACTATAATCTGAGATTCCTCACTAATCTTAAATGATGGTACCATATTACTCTTCTGCCGCTCCCGGATTATCGTCTACCGGATCATCCTGAGGTGGTGCCTCGGTAGGAGTTGCAGGAGCCTCTGTAGACTTAGTCTTATTGTTCTTATTCTTGTTGTTGTCAGTCTTAGCTGTGTTGTCCTGAGCCTTAGCACTCTTCTTGGTACCCACATTAACTCGTCTTGCCGAAGGTGCATAATAGCTTGTGTTTATAACATCACGACTAACTTCCTTGCCGTTCTCATAAACAACCTTCCAAAGCTTAGCTCTGTATCCGATATGTGCAGGCTGAGTAACCATAATCTTACCTTCAGCCATTGAAGGATCTTTGGTTTCGATATCCTTACCCGGATTGATAGTCTGCACGTTCTCACTGACATACTCGACCTTTCTGTCCTTAGGTCTGTCTTCAACACCATAGATTGTAAATGTTACTGTAGTTCCAGCAGTATAAGCCTCAACATACACAGGATTCTCAAGGTTATTTCTGAACTTAAAGTCCTGATGTCCCGCCTCTGATATGGCAGCATCCTGTGATAAAGGTACGTAAGAAACAACCATACCGTGGTTATATCTCTCAACAACCTCAAGCTCAGCAAGCAATACTGCGTTATATAATGTAGTCGCTACCTGACATACACCGCCACCGACAGAATCTACAACTTCACCGGCTGAATAAGCCTGAGCAACCTGATATCCGTTGTCTGTGGTAAATGGAACCATGAGCTCTAACAAACCAAATTCCTCACCCGGATAAATTAAGTGGTCATTAATCTTAGATGCTGCGTTGCTGATATTAATTCTTCTGTTGTATGAAGAAGTTGAAAAGTCAGTAGAATATGTACCGAGTACATCACATACCTTCTCTAAATCTTCCTTAGTGTACTCAGGATCTGCCTCATCTGCTATCAATTCAAATGAAAAATCATTGCCATCCCACTTGGTACTTAAATAGTCGTTGATAGCCTTGGTATTGGCTTCAGCAGGTATCTCCATACCTCTCACGCCTTCAGTTACAATAAACTGACCGTCTTTACGAGTCATAGTCGCATTCTTAGCGGTCCTTACCAAGGAATCTGAATTCTTGTCCAAGTACTCAGCCATAAGATCCTTAGATATCTTCTTCTCGGTCGTAAAATCCTTACCCTCGCCGACACCATTGTTGATTGCCTGATATCTCTGCCAGGTTGTACCCTTCTTGCCAAGGTTATAGGCCTCCTCGACAGCCTCATCAACTCCGGTGACCTTCATACCAATGTCTGACAAAGGTAAAGTATCCGAATGATCCTCATATGTCAAAGTAATCTTCTTATCACTGAGAGAAGAAAGCTCGCCCTCAACCTTATCGTATGCTTCCTGCTTGGTGAGACCACCTACATCGATGCCCTCGACAGTAACGCCCTGACATATAACTTTAGCGTTAGCTATAGTTGAAATCTTGTGATAATAATATCCAAACACTCCAATAGCCGCAATCAAAAGAACTACGACTGTTATCAAAAATATCTTCAAAAACTTCTTTAACATGATAAAAACCAAACCTTCCATATCCGTCATTTATACTACAATTAATAATTTTAACATATCATTACAGTAACGGATATACCAAAAATGCCTAAAATATTGACAAAACAAAGTCTTTTTTGTATCATTTTTTATTGAGTGAACAATCCTGAGAGCAGCATTGAACATACCATTGCAACTATAACAACTAAGATTACGATGGACATGATGCGCTTGTTCTTAGGTTTATTAAAATTAATCATTGTTTCACCTCCTTGAAAGGATAGATATTATGCCTATTTTAGTCTTTTTTGTAATATTCGCCGTATGGACCATGTACGAGATCAGAAAAAGCAACAACAAAGGCAAAGCCATATCTGAAGCTTTTTGGCAACGAGAAAATGACGCCAATAACGTCAGACGACAGGATATCAGCAATTTAGATTATATTGATATTCCTTATGATGAGCTGCCATTTGATGATAATGCACATGAACCGATAAAGAATTATCAGGACAAAATCCTAAAGCTTAAAGGCTCAAAGATCCTTAATCTTACAGGTTACACCAACACTGATCTTAAGATGATGTATGGTCCTGCTAATCTCAATGATCTGACCGAATATGACAACAACTATATAACTTTAGTGTCCAATCTTGGTTTGTGGATTAAAGCACTTGACGACGAGAATCACGATGCCAACACAAACGCCATCAAAGCCCTAGCCTCATACGCCGTATCAATCGGAAGCGACGTAAGCACCACTTACAAGATACTCGCTTCAATATATCTCGAATCGGATATGATTCCCGAGATATATGAACTTATTGACAAAGCCACTGAGCTAAACAGCCTCAACAAAGATGTCATAGTCACGCACTTAAGATCATTATTAGAATCTGATATATCATAAAGAGTCGAGTAGTTATAAACTACCCGACTTTTTTATTAGTTAAGCTTCTCGTTGAACTTATCTACTATCTTATCTGCATTATCACTGACAACATACATTACATAATTGCCTGATGTGACAATCTTAGCTCCGTCAAGACGCTTGAACTGCTCAGGAATATAATCCTGGAAAGAACTCTTCTGGCTGCTAAGTCTTCCCTCAGCACCTGCCTTAATCTTGTCAACTCCTGAAGCGTCCTTAGCTTCAATAATAACAAGCTCATCGGCTAAAGCTACATCTCCGATAACACCTTTAGCGTTGTTGAAATCAGACTCATCAAGCTCGTAATAGTAAGCAACTTTAGATGCGTCAAGATCAACTGTCTTGGCAAGTCCCATCATAGGAACCAACTCGCTCATCAAAGAATCTATATCTGATGAACCTACGATATCTCCGGCTTCAGGAGCCTCGTCGCCATCCTTAATCTCATCATTACTCTTTACATTTGCATCAATGTCATCTTTAGCGGCATCTTTATCTTCAGCCTCTGTAGTAACAGCAGGCTTAGATGTGATCTGAGCGTCACTTTCTTTATCTTGGCCTCTTACCACAACTATAATCGCGCCTATAAGACATACCAGCACAATACCAACCAATACATAAAGAGCTGTTACCTGTTTCTTACTTAAATTATTCATTACATTTATCCTTTCTTATTTGTCATTCTTAAGAGTTTCTTTAACCAACTTAACCCATTTCTCATATGCGTCCGGCTGCAAATGATATCCGTCCGAACTAATCTCAGACGAGAGACATCCCTTGCTTGTAACATACTTAGAATGAACATCCAAATATGTCACATAATCGTACTTACCGGCTATCTTTTTAATTCTCTTGTTAAATGTATTGATGCGCTTGTTAGACAATAGCTTGTGCGACTTGGCAAAATTCTTCGTAACCGGAAGAAGCGATTCTGCGTAAATCTTAGCATTTGGCATCTTATCATGAAGCTTCTCAATAAGCTTAATATAGTTATCTTCGATGTCATCAAGAGTGTAAATACTGTAGTTTAAGTCGTTAATTCCAAGCATTACGAAAATGTAATCAGGATTGGGCTTAGCTATCTTCTTGATCTTCTTCATAGCCTGCTCAATACTTGTACCTCTCTCAGCTATAACATGGTCTATCTCCTGATATCCATAGTAGCTTAATCCTTCGGTAAGAGAGTCACCGACAAATACTGTATTCTCGTATCTCTCATTAACAACATCTTTAGCTGTATCTTTGATATAACCTGCCACAGTATCACCGAAATCTTCGCCAGTTGCAATCTCAGCCTGTGAGTATGTGAGCTCGTATGGCGGAATAACTTCTTTCTTATTGCCTGTTACCTTGATAACAATGAAGACTATAAGAAGAACCGCTACAGCTCCAAGCATGATAAACAGAGGCATTAGATTAGCTTCTTTATTGATGTTGTCCAATATCTGTGCATCAGCACCTGATACATTAGAACCGGCCTGATCGCTATTTATGGTAGAATTGACCTTTTGGATGTCGCTGTCTACCTTTCCTAATTGTTCCTTTTCAGGGCTACTCATTGTAAGCATCCTCCACTCATTTTGTTATATTGATTTAAGTACTACTGCAGATATCTTTTTAAGGTTTATCTCAACCGCTCCATCTAACACAACATACTGCATAGACTCGGTTGTGTAGCCTTCTTCGGTAGTCTCAATAACCTTAACCATATGCGTGGAATTAGGTATATTGAGCTGCCATACAGGAACCTTAACAAAAACATCTTCGTAATTGTTGTTGATACATATCAGGAACTTATCATTAGCGTCAAACCTTCCATAGCATAGAAGCTTGTGCTGTCCGTATAAGAACTTGATAGAACCGGTCATAAGAGCTTGACTGCTCTTATGTAAAGCGATGATGTCCTTGTGGAATCTTATAAGATCATGATCCTCGTGTCCCCACGGATAAGTACGCCTGTTGTCAGGATCTGTCCATCCGCAAAGTCCGGCTTCATCACCATAATATATTGTAGGAGCGCCCGGCCATGTCATCTGCATAACAACAGCCTCTCTTAAAACCCCTTTATTAACATTATCATTGGCAGCCTCAGCGCCAAGCGAATTGGTTCTTCCGACCCTTCTGTTGGTTCTTGTCAAAAACCTTGAATGATCATGATTAGATAACTCGTTCATGGCCACCTGCAAGGAACTTGTATGAAACCTTGACATATGGTGCTCCATCGAGCCTCTAAACGCATCTATGCTACCTAAAAGGTCGCCTCTAAACTCATCACTGTGCTTCTCCATACCGGTCAAAAACCAGGTTATAGGCTCCATAAAGGCGTCATAGTTCATGACTGTATCCCACTGATCACCCTTCAACCAGCTACTCGGATCACCGTAATGCTCAGCCAATATAATAGCATTAGGGTTGGCCGACTTAACTGCTCTTCTAAAGTCTCTCCAGAATTGATGATTGTATTCAGGAGAATGTCCAAGATCCGCAGCCACATCAAGTCTCCATCCATCCACATTAAACGGTGGGCTGACCCATTTGCGTCCTATATCTAAAATGTAATTGTATAGCTTCTCGCTGCCTTCGTAGTTGAGCTTAGGAAGGGTGTCATGTCCCCACCAGCCGTCGTACGAATTGTTGTAAGGCCAATTGTCCTCGTGAAACCTGAAGAAAGAGTTGTAAGGACTCTCCTTATCGACATATGCGCCCTTGGCATAACCGTCTTCCTTCTCGTATATTCTCTCTTTATCAAGCCATTTGTTAAATGAACCGCAGTGATTGAAAACACCATCTAAGATAACCTTCATTCCGCGGTTATGAATCTCTTCCACAAGCTTGATAAACAGCTGATTACTTGCTTCTAAGTTGGCTTTGTCTGTAACTCTTCTGATATACTTAGTAGCCTTATTGTTGTCCCAGACGCCTTCCTCTAATGGCTCACCGCCATCATTTACAATCACACCGAAGTGTGGATCTATGTAATCATAATCCTGAATGTCGTACTTATGATTAGATGGTGACACAAAGAGCGGATTAAAGTAAATGACATCTACACCCAGGTCTTTAAGGTAGTCGAGCTTATCCATGACACCTTTTAAATCTCCGCCGTAAAAGCACCTGACATCCATCTCCTTAGGATATTCATCCCAATCCTTGACCTGAATAACAGGCTGTCCGATGTAGATATACTCGCCGTCAACTACATCATTAGACTTGTCTCCATTACAGAATCTATCAACATAAATCTGGTAGAATACAGCACCTTTAGCCCAATCCGGCGTTGAAAATCCGGGAACCAACGTAAAGTTGTAATATGGATTGACTTCTCTATCAACTCCACGCTTATGATAATAACAGGTACATCTTCCAGATACTATCTCAAAACAATAGCTGATCGGCTTATCACCAAGCGCAACTTGAGCTTCATAATAAT
Organism: Lachnospiraceae bacterium NC2004; assembly: GCA_000621905.1. Classification (GTDB taxonomy): domain Bacteria; phylum Bacillota; class Clostridia; order Lachnospirales; family Lachnospiraceae; genus NC2004. The sequence continues at coordinate 107,961 of JHXB01000007.1, forward strand.
CAAACAATCTGTCAGATGAAATACGATTCATCTTGAGTCTGTTGTCATCGACTCTTACATAAACAGCATCAACATTATCCTTAGCTGTTCTAAACTTAAGCTTGACGCCCTCGTAAGGTTTAGGTTCAGGCGGATTCCTGTACTCTTTGGTACCGTCAGCAAAAAGCGCGTCCTGGTTAATTACAGGCATACAAGCATTAATATATACTTTCTTTTTTAATATGTCCGACTGAAGGGAAGTATTAATCTGTAATTCCATATTCTAAAGACAGCCCCTGCCGTCACTCCTCCTTGTAAACACTCTTTCGCCCTTACACTACAGGCTCAGGCTCTAAAGACTCCTGAGGTTCAAATAGTGCCTCAAACTCCTTACGATCTATACGCTCCCTCTCAAGCAATATCTCTGAGCACTTGTGAAGAACATCCATATTCTCCACAATAATGCGCTTAGCATCCTCATAGCACTCATCAATAATACGCTTAACTTCTTTGTCAATGGTCTTAGAAATAGCTTCACCATAAGGTTTAGCATGACCCAAATCACGACCTAAAAATACCTCGTCGTCCTCCTGAGTCTCATAGTTGATAAAACCTAACTTCTCAGAAAAACCGTACTTGGTAACCATAGCTCTAGCATAAGCTGTAGCCTGCTTGATATCCTGTGACGCACCTGTTGTAACATCGTCAAATATAAGCTCCTCAGCTATACGACCACCCATGCTGACCTTGATATCCTGAAGCATCTTACCCTTAGTCAAGTACGTGTTGTCATTTTCAGGAAGTGGCATGGTATATCCACCTGCTCCTATACCGGTCGGTATAATAGAAACCGTATGCACAGGTCCCACATCAGGAAGCAAATGGAACAAAATAGCATGGCCTGTCTCATGATAAGCGGTAATTCTTCTCTCTTTATCAGGCACAAGCCTGCTCTTTTTCTCGGTTCCGATGCCGACTTTGATAAATGCTTTGTCAACATCTTCCTTCTTGATAAACTTACGGTCATCTCTTGCAGCATAAATAGCAGACTCGTTCATAAGGTTCTCCAAATCCGCTCCTGCAAATCCAACAGTTGTCCTTGCAATCTCGTGAAGATCAACATCTTCCGCAAGTGACTTATCCTTAGTATGAATCTTTAAAATATCCTCTCTACCCTTGACATCAGGCTTACCAACATAAACCTTACGGTCGAAACGACCGGGTCTAAGAATAGCAGGATCAAGTATATCAACACGGTTGGTTGCTGCTATAACGATTATTCCTTCATTTACACCGAAACCGTCCATCTCGACAAGCATCTGGTTAAGCGTCTGCTCTCTCTCGTCGTGACCGCCACCAAGACCGCTGCCTCGGCGTCTTGCCACAGCATCAATCTCATCAATGAAAATGATACAAGGAGAGTTCATCTTAGCTTCCGCAAAAAGATCTCTAACCCTGCTCGCACCTACACCGACAAACATCTCAACGAAGTCCGAACCGGAAATGCTGAAAAATGGAACCTTCGCTTCTCCTGCAATAGCCTTGGCTAGAAGAGTCTTACCTGTTCCCGGAGGGCCCACCATGATAACACCTTTAGGAATACGTGCTCCGGCCTCAACAAACTTGGTAGGATCCTTAAGGAAATCAACAATCTCACTGACCTCTTCCTTCTCCTCCTCTAAGCCCGCAACTTTAGAGAAATCTGTCTCTATATCCTCACCGTTGGTCATCCTGGCCTTGCTCTTACCAAAGCTCATGACTCTTCCGCCACCCCCGGCTCCGCCACCGGCCTGGCTTCCAACGATTGATATTATCACAATACAAATGATACCGACTATTATGTACGGTAATAAAGTCGCAAGTAAACCCGGTCTTGTCACATCCTGAATATGCACCTTAACCTTAGGATAGTTCTTAAGAACCTCATTGGTGACATAATTGACATCAGAAACATAAAATTCTTTGGCTGCTCCCAACCTAAACGAAACTGATACAACACCCGTAGGAACCTCTGAATTCTGCTTAATAATAACGCTGTCTACGTTATCCTCGGCAAGAGCCTCCTTAAAATCACTCATCGTATATTCTTCAACCGGCTTTCTGGCACTCTGATAATAGAGATAGAATCCCAAAAAGCACGCCAATATTAACATAAAGTAAAATGTTACTCCAAGTCCTGTCTTTCTGTTCACTAAAAAACCTCCTAATCGTCGCTCTCTACAACACCAATATATGGCAGATTGCGATATTTCTGAGCATAGTCTAAACCGTATCCCACTACGAACTCGTCAGGGATTGTAAATCCGGTATATTTAACATTGATATCATATTCTCTGCGCTCAGGCTTACTTAAAAGAGTACATATCTCTATACTCTTAGGATTTCTCTTCATGAGCATAGGTACAAGCTCACTTAAAGTCTTGCCTGAATCCACGATATCCTCTGCAATTATGACATTCTTGCCCTCAATGGACTCGTCAAGATCCTTAACAATCTTAACTGTGCCGGAGCTTACGGTATTGTTGCCATAACTTGAAACACACATGAAATCAATGGATAAAGGAAGATCTATCCTCTTAGCCAATTCACACGCAAAAAAGGCTCCGCCTTTAAGGACGCAGATAAGGTGAACCTCCTCACCCTCATAATCCTTAGTAATCTGAGAGCCTAAATCATCTATTCTTGCGTCAACCTCTGATTCCTCGAGCATAACGCGTACATTACTGTCTTTCATCCCTGTTCCTCCGCATATAACCTAATAAATCTGGTGGTGTCATCGGTAACGTAATATCTCACGTTCAACCTGTATCCTACCACCCACACTATCTCGCTCCCGTCAGCCACAAGCAATATATCATCTCTCATATTGACCGGTATCTTCTCATCAATAAAGAAACGGCTAAGTTTCTTCCTGGTACCCTTCCTGTCAATGATGATATAATCGCCTTCCTTGTGCTTTCTAACAACAAGCGCACTCTCTATTTTATCACAATCTACAATCTTAGTATAGGTTTTTTTGCCGATTTTATCGGCAATTTCTTTAGATACTTCGTCAAATGTTACCGAAAATCGAACTGTTTTTCTATCATCAGTCTCAACATACAGTCTCTTGTATCGCTTTAAGACCTTAACATTGTTAGGAAGAATCAACGCATCCGACTCACTGCTGAAATCAGCCATCTTCTCATAGTGAGTCCTGTTAATATCCTTAAGACTCACCCCTAAAGAACTTAAGTATTCCCTGATAATGTAGAACTTAATCACATCATCTGTCTTGTCAAAATCAGCACAATCTAAGTATTCTTGGCCATACTCATGGGTGTTAACATGCCCTTCAATGTACTCTCTTGCACATTTATCAAAGTATTCCTGCTCGCTTAATATCTGTTCAGACAGCGAGATAACATGCTCAACAACGCCGGGATTAAGCCTCTCAAGTTCAGGAATAATAACATTTCTCACATAGTTCCTTGAATAGTCATTATCAAGATTGGTGGAATCAGTGACATATTCCTCACCCTTGACATCAAGATAGCTTAAAAGCTCAGCCTTCCTGACATGAAGAAACGGCCTTATATATGTTAGTCCCTCCTGGATTGTGACCGGCTTAATTCCGGCTAAACCGTAGCTTCCGGTTCCCCTTGCAATCCTAAAGAAAAATGTCTCCACTTGGTCATCAGCATGGTGAGCCAATATAACCGCCGCATTTTTGGCATCAAGCGTAGTCGCTGCGTCTTTAAAGCACTGTCTTCTGTATATCCTTCCAGCTTCCTCAACGCTTACTTTCCATTCTCCTGCAAATGCAGTCACATCCCCACTGTATTCCCTGTAGGCGATTCCGTATTTCTCGGCTGTCTTCTTGGTGAAATCCCTGTCTCTTAAGGCTTCTTCACCTCTAATATTGTGATTAACATGAACAGCGACAATCCTGTCTTTTGGTATCGCACCTTCATTTGCCAAATCAACCATAGACATGAACAAAGCCGTCGAATCCGCGCCACCCGAAAACCCGATAACAAAGCCGTCATAGTCTTTTATTAACTCTAAATCAATCAAAGCAGAAACATCATCACGCATTTAACATAACCCTTTCATTTTCAAAGGTCTTAGTGATAACAAATGCTATCAGCGCTCCAAAAATCAAGTTGACAACAATCGTAAGCAAAAGCTGAACATTGGTTATCTCCTGAGTAAGAATATTCCTCATAGCCATCGCAGGGCCGTAAAGAGGTATGAAATACTCAAAAAGATTGGTGTCACTAGACCTGAACATCGTCATTACGCCTGAGATAATAACCACTAGATAAGCAGGCATAATGTAAGTACTTGCCTCCTTCATGTCCTTGGCAAATACCGACAAAGCCGCTACTATCGCAACATATACAAAAACCATACTGATAACAAGTACGAGAAGAAGTATTGCCTGTACAACTGAAATGCTTAGCTTCATGCCATTTACACTCATAAGTGTTGTAGCAACCGGGATACTTGCTAGCATACCGGCGCCGTAGACACATGCCGTCATAGCCGAGAGTGTCATGAGAGCCAGGAGCTTACCATACACGATATGACTTCTCTTAACCGGAAGCACAAGCATAGTCGCCATTGTACCTCTCTCCTTCTCGCCCGCAATACTGTCACTACCTAAAGACATAGCGCCCGCAAAAAGAAGAATCGAGATTATGTAAGGTAAAACCATACCAAGCATCTTGCCGCCCGCTTTAGAGTCATCCTGAAGCTTCGCTTCGTCGTTATCGGAATTGACTGTGAAAATACTTACTGCATCCAACGTTCCGACTCTCTCCTCAAGAAGGTCGAGCCTATACTCCTCAAGCAACGGAGAATACTTATCCATAGCGCTCTCCGAGTAATCTTCGCTCGGGTTATAGTATGTCTTGACCTGCGGAACCTTGTCTCCCTCCTTATATGAATTAATATCTTCTAAAAATCCGTCAGGGAACTCGATAATATAGTCTACATCACCTGCAATAACCATGTCTTTAAGGTTATCAAGCTCACTCTTATCGGTAACTTTACTCACAACACCACCGTTGTCGCTATCCTCTAGCATATCGATGAACTTATCCGGCGCACCGTAAACGTATACGGAAGACTTGTGTTCCTCAATATCTCTAAACATGGTAAATGCCATAAATCCCATAATTCCGTATATAAGCACCATCATAAGAATAGGCATGATAAAGAGACCGAATACCATCTTGAGATCAAAAAGAACTCTTCTCATCTCTTTATTGTATATCGTCTTAATAGTATTCATCACATCGCCTCCCCATCATCAGTTCTCTCATGAAGCTTAATCTGCTTGTCTAGATCGTTAAGCTCTCTAAGCTCATCTTCATTGGTAATAGTAGTTCTATATATTGCGAAAAACGCGTCCTCTAAATCAGTGGTATTAGTAGCCTCTAGTATCTCTGAAAGTGTACCCGTTATAACATTTCTTCCACCGATAATCATACCAATCCTATCACAGAGTTTCTGCGCCTCAGACATAATATGAGTCGATACGATTACAACCTTACCTTTGCGTTTAAGTTCAAAAAGATAGTCTGTAACCGCCCTCGCGGTGATGATATCAAGGCCGTTAGTCGGTTCATCAAATATTACGACCTCCGGGTCGTGAACAAGACTGACCGCAATAGAAGCCTTCTGCTTCATACCGGTAGAAAGCTCCTCTATCTTCTTATCCTGAAAATCAACAATTCCAAATATATTAAAAAGCTCTTCCTGCCTTGCATCTATAACTTCTTCGCTTAGTCCATGAAGTCTTCCAAACATCCTAAATAAGTACCTTGGAGTGAACTTTGGATCAAGCTTTAGTTCATTGGTCAGAAAGCAAATGTCAGCTCTTGCAAGCTCCGCTTCCTTTATCGTATCATGTCCCTCAACCAAAACCTCTCCTGCCGTCGGCTTTAAAAGCGTTGATATTACCCTTAAAGTGGTGGTCTTTCCGGCACCGTTAGGTCCTAAAAGTCCGAATATCTCCCCTTCATTTGCAGTAAATGACACATTATCAACAGCAATCTTCTTGCTGTCTTTGATGTTCATCTCCTTCTTCTGCTTACCGGAAAGCTTGTAAATCTTGGTAAGCCCATTAACCTCAACCATTATAAACCTCCTTACCTAAAAAAATGAGACAGCACCTTGACAATTATGTCAAAATACCATCCCAATTGATAATCCGGATTAAGTATAACCTTAAGTTATAGAAGTGTCATTTGTCACCGGCACGGAACAGTATCTCATCATCCTTAACCATACCGAGCTTCTCTCTTGCGACCTCTTCTACATACTCATCTGTCTGCATATATGACTTCTGGTTATCTAATTCCTTGCTCTCTGCCTTAGCATCCTCAATACTCTGTTCAAGCCTAAGCTGCTCAGCGGCTAAAGCTTTCTCTTTGTTATTAAGTTCCGCTCTACCATAAAGCAATGCCCCGCATACAATAACGGTAACCAGAATGACAATCCACATGCCCTTCTTAGTCTTAACCCTATTGCGTTGTCTTCTTGCCATGTTATGTACCCCGCTAATACACCTTCTGCAACACGAGTGAACGAACACTCACCCGTACTCTACATTATAATTCAAAGAATACGAAAATGCAAGCATTTTCCTATTATTACTTAAATCATTTCGTATAATTCCTTAGCTTCGTCCTTCTTAACCGTCTCCGCCACGTCCGTAACACGCACTTTTACGCTCCTGTTACCGAACTGAATCTCAATCTCGTCCCCAACTTTAACCGAGTAGGAAGCCTTTACAGTATTGCCGTTAACTATAACTCTACCGGCATCACATGCCTCGTTGGCAATAGTACGCCTCTTTATAAGTCTCGAAACCTTAAGATACTTATCTAATCGCATGTTAACCACCTTTCTTATAATCAGACGCTAATTTACCAGTGGGGCCTGTCCCCACTGGTAAGTTAGCAAAGAAAAATCGTCTCCTTAAAATTAAGGAGACGACCTTAAAACCCATTATGAACTTTGGAAGAAATTATTTCTTCTTCTTGTTAACAGAGTCCTTTAAAGCCTTACCAGCTTTGAACTTAGGAGCCTTAGAAGCCTTAATCTTGATGGTCTCACCAGTCTGTGGGTTACGTCCCTCACGAGCTGATCTCTTAGCAACTTCAAATGTACCAAAACCAACAAGCTGAACCTTCTCGCCCTTAACGAGCTCGCTTGTAACTACCTCTGTGAAAGCCTTAAGTGCCTTCTCTGAGTCCTTCTTAGATAACTCTGTCTTCTCTGCAATAGCTGCAACTAATTCTGTCTTGTTCATAGGATTAGTTCCTCCTCTATAAATTATTTATTATTATCACCTAAACGGTGATGGGACACGCGTAATCCATAACGCGGACATACGCTACAATGTATGTTATATCGTGTTTGCGGCATTTTGTCAAGCAAAACGCCTATATTTATTGAATTCTATTGATATTTAACGAAATTTAGCCCTAAAACAGTGGGTTTTCAAAAAATTTTCGTCACATTTTACAAAGAATTCAAGGGTTTTAAACCTTGACAAATCACATAAGATATGTCTTAAGGTCGTCTAATCCCTTCTCAATCTCCTCTTTATTGATGAGATAATACACCTTATGCTCCGTTCTGCTCGCCTTGACAAGCTTAAGCTCCTCTAAAACAGCCAAATGATGTTTGATGGTCGCAGGAGTTATTGAAAGCTTCTCAGCAAGCTCCTGTCCATATGAAGGCTTGATAGAAAGCTGCTTTAATATAGTAAGTCTGTTCTCGTCGCTTATAGCCTTAAGGAACTGACATATAATACGAGACTGGTTCTCATCGTTATACCACTGGATAGCTTCCTTACCAAGTACAAGATAACCCTCCTGATTAATATAATCATGGATAGAAAGCTTCTTAATATCAACAGGATCGAAGAGGCTTAAATGAATAACCATGCGGTAAGCCCACTTGCCGCCGGATACTCTGAAGTCATTTCTAAAGTATCTGTTAACAAAGTCAACAGGAGTAAGAAAAAGCTGCTCCATATACTGCTTCTGAGCCTCTGACAATATCTTCTCTACCTGATTCTTAACCTTAGAAAATGCATCTTTATAGAACTTTCTAAGAGTATTGATAATCTTCTTCTTGGTATCTCTAGGCGCCTCTAAGCACTTAACGACATTAGCTCTGCTGCTCTCGTCAATAACCTGACATTCCTTAATATATATCTTCATAAGCTCAACGCTATGCTTAACCTCAGACCAATCTCTGTAATGCTGTGCCTTATATTTAGAAATGTAAATACCTCCGATATAGTTGCAAAGTGCAACATCATCGCTACCCTCTATAGCATAAAGCATCTCATCAACAGTAGCAGTGTGATAATCTACAGCGTACGCCTCAATAATACCGGAAATGTTAAGATTCTTGTATAACCACTGAATACTCTTGAGCATCTCCTTGCCGACCTTGGTCTTAAGCTTCTCTTTAACGGCAGTGTCTGCCTCAGCAATAACAACACCCTCCGGCAACGGTTTCTCATAGCGCTCGCAAAGGAACTCTATCGCCCTTGCAAACTCGAAACACTCGTTGTACTGAACCCTGATTTTACTCTTAATTTCATTCTTAAGTTGATCCATGTCTAATTACCTCTCTTAATAAGTTAGATGTGTATCATCTATATATTGCATATAATTAGATACCTGTCTAATATTATATCATAAAACAAGGAATGCGACAAGCATTCCTTGATAAAAATACACTATAAAAATCTACTCCATAGCATCTCGTACAGAGTGTTCAAAGTTGCTGATCATGGCCCTTTGACCGGACTCATCAAGTGTCTCTAAAGTAAATATCATCTTCTCTAATGATTCAGCCTCACCCTTATCCATGGTAAGCGCTGTCTGTTTAAGATTGTAGATGTAATCATCCACTCTCTCAGAAAATGTTATAACGATATCAGACTGGTAAAACTCAAGTTGCATAGAGTACGCGGAGTGCGGCCACTCATATCCTGTACTGTTCTTAGCAAGCTCAGAAGCCTTTTTAAAAAATATCCTTGCTAAAGGAGTTCTGTTAACTATGTCATCAACAGTTATCCCATGTATATGCAAATCTTTTCTACTGACATGACATTTAACTCTATATCTGTCATCTTCAACAATATGCATATCATTCACCTTCCTTGACGAGTATATCCATAACATGTGAACTTGCACCCAATAACTCCGGCCTCTCACATATGCTCATATGATACTTAACATATAAGTCAAATGTCTCCTCGTCCATCTGATTTACAACAGGTCTCATGTAATCGGTAGCGCCATCAACCGCCAACCTCTTAACAAGATTTATATTATCAACACCTGCATTGATTCTGTCTATATCTTCAAGCCTTACATACTCATATAAATCTTCTTCTTTAGAGTGAGTTTTAAAGTCTTCATCTAATCTTCCATCCCTTAAAGCCTCTTTGACATGACCTTCCTTAAAACCATACATGATTACACTGTATTCATTCATAAGATACTGAACAAGAATATACCCACCTGGCTTAGTCACCCTGACCGCCTCGCTTAAAGCGCTCACCTTGTCTTCATCATTATACAAATGATACATCGGTCCAAAAAGCAAAGAAACATCAAACGAATTATCGCCAAATCGTTTAAGCTTTCTTGCATCTCCCTGATAAGCCTTGACATTACTGCCCTTCTTCTTAAGAATCCCAAGATTGTACTTAACATACTCAACAGCAGTAACGTCATAGCCTTCTTCAGCGAGTTTAACAGCATATCTTCCTGTCCCGGCGCCAATATCTATGATACTCATTTGACCGTTATCTAATTCAGGCGAGAAACAGCTTCGGCGCTCATCTAACATTTGGCGGATATATTTCATTGCTGTCATATATTCCACTTGTCCATGCCGCCTAAGCAGTCTCTTGTCCTCGTTAAATTTGTTGTAATGTTTCTCTAAATCATTCATACTAGTATGTCTTTCTAATATGTTCTTCAACTCCGGCATATCTGTCAACCGGGAACTGTCCTGTCGCTATAACGCTCATTCCGACAGAACCACCCTGAACCGTAATGGTTGCAGATTTAACGTTAAACAGTCTATATATTGGATTATCGTGATACTCTATCTGCTGAATACGCTCATATGGTATAACCTTAATACTTCGTGAGAACACTCCGTTTACTACAACAAGATATAAATCATCATAGTAAAGCCCTCTTCTTTTATAAGACATTATATATCCAAGCATAGTCAACATATAAATAACCAGCATAACAAGGGCAGGAATTATAATAACTTCTTGCATACCCTTCACCATTATGCTCATTGCAAATAAGCTTCCACCGCATATTAATCCAAACCAAAAAGTACAACCAATAAGGCTTCTGACAAGCACATTAACAGGCTGTCTCTCGTAACTTATTTGGTCAACCGTCTTGAACTCAGGTATAAGAAGCTTAAGCTTTCTCATAAGTTCAGGAATCTTGTCGTAAAGAAGAATCCTATGACCTGTTGTATCACCTGAATCTCCACCAATATTGACAACATCCACTCTCGCTCTCTTGGTAATGACACCGAGAAATGTAGAATTAATCTCTATCGCATTGACCTTAGCCAATGGAATTGTATACTTTCTTCGTGTCACAAGTCCTGTGTTAATAAGTATGCTATCTTCGCGTCTTGTCGATCTAAAATTGACATCCGACTCCCAAGACTTAACCTGCGCCCATATTATACTTAAAATAGTAAAGACTACTACTGCAAGTCCACCAAGAGCCGCAGAAATTCCTGCAATACCGCTGGAAGCTGCAATAACAATAGCTGCAATACCTGCTGCAATACCTCCTAAAATCAATAAAAACACAATTATTGAAGTACTTGTAATAGCGTTAATTAAGAATTCCTTAGCGTTGTATGTAACATCAAAGTTATCTTCTGCAAATGCATCCTTAAATGTCTGCTCACTGATAATTGAATTAGGTGCACTATCAACCGCAGCTCCCATATCAACCGCAGCTCCCATATCACCCGCAACTTCCGGACTAGCAATAACAGTGTTGGCAGCAACGCCTTCAGGCGCGTCTAAAGACTCCGTCTCAGCCGCCTTAGCCTCTTCTTCAAGAGTCTCTCTAGCCTTTCTTACCATCTCCATGACAATAGCTCTAATCTCTTCAGCCTTGTCTTTCTTAAACACCATCAACATGTCTGTCGACATAGCTTCCGTAGTACTTGAAGTATCTATCTTAAGCTTATATGTACCCATAAAAAGCTCAAACAGATTTCTCTCCAAGTTAATATTAGATATATTGGTAATATTGATGTTAGTTACCTTCTTAAACATTGTATCGCGTTTGATAGTGATAACGCCGTCTCTCACAGTCATTGTAGTCTTAAGCCATCTTCTGAAACAGATAAATGCTACGATAATAACAATAACAAAAAAGCCTCCGAGCACCATCAAACCTTCCTTGAAATGGCCTTCTCTAAGGAGCTTAATACCCTCTGTAACAGCACCCTGCATAGCAAATATCATACCAATGATAAGCCAGATAAATCTGGCCACCTGCTCTAGTATATAGCTCCAGTGATTTCTTACTCCAGTTATATCTTTCATAGGATACCTCCGATCATACTAAATCGTCGGAGTTGACATCCGAAACGGTATCATTTGCGATATTAACTGCTTCTACCGGTGCTTCTTTTGGCGCAAATGCATTAGGATTCTTACCTCTTCCCTTGACAGCATAACTGTTGATACGAGTCTTAAGAGACTCTACAAGTTCTTCTGCCCTGTCAATCTCAATAAATCTTACAACACCATTACCACCCGCTGTAGTTACTATAATCTTAGTAAATCTAAACATCTGATCCAAAGGACCACTCTGCATCTCAACCTGATGAAGTCTCTCAATAGGTACAACAAATGTCTTAACCCACCATAAGCCTTCTCTCACTCTTATCTCTTCATCGCTGAATATGTATCTGTATCTCTCGTATCTGATAAGAGGTGACGCAACTGTGTATACCCAGACTATAAAAAGAATAAGAGTCTTAATCCACTTAGCAGTTGGGAGAAACTCTTTAGGCATTCCCTCACTTAACGCAAACCAGCTAAAAGCAACAAGCAATGTAACAAAAACAGCTCCTATAGCACTTGAGAGCAACATAAGCCATAAAGCTCTTATGTTAAGCTTCTGCATATCATTCTTATTCATATATAAACTCCTTTAATATTATTATATAGTTAACGGTCGCAACCATACCCTACTATTAAACAATAAAATAGGGGTTTAGTCAACCTATAGCAAAAGCCCGCTTTAAAAGCAGGCTTTAAATACTTATCTGTTATTGTAAGCTATATTAAGATGCAGACTCTTCATCCAGCATCTTCTGATATTCGCCGAGAATCAGCTTCTGAATCTCTTCTCTTGTCTCAGAATTGATAGGATGTGCAACATCTCTGTACTCGCCGTCACTCGACTTGCGACTAGGCATTGCGATAAATAATCCCTTGTCACCATCTACAACTTTGATGTCATGTACAACAAATACATCATCTATCGTTATAGACACAACGGCTTTAAGCTTGCCTTCCTTCAAAACCTTGCGAACACGTACATCTGTGATTGTCATAGTGCGAACCTCCTTATAGATTGTCAATTAATGTGTGCTCATTCAATCCTCCCGTTGCAACAATGCAGCGTCAGCAACGCATAATTGATGTTAAACAATTATTCCCTCATATAAACTATATCTCAAAGAGAATCATACGATATATCTCGAATTCTTCTCAATTAAGATCTTAATGTTGCCATTCTCACCTACATGGGTGGAATTAGCTCTAATAGTGTCCCTACTCTCAACAATACAATTCTCGATGTAGACATTGTCACCAATATATACATCATTAAGAACAATAGAATTCTTGATTACCGAGTTGGTACCGACAAATACTTCCTTGAACAGTACTGAATTCTCAACGGATCCGTTAACGATACAACCCGATGAAATCAAGCTGTTCTTAACAAATGCTCCTCGATTGTACTTAGCAGGTGGAAGATCATCTACCTTAGAAAAAACATCAGGGTACTGCTTGAAGAAATATTCTCTGATGTCCTTCTTCAAGAAATCCATATTGGTTCTATAATATGCATTAACATCACTGATGTTACTCCAATAAGAATCCATCATGTATGCATATATCTTCTTAACTCCCTTGTGGCGAATCAGAATATCTTTAACAAAATCTGTACGCTCTTCCTTAGCACAGTTCTCCAAAAGCTCTATAAGCTGTCTTCTTCTGACTACATAAACACCGATAGAAGCTATAGTAGACTCTGCCACTAATGGTTTCTCCTCAAACTCTCTAATCCTTCCGTCAGGATTGGTCTTGATTACACCAAAACGATCAAGCTCTGACGGATCGTCCTTGAGATCCTTACATACAACTGTAATGTCTGCGCCCTTCTCGATGTGGTACTCTAAAACCTTGTTGTAATCAAGCTTATAGATACCATCTCCGGATGCAATTACAACATAAGGCTCATGGCTCTCTTTTAAGAAATTGAGATTCTGATACAAAGCGTCTGCAGTACCCTTGTACCAATAACTGTTGGTATGGGTAATGGTAGGAGTGAATACAAAAAGTCCTCCCTGCTTACGTCCAAAATCCCACCACTTGCTTGAACTCAAATGCTCATTAAGCGATCTGGAATTGTATTGTGTAAATACTGCCACTCTCTGAATGTGAGAATTGGTCATATTACTAAGTGAAAAATCAATTGAGCGATAGCTACCCGCCATAGGCATAGCCGCTATAGCACGCTTATTAGAAAGCTCTCTCATACGGTTGCTGTTACCACCGGCCAAAATAATACCTAATGCTCTCATGACTCCTCACCTACCTTTATAAGAGAACCACCGCTCTCTAAGATTCCGTCTTTATAATCCGCTGCCTCAGTCACTCCGAATATGGCCGTATTCTTACCAATCTGTACACCCTTAGGTACAACTGAATGTTCTCCGATAGTTACTAATCCACCTGCGTAAATGTTAGGGGCAAGCTCGTTGTCAGCCTCGTCAAAGACTCCCAAATGAACATCATCACCAATTGTGACGTATTCTGATATGATGGACTTGTTGATCTGACAATTCTTGCCGACAACCGTTCCATTCATAATGATTGAATCCTTAATGACTGCTCCTTCTTCTATGGTGACATCAGCTCCAAGTACAGAGTTATATACCTCTCCGTAAACTTCTGAACCCTCACCAATCAAGCAACCCTCCACCTTACTTGAGTCAGCGATGTATTGTGGTGGAAGCACATCGTTCTTAGTATATATCTTCCAGAATTCCTCATAGAGATTGAATTCCGGCACGATGTCGATAAGCTCCATATTGGCTTCCCAATATGAAAGTAATGTACCTACATCCTTCCAATATCCCTTGTATTCATATGCAACAACCTTATTGCCCTGCTCGTGAATATATGGAATGATGTGTTTGCCAAAATCACACTCCGGCTGATCAGAAAGAATCTCTAATGCTTCCTTAAGTACGCTCCAGCTGAATATGTAAATACCCATTGAAGCCTTAGTACTTCTAGGATGTTCTGGCTTCTCTTCAAACTCGGTAACAGTACCGTCTTCGTTGGTAAGCACGACACCGAATCTTGAAGCCTCCTCCTCTGATACATTGAACGTGGCGATGGTAACATCTGCGTTCTTAGACTTATGATAGTCAAGCATGACCTCATAATCCATCTTATAGATATGATCTCCGGATAATATAAGAACATAGTCCGGATTGTAATACTGCATGTATTCTATATTCTGATAAATTGCATTAGCAGTACCTGTGTACCACTCACTGCTTGTACTCTTCTCATATGGTGGAAGCACAGTTACGCCTCCGATATTACGGTCGAGATCCCAAGGCACACCAATTCCGATATGTTGGTTAAGCCTAAGGGGTCTATACTGAGTAAGAACACCAACAGTATCTATACCCGAATTAATACAATTGCTAAGCGGAAAATCAATAATCTTGTACTTGCCACCAAATGACACTGCAGGTTTAGCTACTTTAGAAGTCAGAACTCCCAGTCTGCTACCCTGTCCACCTGCCAAGAGCATGGCAATCATCTCTTTTTTAATCATGGTGTCACCCCTTCGCCAATAGTCTTTTTCTATTATATCAGATTAGTTGTAAAATGTGAACAAAAATATGCCTCGATTTTATATTTTTCTGATAAATTTTTCACTACCTTTTTTTCTATGTCAAATGCTTGTTACACACATATTAATAATCGCTTAATGTTTCCTCTCTAAACCCTTGAATAATATGATTTTTAGTTATATACTGTACATAACTTTAGTTCTAAAACTACTTATAAGAAAGGTCGATATTCATGTACACGATGGATTTTACAAAGCCATGCCATATCCACTTTATAGGAATCGGCGGAATAAGCATGAGCGGATTAGCAGAGATACTTCTAAAGGAGGGCTACACCGTCAGCGGATCTGACAACCAGGAATCAGATATTGTAGCTTCGTTAAAGAATCAAGGAGTTACAGTTAATATAGGACAGCGAGCAAGCAACATTACAGACGATATTGATGTTGTCTGCTATACGGCAGCTATTCACGAAGACAACGAGGAGTTTGCATTTGCCAAAGGTAAAGGATTGCCAATGCTTTCAAGAGCTGAGCTTCTAGGACAGATAATGAAGCATTACAATCAGGCTATCTGTATTGCCGGTACTCATGGCAAGACTACGACAACCTCAATGTTAAGCCATATATTACTCGCTGCAGACACCGATCCAACCATAAGTGTCGGCGGTATTTTAAAGGCAATCAACGGCAATATCAGAGTCGGAGGTTCCGACATTTTCTTAACAGAAGCGTGTGAATACACCAACAGCTTCTTGTCATTTTATCCTACAATCAACGCTATTCTCAACGTTGAGGAAGACCACATGGACTTCTTCAAGGATATTGACGATATAAGGTCAAGCTTTAACAAGTTCGCTAAGTTACTTCCCGAGAATGGTCTTTTGGTTATCAACAGCGATATCGAGAAGCTTAAGAACATTACCAAGGGTGTTAATGCCAATATCGTAACCTACGGTACTGATGTTTCTGCGGATTACACTGCTGCCAATATCGAGTACGACGATCAGGGACTTGCAAGCTATGACCTCTATAATAAAGATGACTTTGTAATGCATATTGAGCTTTCTGTTAACGGCGAACACAATGTATATAACTCAATCGCCGCTATCATCATTGCGAAGTCATTAGACATTTCAGACGAGGCTATACTTGCCGGACTTAAGGCATTTGACGGAACCAAGAGAAGATTTGAGATCAAAGGCAAGTTAGGTGATGTCACTATCGTTGACGACTATGCACATCACCCGACAGAGATTAAGGCTACTATTGAAGCATCTACCAGATTTCCACACAATGACACCTGGGTATGCTTCCAGCCACATACATATTCAAGAACCAAGGCTTTCCTTAACGATTTTGCCGATGCTTTAAGCCTTTCAGATCACGTTGTCCTGGCTGACATTTATGCCGCAAGAGAGATTGATACCGGAGAGGTTTCGTCTCAGGACATCAAGAACCTTCTTGAAGTCAAAGGCGTGGACACCCACTATTTTCCTACGTTTCCGGAGATTGAAGAATTTTTGAAAAAAAATCTTCAAAAAAATGATTTGTTGATAACTATGGGGGCCGGAGATATTGTAAAAGTTGGAGAAGACCTCCTTAAATAACACTTGTGAACATTATCCACACATTTATCGACCGTTAACCCTGATAAATGTGTGGATTTTATGATATACCATTTCACTACATTTTCTATCTTATAAACACAATTGACATTTTACACATTTTTTAATGAACACTCACCCGAACTCTTGTGCGATTTTCAAGCGGTTTTTCTTGTGCTATAATTACCTTGCTTTTGAAAAATAACTTAATGTACGAGGTGTTTTGGATGACTTCAATAAAGATATCTAACCCATATTCAATAGACTCAATATCGATCAGTAACACCTTTATCGATTATTATATGCCACCTGCTAACGGGGAGTTTGTTAAGGTATATCTGTACCTTTTAAGAGCTGCTAACTCCAACTACTCGCCTACCATCGCTGACATGGCTGACGCTCTGTCTCATACAGAGTCAGACATTTTAAGGGCGTTAAAGTACTGGGAGAAGCAGGGGCTTTTTGCATTAATATTTGACGAGACTAACGAGCTTAAGACTATCTCGCTGCTTCCTATCGAGCAGGCTAACCATAGTCATAAGCCTGTCAGAACTGTTGAGACCGGCAGCAGGATTACATTTGCCAAGGAGGAAGTTAAGCCTTCAGGTGATGTTATTCGCATGCCAATGCCTATGCCTCAATATGACCCTAAGATTGTTGAGGAGGCTATAAACGCATCTGATGACGACGAGATGAACTTGCTTATGTATGAGGCTGAGTCACTGTTCGGGGTGGTTCCTAAGAGCATGACCACTACTCTATTTTATTTGTATAACGATCTCGGTATGTCTTCGGATCTTATTGCATTTGCAATAGAACACTGCGCAGAGGCAGGTAAGAAGAACGAGAAGTACTTTAGAAAGATGACTCTCGGTTGGTATAATGACGGAATTAAAACGAGGGCTGAGGCTAAGCAAATGCTTGGTGACCGCTCAGAAGCCACCCAGGCTGTTATGAAAGCTTTGGGCCTTAACTCATGGGGCGATGAGGCCAGAGTGTCTCTTAGCGTATGGCAGAAGGATTACAACATGCCTCTTAACCTTATTGTCGAAGCATGTAACAGAGCTTACTCGGCTACAGGCGGCAAGAACGCTTTAAAATACGCACAGAAAGTCATAGAAGCGTGGAATTCTAAGGACGTTCACACCATAGAAGACCTTAAGGATTATGATGCGCTTTACCAGGCAACCAAGAAGCACAACGCCAGAGCGAGCATGTCTCCTTCCAAGAAGGCATTTAACAATTATGACCATGGCGAAGGCGTAGATTATGATGCTCTGCTTAGCAACTAATATTAAGAGGTATTTACTGTGACTGACGCTTATTTGATTGACGAGATTTATAAAGAGAGAATATTAGAAAATCAGCGAATCCTTGACAAGAGGGTTAATGACACTTATGACAAGTACCCGTTGCTTAAGGAGCTTGACGATAAGATAAGTTCTAAGATTATCGCAGACACACTTAAGAAGATTGGAGCATCCGCCGCTTCTTCTGACGGTGCCAGCCTAGAGGAACTTAAAGCCAAAAGGCTTTCTTATCTTAAAGAAATCGGCATTGATGATAACTACTTAACTTCTTATTATCATTGTGACAAATGCAGAGACACCGGATATCTTGAAAACGGAACCCTTTGCACCTGCTTTATCAAGCTTAAAGCCGAACTTATGATTAAGCGATCTCCTATCAGGGACAGGATTGGCAAGGATACATTTTCAAACTTCACATTTGATTATTACAGTGATAAGGCTAATGATAACGGCATTTCTCCAAAAGATGCGGCTAAAGCTGCTTATGACGAGGCGGTTTCATTTGTCAAAGGATACCCTTCTAATGAGAATATGCTGATTACAGGACCTACGGGAGTTGGTAAAACTTACCTCACGACCGCTATTGTAAGCGAGCTTATAAAGGATGCACACATGGTGTGTTACCTGCCTGCAGCGGATTTGTTCGAGATTATGGGCGATCACACATTTAACAGACCATCGTCCGGCGATATCTCTTACAAAGATATTGTTAACAGTAAGGTTTTGATCATCGACGATCTCGGAACTGAATTAAACTCAGGTTTTGTTGATTCGACACTTTTTAGCCTTATCAACAACAGGCTTAATCAGGGCTTAAGCACAATTATTTCAACCAATTTGGGTATCAACCAGATTGGCGAGAATTACTCTTCGAGAATCGCATCGAGGATTTTTGAAAACTACAGAGTTATCAAGCTTTTTGGAAATGATATAAGATTAGTCAAAAGAAATTTTTAATTCTGTACAATATTTCTATTGACTTATCATTTCAATAAGTTAAGATATGATATGGCTTTGAGATTTATATCTCTTTAACAACATATAATTCATATAATTACGGAGGATGAAAACATGCCAAAAGACACACATTTGCAGACTATTCCTGTCGGAAGACTCGAAATTGTTGCACATAAGAGTCACAAAGAGCTTGGAGAGATGGTAGACAAGTACTTGGTTCAGTGGAGAAAGGAACGCCAAAACGAGAACAAGTCTACTGTAGCCTTTCATGGATATGAGAGAGATACCTACCTTTTAGACGCTGACTGCCCACGTTTCGGTTCAGGCGAGGCCAAGGGTGTTATTCACGAGTCAGTCAGAGGTTGCGATCTTTACATTTTAGTAGATGTTACCAACTACAGCATCAAGTATAAGCTCTGTGGTATGGAGAATTCAATGTCTCCGGATGATCATTTCTCAGATGTTAAGCGTATTATTGCTGCAGCAGCAGGTAAACCTCGTAAGATTACTGTTATCATGCCTTTCTTATACGAGAGCAGACAGCACAGAAGAACAAGCCGCGAGTCTTTAGACGCTGCTAACGCTCTTCAGGAGCTTACTGCAATGGGCGTTGACAACATTATAACATTTGACGCACATGACCCTCGTGTACAGAACGCTATACCAAGCAGCGGTTTTGAAAATATCATGCCTACATATCAGTTTATCAAGGCATTACTTAGATCTACCAACGACCTTAAGTTAGACAAGGATCACCTTATGGTAATAAGCCCGGATGAGGGAGCTATGGGTAGAGCAATCTACTTCGCTAACGTCCTCGGCATCAATGTTGGTATGTTCTACAAGAGAAGAGATTACACGACTATCGTCAATGGTAAGAATCCTATTATCGCTCATGAGTACTTGGGTGACGACCTTACCGGCAAAGATGTATTGATTGTCGATGATATGATTTCATCAGGCGAGAGTATGATAGATGTTGCAAGAGAACTCAAGAGAAGAAATGCTAATCGTGTTTACGCAATATCAACATTTGGTCTCTTCACTAATGGCCTTGGCGTATTTGACAAATGTGTGGAAGAGGGAATTATCGAAAAGGTTATCACAACCAATCTTGTATATCAGAAGCCTGAGTTATTCGAGAGAGACTGGTATGTGAGCGCAGATCTTAGCAAGTACATCGCGCTTATCATCGACAACTTGAACCATGACGCTTCAATAAGTAACCTTCTTAGCCCAACCGAGCGTATCCAGAAACGTATCGAGCAGTACAACAAGAATGGCGGTTACATCGATTAATAGAATATAACTAACTTACCAGTGGGGACAGGCCCCACTGGTAAATTAATTTAACTAATAAAAACGTATGGCTTTCGCCATACGCTTTTATTGTATCTTATTCAGCCGGTTGCTCTACCGGATCCGAAGGTTCGCTAGGAGTATCATCCTTCTTAGGATTCTCCGGAGCTGGTGGCGCCTCGGTAACTACCGGTTCCTCAGGAGTATCAGGTTCCTCCGGATCGACCACATCGATAGGATCATCCACATCTACATCATCTACATCATCATCATCATTGTTCTTAGGAGCGGTGATGACGGCATCGTCGTCCTTATCCTTCTTCTTGTAATCTTTGGTGCTCTTCTTTTTCTGGTAAGCATCCCAGTCCAAAGGCTCAAGGTCCTTATGAATCTCTTCCATAAATGGCTTCCAGATACTTAACGGATATGTAGCTCCGTAAAGGTTAGGAATCTTCTTAGGATTGTCGCAGCCTACCCATACACAGGTCGTGTAATACTTAGTAAATCCACAGAACCAGCCATCCTTCATATCATCAGTTGTTCCGGTCTTACCTGCACAAGGCATTCTGTTGCTCAATGCGTTACCTGCAGCAGTACCGCGAATTAATACGCCCTTAAGAATATCGACCATCATAAGAGCTGCGTTCTTCTTGTATATCTCTGTCTCTTCCTGCTCATCCGATACAATAACCTCTCCGTTTGAATCAGTTATTGTAACGATACAAGTAGGCTCACGATATTTACCTTCATTGGCAATGGTACAATAAGCGGAAGCCTGCTCTAATGTATTGGTACCATATGTAAATCCACCGACAGCAGTAGCCATAACATAGTCAGTGCTTGCAATCTTGTTGTAATGCATATTAAGAAGGTACTGAATACCACGCTCAGGAGTTACATCCTTGTAAACCTGCCATGCAACTGTATTGAGCGAAGCCTCAACAGCATTTCTTAACTTCATCTTACCTCTATATCCGCCGCTCGAGTTCTTAGGCGCATCCTTCTCCTTAAGTTGCTTATCGACAACTATGGTATCAGGTGTATATCCTCTCTCAAGCGCAGGAGTGTAGACAATAACAGGCTTTATCGAACTTCCCGGCTGTCTGTAACTCTGGAAAGCTCTGTTAAGAGTATATCCTTCAAGCTTCTGACTACGACCACCGACAATAGCAACAACCCTTCCAGTAGAGTTATCAATACAGGTCGCTGTAGCTTGCATGTCATATACCTTCTCCTCATCACCGTATGTATCGGTAAATGGTGCCATCTTCTCATCAACGGTGGCCTGCAACAGCTTCTGTTTGGCAGGATCTATAGAGGTATAGATACGATAACCGTTGGTGTAAAGTGAAGCCTGACACTGGTTATAAATCTCATTGTACTCTGAGTTGTACAAATCCTTCTCTACATCTGAGTCAAATGAATACTTAAATTCAAAGCCTCTAACCTTCATGAGAGACTTGGTAGCGCAATCCATAACAAATGAATCAACGCTGTTAACCTTAACTTTCTTCTTCTTCTTGAGCTTAATCTCCTCTGTAACAGCCTGATCATACTGGTCTTTAGTTATATAGCCATCCTTAAGCATCGCCTTTAGGATGAGATCCCTTCTCATCAAAGTATTGTCTTTGTTGGTGTAAGGGTTAAACTCCTCAGGGCTGTTAGGAATAGCACAAAGAAACGCTATCTGAGAAAGTGTAAGCGAACTTGCGCTCTTTCTGAAATATCCGTTAGCCGCTGCTTGAATACCGTAGTAACCATTGGCAAAGTTAATATCATTGATATAATACTCTAAAAGCTCGTCCTTGCTGTACTTCTTCTCAATACCTACAGAGATAAACGCCTCTTTAATCTTACGCTCATAACTCTGGTCAGTATAGTCAAGGTAGGTAAGCTTGACAAGCTGCTGAGTAATGGTAGAACCACCCTGTGAAATACCACCGCCTCGCACATTGGCTACTAACGCACCCGCTATACGCCTTACATCAATACCATTGTGCTGATAGAACTTCTTGTCCTCTATTGCAACAAATGCATTCTTAACATCTTCAGGAATGCTGCCGGAATCAAGATAGTATGTATCTCTCTCTCCTTTAAGAGTCTTAAGAAGATCGCCCTTGGCGTCATACACAAGACTTGTCTCCGAAGTCTTAAAGTCATCCTCGGTCGAACCCTCTACGACAGTCTGAGCGTCAGCATATAAAGACAACACCTTCTGTCCATACTTGGCATATATAGCCATTGCAACTGCAACACACGCCATAAACGCCACAATAAAAAATGTCTGAAACAGCAAGGTAAGTACCTTGAATTTCTTTCTTCTCTTCTTCTTAGCCATGAAATCACCTCAATAATATATATACTATAATATGTAGTTTTATGCAAATTTCAGCAAATGCCCTATTATGTTCTACCACAATATATAGTCCCTAGTCAACTTATGAAACACATTTCTTTGTGAATTTTTTAAAAAAATATTGATTATTAGTCTTGAAAAGCGTAACCTTGTATGCTATAATCAGTTCATAAGTTAATAAGCTAATCACAACAAATACTCTTTAGTTCGCATGTTCTAAAGGTATTTGCTCCCTATTAGATAGATGAAAAGCCACTCTCCCCCCCGCTAATAGAGTGGTTTTTCTATTTTTTCAAAAACTCATTAAAGGCTGTCGGTAAGACAGCCTTTTGTTATCTCTTATTTAGCCAGACCCTCTATAAACTCTAGTAGTCTGAGTCTTGAAGCTTTAGAAGTAATCATAGACAACATGTAAATGATGGCACACAAAAGCCAGAATCCTATGATGCAAGTATATACAACACCATTAAAGTCAGCGTTGATAAGTGCCAGTGCTACAAGCAATGTAGCAACTATGAGCAGTGTGGATGAGAATATAATCGCACCCTTAAACTTCTTGAAACGATACCTAAGCCTCGTCTTACCATCATCTGTACCTTCAATATCTGCATTCATAACAGTCAGATACTTGATGGTAAACATATATGCCGGCTTAAAAATGATGTAGAACTTCTTAGCTCCAACCTTACCCATGAAAATGCCACGTTCCTTATTGGCCTTAACATTGTCCTTACAGTCATCAATTACACTGTCTTTTATCTTAGCATGTAGCTCCTCAACACCGATGTCGAGAACCTCCTCATACATATCACGCAAAACTATTCACTTCTTTCGTTGTTATCTTATGCCCATCCTTCAAGGTCGTCAGCGTGAATAATCATGCTGTTACCATTGTTGATAGCGTTATTAAGCATCTTGCGATACATCATCTCATACGCAATCTTACGCATGGTTCTAAGTCCATAGAAGTCTCCCTTGCTCTTCTCGTCAAGAACCTTCTTATTGAACTCATCCTTGGCATCATCAGATACCGAAAAACCGTACTTGCCAAGAGGCTGCGATACAAATTCAAAGTATTCCTTGTAAGTAAACTGAGGAAATACAACGCTCTTGGTGTAAAGTGCATCACTTAGAACCTGATAAACCCTTGATAATAAAGGCTCTTCAGTGTAATGGATACGGAACACATAAATATAATCCTTCTGGATCGAGCGAAGCTTTCTCAAAAATCTCTTGAAGTTAGGCTCATCTAAATGCTCAACCCACTGACTTATATCAAAGCTTATAAGCTTATTTCTAAACTTACCGATTGCATTGTACTGAAGCCATGGATCCTTGTCGTTATATTCAACTACAGTCTCAATAACTCTTGAATCATCAGTAAACTCAAACAATTCAAGACTCTCTACAAGATTGGCAAATATATTGAGGTACGTAGTATATCCACAACCCTCATCAACCGAAAAGAGATATGCTCTTGAGTTAAATATACGCTGAACGCCAAGAGATGTAACCTGTGGCGCTATAGTGTTAATCTCATGAAGAAGTTCCTTATATGGCGCACATGAAAGAAGACTGTCAACCTTAGGCTGAATCGCTGCAAGCATCTCTGCTTTCTTGACCTCTTCCGCCTCTTCCTTCTCCATAATCTTCTCGTAGCGAATGTTAGCTTCCCTAGATCCTTTACCAATCTGGAACTCGTCCTCCAACACCTGCCACAACTTCATCTCAAAGACTTCATAATCAATCTCATCAAAAATGAGCATAAGGTTACAGTCTGTATAACCTGAATCCAACGTCTTGATGTTCCCGCTAGGACCAATTATCTGCTGAACACACTCCCTCAAATGGTTGATTGGATTCTTACCCATCGTGTTCTCGCGGGTCATGACCCAATCTCTAGCAAATTCCGCACGAAAATGTACTTTCATAATCAGCCTCCATCCATAACAATAATGTTATTTATAACTTTTCCCCGATATACTGATTATATCCTATTTTCAATAAAAATACTACAACAAAATACCTTTTTAATAATATTGTAATATATTATCTCACATACCCATAGAATACATTTCCACCCGATTTAATCTTGTCATTAACATCGCTGTAAGAAGTAACGACAACCTCGTTTTTAACCGGGTCGTAATACCTGATTCTATCACTGTTAAAGCTTGTTAAGAGCACGTGATGACCATCAAGCTTTGCGATAACCGGATGTCCCTTACAGATGTAATACATCATCTCATCCATGGTACATCCCTTGAAATCAATCAAGTCACAACCAATCTCGTCATTTATAATTGTGAAAATGTCATCGTCCGACTCTTTAAGCTCTTTAAGGGTCACATCCTTGCCCTCAAAGCTAAGTATCATGCCAACACATGCCTTTAAAGAATCCTCGGCAGACGAACCGATCAGCGAAACATCATCACCTACAGTCGCATACTCTTGAATACCTGACTTCTCCCAGATTGTCTTCTGCTTGCTGGTGATTACACCTCCGCCGCTCTCGTAGGCCTTGTCAACAGCCTCGACAACAGACTCAACCGATGCGACAATCTCACCATTCTCATAAACATAGTATTTAAGGGAACCTGTAGCATCCGAATCTATCTCAAACATCCTATTGTCATCAATTCTTGTCTCTTTAGCAAGCGCAAGCTCCGGAATATCATTGATATAAAGGTTGTTAGGATAGATAATGTAAAGCTCCTTATACCTTACCGTATTGTAAATGTAATCTAAAGTCACTGTATCCTTCTCATCATCATCGTTGCTCATGATCCAATCACTTCCGGCACTTACAAATGTATCTTTACGCTTCTTAGAAAGTACAATCTCAACCAAGTTACCCGTAACGTTGACATCCATAATGAACTTGTTAGAAGAAGGCGGCTCGTAGCTCTTAATAACCTTGCCGTCCCAGTTAACAATGTCAACCTCGTAAACCGGCGCTATCTCTCTCTCATTTTCAACGACAATATCGTCCTCATGAATCTTACCGAGCACCAAATCATTAGACACAAACCCAACAACCTTAAGCCTGTCATTGGCATCAGCCGAGACCGTCATCGACTTGTCATCCGACAAATTCATAACTTTAATCGAGCGATTGTCGACGTTGATTACTCCTAGCAAATGATGATCCGCCGAAGATACAACTCTGTCGCTCGTAACCTTCTCCATAAGCACTTCAAACCTGCGCTCCTGCATGTGAACCACATAAAGAACTCCCGAAAGGACAAGATACACATCCTGATTGTCATTCATGTAGCAGACATCCTTGACATCCTCTTTAAGCGTTGAAAACGGCTCTTTGGTAGGAATGAACGCCTCCTCGATAATCTGCTTGTCATCCATGTCGTACTTATAAAAGAGTACACCATTCTGTCCCTCGTGCCTTCCCCTGTTCATGTAGCCGTGTACGGCAAATGACAGATTACCCTTATCATCAAGCGAGATAAGCTGTATATCATGCTGGTTATAATTACTGTAAATATTAGAGTACTCGCCCTGCATAAACGAGAATATCTTATACATTTGAACATGCTGATAATCGTACAGATAAAGCTCTCTGTTCTTGACAAATGCAATAAGCCTATTGTCATTGGCAGTGACATACGGCACCGTCGACTGACTGCTAATTCCCATCTTAAGCCCGTTGTTGGTAGAGCTTGTAAATGCAGGATCATAAGATGAACTGATACTTCTGTTGAAAGAAAGGAGATACATTCTGGTCGTAGAGAACCTGACCTTGTAGTCCTCCGTAACCTCGTAATACTCAGTCACACTCTTAGAACTCTCTGCCATAATGTAGAAATTCATCCTGACACTTAAGGTGTCTTCACCGACCTCCGTGATAATCGGAGTAGGATTATATAAGAATTGCGGCTTCATGTCCGCATAAGTAATAGACTCGAAACTATCTGTTATCGTAATATTGCCAAGATCATTGCTGACCTTACCCGGATCACTCTCGAGGTATTGCTGATAATTAAGTGCCTCATTCTTGTCGAGCAACGCTTTGTTCATGTCTGTTATGAACTTAAGCTCCTTCTCTAAGTGAAGCTTACCCTTATTAACGATATGTGTATAATAGCAAATGCTAACGCCGCTGTTCTCTATTACAAGCTTTAAAAGATAGCCTCTGTCAGTCTTAAGTTGCATTCTCGGTTTAAGGCTGACCGTCTTATATCCCTTCTTGTTGGTCTTAAAGCCGTCTATATCGCCGTCTTCAACAAGAGATGAACCATCATCACTTCTGACTTCGTAATGAAGCTTATTAACCTCATATCGATTCTGATCAATAACCAAACTTATCTTATTGTCAACCATTGGGGTAATAGAATTGCGCAACAAAGAGGCATCGATATCTGAAGTATATCCATGCATAGGGTTGATGTTGGTATCGGTAACATTTGCATAAATAACAGGCAATGTCGCAGGATCCATCTCCATAGAGTAGTCACCTGAGTCACCACCTAGCAATCTGTTAATTCCGAATATGCCTCCGATGAAGCATACAATAAACAGTAAAATCCTAAGGATTATGTGTTTCACTATTAGTCCTCCTCGGCGCTAAGTAGCTTAAGTGCTGAGGATGTACCTATCCTCGAGCAACCGAGCTCAATGTAATCTTCTAAATCTTCCTTGGTCTTAACTCCGCCCGCTGCCTTTATCTTGATCTTGTCTCCAATCATATCCTTAAAAAGCATAACGTCAGACTTGGTCGCACCGCCCGAACCAAAACCTGTGCTGGTTTTGATAAAGTCGGCACCCGATTCCATAACAACCTGAGTCATAGCAACTTTCTCACCCTCAGTGAGATTGCAGGTCTCAACGATAACCTTAAGAAGCTTACCGTTACATGCCTTCTTGACCTTCTCTATCTCTTCCTTAACTTTGACAAACTGTCCCATCTTAACGTCACCTTGATTGATAACCATATCAATCTCGTCTGCTCCGTCTCTAACTGCAATCTCAGTCTCGTAAACCTTGACCTCAGTCGAATTGTATCCTAAAGGGAACCCGATAACAGTACAAATGTTAAGGTCAGGATAGTCTGCTCTAACCCTCTTGATAAAACAAGGCGGTATACATACCGACGCAGTCTTAGCCTCGGTAGCCTCATCACACAAAGTCTTAATCTCATCATATGTCGCAACAGGATTAAGCAAGGTGTGGTCTATGTACGGAAAAATCTCTTCCTTTGTCATAATTAAACCCTCTCTATCTGAGCAATTCTTCTTAAATGTCTCTCGTCATTTGAAAATGGAGTATCAAGGAAAGTATCTACAACCTTAAGTGCAACTCCAACTCCGATAACTCTTGCTCCCATAGCGAGAATATTGGCATCATTGTGCTCTCTCGTAAGCTCTGCAGTGTAGCAATCGTTGCACACCGAAGCTCTTATACCATTAATCTTATTAGCAGCAATAGACATACCAATACCGGTACCGCAAATCAAAATGCCAAGTTCACACTCACCGCTGACAATTGCATTACCAACCTTGTGAGCAAATTCAGGATAATCAACAGACTCCTCACTGTCACATCCGAAGTCCTTATATTCGATGCCTCTTGCATCCAAATGCTTCATAACCTCAAGTTTTAACTGATATCCTCCGTGATCGCACGCAATAGCTATCATAATCTAAAATCCTCCTAAAATAATATAATCAAAGCTTCACTAACTTGCTGATAAACCACTTCTCAACAAGTCTGTCCAGCTCTCTGTAACAATACTCGTAATCCATAAGGTCCTTGCCATACGGATCTAAGACAGTCCCTTCTTCATCGGCAAGCTCCTTAAGAGAATAAATCTCCTTGACATCATTGTAATTATTGATGACCCTCTCCTTCTGCTTGGCATCAATAGTAATCACAATGTCAGCCGTGTCGATATCCGACTGTTCAAGTTGGAAAACACAATCGTACTCCATAGTAAGACTGTTATTCTCCAAAATAGTTGCAATCTTAGAATTAACCGGCTCCTGAAAAAGCACAACAAGCCCTCTCGCCTTGACTTCCATGCCCTCTAAGCCGTTAACCTTTATGTAATTATCTAAAATAGCTTTAGCCATTATCTCTCTGCCAGCATCGCCGCTACCGACAAACAAAACGCAATATGCCATAACGAAATACCTCAAATCAAGAAGAATGGTGCACTTTATAACCCGCCGCCTTAAGAAGTCTGTTCATAATCGCCATACCAAGCGCTTTATCAGAAAAACTAACCGAGTAAATGACATCGACCCCATCAGTATCCATCTGCCTTAGCGAAGCAAACAGATTGTGAGATACCGCCTTATAGTCATCTCTATCCCCTAAAGAAATAACCGAGTCGGCATCTATCTTATCAATTATATTGTCAGTGACTATCGCCCCTACCTTAAGTCCCTTAGACCTGTCATCTTTAATCATTCTGTCAAATGAAGACAGCACCTCCTCACTGTCTCCCTCAATAATCGTAAGCGGAGCCTTAGGCGCATAGTGCTTATATTTCATGCCCGGAGCCTTGGCAACCATGTGCTCATCAATACCCTTGGCAAGGATGGCAGGATCGTAGATAACATTGCCAAGAACCTCTCTTATCATGTCGTCTGTCACGAATCCCGGTCTTAAAATAGTCGGGACATCTGCCGTCATATCTATTATAGTGGACTCTAAACCGATGTCAACAGCACCACCGTCAATAATAACATCTACATTGCCCGACAAATCCTCGACGACATGCTCTGCTCTCGTAGGACTTGGTCTTCCAGAACGGTTGGCACTCGGTGCGGCAATATATCGTCCCGACCTTCTAATAAGTTCTCTCGCAATAGGATGTATAGGAAATCTTATCGCCACAGTGTCAAGACCGCCTGTTGTCTCATAAGGAACAATATCACTCTTCTTAAATATAAGAGTGACCGGGCCCGGCCAAAAAGCCTTCATAAGCTTCTTAGCATTGTCAGGAACCTCAGACGCCAACTTATAGACATCATCAAAATCAGAAATATGTATAATCAAAGGATTGTCAGAAGGTCTACCCTTAGCGGCATAAATCTTCTTAGAGGCCTCCTTAAGAAGACCATCTCCGCCCAATCCATAAACTGTCTCCGTAGGAAATGCAACGAGTCCGCCTTCTCTGATACAAGCGGCCGCTAATTCAAGCTCTTCTTCATATTGTGAAAGATTGTCTAAAGCAATCTTTAAAACCTTCGTCTCCATAAATAACCAATCCTTAGCACATATATAGATAAGTATAACGCTTTTATAGTAATAAAAGCAAGTATATATTATTATATAAAACGCGCCAACATTTGTTAATGTTGACGCATAAATGGAAACTTTAAATAGGGCATGCCCTACACAATATAATTCAAAAGTAAAAACCCTTTACGCTAAGATGTTTTGTACCGGTATAGTCTTTTACATCAAAAGGGTGTTCATCCTCCCTCCTTTCGACCTTAATATTACGGGAAGCGCGACATAATTAAAGCTACAAACTCATCGCGTGTGATAAATACATCCCAACAGCAATCAAGTTGACCATCCCGCCTTCGAACATAACAAGGTGATTCTCCAGTAATCCTGCTTACAACTCAAATGCTTTCATAGATATTGTAAATGACCGATTACAACTTGTCCAAAACCTGTTAGTTGTTAAAAAATAGCAAAAAAGTCGAATAAAGTACGAATTTCTATCCATTTCTGCACTTTTTGGTCGAATAAGGTCGAATAAAGTACGAATTTCTATTCATTTCTGCACTTTTATTTTTTTGCACAAAAAAAAGATGGCTGATAAACAGCCACCTTAATTCTACTAAATTACTCTTCTGAGATAACGCCTGTTGGGCATGATCCTGCACAAGCTCCACATGAGATACAAGTATCTGCATCAATCTCATACTTGTCAGCACCTGCGCTGATAGCTCCTACAGGGCAAGCTCCCTCGCAAGCTCCACACATAACGCATCCGTCGTTAATAACATATGCCATAATGTCGTCCTCCTTATTCAAGAAATTACAAGCGAATTATCGCTCAAAACTGTTATAACTTTATCATATAAATGGTTATAATTCAATAGCTTAGAGATGCCTAACATTTGTTATTTTATTGAACAATAGTTAGTCTTAATCGCCCTTAACTCTGTGATAAGCAGCTCTTATTATATCTCTTGCCTTCTTACCATCATCATGTGGCAAAGGCTCCACTCCCTTAAGCGGATATTCCATGCCAAGATTCTCGTATTTAACAACACCCATAGTGTGGTAAGGAAGTACATCTAAGGCCTTGATGTTATTAAGCGATCCCAAAAACTCGCCAAGTCTTGTCAGATACTCTTCGTTGTATGTAATTCCCGGAACTACAACATGTCTTATCCACACATCTATATTCATTCTGTCTAAGTATTTGGCAAATGCTAAAATCCTCTTGTTAGAGTGGGATGTAAGCTTCTTGTGCTCTTCGTCATCGATGTGCTTAATATCAAGAAGCACAAGGCATGTGGACTTCATGAGCCTATCAAACTTCGCCATAATCTCCGGATTGTCCTCATCAAACATAATACCTGAAGTATCAAGACAGGTGTGGTATCCTTTAGCTCTCGCCTTCTCAAAAAGCTCAGTTACAAAATCAATCTGCATAAGCGGCTCTCCACCCGTAACGGTGATTCCGCCCTCAGTACCGTAGTAAGGGATGTAGTCCTCAAAATCCTTAATCAGGTCATCTGTTTCTCTCTCTTCGCCTATGCCCGGCTTCCAGGTGTCAGGGTTATGACAATACAGACATCTCATGGGACATCCCTGTGCAAATATGACGTATCTTACACCCGGACCATCAACTGTACCGAAGGTCTCTACTGAGTGTATATATCCTTTCATATTAGTATCCTCCTAAAAAAAGCGGAGGAAGATAACTTCCTCCGCACAAGTTACAATCAATTAAAGAGACTCATGGAAAGTACGTGAGATAACGTCATCCTGCTGCTCTTTAGTGAGCTTGATGAAGTTAACAGCATATCCTGAAACACGGATAGTAAGCTGTGGATAGTTCTCAGGATGAGCCTGAGCATCCAAAAGGGTCTCTCTGTTAAGTACGTTGACATTAAGATGATATCCACCTTTCTCGGTGTAACCATCAAGCAAATTTACCAGGTTATCTACCTGATTCTCTGTTGGCTGTGACATAATAAATTCCTCCTAAATTGTTTTAATCTTATCGTTCTCGTATGATGAATAATCGTCCATTCCCTCAAGGAGAGTCGGGGCCTGACACGAAAGATTGCCTTTCGCACAGTCAATGCAACCGAGCTCCTCGACTTCCTTCTCATTCGAGGTTCCGTTCACGTCCACATTCATGTGGCCGCCGCCTCTACTCATAAAGCCGTCCAACATAGCCACGATATCATCTACCTGTGAATTCGCATCAGACATTCTAACTCCTCCTTCTTAATAGTCAATCAATGCATGCTTTCACTTATATTGAATATTAAAGATCTCCTGCAATAACAGTATCCTTACCCAAAGCATTAGGAATAATACTGAAGGTGTTAGAAATACCATCCTGGCTGTCCTTGTAAGGAAGCTTAGCAACTGAAGAAAGTGAAGCAACTGCTCCGTGAGTATCTCTACCGTGCATTGGGTTAGCACCAGGAGCAAGAGGCTGACCTTTCTTACGTCCACAAGGCGTATCACCTGTGTTCTTACCGTATGTTACGTTAGAAGTAATTGTAAGAACTGACATTGAAGGTACACCGTTACGATATACATGGTGAGAGCGAATCTCGTTCATGAAGAATGTTACAAGCTCAACAGCGATTGAGTCAACTCTGTCATCATTGTTACCATATTTAGGGAAATCTCCCTCTGTCTCATAAGAAACTACAATTCCGTCATCATCACGAACTGTCTTAACCTTAGCATACTTGATAGCTGAAAGTGAATCAGCAACAACTGAAAGACCAGCGATACCGGTTGCGAAATATCTCTTAACGTCGCGATCATGAAGTGCCATCTGAATACGCTCATAAGCGTACTTATCATGCATATAGTGGATGATGTTAAGAGCACTTACATAAACACCAGCTAACCACTTCATCATTGTCTTGTACTTGTCAAGAACCTCATCATAATCAAGGTACTCAGAAGTGATTGGACGATATGCAGGTCCAACCTGAACCTTAGTAATCTCATCAACACCACCGTTGATAGCGTAAAGCAAGCACTTAGCCAAGTTAGCACGTGCTCCGAAGAACTGCATATCCTTACCGATTCTCATTGAAGATACACAGCAAGCAATACCGTAATCATCACCATGGATAGGTCTCATAAGCTCATCGTTCTCATACTGGATAGAAGATGACTTGATAGACATCTTAGCACAGAACTTCTTCCAAGCTGTTGGAAGGTGGTTAGACCAAAGAACAGTAAGGTTAGGCTCTGGAGCTGCACCAAGGTTGTTAAGAGTGTTAAGGTAACGGAAGCTCATCTTAGTAACAAGAGTACGTCCATCTACACCCATACCACCAAGAGACTCGGTAACCCATACTGGATCACCAGCGAAAATGCTGTTGTACTCAGGTGTACGAGCGAACTTAACGCAACGAAGCTTCATAATGAAGTGGTCAACGAACTCCTGAATCTGCTCCTCTGTAAATGTACCGTTCTCAAGGTCACGCTGTGCATAAATGTCAAGGAAGGTAGAGGTACGGCCTAATGACATAGCAGCACCGTTCTGCTCCTTAACTGCTCCTAAATATCCAAAGTATACAAACTGGATTGCTTCCTGAACGTTCTTAGCTGGCTTAGAAATATCGAAGCCGTAAGATTCAGCCATCTTGGTTAATTCCTGTAAAGCACGAATCTGCTCTGAAATCTCTTCCTTACCGCGGATAACATCATCTGTATAAACTCTTCCGAATGACTCCTTCTGAGCCTTCTTGTCCTCGATAAGATAATCTGTACCATAAAGTGCTACTCTACGATAATCGCCGATAATACGTCCACGACCATAAGCATCCGGAAGACCGGTAATGATGTGATTAGAACGGCAAGCACGAATCTCTGGATCATATACATCAAATACACCTGCGTTGTGTGTCTTTCTGTGAGTAGTGAAGAACTCAACAATCTCAGGGTCTACTGTATATCCGTTGTCCTCGCAAGCCTTAACAGCCATACGAACACCACCATAGATATTCATACCTCTCTTGAAAGGAGCATCTGTCTGGAAACCAACGATAGTCTCTTTATTCTTGTCGAGGTATCCAGGACCGTGTGAGGTAAGTGTTGAAACAACCTTGGTATCCATATCAAGAACACCGCCTGCCTCACGCTCCTTCTTAGATAAATCCATAACCATATCCCAAAGATCTTTGGTGTTCTGGGTAGGACCTGCCAGGAACTCCTCGTCTCCCTCATATGGAGTGTAGTTGTGTTGGATGAAATCTCTGGTATTGATGTCACGCTGCCACTGACCAGCCTCAAAACCATTCCATGCTTCTGAATTCATGTTCATTTTGAAAAAATCCTCCTTTAAAAATGTATAAATTAGTGATAACAAAGATATGCGCTCCAAAAAGCTCCAAATACGCAACCTATAAGGAACTCCCCGAAAAGTATTCATTAAGAATACCAACCGCATATCTTAGATACTGATATAATTATATTAAAACTTTTAGATAGCGTCAACGATAATCGACCTTTGATTGTGTATTTTATTTAATACATTTGTAACCTTTTTGCAAATGTTAGCGATAATTACCATATTTCGTTAAGTTTTTTGTATACATCTTAACAGTCAAATGCAAAAAACTATGGTATTTACTGCATTTTTTTAGTATAATTACCTTGATAGTGCCGTCTTGAATTTATTTACACCTTGTATTATAATTGTTTAACTAATGTTACACATTAGCCGATACATTATAATGAATGGAGGTGCGGATATGACTGCACTCACAGTGGATAAAGACATGTTGATCAGCGATATCATCGCTATGAATCCAGGGAACGCTTCAGTACTTATGGCTTCAGGAATGGGCTGTATTATGTGCCCAGCTTCACAGATGGAGACATTAGAGGAGGCCGCAGCTGTTCATGGAATGGATGCAGATGACTTATGTGACACAATCAACGAGTACATGCAAGACAACGTATTACAATAAGAAGGTTATATATATTTGATAAGGATGATGTGGAATGAAGATAGAGCGTATTAATGAGAATAAGATTAAGTTCACCTTGAATCAGGAAGATCTCGCGGATCATAATCTGGTTCTTACCGAATTTGCATACGGCTCAGAGAAAGCCAGGGCATTTTTCAGAGACATAATGCTCCAGGCTGAAGATGAAGTAGGATTTGAAGCCGACAACTTTCCTCTTATGATAGAAGCTGTTCCTATCGGTCCTGACAGTATCATTTTATTCGTAACCAAAGTGGATGAGGAAGAACAGCAAGATAACACATTCGAAATGAACGAAGCAGATCCCGACAATATCGAAATCAAAGTTGAGACTCATATCGACGAGGGTGGCAGTGCTCCTGAAGAGATACTCAATGTTATCAGAAATGCTGTTAAGCACGCCGTTGAAGGACTTTCAAGATCTGCCAGCGAAGAGGATGATAAGACCGATAACTTCATTCCTCTTGATCAGAGCGCCAAGAAGGTTGCAGCTAATGGAGACGGCAATGTACAGAAGCCAAGGTTCCATATGGCTATCTTCAAGTTCAGAAAGCTTGACGATGTCTGCAACGCAGCTACAATGCTTATAGGACAATGCAACGCAGACAACACCTTATATAAGGATATGTTAAACGGTGACTATTATCTCGTGATAACATCTAACAACATCCCTACCGACAAGTTCTCTAAGCTTATCAACAGCTTGTCTGAGTACGGAAGCAGAGTTACTTGCACATACGCTATTCAGTCATATTTCGAAGAGCACTATATGTGCGTTATCCGCTCTAACGCTTTACAGACATTAGGAGCGTAATCACATGAATAAGAGCGCGGTATTTTTTGATATAGATGGAACTCTGTGGGATTACGAACAGAAGATTATCCCCTCTACCGTGGAAGCGGTCAGGAAGCTTAGAGCAGCCGGACACATGGCATTTTTATGCAGTGGAAGAAGTCGCTCAGCTATTACTGCCAAAGAGCTTCTCGATATAGGCTTCGACGGAATCGTCGGAGGATGTGGAACTTATTTTGAATATCTTGGTGATATCGTCTACTCTGACGAGATTGCCTGGGACAGACTTAAAAAAGACGCTGATTTCTTTAGAGCGCATGATATATGCGCTATTCTTGAAGGTGTCGACTATCTCTATGTTGATACTAAGCTTTTCCCTGAGGATGACAAGTACATCGAATCTTTAAAAGCTCAGTTGTCCGATACTTTTAGAGAGTTCGAAGATTTGAATCAAGACTCGAGAGTCAACAAATACAGCGTTGATTTTAGAAACAGTAGCGAGTCTGTTATAAGAGATCATTTTACTGACTATAACATAGTTGTTCATGCCAAGAGTACAGTAGCAGAGATTATGCCAGGCAAGGAAGTATCTAAGGCTACGGGTATCAAGAGAGCAATTGAACACCTAGGAATTGATTACGACAACACATATTCGTTTGGCGACAGTTTCAACGACATCGACATGATTAAGTACACCGCTCACTCTGTTGCTATGGGCAATGCAGTTTCTTATATCAAGGAGATATCGGAATATGTTACCACCCATGTCAATGAGGATGGAATCTACAATGGACTTGAGCATTTCGGATTGATATAAAGATATAAATAATGCGCACTCGATTACATCTTCGAGTGCGCTTTCTTTTTGTCTTTATACAATGACTTATCTGCCCTCTCAATGAGGTCTTCCAAATTGTCTCCTTCATGATATATCTGATATCCTATGCTCGTCATCAATCGATACGGCTTACCTGCATTATCCTTGTTCCAGTTGTCAAAACAGGTAAGGAGCTTATCCTTATATACCTCCGCCTGCTTCTCGTTATTAAGAAGACCGATTATCAAGAACTCATCTCCGCCATATCTTACAAGTATCAAATCAGTACCGCTGACGAACTGCTTTAAAATACCCGACGCATTGACCAAAGCTTCATCTCCGATAAGATGTCCAAGAGTATCATTAATCTGCTTGAACTTGTTGAGATCGACCATGAATGTTACCAGCAACTTATCCTTGGAGATATCCTTGCTGTAATTACGGAAAACATTGCTAAGAATCTTCCTGTTGCTCAAGCCAGTAAGTCCATCTGTTGTGATAGCACTATCCTGCATATCTATGTACACCATAACCATCGAGAGCGCCGTTGCAGGCCACAATCCCGGCGATGTCGAATACACAGTTGAGAACACACTTCCAATCAAAGGTAGAATGTAAAACAACATGATTAGGTTAATCGTGTGCTTTGTACAACTGTATCTGCCTGTAAATCTAAGTACCAATACATAGATAAATGCTGCAACAAGATAACCAAACGAAACTATCAAATGAACTATAAAATATGAACCTCTCTGATAACAATTGTCATCATCAATATAGAATATAAAACCATAATTAACTGACAAAAAACTAAGTACAGTCGCTGCCAATGCAGGAATTGACAGAAGTAAATCAAGTTTTCTGCTATGTATTAACATAACACGCATGATAACATATTTAGTCCACACAAAACCAACCAAAGAGCACAATGCGAAATAGAAAGCGTTAGATACACTATTAATAAGAAATGCTCCCGGAAAATGACGTCCGTCCGAAATAATACAAAAAGAATCTATTATCAAAGCAACTGCAATCATGATTACAAGAATCATGAATATCCTTCTTGACGCCTGTTTATTGACACTGAAATGAATCTGATTAATCACAACGCCAACAAGAAACAGACTAAACAGGTTAAATTCAAGATGTACCGCAGTTAACATAACCACACTTGCTTCCTTTCTAAAAATTTTTGTATAGTATAACAAAAAATAAAAAAATATACAACATATAGATTCAATAAAAAAACAAACCCAATATAATCTGACTATATCGGGTTTGTTCGCTATTTATTTATATCCAAAGTAAATGTCAAATCCATCCGCCATACCTTTGACCA
Source organism: Lachnospiraceae bacterium NC2004 (assembly GCA_000621905.1). Classification (GTDB taxonomy): domain Bacteria; phylum Bacillota; class Clostridia; order Lachnospirales; family Lachnospiraceae; genus NC2004. The sequence continues at coordinate 145,782 of JHXB01000007.1, forward strand.
TCTTCTTCTGGTACGCGGCTGTCTGCATTAATTTATCCTCTGTAGGATTGCTCATAAATCCCATCTCGATAAGAGTGGTAGGACAATATGCCCAGTTATTACCGGTAAGATCGTTTCTTGCATTAAGTCCTCCGCCTCTAACCTTAGAACCTGTCGCTTTGACAAATCCCTTCTTGATTGCGGCAGAAAGCTTCTTGTTGGCAGCTCCGTATTTCTTGCCGATATAAGGGTTACTTGTAGATGCGTAATGCATGCTCATTCCTCTTACAGCGGAACTTCCGATGCTGTCTGCATGAATACGAAGATAAGCATTAGCCTTGGCGTTGTTGGCAACTTTAGCCCTCTTTATGCAGCTAATCGACTTCTTATTGTCATTTCTTGTCATAACGACTTTATAACCCCTTGATATAAGGGTTGTTCTAAGCTTTTTGGCAACAGTAAGTGTGAGCTTATATTCAGGAACATGAGTGTAGTTACCACATGTACCGCTGTTATCTTTGGCTTTCATAGTCTTGCTTCCCGGTCCAATCGGCTCGGTTCCCTTGGCAACAGAACCTGAATGTCCCGGATCAAGGCAGATAATCTTCTTCGCTTTAACAGTTACCTCAACAGTTACAGTAAGCTTACCTGCTTTGGCAGTAACAGTAACCTTGCCGACCTTCTTAGCCTTTAACTTACCCGAAGTCTCGTTGATGGTAGCAACGTTAGTGTTGCTTACACTGTACTTAATATCATCATCGCTTCCGGTAACCACAGCCTTAAATGTATAACTCTTGCCCGCCTTTATCGACTCTGTCTTATTCTTCCACTTGATTGTCGGCTTAGCTTCTGTCGTTGCAGCTTCAGTAGTTGCATCAGAAGAAGCCTCTGTTGTCGCGTCAATTGAAGTTGCTATATCTACCGCAGTCGTTGTAGCTTCGGTAGTAATAGCCTCTGCTGAAGCATTTGCCGAAGCGTTAGCAGAGGAATCGTCGGATGCTGTTTCACCGGCGGCACTTAATCCTCCTGAAAAGCCAACAACAACTGTCACACACAATAAAAATGCAATCGCTCTCTTAAACTCGTTCATAATCTAACCTCCTATTTCTTACTACCCTTTCCGCCTCGCTTGTTGACTCTCAATGTCAAGAGATCAAGTTCGTTATCATTTCTCGTAGTAATCATATATGGATTAACAGGCTCAACATCAGAAACAACATTTTCCTCTTGAGCATCCGTTTCGCCTGCATTCATCATATCAAGTAAAGGCGCATCATCAGGCTCCGGAGCCTTAACTTCTCCGCCCTCTGCCGTAACATAAACATTGTTGATAGCGTCATTTTGCGAAAGCTTCATACCTATTACACCGACAGCCCCCTTCTTCTTAGGAGGTATCTCGTCAAATGCAAACTTAAGGTAGAAACCTGCCTCGGTCTCTAATACAACATAGTCTTCGTTGCCATTTACAAGCTTAACGGACACGAGTGCATCGCCTTCATTTAACTTGGTAGCCGCAATCGTTCTTCTGGTCACATCAAATTCCGAGCCAAATGTAACCTTCATCATAGCATTCTTGGTAGTAAAGAGAAGGTATCTGTTTACCACATCGGAAAGCGCGTAAACTCCGACACTTCGCTCTTCACTCGATGTAAATCCGCATATATTGTCGACAGGAACACCCTTAGACCTGAATTTGCCGTAAGGAAGGTCCATCACTTTAAGCAAATGCTGATTGCCAAGATCAGTGTAAATAACAATCTTATCGGTATTCTTGCAGTGAATAATGTACTTGTTCTCCTCGTCCGCAGCCTCTTTATTCTTATCGTAAGCCGAGCGGTCGATAGTCCTTGCGTAACCGAACCTGTCCATAAGTACGGTCACATCCATCTCCTTAATCTCTTCCTCGACAACAACAATCTCAGACGCTGTTGTAATCTCTGTTCTACGCTTTCTTCCGTACTCTTTCTTAGCATTATCCAAATCCTTAGAAATAACGTCAACCATAGAATCATAGTTGTTAAGAACATCCTCGTAAATGTCAATATTCTTAAGCGACTCATCATACTCTGACTTAAGCTTGTCAACCTCAAGACCGATAAGCTTATGAAGTCTCATATCAAGAATTGCATCCGCCTGCTTCTCTGTAAAATTAAGTTCCATCGCAGCCTTCTTAGATGCATTAGACTTAAAATTAATGTCCTTAACCTCTCCATCGATCAAGCACGCCTTAACCTGCGCCCTGCTCTTAGATCCTCTTAAAATCTCAATAATAAGATCAATTACATCACAAGCCTTGATAAGACCTTCCTGAACCTCAGCCTTCTCCTTCTCTTTGTTAAGGAGGGTTCTATACTTTCTTGTGCAGACATCAAACTGAAAATCAATATGGTGCTCAATAAGTCTCTTAAGTCCCATAACCTCAGGCTTGCCGTCAACAACAGCAAGCATATTGACACCGAAAGTATCCTGAAGTTTAGTCTTCTTATATAAAATGTTGATGATATTGTCGACATTAGCACCCTTCTTAAGCTCAAGAACAATCCTGATACCCTCTTTAGAGGACATATTGGAAATGTCAACAATATCAGTAATCTTCTTAGACTCAACAAGTGAGGCAACATCCTGAAGGAACTTACCTATACCGGAACCAATCATGGTATACGGAATCTCAGTTATTACTATCTGCTGCTTGCCGCCCTTAAGGTCCTCAACCTGAACCTTGCCGCGAAGCTTAATCTTACCGGTTCCGCTTTCGTAAATGTCATAAAGCTCATCTTCATTTACCACGATACCGCCGGTCGGAAAATCGGGACCCTTGATGTACTTCATAAGCTTCTTAGTTGAAGCATCAGGATCTTTAAGCACGCATTTGACAGCGTCACAGACCTCAGCAAGATTGTGAGTAGGGATGCTTGTTGTCATTCCGACAGCAATACCCTCGGCACCATTTATCAAAAGGTTAGGAAGCCTTACAGGAAGCACCTCAGGCTCCTTCTCTGTCTCATCAAAATTAGGAACAAAATTGATTACATCTTTATCCAAATCAGCAAGATAGTATTCCTCTGTAAGCTTAGTTAATCTCGCCTCGGTATAACGCATTGCAGCTGCGCCATCGCCCTCAATAGAACCAAAGTTACCATGACCGTCGACCAAAGGCTGACCCTTCTTAAAATCCTGAGTGAGAACAACCAAAGCGTCATAGATTGAGCTGTCACCGTGAGGGTGATACTTACCCATCGTATCTCCGACGATACGGGCGCATTTTCTGTATGGTTGGTTGTAGTGAGTTCCAAGTTCTTTCATATCATAAAGAACTCGTCTCTGAACAGGTTTTAAACCATCCCTTGCATCCGGCAAAGCCCTCGATATAATAACACTCATGGCATAGTCAATGTACGCCTGCTCCATGAGTTCGCTGTATTCAGACTTTATAATTCTGTCTTCATTTGTCTTCATTATGTGCACCTCTTTTAATACTCTACCTTAATATCATTTGTAATTGAATACGACTCCTTAATTGCTTCAAGCTCCTTGTCATTTCTTATAAGCGCGACATCTCTAAACTTGTTATCCTCAATACTTCTAAATCCAAAAACGCGCTCACCGGTACATATGCTCTTTCTTATAACGGGATACTCGTGCTCTTTATCGTACGCTAACACTTCCTTCTTCTTAAAAAGTCCCATATCATCACCTCACGAATCTTATACCGCTCTTTGAGGTAAACTTTGCCCCCTTAACCTTACAAGGCGTCTCACCGTCAAGGTGAATCCACTCCGGTTTTGACAAAGCAACTCTGTAACTTCTACATCTGTAATTAGTTATATTTGAAAATATCAAATGCTTCTTGATATACACAAGTCCGACCTCTAACAATAATTTAAATACATTAGCCGACTTAACCACGCAGACATCAAGCTTGCCGTCAAGCGGGTCTGCATAAGGGCAAAACGGCACTCCGCCACCCTCCATCTTGTGAACCATTCCGACAGCAAAGAACATACTTCTTAAACGAATCTTTCTGCCGTTATCAAAATATATAATAGCCTTAGCGCCCTTCTTGATGAACACCTGCTTAAGCCCAATAAGAAGGTAGACTAGCTTGCCAAGCTTAATGTTGTTAAGAACCTTCTTAAGCCTGCTTCTTGACGCCTCTTCGCAAATGTCAGCGTCATACCCTATGCCACTGCTGATAATAAAGCGTCTCTTAACAACTTCACCATCTTCTGTAATGTATTCTGCGACCCCATAGTCAAGTTCGACTATCTCAGGCTCATCAAGCAAATGTATAAGGTACTTCTTTATGTCTTTGCCGACTCCGACATTTCTTGCAAAATCATTGCCCGACCCGACTCGTAATACAGAGAGTTTGACCTTCGTAAAATCTTCAATATAATTAAGAACAAGGTTTAAAGTGCCGTCTCCACCCACAACAACTATGTGGTTAACAGTGGCATTTGTCGAAGAGGACAAAGTGCTTACGGTCTCAGCAAGCTCGTCTCTGTTCTCGAAAATGTAAAACCTGTAATCAATATTACGGCTGACTAATATAGGCTTAATTTCGTCAAATGCCTTCTTGCCCTTACCGGAAGAAGCATTCGGATTAAGAATAAAATGATACATAAGAACCTCCTATCAGTGAAGGCAACCTAAACATCTGGCTAAGAATATCCATCCTGTAAGCGTAAACGCTGAAAAAATCGTGGTAAGCACGATGATATAAGACGAAAGCACATAATCGTTGTTCATCTCTCTTGCCATCGTGTAACCCGTCGCAGTCGCAGGGCCGGCGCTCATGATGATAACTGCCAAAAGTTCCTGATCGTGATACCCGAAGAATATAGCTGCCGGGATAACAACCATAGGAAGCAGACCAAGCTTAATAAGTGTCGCAAAGCAAGCAGGTCTCTTTCGCTCCTTAGCTCCTGCAAATGTAAAACCGGCGCCGATTGCAATAAGTGCAAGAGGAACCGTCACATCAGAAATCATATTCAAAGTCTTAGTTACCATGACAGGCAGTTTAAGACGAATCAGGGATGCAACACACCCGAGTGCTATACCAATAATGATGGGATTGGTAATGATGTTAATCAAGGCTTTTTTGATGCCTTTTGAACCATTGACATTAGCCTGATCTTTGCCACGAAATGTCAGGACAACGACCGAAGCTACGTTATAAAACGGCACCGCGCCGATAATCATAAGTGGCGCCATACCAAGATTAGGATAGATTGTCTTTATAAATGCAAGACCAAGTATCGCTGCACTGCTCCTAAACGAGCCCTGTACAAACGAACCTATCATAGTCTTATCCTTTAAAAATAGTTCCGCTCCTATCCATATCAGTGCAAATGATATCGCAGTCGCAAGAAAGCAGAACAAGACAAACTTAATGTCAAATTCAGTGTTGACATTGGCCTTCCACATATCAAGAAAAATCATAACAGGCAAACCGACTTTAAAAACAAGTCGATTGGCAGCTGCTACGAAATCCTCATCAAGCATTCTATTTTTTTTAAGAAGATAGCCTATAACCATAACCGCAAATATCGGTACGGTTCCATTGAGACTATAAATCAAATTATCCACAAAACTTCATCCATTTCGTAATTATTTGGTAGCATCGTAAGACGCCTTAGCTTTGGCGCTTTTGGCACTGTTGTCAAATGCTTCCACGCTCTCTATGCTCTCGGTATCTATATTAATTACTACGTTCTCGACGCCTGTATCCCAATCGACAATCTCAGAAGTAATCGAGAGCGCAAGAGTAAAAGCAGCAATCGCGGTCGCTGCCAAAATTAATGCTATAACAATAGATCTAACAGGGTGTTTCATATAATCACATCCTCAAAAATAGGAGGGATAAATCCCTCCAGATAATCAATCCTCAATACCTTTAGATTTAAGATATTCTATCATGTCCCCGACTGTCTTGATTCCCTCTAAATCCTCTGAAGGAACTTCAACATCATATTCACCCTCAATAGCCATAACAAGCTCAAACAAATTAAGCGAATCGGCATCTAGATCATCCTTAAAATCTGAAGATAAATCTACCTCGCTCGCATCAATGCTAAGAACTTCAGCAATAATCTCACTAATCTTCTCAAACATAGTTATGTCTCCTTATAACAATCAAGATAAGTAATCGCAATGTATAATTGCTTATAGAGAATATACTATATATAGTGTTTTATTGTCAATACCTATAATATTATTATTAGCTCTTTGACAATTAGCATAATCTATGATACTATCAAACTAGTAATGATTACTATTTTATATGGATGTGATACTATGGAAGCAACCAAATTAAAGAAGAGCAAGCAGCGTGACGCAATCCTCTCCTTTCTTAAAACCAGGAAGGATCACCCGACTGCTGATACAATATATGAAAATGTCAGAAAAGACATCCCTAATATAAGCTTAGGAACGGTCTACAGAAATCTTGCGCTCCTAACCGATATAGGCGAGATCAAGAAGCTGTCATTTGACGGAACTTCTGACAGATACGATGCAGAGACCTCTCCTCATTGTCATTTTAGATGCAGGAACTGTGGCAAGGTCATTGATGTTGAAGTCGATGGTGTTCTTGAAGATATCTTATCTCACGCTAAGGTACCCGGTCAGATTGACGAGCAGATTACTGTGTTTATAGGAACCTGCGAACAGTGTATGGATAAATATTAACGAAACGGCGCATAATGCGCCGCTTTTTTTGTGTTGAACCAGAGGGACAGACCTTGTGGTTACACATCCCACACATGGCGTCCTGTCATTCTGAGCGCAGCGAAGAATCTTTATCCATAAAAACTCTTGCAATCTTATACTATATGATGTAATATTGAATTACACAAGACATAGTTTTTAATACTACATAGTATAATATAGATATAAGAGGTGATACTTATGGCACGAACCACCATTAATACTGTAAAAAACGTCAAGACGTTATCCTCATACTCAAGAGCACGTCTTAACATAAAGGACTTCTGGAGCGCCGTAACTCACGGCATAGCAATGATTATAGCATTTGCAGCAGCATTTCCGTTAGGAATCCACGCGAAGAGATTGTACGGCCCCGGGTCAACCGAAGCTGTCGCGACAATGATATTCATAATCAGTATGATACTTCTATACGGAGCAAGCACTTCATATCATACGTTTGATGTAAATGACAGAGTTAACCACTCGTTGCAGGTGCTTGATCACACAATGATATATGTGCTGATTGCAGGCTCATACACTCCGGTTTGTTTAATTGTCCTCCCACCGAAGATTGGATTAACACTTCTCGCACTCGTATGGGGATTATCATTTGCCGGAATAGTATTTAAGATAGCATGGGTTACATGCCCTAGATGGCTCGGTTCAAGCATATACATACTGCTCGGATGGTCGTGCCTTTTAGCATTTGTTCCTATATATCAGAATATGAGCAGATTCTCATTTACAATGCTTGTAATCGGAGGAGTTATCTATACAATCGGTGGCGTTGTCTACGCGTTAAAGAAACCGGAATTTGATAAGAGGCATCCTAATTTCGGAATGCATGAGATATTTCATCTATTCGTGATGGGAGGAAGCATTTTTCACTACATCACGATGTACTCAATATTATAATCCAAAAGCACAAGATAACCGGCAGGAATTACTCCTGCCGGTTTGTTAATTCTATTCTTCTGTATCATCACCCTCAACGTCAATCTCATCCATCTCAATCGAATCACTAATCTTAATCGCACTGAACTTCATCGGGTTACTAACATATACAATACTTGATATGTCTTTAGATTCAACCATCTTAACGCTCGTGAGCTTATTGTATGAGCAATCCAGCGACATAAGCTCCGGACACGACGTTAGATCCAGTCCCGTAAGCACATTGTACGAGCAATCAAGATTCATAAGACTCGGCAACCTTGAACACTTAATAGTCTTAATGCTGTTGTTAGAACAATTGACATCCTCTAAAGCCTTACACGTTGCAAGATCAAGCGCTGTAAGATTGTTCTCAGAACAATCAAGGAACGTAATTCCCGTACAATCCTTAAGAGTAAGCGTTGAAAGTCCATATCCCGAAAGCGCAAGCTCCGTAAGAGCCGAATCTCCGGTCAAATCAACCGTGGTGAGCCTATCACAGTCTGCGAACACTATGTCATTCAGCAAAGTACATTTAGTTATCTTAAGGCTGGTCAATTCATCATTGTCCGAGCACTTAAAACTCTCAAGCTTATAGGCGCTATCAAGTGTAAATGAAGTAAGCTTGTTGCCTGCAATATTAAGCGACTCCAAATTCGTCTTATCTACCGTAAGCTTAGTAATCTGGTTATCAGATACATCAATCTTCTCTAAGGCGGTAAGCTTAGACAGATTAAGCTCTCCGGTAATCTCCATGGTACTTAGGTTGATACCCTCAAGTCTCGCATTAACCTCTTCAGGTCCCCATTCATATATCTGCGCGTCAAGGTTACCAGGCATATCTACACCCTTGGCTCTCTGAGCAGTGATAATCTCCTCTAAAGCAGCGACATCGTTAGGGTCCTTACCGGAAACATTGGCAATTGCGCCCTCATCTTCCTCTTCTTCACCTTCACCGTAATATTCTTCATCATCATAGACATCTTCGATATCGTCTTCATCATCCTCGGTCGCATCAGATGAAGTCTTGGTTTTCTTCTCCGTAGTAGCTGCTGCCTTGGTTGTAGCATTAGCTTTAGTTGTAGCATTAGCCTTCGTGGTAGACTTGGCAGGTGCTTCCGAAGTAATAAGATTGCCCTTGTCATCAGTGTAGTCAAGGTCATAATAGAAAATGTCATCAATACCGCTCTTGTTATTGCCCGATGCGCCAGGATTACCGTTATTGCCCGACGAAGATGGAGTGGACGGTCTGTTGGCAGCAGGATTCCTAAACGGCCATGACGCCTCCTGGAACACTAAAGCCTTCTTCTTGGCTGAAACTGTAACCTTACATGTAAGCTTCTTCTTGCCTGCCTTACACTGAACAACAGCAACACCCGCCATCTTGGCATTAATCTTAACTGATTTCTTGGCTTTCTTGGTAAGAGAAATATAATCGACACCCGTAAGAACTGACCACTTGGCCTTCTTACTGTAGTTAGATACTTTAAGAGTCTTGGAACTTCCGACAGTCAACGCCATGACTGTCTTGTTAAGTTTAGCCTTAGAAGTCTTGGCATACGAATGAACGCCATAGCTTCTTGCTATGCCGAGCGTCAAACATATACACAATAAAAATGCAATTAAACGCTTAATCTTCATAAGACATCCCTCAAAACATTATAATAAACTTCATATATTATATCGGAATATATTTCAAATATTATAACACATCATTTTAAAAAATGGTATAACGAACCTAATTTACCAGTGGGACCTGTCCCCACTGGTAAATTAACAAAAAACCTCCCGGATTTCGGGAGGTTTTTGTATCATATTCTATCAATCCTTAGCTTTCTTAGTAGGGAAAAGGATTACATCAGAGATTGCCTGTGCGTTGGTAAGGAACATAACAAGTCTGTCGATACCGATTCCAATACCACCTGTAGGAGGCATTCCGTACTCAAGAGCAGTTACGAAGTCTCTATCGAAATCCTCTGTCTCCTGATCTCCGGCAGCAGCCTTCTCAGCCTGCGCCTCAAATCTCTCAAGCTGATCGATAGGATCGTTAAGCTCTGTATAAGCATTAGCAAGCTCTCTACCATATACGAAAAGCTCAAATCTCTCAACGTGTCCCTCTAAATCAGGTTTCTTCTTGGTAAGAGGTGAAATCTCAATAGGATGATCAAGCACAAATGTAGGCTGAATAAGCTTCTCTTCAACATATTCCTCGAAGAAAATGTTGATAATATCGCCACGTTTGTGGTAATCCTCATACTCAAGATGATACTTGTCAGCCAAAGCCTTGGCATCTTCGTCAGTAGTTACTGTGTTAAAATCTACTCCGTCCGGACCATACTTCTTGATAGCATCAACCATGCTGATACGCTCGAAAGGCTTCTCGAAATCAATCTCTACATCTCCGTAAGGAAGCACAGCAGTACCGCACACTTCCTTAGCAACGTGTCTGATAAGATTCTCAGAGAGATCCATCATTCCATTGTAATCTGTATATGCCTGATATAACTCCATAAGAGTGAACTCAGGATTATGTCTTGTATCAACACCCTCGTTTCTAAATACACGACCAATCTCGTACACTCTCTCCATACCGCCGACGATAAGTCTCTTAAGATAAAGCTCAAGAGAAATACGAAGCTTAAGCTCCTGATCGGTCGCATTGTGGTGAGTGAAGAAAGGTCTCGCTGCAGCACCACCTGCAGTTGCTGTAAGCATAGGTGTCTCAACCTCTAAAAATCCCTCATTGTCAAGGAAACGACGAATTGAGCTTATGATTCTTGAACGCTTAACAAATACTTCCTTAGAATCTTCATTTACAATGAGATCAATATATCTCTGTCTGTATCTTACATCAGTGTCCTTGAGTCCGTGATACTTCTCAGGCAAAATCTGAAGACACTTAGCAAGCAACGTAATAGATGTGGCGTGAACACTCTTCTCACCGGTCTTAGTCTCAAAAACTTTACCGGTAACACTAAGCAAGTCACCCATGTCGTACTTCTTGTAGTCCTTGTAAACATCTACTCCGACATCATCTCTTGCAACATAGATCTGAATATTGCCTGAAAGGTCAGCAAGATTAGAAAATGAAGCCTTACCCATAACACGCTTACTCATAAGACGGCCGGCAATTGTAACCTCCTGACCGTTAAGCTCATCGAAATTGTCCTTAATCTCCTGAGCATGATGAGTAACGTCAACAGTCGTAACCTTGTATGGATCCTTGTTCTGAGGGTTACCTTCCTCATCAACAGGTGCCTGAAGCTTGGCAAGCTTCTCTCTTCTAACTTTCATAAGCTGATTAATATCAGGCTCTTTAACATTATTATTGTTCTGCTCTGCCACTTTAAAAATCTCCTCTTCTTACTTCTTAAAATCGAAACTTATAATCTCATAAAAATCTACACCCTCAGGAGTCTTAACCTCAACGGTATCTCCCTCTGTCTTACCAATGATAGCCTGTCCTAAAGGACTCTCATTGGATACCTTACCCTCTAAAAGATTGGCCTCGGTTGAACCTGTAATAGTGTACTCAACCTCTTCGTTGTTGGATCTGTCAATAAGCTTAACCTTACATCCAACATTTATCTTAGTGGTATCCTGCTCGTCCTCATTGATAACCTTGATGTTACCAAGCTTGACATTATGCAAAAACGCCTCTATCTCCTCAATACGAGCCTCCATAGAAGCCTGCTCATCTTTAGCAGCATCGTACTCAGCGTTCTCTGATAAGTCACCCTGAGCTCTAGCCTCTTTAAGCTTCTCCTGTACCTCGGTACGTTTGTCCGTCTTCAGATATTGAAGCTCATCCTCTAAAACCTGAACACCTGCCTCTGTAATAACTCTTAACTGATCTGCCATAATTAAACCATCCTTCCACATAAGATTATGCCATCAGCACATATATTGCATAATTATAATGCTTTACGTATTCATTGTCAAATGTTAAAGCAATCCACTCTATATCTCTCCAAAAGGTCGTACACCTCGTCGTAGCTCATAAGCTTCATAATTCCATTTCTTAACACCGACGAATTAGGAAATCCCGCCGTATACCACGAGATATGCTTACGCATCTCCCAGACAGCCGTCTTCTCGCCTTTCTTAGAAAGCATCAACTGATAATGCCTCTCAATCGTATCTATAACCTCGTCAAATGTTGGGCGTGGAAGTTCCTCACCCGTTTTAAGCGAATGTAAAATCTCCCTGAAAATCCAAGGATTCCCCTTAGCACCTCTGGCAATCATAAAACCATCGCAGCCCGTAATCTCTTTCATCTTAAGTGCATCCGCCGCAGTTAAGATGTCGCCGTTACCTATGACCGGAATTTTGACATTGGCCTTGACATCCCTTATAACATCCCAATCCGCCTTGCCGCTATAATAGTCCTCTCTGGTTCTTCCATGCACCGCAATCATCGATGCCCCCGACTCCTCCATCACTTTGGCAAATGAAGGCGCCACGCTCTCGCCTTTCCTAAAGCCTTTTCTTATCTTAACCGTAACGGGACACTTGACCTTCTTAACCATCGCCTCGATAATGCGCCCCGCCAAAACAGGGTCATTTAAAAGCGCCGAACCCTCACCGTTGTTGACCACCTTGGGAACCGGGCAGCCCATATTGACATCAATAGCGTCAAAGCCGAGCTGTTCAACCCTTGCTGCCATGTCAGCCATAATCTCTGGGTCAGACCCAAAAAGCTGAACTACTATTGGGTGCTCGTTAGGCTCATAGGCTAAAAGTTCACCGGTATTCTTGTTGTTATAAAGAATGGCTTTGGCACTTACCATCTCGGTATAAACCATGCCGCAGCCCATTTCCTCGCATAACAAACGAAATGGCAGGTCAGTTACGCCTGCCATCGGTCCTAATATTAGATTATTGTCTAATGTTAATTCTCCAAGTTTCATCGTTATTCCTATCAATTATTGTTGCTTCTCATAAATGAGTTGCAAGCCTTTAAGTGTAAGATTAGGATCGTAGGTCTCTATCGAATCAGTACCCTCAGAGATAATCTTACCGAGACCGCCGGTTGCAACAACCTTCATCTCATCAAGACCTGCGGCTTTCTTCATTTCCTTAATAATGTACTCGGTCTCACCGATGTGCCCGTAGAAAAGACCAGCCTGCATAGATGGAACCGTCGACTTAGCAAGAATAGTGTCAGGTTTGACAATCTCTATCTCAGGAAGCTTAGCAGCCTCAACCCAAAGTGCATTTGCCGAAAGTCTTACACCAGGTGCCGTTACGCCATACATAAACGAGCCGTCCTCTGTAATAAGATCGTAAGTCGTAGCTGTACCGTAATCAATAACAAGAACAGGGCCGCCGTAAAGCTCATAAGCTCCGACAGCATCTACAATACGGTCAGCTCCGAGCTCTCTAGGGTTGTCAGTCATAATCCTGATTCCGGTCTTGATGCCGGGACCAACCATAATTGGTTTGATGTTAATGTACTTCATAATAGCATTGGTCAAAGAGTGGTTGACATTAGGAACAACCGAAGCAATGATTGCCGCCTCGACCTCATTAACCTCAACACCCTTGCTGCTAAGAATATTAACAAAAAATGTTCCATACTCGTCTGAAGTTCTTGGAAGCTTAGTGGTCATTCTGAAATTACCGATGAGCTCCCTTCCGTCAAACAAACCTATTGTGATATTGGTATTACCTACGTCAAATGCTAATAACATGTCTTTTACCTCACTAAGTACCCAAAGGGGACAGTCCCCACTGGGTAGTTATCTGCTAAGTACTCAATGGGGTCCGTCCCCATTGGGTAGTTAATTATAATTCTCGCATTACAAATGCTTTATAATATGCTTCAAGCTGCTCCCAGAGTTCCTTGTTCTGATGCTCTAACTGGTGTGCCTTAAGACCACACCCTATCTCATCATACAAGATATCATCTTCATATCTCTCCGGCCTTAAGATAAGCTCACCATCATCCGAGAACAATATCGTAAAAAGCCCGCCGACTTCCTTGGTAAACATCACAGCCAAAGCCTTAATCTCTTCTTTAATCTCCTCAGGAAGCCCGCCAAAGTCACTCTCATTAAAGAAATATTTTTGATTATATGCGCTCGACGCGCAAAGCACTATTCCATCTTCCATATCAAAATCCCTTTCAATAACTCTGACTTATTATAATAAAACATCTTCCTTATTGCAATAAAAACATTAAAAAAGCCACAGGCTTCCCTGTGGCTCGCTAGACAAATGTTACTACTTAACACCCATTCTGTTAACTGCGCTTATGAGTGCTCTAACTGAAGCATTGATGATATCATCATCGATACCTGCGCCCCAGAATACATTTCCGTCCTCGTCTTCGATTCCGACATAGGCAGCAGCCTCTGCATCAGAACCACCTGTGAGTGCGTGCTCTTCGTAAGTCTTAATCTTATAAACCGCTCCGGTATGCTTTTTGATTGCATTACTTACAGCGTCAAGACGACCTTTACCATGTCCGGTATAAGTCTTATCCACGCCGCCACGAACCAATGAAAGCTTGGTATCAATACCGTCTTCCTGAACGAAATGAACCTCAACAAGTCTGATATTCTCGCCGCGGTTGATATACTCCTTCATGAACAGATCATGTACTTCCTCAGGCTTAATCTCTCTGTGCTCTCTATCAGAAACTCCCTTGATGAAGTAACCAAAGTCCTCTTTCATCTTCTTAGGAAGGTTGTATCCGTAGTTGGTCTCTAAGATGTAACCAACGCCACCCTTACCTGACTGGCTGTTGATACGGATAACATCAGCCTCGTAAACACGACCGATATCGGTAGGATCGATGGTAAGATAAGGAACTGTCCACTTCTCATCAGGATTCTCGCCGCGAAGTCTCATACCCTTGGCAATTGCATCCTGGTGGCTTCCTGAAAATGCTGCAAATACAAGCTGTCCAGCATAAGGAGCTCTCTCATATACGTGCATTCTTGTCACTCTCTCATAAACCTCTTTCATGCCAGGCATATCAGAGAAATCAAGCTCAGGATCAACTCCATGAGTGTAAAGATTAAGCGCCAATGTGATGATATCTACATTACCGGTACGCTCACCATTTCCAAACAATGTACCCTCTACTCTGTCAGCACCTGCAAGACATGCAAGCTCAGTATCGGCAATTCCTGCACCTCTGTCATTATGAGGATGAATTGACAATACAACATTTTCTCTGTTGTGCATGTATTTGTCAAAGTACTCAATCTGACACGCATATACATGTGAAAGCGAATGAGATACGGTCACAGGAAGGTTGATAATACACTTGTTATCCGCTGTCGGCTCCCAAACATCGATAACAGCATTGACAACCTCAAGAGCGTAATCAGGCTCTGTACCTGTAAAACTCTCTGGTGAATATTCAAATGCAAAATTGCCGTCCGTCTGATCTGCAAGCTCTTTTAATAACTTAGCACCATCGATAGCAATCTGTTTAATCTCTTCTTTAGACTTACCAAAAACCTGCTCTCTCTGTGCAACAGAAGTCGAATTATACACATGAACGATAGCTTTTGGTGCGCCCTTAACGGCCTCAAACGTCTTCTTGATAATATGCTCTCTTGCCTGTGTAAGAACCTGAATGGTTACATCATCAGGAATGAGATTCTGATCGATAAGTGCTCTTAAAAACTCATACTCTGTATCAGATGCAGCAGGGAAACCTACCTCAATCTCCTTAAAACCTACCTTAACAAGAAGCTTAAAGAACTCAATCTTCTCCTCTAAACTCATAGGGATAACCAAAGCCTGGTTACCGTCTCTAAGATCCACGCTACACCACTTTGGAGCCTTGTCGATATACTCCTTCTTCACCCAATCGTAACACTCGACAGGTGGCATGTAATACTGTCTCTTGTACTTACTAAAATCATACATAATAAAAACCTCCTTAAGCTAGTAATTATTGTATCTGTCTTAAGTAATGCGATAAAAAAACACGTCTTCCAATAACTTGAAAGACGTGAAACTCACGCGGTACCACTTTCATTCATGTAAAAACATGCTCTCATAACAGATACGGATGCATAAACACCTTATATCCTCTTCCTATAACGGGAAAGCCCCGGCTTAACCTACTAACATTTCAGCAAGCTGCTCTAGAAGCGAGTTCAGAATGCTTCGGTAATCGTCTCACACCAACCGACGACTCTCTTAATACCTTGACAATCTTACTATTCCTCTGTCATCGCATTTAAAATATATAATGTATTGTAACCAAATATGTTAAAGTTGTCAAACACTTTTTAATGAAAATGCAAACATCTTATTTCTTCTTGTTGCCGCTGCCCTTCTTATCGTCGTTATGCTTCTTGTCTTTAGACTTAGAATCCTTCGACTTTTTGTTAGAATCGGACTTCTTAGCAGTCTCTTTCTTAACTTCAGGTTCTGCATTATCTTCCTTAACAGGCTCTTCCTTTACGGTTTCGACAACATTGTCTAAAGCTGTGTCTTCACTAACAGGCTTTAATCCTGATAAATCAGCCTTAACCTCTTCCTTAAAATCACTGATACTCTTAAGCTTGTCCTCCACCTTAGGCTTAGCGTCGTCCTTGGACTTGGAATCCTTCTTGGAAGACTTATGATCATCTGACTTCTTATCCTTTTTCTTCTTGTCAGAAGGCTTCTTCTTAGTATCCTTAGCTTCCTTGGCCTTCTTCTCTTCCTCGGTAAGCTCAGTAATCTTCTTAACCTTGTTCTCAGCATCATCAGCCCACTTAAACAGAGCTTTATGTGCCTGACCAAGTTCAACCACAGGAGTAAGATACATATTCTCGTAGTACTGCATCAAAGCCTTGTCGGCTTCCTCCTCTGAATGTCTTATAGCGTGAGCAGCCTCGTGAAGGTCGAAATTGTCACTGTTATCAATCTTCTGTAACATTTGCAAAGTAACATTAGATGCGTGAGATGCCATACGCTCGAAGCAGTTGACAAGCTCCATAAGAGAAATACCCGCCTGCGTTGAGCAGTCACCTGTCTGAAGTCTTGCGGTATGATGCTCTCTTAAAAGAACCGACATACCCTTAACAGTTACTACCAAAGGCTCAACCTTAACAGCCGCTGCCTTGTCATCATATCTGAACGCCTGAATAGCCTCGTCTAACGCCTGCTGAACGGCGTTAATCATGTACTGAAGCTCGGCAAGACCGGTACGAGAAAACCTGATTCCCTGGTCTTTATTGTATGTAACAACATCTGCAATCTTAATACAGTAATCACCCATTCGCTCAAGGTCGGATACCGAATTAAGCATCTCTGACGCATGTTTACGCTGATTAGAGGTAAGACCTCTTGAGGTAACTCTTACGAGGTAGTCTGAAAGGACTGTCTCAGACTTGTCGAGGAAGTTCTCATTTTCTTCCATCGCCTCATATATCGCATCGTCCCACTCCTCCGTCAGAAGCCTGATTGCGTATCTGTAGTTCTCATTAACAGTGTCATACATTGAATTGATTACCTTGTCAGCCTGGTCAAGAGCGATAGCAGGTCTGTCAAGGAAAATGTCATCAAGAAGCGCAAACTCCTTGTCCATCTTGCTGTCTGTATCTCCCTTGATAATCTTACCTGTAAGATCTGCAATAGGGCCGACAAATGGAAGCAAGATAAGGGAAGTAATAACATTAAACAATGTATGTACATCCGCGATATTACCCATGCCCATCTTGTGATCCCAGAAAGGAATTCCGACGAGTGAATTGAGTGCGTACATAACACTCATTATGACAACCGCACCTATAACATTGAAAAGCACGTGTGACGCTGCAAGTCGCTGTGCCTTCTTGCCGGTTCCCAAACTTCCAAGCACTACTGTAATACATTTACCGATGTTCTGTCCTACGATAATAGGTAAACATGATGCAAATGTAAGCGATCCGGTTGAAAGCGCAAGTGCCTGCAAGATACCGACAGAAGCAGATGAACTCTGTAACGCCATAGTAACAAGGGCACCAACCATTACACCGAGCAAAGGATTGGTAAATCTTGTGAACAATCCTCTGAAAGCCTCTGACTCGCTAAGTGGAGAAAGCGCATCCTCCATAATGTTCATACCTATAAAGAGGATACCAAATCCCATAAGAATATATGTAATGTCTTTTAACTTCTTGTTCTTGCTGATAAGCTGAATAAGAGCACAAATACAGACGAGTACCGGAGCAATGGTTGATGGCTTTAAAAGCTGCATCATCATGCTACTTCCCGCGCTCTCATTAAGTCTAAGAATCTGACCGGTTACTGTACTACCTATATTAGCTCCGAACACTACAGGTATAGCCTGTACAAGCTTCATAATTCCTGCATTAACAAAACCTAATGCCATAATTGTGGTTGCTGCAGAACTCTGAATAACCGCAGTTACCAATATACCGACTGAAAAACCCCTAACTCTGTTACTTGTAAGCTTCTCTAACAACTTCTCAAGCTTGGCACCCGCTACCTTCTCCAAGTACTGACCCATAAGGCTCATACCAAAAAGAAACAAACCAACTCCGCCAAGTGCTGAAATCACATTAAATATTGTCATGTCTGACCTCCTAGTCTTGGTGATACGGACTACTTCTCGTATCTATGTACTAAAACAATCATTTGCTACACAAGACAATATTAAACTAAATAGATAAGATTTGCAACAAATAAATTAAAGGGTCTGTCCCCATGGTTTTGGTAGACAGACCCTTTGATTTTACATATTACATTCCAGGCAAATGCTGTTTGTCATTCTGAGCTGCATCAATCTCATTTTCAACATTTGCAACAGGAACAGCCTTTTTCGGTGAAAGCTTGAGTGCTGTGCTCTTAAGCACATTCTCTATGAAACTCTTCTTAAACTTTGGAGAAGATAAAGCTTCGTATATCTTCTCTCGCTTATCCTCTGCAAGTTTAGCTTTTTCTTCTTCATTATTCGAAAAGATCAGCTCATCTTCTCGGCTTTCAAACGACTTTTTAACCTTATCAAGTACTTCTCGCACATGTTCTGCGCCCTCGTTTCGAAGCTGATCCATAATATCTTTTGAATTCTCGGACGCTGCCAAAATGCGGAGCACTTTTTCACCCTGTGAGCTTATCAGATACTCTCGAAGGAGCATGGTTGCAGTATTAAAAGGTCCCGTTGAATTCCATGCACAATAATCCGCTGCATTATTATAATACTCTTCCTTACCTTCTTTTTGCAGTCCCTTTCCCATCAATTCGTTATGCTGGCGTTGCATCTCAATACGCATTTCAATTGCTTCATCATCTATAGCCTCCCACTGATCGATAACTCGATTAGGATTACTTTTTATTACACACTTAAAGAGCGCATCATTTGAGAGCCTCTTTATCTCTTCTTCAAAATCCGCAATATTAGTTCTGTCTTTCAGATCTTGTAAATCCTCAACAGTAACGCCCTCGGCATATACCTTATCCATGGCTCTCTTAATCGTAACCATCTCAGCTATATCTTTTACAGAAGGTTTATCCATTAAAGCCATATAATACGCTTCACTGCGGTAAGTCTCATAATTGTCAACAAACAGAGGATACTTCTTCCTTATCACTTCTCTTATCTCCATCTGCACTGTCGCGATATCCTCAATCTCCTTGATATCCTCCGAAAAATCTTTAGCCTCACCGTTAATCAGCTGCTTGGTCTTTAATGTATCAACAACCTTCTCGGCATCTTTAAGCGACATATAACTGTAGGCTACACCCTTATCGTCAGTAAACTCTGCCATCTTAACTCTTAATCGGTCAAATGCTTCAATCATAACAGGAATATCTTTAATTGCTTTCTCAGCCTCAGCCTGTCTTACTGTACGCTTACTGCCGTAGTTACCTGACCAAATGCTGTCGTGTTCTTTCTGATATAACTTACACTCCTTATTTAGGTCTTCAAGAGCCTTTCTAATCTCGGCAGGTCTGGTATTCTTATCCTGAATTGTCTCGATTGCATTTTGCAAAGTCTGCGTCATTCGACGATATGTAGATGAACCCTGCATCTCGTCAACGTTTTCAAAATTGGTAGTACCGCCGTCCTTGCCAGGCTTCTGGGTAGAGATAAGCTTATTCTTCATTTCAATAAGCTTGTTAAGAATTCTTGTTTGCTCTATCTCAAGAAGACCTACGCATTCTCTAAATTTCTCCGCCTGCTCTGCAGTAATGTCTTTGCTCATATCTACTGTCTGATCAGGGACAGGCTCTTTTAAAATGTCTAAATTATTTCTCTTTAATGCAGACAACATAGCATTAACCGTCTTAACTCTATCGTCTTCTAGCCTAGAACGCTTATGTCCTTTTTCGTTCATCTGCAATCTCTTGTACTCCAAATACTTCTCAGCATTTTTCATCACTCGAAGCTTCTGGACCTCAAATTCCGGTCCTTTACGCTCCATCTTAGAAATCTTCTCAACACTTCCAATCAATTTCTTAAACTCGTCAGAGGACCTGACGCTCTTAGGATCTACCGATTTGAGGTTCTCATGCAAAAACTCATAAGATACAGTATTATCAATTGTCCAGGACTCTTTATAAGTCAGCTGACGTCCCATATTCTCATCAATTCTATTCTTTAAAGATGTAAATGCAGTCTCTCCTATTCTCTCACTATTTACATTAACAGCGAATAGGAAACAACTGTCCTTATCTTGGGTCTCTTTAGGTAACTTGCCTAAATTCTCAAGTGCAATATGAAGTTCAAAATACGCGTTAGACACTAATCTGGTTGCCTTTGGAGGATTCATCACCTTGTCCCACGCTTCCTTCATTTGATTATAAACAATAGTATTGGTATTATCTAACGCTTTTCCTTCAGCAGCCTTCTTAATCCTCATCATAGTTACATAATAGTCAGTCAAAACAATTACATCCTCAATCGGAAAACCTTTCTTTAGAAGGGCAATTGAAATCTGAGCCTCCTCAAGCGTATGAATTGGACCTCGATCTCCATCAGTAAACTCATCTAGATTATTCTGAAGAACCTTATCGTCCTTATTAATCTCATTATACTTCTCCTGGGTCATGCCAAGTACTTTTTCAATATCTACAATATAATCCTCATAAGCGCGAATCAAATCTTCTCTTGCCTCTAAACTGTAGTCTGAAGCCTTATCCAAACACTTGGCAATTCTGTTGGCACCGACCATAATGTCCACCAATCCTGTGCCTTTCAACCCCTCAACATATCCTTTCCAATCAGCCTGTCGCTCTTCCATATATGTAGGAATATACTCGCCCTCTTGATTCTGCATGATCACACAAAAAGGTTTTGACATAGCTAAATAAGCGCTAGTCATCCCTTCCATAAACATATATGCAGACGATTGACTGAATCTCTTTCTAAATCTGCCGGCACACAAATCATTAAACAGATCTTTAAACGCATTAAGAAACTTGACTTGTTCAGGATCTTTCTGTTCTTTTATAAGCTTCTCAAAAACACCGGACAGTTTCTTAGCAGTGCCGATAAAATCCTTAAGCGGTTCTTCGAATTCTTCAAACTCGTCAAACACTTGCAGAGCATGACTTTCAAATACTTTGGTATAAAGTGCCGGTTTAACAGTACTCTCTGTACCCATCACTTCATAGTACGCCAACTTATTTCCAAGCTTTTTACGAGGGTCAAAATACTTTCTTCCGTACCCCTCATATACAGCTTCGTCATTCCCTTGAGAAAAACTCCTGAAATAATCAAACATTTTAAGGTATTCGCGCTTCTCATCAACACTTAACTTATCTCCCAAAAAGTCGTAAGCTATAATCTTTCCCACTGTTGAGATCATCTCAATCTCATATCTTGAATATGTGGCTGTAAGTTTCTTGCTTGGCATAAAAACCCCTCGCTTTCTATGATATCGCTATTTTACGTTTGTAAACATCGGCAAATGTATTCTATCTCTTATAATAATACACTTTCATTAATAACAAAAGAGCAACATAAAAAAATGCTAACTTACCAGTGGGGACAGACCCCACTGGTAAGTTAGCAATATTATCCAACCTTAACACTTCGCCGCTTAGACCAAGCAGAAATATATTTCTTGCCATTTATATATTGGACTTTTCGTATCTTGGCATAATAGCGTTTTGATTTAAGTTTTTTTATGTTTATTGAACTCTTACCAGCAGAGACGGTAAGAGTTTTTTTATTGCGTGTAAATGATTTGTTAGTGGCTATAACTACAGTATAATATGAGCGTCCGCTTAACTTTGCAAATGTAATCTTAAGCTTACCATTATATCCTTTGATAGATTTAATGGCGGGCGTTGTAATCTTAACTGATGTAGCAGTTTCTGTCGTGGTAGTGTCTGCAGTATTATCAGTATTTGATTCGGTTGCATTTGCCGTAATATCAGATGCTTCGGTTGTGATTTCTGTCGTGGTAGCTTCTGTAGTAGTTACTTCTGTGGTGGTAGTTTCGGTTGTTGTAGTCATTGCTTCTGTAGTCGTAACAGTGACATTTTCTGTGGTAGCTTCCGTTGTAATTTCTTCGGTTGTAGCCTCTGTTGTTGTCACTATATTAAGTCCGTCGCTGTAACCGGAAAGCGAATATAAAGCGGCAGGAAGATAATTGACAGCATTTGAAGCGACTGTGTGCTCTTGTTCTTCGTCATTTTTCTGAATATCAGAGTCTGACTTGTTAAAGAAATCGTAGCTTATGTATACCTTCTGATCGTCCCATGTTGTATCAACCGCGTACCAGCGCCCGTTGCCCAAATAAACCTTGTTCCAAGCATGCGAATCGCTGAAAGCCATAACTGTCGGAACGTTAACGGCGTTAAGGAGAAGCTCAAGCGTTGCGGAATATCCTGCGCACACGCTCTTTCCAAGCATAACGGCACTGTAAATGCTTTGATCATAAGAATTGCTCTTATACGAAACTTTATTGCATATAAGATCGTGAGCCGCCTTCTCTAGCTCGAGATATGTATAGTTGCCGTCTGAAATCGTCGAAACCATAGAATCAATTTTGCTAAAAAGTGCATTAGTTATACTTGCTCGTTCGCTACCTTTGTAAAATGCATCATAGCACGAAAGATATACATGGCTGCTGCTGACTAGATATGTCGTCGACGCGAAATAGTATTGAGGGTGTTCATAGCAGAACAATAAGACAACTCTTTGAACCTCATCAGATGTGAGGTTAGAATAATCTGCCGCGTCTAAAAAGTATGCGCCGTAATTACTGCCCGACATATAAGTCGCGTCTAAGTCACTGCTTTTTATGAATTCCATGCAAATGTTGTCGAGGTTGTTATATAACCTTTTTTCATCAGTATTCATGCAGTCAAATACATAACTAGAACTGTAACCGGACCAATTATGGTCGGCGACGGTAACATCGGTGTATTCAGCATTTTCTGTTGTAGATGCCTCCGTAGTTTTATTAAAGAACCAGTCAAAGAACTTCATTCCAAAGCCACTGGTGCTATATTCTGAAATCTTAATGCCTGTAATCGGCGTAAAATCACCGGTTGGAAGACTAGTTACTTCGGCGGATGCAGTAGTTATTATATTGGATGTCGGAACAGTTCCGAAAACGAGTGCCACAGCGAGCATAAATGCTATAAGTCTGGCTGTTTTTATCTTTATACTCATATCAATCACATCCTTAAATTTACTATATATAACTATACGTAGTATTGTATCAAAAAAATGGGGCGAAAATGTGAAAATTAATCGATAAAATTCTTAACGAACCAAGGGGACAGGTCTCGTTTTTCTGGCTGGATTATAGTAATGCAGTATGGTATAATATACACACTAAGTTTTATATTATAAGGAGGATGTGCTTATGGTTAAGAAGATTATGGGGTTAGTTCTTGCGTTTGTGTTATCATTTGCAGGGGTATCAAGTGTAGGGACTAAATCAGCAGTTGGATATGATGCTGATAATGGTGTTCATTCCTGTGAATTTTGTGTTACTTATTCCGGACTGAATTACGCGCAAGAGTTTTCGGACGGTATTAAGTTCAGAAGGGATAACGATACCGATTTGGCAGAGGGAACATGGTATCTGTTTGATATGATTGATCAGTTGCCTGTTTCGCTTGAAGGTACGTCTAAGGTTACACTTCAAGTTGATAGAAACGAAGGATATCAGATGGTTGAAGGCAAGACGTGCATAAATGTTATTTATACCGATAATGGCAATAGCGTGTGGGATGATGGGGTTTATATATTGACTCTTGATGACATTAATGCAATGTGCGAGATTGCTGGCAACGGGTTTACATTTGACATAGCAGATATTATAAGTAAGCATAACGCTAAAACCGGAAGAAATGACACTATTAATGATGTCACTATAGATTTTTGTTATGAGGCAGAGCCTGCTCCGGCTGCAGATCCAAATGCTGTAAGCCTTGATGATGTGACGGTTAAGTTCTCTCAGGATTCTTACACCTATACCGGACAAGAGTGCAAGCCTACAGTTACTATTTCATCAGGAAATGTTGTATACGAAGAAGGCAAGGATTATACAATCGAGTATATGGAGTCTGTTGGGCCGGGATATGCTGCTGTTTGCATTAAATTAACAGACAGAAGTAGAATTGCTCTGACTAAGTATCAATCCACCATGAGATTCGTAGAATATAAGATTTATCCTAAAAAGCCTACCATTAGCGTGAAGAAGGGTAAGAAGCAGTTTACTGTTTCCTGGTCTGCTGCAACTGGCGGAGAAGGTGGTTATCAGATTGAATATTCTACCAACAAGAATTTCAAGGGTAAGAAGACTGTTAATATCAGCACAGCTGGTAAGGGCAGTAAAGTTATCAAGGGATTAAAGTCTAAGAAGACATATTATGTTCGTGTTCGTGCGAGAGGTTACCTCTCAAGCTCAGTCCTTTGGGGATCATATTCTGCGACTAAGAAAGTTAAAACAAAATAATAAGAAACATTTGCTAACTTACCAGTGGGGTCTGTCCCCACTGGGTAGTTAGCATAAACCCAAGGGTTATTATTAGAATATTCTCTTATATACCTTCCTCTTATTCTTTGGAAACCTGAATTTAGCTTTTGAATTAATCATGGCAAATGCTTTCTTGCCTACTTTTTTCCCGGTTAACTTAATAGTCTTAATGTTTATCTTTTTAAGCTTCTTACATCCGTAAAATGCTTTCTTGCCAATCTTAGCTATGTTCTTTCCAATTGTAACCTTCTTAAGCTTCTTATTATTCTTAAATGCATTTGCAGCGATTGCGGTAACCTTGTATGTCTTGCCACCTAGAGTTACGTTGGCAGGGATGGTAGCATTTGCCACATTCTTATTGATAAGAGAAGAAAATGTAACCGTTAATTTTTTAGTGGAAGTCACCTTATAATAAGCATTGGTCTTATAGTCCCTGACAATAGTGTTTGCGCTGTAATCAATATTAGTATCCGCCGGATCAGGAATTGTGACTTCAGCAGAAATATCATTGACACTAAGCATATTTTTAAGTATCTCTTTAAGCTCAGCAAATGTCACTCTTCCGTGTGGCTCAACCTTCTGCTGATCCTTGGTCTCTCCACCCTTACCACTCATGATATTCCAGGTTGCAGCCCAAGTAATCGCTTCCCAAGCATAATAGTCAATGTCGTAATAGTCAAGATAATCGTCGCTTCTTCCAAAATCAATAGCTCTCTTATAACCCATATACTCAGAGTATCGCATCATCATGAGCGCAAGATCTTCGCGGGTAATCCATTTACCAACGCCAAAGGTATCTGATGAGATGTCAGGTGAGCCTATGCAAATGTAATTGTTCTCGCCCCAAATGATAGCATTTTCATACCACGAACCCGCTTCAACATCGCTAAACTTGCTCTTTATTCCTTTAGCAACCGGACAGCCTGCCATCTCATATAGAGTCTCGGCCACCAGCTCTCTTGTTACATATTCCTCATCAGGGATGCCTGAATCAAGGTCGGAATACTCGATGTCTTTTTGGGTATTATTAGCATTTGCCTTAAGCTCGGAGCTTAACTTAACCGCATCATCAAAGCAGAGGAAGTAAATGTTATCTTCACCGGTAGATGTCTCGCCGCCAAAATCGATTGTCCACGAATGACCTTTGCACACCTTGGATTCATTCTTCTTAACGCCCTCTTTATAAGCCTTTACAAGATAAGGATTGTTGCCGATGTCAAGTTTGGTAAACGCATTGGTAAATGCCTGCAGAAAATGTAGATTAATATTGTGACTTATATCAAGCTCATCAATCTCGTTGCATGCACAATCCAAATAAACAAGTTTCAGATTGTTAGACAAATCAAGCTTCTTAATGTCGTTATAACTGCAGATAAGCTTCTGAAGTTCAGGATTCTTGCTCACATCTATGCTGTCCGCGTGATTGTAGGCGCAGTTATAAAACTGAAGCCCCGGATTATTACTTATATCTATACTACCTAGCCCCTTGTTGTTCCAGATATCCAGTCTCTTCATCTTAGGACAATTAGAAATATCAAGTCTGGTAAGTTTATTTGAAAATGCATCAAGGTGCGTAAGCTTAGGATTGTTGCTAAGATCAAGCTCGCTTAGCTCACAGGTTCCACAAGTCAGGTGCTCCAACTCAGGGTTCTTGCTTACATCAAGTTCCTTAAGTGGATTGGTGTTACACTCGATAAAAGCCATCTTAGGGTTATTGCTCACATTTAACGAAGTAAGATTACAGTCGTAACAGTACACCCATAAAAGCTCCGGATTATCAGAAAAATCCAATGATGTGTACTGATTGCCGGAGCACCATACGCCGCGAAGATCCTTATTATTGCTGAGATCCATAGTCTTAATCTTGTTATCCTTACACCAAAGTCCCTGAAGAGCAGTGAAAAACTCAACACCCTTAATAGATTTAATACCCATACCTTCGCAGTAAATATTTATGGTAAGTCCAATCTCCTTGTCATCTAAGTATCCGTTTCCATCGCGATCGTAATCGCTTCCGGAAATAACCTTCCTAAAGACATCATCCGGAAAGTTATTTTTATCAATCTTTATACCATTAGCATTTGCCGCAAATGCAGACAAATGTAGGTTACTAAAAACTAACGCAACAACTATAATTAAAGCAATATTTCGTGATAAATAATCTCTGGTTGTTTTCACTTGCCAAACCTCTTTCTAGATTAATCCTTCGTTTCTTAAATACGCTAAAAATGCAGTACATCCTTCCACAACATCATTATATGTTATGTCGAAATTGCCTGTATACCAAGGGTCCGCAACTGAACGCGGATTATCGGTATAATCAAGAAGCAACGATATCTTGCCATCCGGATCTCCGCCTAAACGCTTAGGCATCCACTTCTTATTAAGGTCGTCCATGCCGATAATGTAGTCGAAATTATCATAGTCTTCCTTCTTAAGAAGGATGGCTCTCTTGCCCTCACAGGAAATGCCATGTTCCTTAAGCTTCGCTTTCGCCGGAGGATAAACAGGATTGCCATAACCGTTATATATTTCATCCGTATGAGTTGCTCGTGACTCTATATGAAACAGGTCGGCTAACCCTTCCTCTTCTACCATATTTTTGAAAATGAATTCTGCCATCGGGGACCTGCAAATGTTGCCCCAGCAGACGAATAGTACTTTGATCATTTTCCCTCCTTAATATTGTTGTTAATCTCATAGTCTTGTAAACTAAACTATAAACAAAATGTCATATACGCCGGAATACACACAATATTATCCTTTATAATCAGGTTTCTCGGATGAATAATATAACTCTCACCAATTCTTGCTTTATACTTTTCAATAAACCTGTTTAATGAAGTGGTAGTGTATTTTTTTCCCGACTTAACTTCTATTGGATACATCTTATATTTTAGCTTACTGTTATTAGAAATAATGAAATCTATTTCTATATCATTTCGATGTTTTTCTGTTGAATAATGATTGTAAAAATATAGTTTGTGTCCATTTGCCACAAGTATCTGCGCTATTGCATTCTCATATAACATTCCTTCATTAACAGAAAGCTTGTCATTAAGAATCTGTGAATATACCTCATTCTCCAATAACTCATTCTCATCAAAAGCATGGCTAACCAAAAGACCGGTATCACCCATATAGCATTTAACATAAGTGCGTTCCTCATTTATCGAAAGACCGACATTTGGATCATTACACAAAAAACACTCGTTTGAGATCATAGAATCAGACAGCCAAAAAAAAGTATCACTATACTGATCCGCATAACTTCCTTCTTGTATATTCTTAAATATTACTCTTTTCTCGTGTTGTGACAACAACCCCGGAATCTGATCAAAAATCGCTAAAACTTTACTACGATATTGTGCTTTAATCTTCATAATATCATTACGATACAATTTCAAGATATCTCGCTTTTCAGCATCTGCTAAGATAAAATTCTTCTCATTCTCGATGTATAGAATAACTGGTTTTGGCATTCCCCCAACTAACATATACTGCTTAAAAACCATCATTGCTTTGTTGTGCATCCCTCTTTCCAAAGGTTCTCTCATTTCGAAGCAGTTCTTTATATAGTTTACTAGTTGTTTTTCTCCAAGTGCCCAAGCAAATTCCTCGAAATCGAGCGGATACATCGTAATACTTCTTTCTTCTGACGGAATTACAATATCCTTTACATTTTCTTTAATTGATATCAATGATCCGGTTTCTATATAATCGTATCTGCCATCTGCAACAAGATACTTTATTGCGGCTCTTGCCTGCGGAAACATCTGCACTTCATCAAAAATCAGCACAGATTTTCTAGCAACAAGGTTAACACCGTAATACGTGCTAAGTAGCATAAATAAGTCATCTAGCTTATTGAGGTATTGATTAAAGTATTCTTCTACAACCTTATCCTTTTTCGCAAAATCTATAAGGATATATGATTCATATTCCTGCTTGGCAAATTCCTCTACGATTGTGGACTTACCTATACGCCTGGCTCCTTCCACCATTATCGCTTTTGTACCCTGACATTCATTTTTCCAATTCAGCAATTTATTATAGATTTTTCTTTTTAAAATCATGATAATTCTCCTTAAAACTTACTATTTTACTTCCAACCATGATTATACGCACATTTAATAATAGGCTATTCTTTGATTATGCGCATATTATATCATTTTGTTTGATTATGCGCAATATAATTTGAGTGAATATTTTGATTATGCGCACTTTGCTGTTTAGGGTTCCCTTTCTTCAAAACTTTTTTCTGCAATAAGTACCGTTTCTTCCAGGTCCTCATAAAAAAGCACCCTGCATAACGCAGAGTGCTATCATCATTATCGAGCATCACAGGGTCTGTCCCCGAGATTTTCCATCTTTCAAATAATCTCTCAGAAGGAACACCAGATAATGCGGCAATGTTCGAATGTTTCCTTCAACTCCAATATTACCGTCAATCAGTTTGATTCCAAAATGAATATCCGGATAAGAGTCACTCTTTATTAATGTTCTTAAAGATTTGCTATTTCCGTTTCTTGCCTTAACTTCAACAGGGATAAGACTTTCGGTGTTACGTACAAAGAAATCTTCTTCCAATGTGGAATTTTCCTTTGAATAGTAGTACAAATCATAGCCAGCTTTGACAAGCATATCTCCGACTATATTCTCATATAATCCACCTCGATAAGTTCCAATATTTTTTCGACTTCGCAGATCCTCCTGAGTCTCGTCATCCAACATAGCAATCAGTAATCCGGTATCAGCCATGTAAATCTTATATTTTTTTTCATCATAGTTTCCCTTAAGCGGGATTTCAGGATAATTCAGGCAGTAACATACATTTATGATTCCGGCGTTTGACAACCATTCTATTGCACCTCTATAGTCCTTAAATCTGGCACCTGTAGCGACTTTGCTTATCTGGAATTTCTTGTTTTCCTTGGCAAGCTGAACCGGTATGTGTCTAAATACATTAAGTATCCTACTTTGATCCATACCTTCCGCATACTTGGTGATATCCTCTTCATAATCAGCCAAAAGTTGCTTTTGAAGTTGTAATGTATTTGAAAACATGCCACTGCAAACATATTCCAGAACAACTGCTGGCATTCCGCCTACAATTACATAATCCAAAAATGCCTCTGACATAACCTGAATCAACGAAGCCGACAGTGGTACGCCACTGAGCATCGTTTTCAACAGGTCAGCCTTTAGTCCATCATCATAACCTTTGCCCCATAAAAATTCCTCGAAATCCAATGATCTCATCGTATAATCAGTTTTATATCCAACACTATTACTTTCAATCTTCTTGTAATATAATCCCAACAAAGAACCACTGCAGATTACATCATACCGGCCATCTATGCAATACGATTTAAGCGTAGTTGCTATATCCGGATGATCCTGTATTTCATCAAAAAAGATTAGTGTCTTCCCTTCAACAAATCTCTTAGAAGGATCAATTCGACTTATTGCTTTATTAACTACATCAACGGTGTATCCGTCTGCGGTAATTACACTATATTTCTTATCCAAAGCAAAATTAATATATATAATATTGTCATAGTTTGCTTTAGCGAATTGCATTATACTTTCTGTCTTACCGACCTGCCTGGCTCCTTTAACTATCAACGGTTTATGGTCAGGTGTGTCATACCATTCTTTTAAATATGTATCGATCTTACGCTTTAAGTACATAGTAAACCTCTCTTTCTATACAGCATTTTAATATAAAGTCGGCATAGTTTCAACTATTTTATGAGCGAGTTTTGTATATGTTTTACATTTTTATGAGTGAGTTTTTTGCTCCTACTCACATTTTATGAAAAACTGCATAATTCAAAGTCCCTTTATTGCCACGCTTTTTGCTACCTTAATTGCTCTAATACATAGAAAAAGCACCCTGCATCACCCAGAGCGCTATCATCATTATCGAAAATTTACACAAAGACATTTTTATATTTTTTCAATTCTTCTTATCATTATATTTCTTTACTTTCTCATAGTTTCTGGGTCTGTCCCCATGGTTTCCCTGTCCCCATGGTTTCCCGTAACTAATGTCAACAAATATTTTAATAACCCTATGCAAATAATCGTATTTTGCATAGGATACTATTAACTACCAGTGCACGAATTCTCCGCCTATAATATCTCGAACACCAGAATCTGATAAGATACCATACTTTTCTGGATGTCTATACTTATCTCCCATAATATCATTACTCCTATGTGTTCTAAGTCTATCTAAATCGAGCTCAGCCACATAGACTCCCGGCGTTTCGGGTGCTTCAAACACACACATATCCCTTACTCCCGGTTCATCACGAAGCCACGGAACCCCATCAAAGAGTGTAGACCTACCATTACAATCCGGGTGTCCTTCTGGATAATTGCATGTCGCTATTGCGACCATATTCTCATAGGCTCTCGTTCTGAGTGCCGATAATCTATTGATTTCCATAGGGCAGGCATTCGGCGCCAATATTAACTCAGCACCTTTGAGCATAAGGATTCTGGCACTTTCAGGAAATTCTCTGTCAAAACATATCATAGATCCGATTTTTACGCTTCCGCCTTCAAAATCAAGATTCGACACAAAGAAATCATTTCCTTCCGATAACACTTTCTCGGCATCAAATGCACATGTATGTACCTTTGAATAGTGAAGTATTTCTTTCCCTGTTCTATCGAAAAATATTACTGAATTAAGTGGCTTCGTCTCGCTTTTCTCTAAAAACGTTATTCCTATAGCCATCTGCAATTCCGATGCCAGAACACGAAACTCGTCTATAAATTTACTATTTTTTTCAATAGCCAAAGCATCTATTTCATTTGCATCTTGTGGCATATAATATCCATCACTCCACATTTCAGGAAACAGAGCTATGTCTGCTCCTTTTTCTTTTGCTTCAACACATGCTTTCTTTCCGATAACGAGATTATCTTCAATGCTCTTCCCCGGAAAAAGCTGTACAAACGCTATTCTTATTATCATAAGTAACCTCTCCTAACACAGCGCAAAAATGTCTACAAACATCGTTTATTTTAATGTTTGTAGACACTATTATATATTATGTTTTAATGTTTGAAAACATTTGAAACTTAATATTTACTTTTCACAATAGATTTGAACTGCCTTATCGACAAATTCGCCAGTTCCATCTCCACCAGCTTTGTCGATATTGGCTTTCATTTCTCCTGGTGCACTATATGCTTTACCAAGTCCTGAAAGAATCTCTTTTGTACATTTGTACATCTTATCAGTGATGAAATCCTGCAGTTTCTTCACCTGCTTCTGAGCCTTCTCTGAACCAGGATCCAACTCCTTCATTCCACCAAATTCTGTAAATATCAACATCATGTCTCTCGCAATATTTGCATTATCCTCAGGGGTTCTACCTATACTCTTCTTTTCATATTCCTTATAAGCATCCGTATATCCCCAGGACTCTTTCGCCTGTGCTGCATATTCGTCTATCTTTTTTGTGTCAAATGCTGTAAAATCCATAATATTATTAACTCCTATCTCTTTTATTCCACGCGCGAGATCAAGCAGATTCTCTATATGTTCCTTCTTAAGAGTGAGAAGCTCTATCTGCTGTTCTATAGCTTTTCCTTTATCAAACTGAGGACTGTCAAGTATCTTACCAATCTCTTTTAGAGGAAATTCTAATTCTTTAAACAATAATATCATCTGCAATCTTTCCAAAGCTATATCGTCATATAGCCTATATCCTGATTCAGTGTAGTCCGACGGTTTCAGTAACCCTATACTGTCATAATATTGAAGAGTGCGTATACTCACCCCAGAAAGCTTACTGACTTCATGTACTGTCATCATTTATCCTTCCTCCTTCTTGCGTGTTGATGTAATTATAAACTATCACGTAACGTTAGAGTCAATAACTTTTTTATTTTACATTTTACTTTTGCCGGACGCCTGGTTACAGTCACTAGGTAGCTGATCTGAGATAATATAACCACAGGGTCTGTCCCAATGTCATTTAGATAAGGTTTCAGCCCAAAAACAATAGAATATTACATATTATTCAGAGGTGAAATATCCTCTGTTTTTTTGTTTTTTTCAAAAAAACACTTGACAAATAGCTGCAAATATGCGCGACAGCCCTTGATTATAGACTATTTTGGAGGTGCTTTTTTATGAAAAAACATACTGCTAATTACATCAAAAAAACTCTGTTATTTACAATCAATTCACTTCTTGATTATCGAGACGAATTAATTGTATCGCCAAATTCCAGCTTCACTCGTACAAAGAAAATCTCCTTT
>JHXB01000008.1 GCA_000621905.1 Lachnospiraceae bacterium NC2004
CATCATCATTCATGTCTTTGATGTCTTCATAATTAATGTTCTTTTCCTTGGCAATGTTCACTACAGAACTAATAGAACTGCGTGACATATGCCGTGATCTGGCAATCTCATTCTGGGACATACCGCCAGATTTTAGCTCGAGTATGAGCTTTACATTGATTCTATTGGCCATATCTTTGGCCTCCTTTCGTAGAATTAGGCTTATAAGCCTTAAACAATTCTACAATAGAATCAGTATCATTGTATGGATTAGTTGCATTATCGCGTGAATTGCAACATCAAAAACAAGGAGGTACGCTGTCGCGGACTAGCGGTACGCGATTGCGGATTGGTGGTACGTCCAGCGCGGAATATTCAGTTTTTCCATGCTTTCTCTTTCTTCATCAGTTAAAGAGCCAAAATCATCTATCATATACAGAATTCTAAGCCTGACAAGTTCCGGAATATCGCTTATTGTTGCTGTATCGTATATAATGATTTCCTTATCCATCTGCTACACCTCCTTCTGCATCTTTGATTCTATAATAATCTTCCATCTTCACATTCAGCTTCACATAAGAATCCGCTTTTCGGTTGCTCACGCGCTCTAAAAGCACACAGCTTTCGACGTCGTTACGCTTGAGCAACACCTTGCCACCGCCTTCAGCGTCATAATCCATGCAGAATTTAAGCTTATGCCCCCAAAAATGATACTTACTTCATGATTCCGCCATGGAAATAGCACTCGTATACTTTTACGTTGTTGCAATAGATCTCTTCATATCCCTGAAACCAGGAAAAATCTCCTGTAACGCTACATTTATATGTATATTCACCTGACTGATAATACTCCGGTCCCCGGTATGGCATTTTTTTATCCGCTTTGCGAAGTGCTTCTTTCAGGAAATCTCCGCTGAATTGCTGATCTAACACCCTGCCAAGATAATTCATTGCATACTGTATTTTGCCATCAACCCAGATTGCTTCTTCACCGGCAAACTTTTCACCACCAACATACGTGTCATGATATGTATATGGTCCACTGCTGTATGAATAATCGTGAGAATCTATCCTTGTCGAGTCTGTTTCATTCATATAAGCAGCATAAGTATTCACGTTGGCCTCAAGCCTGAACTCGATCAGCTTGCTGATATCGCTATCCTCAGTATTCTCGTAACTAACCATACACTCCTGATCTCGGACCAGATAATCCACAGTGACATTGAACAGATTACTTATCTGAATAAGATTACTAATGTCAGGATACACCTGGCCTGATTCCCATTTTGCAACCGCCTGTCTTGAAACAGTAAGCTTTTCTGCGAGGTCTTCCTGTGTCATCCCCTTACTCTTGCGGATCAATTGTAGTTTCTCTGAAAAAATCATTATCATCACCTCCAAGACCAGTATACAGTTACTCATAGCTGTTATACATTAACCATTGGTTGCTTTTTTGCTACTTTTGTTATACATCATATCGAAGATCCGGCGATTTCATCATTCTTCCTCAGAATTACTACCCGGCAGTTGTTTTATACCATCCAGACTTACCATGGACAGTGTCTTCATCTGCTTAACAGCAAGTTCTCTAAGCAAAACTATCCTTTCTGACATTGTTTTGCCCTGTCCAATCAGAATTGCGTTATAGCTTTCCATGATGCAAACTCAAGCGCGATATCCGAATGTGCATATGTTCCACCATATCTTCCAGATTTAGATACAATACCTTTGGCATTCATCTGCTCAATCCATTTTGTAGGTGTCATAACAAAACGATTTAGGCCAGCTTCATTTTTAACCGCCTCGAATTGCACACGGTTAAAATCCGAATTGTGAAGTGTTTCCCAAACAGCAAGAAATTCAATCGTATTTCTGTTACGCATCCAGTTTTGAATAACAAAACGTGGATCATCCACATTCCTGTATTTTGCTATATCTGTCAAAGAAATAAATTCGTTTTCGAA
This sequence comes from Lachnospiraceae bacterium NC2004, assembly GCA_000621905.1. Taxonomy (GTDB): domain Bacteria; phylum Bacillota; class Clostridia; order Lachnospirales; family Lachnospiraceae; genus NC2004. The sequence continues at coordinate 1,944 of JHXB01000008.1, forward strand.
ATCTGTTGTATATATACCAATATCAATACCTTTGGCATGGATTGTTTCTTTCTTTATCGTCTTAGGCATATTATTTCACCTCCCCGGTCAGATAATCATAAAGCTTCTCCGCAGTACTAAAATCGATATCTGCCCCATTTTTATCGGTAATCATACCAGGCTCATACTTTCGTCCATAATCCAATTCATAAATGAAATAGTCAATGTTTTCAACTGCATCCTTCAGCAGTTTTCGAAGCAAAAATACCACGGTGCTCTCATGCGAGATCTGAAGTCCGGCGCCATTACAGAAATCACATTCAACATTATCTCTGCTTTTCCTGAAAAGCTCATCAACCTTATCAACAAGATCCGATGCTTCTCTTAACCGGCTCATAATATCCACAAATTCTTCTTTACTGATACTTGCACTGAATTCTTTGGCATTTTCATGTAATACCCTGTGAATCATCCTCTCGACTTGCTGAAATCGTACGATTCCCAATGTTCTCTTATCTAAGAAAGATGTGCCGTTTTGATCTTTTATGATCCATTCACAATCGGAATTATTGATGATATACAGGTAATCCGTCCGGTTCTCCGTAACATCAATTACCCTCTCTTCTTTACAAGAAAACTGATGGATAAGCTCTTCCTCATAACCGTAATGAGACTTATTAAACCGGATCACAAAACTCTCATAGTTACTGTAGTTCGAAAACAATCCCGCTTCGAACATTTCCAGAATTCTATCAGCATTTCCATCCGGATACATATCTCCATTAAATTCTACTGACGAGAAAACCTTCCCGTTACGGTCAATGTAAATAATCTTTCCTCTTGTCATCACGCACCTCCGATGTTTTCTTTTATCGTATTATATGCGTGATTTTTTGTCATTGGACGGATAGTCCAAAATCCTGGCTATGCAGCAAGTAACGAATAATACACCTGCATTCGTTTTATGAAAAGAATTGAATTTACTTCTACGGTCGGGCAATATTCATAAGCATACTTTGAGTATTGTTTTACTAACAGATCCTCCATATGAACATCAAGAGTACTTTCTTTCGATTGGATGTTGCTCATTTTCTGCAAAAGGCTCACGACCTCGACTGTTGTCCAACTGAGCAACCGAATTACCGTCGTAATATAATCTGCTGACTATTCTTTTTCATTGTTGAATCGATATATGTATCGGACTTCCCTTAGTTCTTTTCCACCGATGCTATCTTCTATATAATCACCTGTACATAAAAATCCGAATTTTTCATAAAACTTCCGAGCTCGATGATTGTCTTCCAGAACCCAAAGAAAGACTTCTTCAAACCCCTGGTTTTTCAATTCATTCACCACTTTTGACAATAATCTGTATCCGTAGCCCTTACCCATATATTCAGGCAAAAAATATATAGAGATTACTTCGCCCGATTCAGAGTACTGTTCAAATCGAGAGCGACAAATGCTGCTTGTCCCGATATATTCTCCGTTTTCTATGCAAACAAGTGTATCCCACCCCAGCGTTACAATTTTATCAGTCCAACGCCCTTCCGGAATCTGATCTAAATAATCCTGCGGAATAATTCCTGCATAGGCGTATTTCCAGCTTAATTCGTATATTCTGCTTATCGCTTTTCTGTCATCTGATGGCTCTAAGTATCTTATTTTCATCATCGCCCTCTATATAACAATCTATTTCAAGAATTGATGACCCATTCTCCCTTCTTGTTTGACCCAATACGACGTATAACATTTTTCTGTACCATAGATCCTAATGCTCTCTTTATAGTCGCATCGGAACACCCAAGAATTCCTGCCATCTTAGCTCTAGTCAAAGACGGATCCTGTCTCAAAAGCTCAAGTACATTTTTTTCTCTTTCACTAAGCTCTACTATATTTATCGGGTCATTTATCGGGTCAATATCCTGCTTTATTGGGTCATTCTCCTGCTTTTGCGCGAACATGCCACTTACATGCATTTCTCTGTTATGGAGTTCATTTTTTCCGTCAAGCAGCAGATTTTGCAGGAAAAGTTCAAGGAATTCTGTGGTTTCGTAGATTCCTTTTTTGATATTACTGTAATTGGCGCGTACTAATGCATTTCTGAAATACCATGAATGTTCAGCAAACATATCATTATCCGCTTCAAACCCCAATTGTCTCAGATACTTTATAAAAAATACTGCTGTAGTTCGCGTGTTTCCTTCTCCAAACACATGAATCTGCCATAGTCTGGAGATAAAAACTGACAAATGATGGATTACTTCTGTCATTGATAAACCATTGTAGCGGAAGTTCCTTTCCTGCGAAAAATCATATTCAAGAGTTTCCCTAAGATCAAGTGCATGCCCATATGACACAGTATCTCCGTCCAGAACCCATTCTTTCTTAGTGATATTATAATCTCTTATTTTTCCCGCGTGAGAATATATACCCTTGAACAGTTCTCTGTGTATAAATATATATTGAGTCGGAGAAAATACAAATGCCTTATCTGACAGTATTTTTGCAATTCTCTGTGACACCTTATCGGCTTCTTCGGTCCCGTGCTCAGTTCTTCCCTGCCTACTCTCATAATATGATTTAATTAACTCGCCTGCCTCATCAATAGTGATTTCTCCATCAATGTTTTTTTTGGCTGTAGCATAAAGGTATTCGGATGTTTTTAAGCCGTCCACATCCTGAAGTCCTATTGCGGCAGACCAGGCCCGACCCATCTCCTTCCTTGAAGGAGGCAGATTCTTTATATATTCCTCAAAAGGATCCTTTTTTATATCATCCATCCGCTTCACCGCCCTCTGCATCTTTGATCCGATAGTAATCCTCCATCTTCACATTCAGTTTCACATAGGAATCTGCTTTTCGGTTGCTCACACGCTCGAGGAGCACGCAGCTCTCGACGTTGTTTTCGTTAAGCAACACCTTGCCACCAGCTTCAGCGTCATAATCTACGCGGAATTTAAATCTGATTCGCTTCAAAATACGGTCATCTTTCTATCAAAACCAACTGTCTTCGAATGCTTTATAACGACTCCTAACATAGATCTTGAATTATCTTCAGCTCATGTCAAATAAAGTCTCGGAAAAACTTTCGAGTTTTTCTGACAACTATCGATTAAGTAACTCTGTCACTGAATCAATCAGTTCCTGACTGAATTCTTCCAGATCTTTCAAGTTGATAACCTTCTTCTTTACAAGTATAGCAATATCCCATATCGCTTCGGATTTGTTCATTTCCAAAATCACACCCGGATGCTTCTTATCATTTCTGATTCTCTTTTCAAGTTCCCAAAAGTGATCAGAAGCATTTCCCGGAGAACTCAGCAGTTCAACATACTTCTTTGTCAATCGCTCCATATAAAGTTCCTGCCATTCAGGAACTTTTTCGCGAAACAGTTTCCAATCCACCTTTGATATCTCTACCATATTCCAATCACCTCAATCTCAAAACCGTTTCAGTTCATCTATCATTGCAGATCTTCTGGGATACTGTGCCCTATACTTTGCTGCCAGTTCAGCGGCAATCTCCTTGCCTCCCGGATGAGCTGCTATTTTCTTCAAAGTTCTTGCTATATATTTGTAATCACGCCTGTTCTTTGATGTTCGTGCCTGCCTGTCTGCCGCATTTGCCAATACCTTCAGGCACCTGTCCGGATACATACTAAACAGTTTCTTTCCATAGGTATCAATAACGTACTCATTGTCAGGCTCCGCATTATCCATGATCAGGTCATATCTGTCCTCATAGCTTAACCAGAGATTGATCGCCGGCAATTTGTCAGCAAATTCATTCAGCAATTCTTCCCATCTGACCTTCCACTCTTCAGCGGAGAATAGAGCCTTGTACTCCAGATAGTATTTCTCATCACCGGTATGAGCCACCATCATATCGTAAAGCTCTGCGTTATAAGCCGCCGTATCTCCTTGTATCCTGTATATTTCCATCAGAGCTTTTCTCGGTCCATCAGACCAGTAAGAGTCCGGGCGACTATATATCTGTTCTCTGTAGAGACTGATAGCTTCATCATAATTACCATATTCTGTCTCAATCTGTGCTAACAACTCTTTATTGGTATATCTGTCTCTGGATCTCAGGAAATCCCTGATTTCCTGTATCGGTCTCTTCTGGTCAGCCAGAACCCTTACATAGTAATCTTCCTTTACATGAAGCGAATACTGTAAGATTTCCTTTTCAGGAATCTGACGTTTCAAATCATCCATGCCCTTCAAAAGGAACTGTTCCTTCTTAAAAAGTTCATCCTCGCTCTTAAAATACTTAAGTACAAAATCATAGATTGCATCTTCCATATAGTCAAAGACTCTTCCATCCAAATGCTCCAGTAGTACATCCAGCATTCGCTCATGAGAAAGGCTCTGCTCCCCATTTTTATAAATGGTTTCCCATACGTCATAAACACACGAGCAAAAATCCTGTGTTTCACCGTTAGAATCATCCTTATCAGTATTGTTCCACTTTACATATGTCCAATTACAGAGTTCAAAAAGATCTGCATATCTGTTCTCGGCACACAGCCCTTCTTTAGCTCCTTCCAGCCCTTCCGTCACATCCATGCAGAGGTCTCCGCAGTCACGCCAGTCAGCAAAGCCCCTTCTTGTATTGTTAATAAACGCCGCGGTTATGAACTTCTTATAATCCTGCAATTTCATATCTCGAATCCCTGCTTCATTGGTTTATCTTGCAAAACCAAATAGAGCTTAATCAATGCATCTGAACTTCCATTGCTTCTGTCGAAAATTTCGACAGAAGTATCTCTCTGTAATTCACCTTCTTTGAAGATTTTTCCAATATGATATGCGATAGATGACCTGGCCGTATCAAACAATTCGCTCATTTGATCTTGAGTAAGCCATACTGTATCCCTATCGATTGGAACTAGGAGGCATATTGCTTTGTCCTTTGTCTCAAAGAGAACTATTTCATTTCTGCTTTCCATATACCTTTCACCTCTGTGTTGAGTATCAATAGCATTATTCTTTCATTTTTTATGATCATTACCATTTATAATCCTATGATAATCCTCCATATCGACGTCCAAAGTAATGAATCTTGACCGGGTGTTGCTCACTCTCTGTAAAAGCGCGATACTTTCGACGGTAGATTTTTTGGGTGTGAAAGAATTTCTTCTTCTCTATATCATTCATTTTATCATATAACTTATCAAAATTGGCAAGAATTTTATTATTATTTACCATTATTTTCTCCATAATAACTATTGTCAAACCCTTTATACTGTGCTATCATAAAGGGCAGTGATAGGTTGCAGATACTCGAGAGGACTGTGACCGGAGAGAGGATCCTTGGGTCCTCTCTTCTTTGTTTGAAAGGAATACTACATATGTCGGGGTTGAAACCTTTCCTGAATTATCAGGATCAAATTAAAAATCTTACCTCAAAAAAGGGATTGATAATAGGCAATCTTTCTTTTGCTGAGGAAAAATTGAGTGAAATTCGTTATTACGCTCTTATCGACGGTTACAAGTCCATCTTTTATGATTACACCACACGCACATATCTACCAGACACCACTTTCGAAGATATAGTCAATCTGTATGACTTTGATGAGAAATTACGCCTACTCATATTCAAATACATCTGCCACATAGAACAAAGAATTCGCTCCCAGATTTCCTACCACTTTTGTGATAAGTATTCATCCAACCAGAATGATTACCTTGATCCGAATAACTATAACTATTCCAGACGTAACCACAATGGAATAAACAAACTGATACAGCTTCTTACATATAATGCCAACATCAGCTCGGCACATGACTATATCGTTTATCAGCGCAGGAAATATCAAAATGTACCTTTATGGGCTGTTGTGAATACACTTACAATAGGAAAACCACAGGGTCTGTCCCCGTGGTTTTCCTTTGGTTTTCAGAGTGAGCTTGAAACCCATATGAACGCTATAGTTAAGAAATATGGGCTGACTAAGAAGAAAAGGAAAAAAGGGGAGAATAAAGGGTGAGCGTAGGCTCACCCCAATCTTTCTAATTATATTTTCTTGTATTTCTTAGTTTTATAAGTGTACTTGTAAAATCTGTCACCCCTAAACACCTTGCAGTATTTAAGGTTGGCATAATCAACAACCATTCCACTATATTTCTTGCTCTTAACTTTAAGCGTAGCAAGCTTCTTTCTTGATTTGCTTAAACTATTGGTTTCTTCGAGTTTAACCAGATTCACTTTACACAACGACAATTTCTGCATCATAAGATTAGTATACTGAGTATAAATAAGCTCTTTGCTACTTCCTTTTCCTATAAATCTTGTGTATCCGGACTTTTTAAATGTACTTACCTTATCCATCCCATCAGGAGTGAGCTTATACAAGGTTCTAGAGTATGGACTAACGCTTGTAGCAATGGTATCTAAGGTTATAACATATCCTTCAGAAACATCTTCTATCGAACCGTCATATGTATTTATAATTGCATTTCCTGAGATGCTATATACATAAGTCTGTAGTTTCCCTTCAAAATCTATACAGTCACTGCGGTCGGATATATATACATTTCCACCATACACCGTTACTATATTCCTGAAGTTATACTTTTTGCTTTCTATCTTGACCAATTCATCAGTTAAACCACTACTGTAATCATAGTGATACAATATATCATTATCAAGGTAATAACCGTCCTCACCGTTGGAATATGTATATTTATATGGTTTCGATGTAGCTTTATACTCATTATCAGCAGCTTTAGAAACAGCAAATCCCTCAGTGAGTATAGATAAAGACACAATAGTTACAATCGCAAATACAAATTTTTTAATACTATTCATATAATCATAAACCTCCATACAACCAGTATAAAACTATAGCAATATGTAGAATTCATCAATTATGCCACCGACACCCTCATTGTTGTCAACATGATAACACCAAAAGAAGCCTAATACAATAAAGTGTAACTTTACTTGTTAATCTTAAAATATATAATGAAATCTCAGTGTGATGAGCTTGCATTTAGTCCTGATTCACTACAAAAAACATCCATGAACAGATAGTATACGTCAGACAACAAGAATCCGTTGAGAATGGCGAGATAGGCATTTTCGGACTTGATGGCAAGTCATACATTAAGAAAATGAGGAGCACTCCTGACGGGAACTTCCTCATTTTACTCAATCCAAAATATGAACCTATACCGATTAATAGCGCCAGTTCATTCAAGGTTTTTGGTAAGGTTCTTCAGTAAAGTGGCTGTCCTACACAGAGAGATTTTAGGAACTCAGTTCCTAAAACCTCTTTTTCAGTAATTAAGTTACCCAACTCTCATAAAAAACAACTCGATAAACCTCAATCACTTTTTTCGTCACTCACATTGTCAGAAATTAGACTTTGTTTTATTCCTTCGAGTGCCTTGGTATTGCTCCTTAATATATTTAACTGTCTATACGCCTTTTCGCGTAATAGCTTTAACCTATCAATTTGAGATAGACCTTGTCTTATTAGATCAGCATTTGTATCTTCCAAATTTATAAGAACCACAAGTTCCTCCGCCGAAGCATAGTCTCTTATATTAGGACTCATCCCCTTTGTCCCAGTTTCCTTTCTCCACTGCGACGCAGTTTTTCCAAATAAAGCCATATTTAAAACATCTGCCTCTGAGGCATATGTATAAGTCATCTCTTGTGGTGTCAATTCTGGTGTAATCAAGAATTCTTTAACAGCATCTGTATGGATTCTGTAATTTATTTTTGTCAGCTCTCTTTTAGCATCCCATCCTAGTCTTAGCCTTTCGGATTCGTCTTTCTTTAATCGCTGATAATCTTTAATCAAATACAACTTGAATTCCAGAGAAACCCATGAAACAAACTCAAAAGCTATATCTGAATGTGCATATGTACCTCCATATCTTCCTGCTTTTGAAGTGATTCCTACGGCATTCATGCGCTCAATCCATTGGGAAGGAGTCATTATCAATCTTCCCGGTTCATTTCTAACCGTCTGGAATTCCATACGGTTAAAATCCGGGTTATATAACTGTTCCCACATCGCCAAATAATCTATTGTAGAGTAAGCACTCATCCAATTTGATATTACTATTCTCGGATCATCCGGATTCTTATACTTGGCAATATCAGTCAAAGAAATATACGCTTCTTCATTTGCTACATCACCCATAATACTTACTTTAGTGCCATTAACTTCTATTGAATGTTTCTTCATATATAGCAGTCCTCCTTAAAGCTAGTAGTATAATCAGGTCTTCTTAAATTAATTCTCCTTCCGATGCCCTATTTATCTTTGTTTTTGGCTTTTATCTTCTCCGACGGTCTTGTAGAATTCATCTACGTCAACCTCCAAACGCACCGTATAATCGGGCTTTACGCCGATGTTGACCAACTGAACCACCGTCTCCACATGTCCCGTATGTGGAAACATATCAACAGCCACACCTTCGACAAGTTCATACCCATTCTCACCAAGCCACTTAACATCACGAGCAAGCGTCGCCGGATCGCAACTTACATATACCACGCGAGCCGGATTCATTTTCACAATTGTCTCTAGAGCCTTAACGTCACAGCCCTTTCTCGGTGGATCTACAACTATAACATCTGCGCTGACATTGTGCTCCTCGTACTCACGAGGCAGAACCTCCTCAGCCTTTCCGACATAAAATGTCGTATTCTTAATATCGTTAAGCTCGGCATTTGCAATCGCATCATCAATAGCCTCAGGCACAATCTCAACGCCGTAAACATGCTTAGCCTTGCCTGCTAAGAACAGCGAAATCGTTCCAATACCACAATATACATCCCATACGACTTCATCCCCTGAAAGGTCCGCATACTCAAGCGCCTTAGAATAAAGCACTTCGGTCTGCACAGGGTTAACCTGATAAAACGACCTCGCCTGAATCCTGTAATTCACGCCGCCGATACTGTCAATTATATAGTCATTACCGTAGATAGTAACCGTCTTATCTCCAAGAATCCTATTAGTTTTGTCCTTATTAATATTTATGCAAATGCTTGCTACTCCGTCAACACGCGTAAGAGTGTCAACCACCTCATCTGCGTAAGGAAGCGAATCAGCATTGATAACCAAGCAAACCATAATCTCGCCGCTACTTACGGCAATCCTGGTTACAATATGCCTGACAATCCCTGTATGACTAACTTCGTCATACGGAGGTATAGCATACTCCTCCATAAATCCTTTAACCGCCTCGACAATCTCAACATTAGATGGATGTTGAATCTTACAATCCGAGTAATTAATTATGTCATGAGACCTCATCGCATAAAAACCGGTTACGATATTGTTATCCTTGTCACGTCCAACCGGAAACTGTGCTTTGTTCCTATAATTCCAAGGACTAGAACCATCTTTATTCATGCCGATTATATCTTTAATTCTACTCTCAGCATCGCCAATCCCGCCTATCCTCTTAAGACAATTAACCACCTTATTGTACTTAAACTTAAGCTGCGCTTCATAAGACAAATGCTGAAGTGAACAGCCACCACACCTCTTAGAAACAGGACAGTTAGGCTCCACCCTGTCAGGGCTCGCTTTTATAACCTTATCAAGATGAGCGTATCCGTAATTCTTCTTAAGCTTGGTGACAGTAACTTTAACCCTGTCCCCAATAACGGCATCCTTAACAAATAGTGGGAAGCCATCGACCTTACCGATGCCTTCCCCTTCATTAGTCATATCTGTGATTGTAATATCTAATTTAGTATTCTTGGTTATCATTCTTTATACTTATCCTTACTAGTTGTGCGTCTTATAGGAGTGTCAAGCAATCTGTTGTAAGCTGACCATTCAGTGCCCTGCTGTTGTTTAACAGCTTCCTTGAAAGTCTCTAACTTAGCATCCATGTTGTCCGCATGATGAAGTGCCCACGCCTCCATAAGAGCAGGTCTCTTAGGCGATCCAAACTCAAGCTCACCATGATGAGATGCAATCAAATGAAGAAGCTCATTTCTAAGTACAGAAGGGAAATTGTCGATAGAAGCAATAGCCTTATCAATAGCCATAATTCCTATAACAATATGTCCTAAAAGCTGTCCACAGTCTGTGTATTCATTGGTAGGAAATGTAGACAACTCAGCCATCTTACCAATATCATGAAGTGCGGCTGCAGTAACCAAAAGATCCCTGTTCATATCAGGATAAAGAGTGCACATAAAATTACAAATCTTAACAACATGACTTGTGTGCTCTAAAAGCCCACCCACAAAGCCGTGGTGAACAGACTTAGCAGCACTGTGATTCTTAAATCCCTTAATAAACTTCTCATCATCAACAAAGAAATGCGTAATTAACTTCTTAAGATGCGGTTCCGTAACCTTGTTAAGAATCTCCATCATTTCCTTATACATCTCTTCAATATCATATTCCGAAGCCGGTATATAATCAGCAAGGTTATACTGTCCCTCAGAAACAGTGTATACTCTGTCAATATTCATCTGGAGCTTACCCTGATAGCTGGTGATTCTTCCATCAACCTTAACAAAATCTCCGGTATTAAACTCTTCAATACCGGGATTGGATACATCCCATACTTTACCGTCAAGAAGGCCCGTCTTGTCCTGTAAAGTCACACTATAATATGTCTTGCCCGTCTTAGAAACAAGAGCATCCGCTTTCTTGCAGAAGTAAATCTCTGCAACATTCATGCCCTCTCTAAGGTCTTCTATATACTTCATAAACTTCTCCTTTACTTACAAAGCTCAGCCACAATCTGGTTGATAAGCTTGCCGTCAGCCTTGCCCTTAAGTTCAGGCATGACACTCTTCATAATCTGTCCCTTGTTGCCTGTTGCAACAACATCCGCAAACTTCTCGTTGATAAATGCTTTAATCTCGTCTTCAGACATCATCTTAGGTGCAAACTCCTCGATGACCTTCATGCGAAACTCATACTCACTCTTAAGCTCAGCTCTATCGTCAGGGCAAGAGTCGACCTGCTCTTTAACAGTCTTAAGCTCCTTCATAATAACCTGATTAACCATATCCTCAGGAATATCTTCTCTACATCCCGCATCAATGCCGGCCTTCTTAACAGCGGAAACAAGCGAAGAAATCGCATCCTTTCTCGCCTTATCTCTAGCCTTCATTGCAGCAATCATAGCTTTTTGTAACTCATCTAAACTCATGTTAAATCCTCCAATCAAAATAAATATGTATACATTATATCACGCTTCGCTCTCTTTTACATTATTATTCTTAAAGAACCTTAAAAATGCATAAACAACCGGAATGCAACATATAATCCATGTAATCGGCTCCGTAAAGCATATCGCGGTATACCCAAGCGGTTTAACAAATAACATAACCGCTATAACCTTGCCAATCATCTCCAGATTACTCGCAATAATCGGAAGCATTTTCTCACCGAGTCCCTGAAGCATGCTCCTTAAAGTTCCAAGAATCACAAGGAAGAAATAGAATGGCGTATTAATCCTAAGATATTTAGCACCAAGTGCAATTATCTTGGAATTATCCGAACCGGTTATACTCCTAATCAACTCATCACCACCAAAATACGCAATGAGAATAACTATAACCGACCATGTAAAACCAATCGCAAATACATTATACAATCCCTTCTTAACTCGATCCAACTTACCTGCTCCGTAGTTCTGACTTGCAAATGTTGATATAGTCTGCGAAAGAATTGCAACCGGCGTCATAAATACTTCGCTCGCCTTTCTGGCAGCCACATGAGCAGCAATAGTACCAGTTCCAAGCCCATTAATTCCGGTCTGCAGAATAACGGTTCCCACGTTAACAATAACAAACATAAGACTCATAGCCAATCCAGACGCAAGAAGCTCCTTAACAAGATCACCCTCAATCTTAAAATCTTCCCTACTAACCTTAAGATCAGGGCAGAACAGGATTACATATAAAAAGCACAACACTCCTGAAAATGCCTGCGCAAGCACGGTAGCATACGCAGCTCCCTGCACTCCGAGTTTAAATACTCCAATAAACAACAAGTCAAGTCCAACATTAGACAGTGATGAAATGATAAGAAAAACAAGCGGAGCAGTAGTATTACCAACAGCTCTAAGTATTGACGCCCACATATTGTAAAACGTTGTCACAACAAGACAACATACTATAACAACAATGTACGAATACCCTGTATCAAACACCTCTGCAGGAGTCTTAATAAGCTTCATAATAGGCTTAAGCATAACAAGCATAATAGCAGTCAGAAGAAGACTTACCATAATTGCCAACTTAATAGTTCCCGCAATTGATTTCTTCATCATCTTGATATCGCCCGCACCAAAATTCCTTGATATAAGCAAAGCAAAACCATTGGTCATACCAAAACAGAACGACAGCACAAGCCCATATATAACACTTACCGTACCGACGGCAGAAAGGGCATCATCACCAAGAAGATGCCCGACAATTGCTGTATCAGCTATATTATAAAACTGCTGGAAAATGTTACTTAACAGTAACGGAAATGCAAAAAGCAATATAAGCCTAGTTATATTGCCTTTGGTCATATCTAACTTCATACAATACCTCTCTTTGATAATTAAAGGACTCTTATATCCGTAAGAGCAACCCTGTCCCCCGTAAGAGCGGCATAAATCTCTGTCATGCCATCATTTACGATAATGGTATTCTCTAACGTCACACCTAAATTAGTCGTATAAACAGTAATCCTGCTTCCCTTTCTTTTAAACAGAACCTCGCACTCCATCCCCTTCTTATTGGTCTCCTTCCACGAATCCCACCCTTTAAAATCATCATCCTTATTCATAACGAACCTGCTGTCAGCAAGGGTGTCATCATAATCATTCTCTCCGTTAAGCTTTATAAGCGCATACTCCCTGTATCCTGCACCGTTAACATCAGAATCATTGGAATGATATATTACAATATAAGGGCAGTTCCACACAAGCTCTGCAGAAGGAAGACTCATAGTATGAAAATCAATCCTCATGTCGTCCCTAATCGCAATACCTTTACTTGAGGCAGACCGCCTCTGGTCAACCTGAACATTAGGAATGTCGGACTCCAATCTGCCTGTATAGCTTACCTCGTCGGCGATACGAGGAATCTCATCCCCTTTTACCACCTTGTCACTTCTTACAATCCTTACATTGCTCAGTACGCAATCCTCACCTGTGATACCGAGATACACAGGCTTTGAACCGTCTAAAAGCGCAATCACAACCTCTATATCATAATAAGGTCCCGTAAGCTTAAGCTTCATGTGGTCCTGATATCTATATGCGCAAAGTCCGTATTCTTCCTCATCACTTCTTTTACCGGATACATCATGCTCAACTACATTGACTTCCATATTCCTCGCACCTGTAGTTATGCTGTGACCGTCAAACCATATCTCACCGTACTCTAAATAGCGATACGTCCTGATTGCCTTATCATTGGTGTGTACCCTGCCGTCATAAGACGAGAACACTATAACAGAAGGCATACTAAAATCACCGAACTCTTCTCTGATAGGAGAACACTTCATACTGATGTCTGTCACATTACCATCAATCATGATGCCTCTTGTGATAGCCTCTCTATACTTCCTTATACGATACTCTCTCTCAATCACAAAATCCTTCTCGTCATAGTCATTTATTTTCTCCTCACTAAGCTCGGAATCAATCATTTTAACAACTATATCTGCAAATGCAGGGTCAAACTGTGCACCCGATTCCCTTATAATCTCCTCTTTTACCACAGGAAGCGGAAGAGGCTCCCTGTATCTCTTCTTCATTCTCATGTTGTCATATGCATCCGCAACCGCAACAATCCTCGCAAGCTCAGGTATCTCTTCACCCTTCAGTCCTTCAGGATACCCCTTGCCGTCATATCTCTCACAACTGTATCTTGCGCCCTGCATAAGGAACGGATACTCCTTGATGCTTGAAAGTATCTCGGCAGCGAGCTCCGGTTTTTTCTTAACAAGAGCATACTCTTCATCACTAAGAGCAGTGTCCTTGCCTATAATACTGTCAGGAACACCTATAGTTCCAACATCATGCAAAAGTGCTGCATAGTATACCTCATCACACTCTTCTTCATCCTTACCGCTCATCCTTGCAATCTCTCTTGCGTAATTGGCAACCCTGCCTGAATGCCCCTTGGCATACTCGTCCTTGGCGTCAAGTGCCGCCACAAATGCCGTAGCAGTCTGGTCAAACAGATGCTTGGTAGCCCGGTGCTCCTCTAAGAGATTATCTATCTCAATCTGATGCGAGTGCTCCACCTTACTGTTGATATCAATAAGAGCAAATACAAAAAGAATAAGCACATCAACAACCACGACAATATTGGTAAGAGATAACCCGTAGAAGAAAAACTGCATAACAGAAGCAATTATAGGCATGACAAGAAAGATAATAAGGGAAATCCCGATACCTCTTCCAAGCTTCTTAAAGTATTTGATAACAATGCCAAACTGTATAACAGGTATGACAAGAGGTATAAGATAGCTTATAACAAACCCGCTGCCTCTGACATAATGATTAGTCGAATCAAATGTATAATAAAATCCGGTAAATTGAGAAACGATTATCATTATCATACCCAAAAACGTCAAAATATCGTTAAAAATCAATCTCTTGGGTACTCTTAATGCTTCGCCCTCATGCATTACAAGGTCTTCAATATATACATTAACACCTGCAATTATTAATAAGAGCATAAAAAATACCATAAAATTGCTGACCCTTACCATATAAAATCCGGTTATGCTCTCATCACCTCTAAATATATAAGCACACCTGTCCGCTAAAAGAAGAATCATCGCAGTAATCTGCAATGCCACTAAGGCAATCTTTCTTGCAGAGGTCAGCACATTGGTTATGACAGTGTATATAGCAGTCACCCCTGTTGCTCCCGCTAGCGCAAGCATAATATCCAATTGATAATCCGCTAATAATGAAATCATATATTATTCAGCTCCTTGACTGTCAAAAAAATTATCAAGCTTTAATAGTAATTCGTCCTTCTCAATCGTCTTAAGAATATATCCGTCAGGTCTTAATGCAAGCACAGCCATCACGCTGTCCTTGTCACTTTTGCCTGTAAGGAAGATAATGGGAATCTTGCTTAATTCCCTGTCCGTTCTAAGCATTTCAAGCACCTGTGGACCGCTTGTTATAGGCATCTCATAATCAAGCAATATAAGGTCTACATTGTTGATACCAAGAAGCTTGATAGCCTGCAGCCCTGAATTGGCCATATATATCTTATACTTATCCTTAAGCCACTCCCTTATAAGCTTCAGATAGTTAGGGTCATCATCCACAATAAGAATCCTCTTATTGTAGCTTGACGCTCCTGATTTTTTAAACATATTATCACCCATATTGTTACTCTCCTTTATTATTTAATCAGGGACTCCATACCATCCCAGTCCATGTTCTTAAATAACTCGTTAAGTTTATCAATTATATCCTGGTCTTCCTTCGGAAGCTTATAATCCTTAAGCTTGTCAAGAACCAGCTCTACCGCGTCATAGTCCATCACGGGAATAGCCTCCTTAAGGGCATCATATGCATCCTTAAGATTGTCAGAATCAAGCTCCTCTTTAGCGTCATCATCTGCCTCTTCTTTAAGAGCCATAAGCTTCTCCTTAAATGCCTGATACTCACTTATAAGCTTGTCAGCATTATCGTTAATGAATTCCATATCCTCATGGTTGCCCGCATCTTCAAGCTGCTGACAAAGCGTAGAAAGCTCCATGGCGCCGACAATCCTTGCCGAACTCTTAAGCGAGTGAACCTTGATGGTATAAAGCCTTATGTTGCCCTCTTCGTATGCTTCATTTAACACGCGGGTATTGTCATCAATCGTGTCGTTAAACATATTAAGCGAGAATATATAATTGGCAATTCCGCCCGAATTCTTTATTCCTTCGTCAACCGAGATTCCATCAATATCCTTAATCCAGAGCATATCATCAGGTATCTCATCAAGCTCTTCAATTCCGTCTTCTGCCTCCGGCTTCATCATCATCTCTGAAGGAAGATGCTTCATGATAGTTCTCTCCAATAAAATGCTGTCGACTGGCTTAGACAGGTAGCCATTGAAGCCTTTGGAAATGTAGAACTCCTCACCTTGAGTGGCATTGGCTGTAAGAGCGTACACCGGAAGGTCAGGTGCGAACTGTCTTATCTTCTCTACTGTCTCAACACCGTCCATTCCCGGCATCATATGGTCAAGAAGCACAATATTGTAGCTTGACTCCTTGAGCTTGTCAATACACTCCTCACCACTGCCCGCTGTCGTTACGAATATCTTGGTAGCCTTTAAAAGACCTCTTATGACATTGAGGTTCATAGGGTTGTCGTCAACCACAAGCACATCAGCATCAGGAGCGATAAATTGCGGTACATAAGGTCCTTTATCAGAGCTCTCATCACGCTCAACAAACACTCCCATAGGTGTGGCATCAACTATCTTCTGCGATAAGGTCAATATAAACTCAGAGCCTTCACCGTAGACGCTTTCGCAAATCAGTTTTCCGCCCATAAGCTCAGCAAATCTTCCTGATATATCAAGACCAAGACCTGTACCCTGAATACTGCTGTTCTTCTCCTCATCAAGTCTCTCGTAAGCCTCAAAAAGCTTATCCATATCCTCTTGTCTGATACCCATTCCGGTATCCTTAACGGATATTCTAAGGTCTATTACATCATCAACTCTTCCTTCTACCGAGATATTAAGCACGAATCCGCCTCTATCGGTATATTTAACCGCATTGGTAAGCAGATTTAAGATAATCTGTTTAATCTTGCCGGCATCTCCGTATAACCTCTTAGGAAGCATCTCATCAACGCTTACATCAAAAAGCAGCTCCTTCTCATTGGCTCTTACTCTTATCATTGATACTATCGACCTTAAGAACTCGGAAGAATCGTATTCCTGATTGATAACAGTCATCTTGCCCGACTCAATCTTGGAAATATCAAGGAGATCATTGACAAGTCCGAGCAAAGACTCCGACGCATTCTTTATATCAAGTCCGTAATTGATAATCGACATAAAATACGGTTTTGGTACGCCGTCAGCATTTTCACGGAGAATCATCTCATCCATACCCATGATGGTGTTGATAGGGGTTCTTATCTCGTGAGACATATTGGCAAGAAATCGGGTTTTGGCACTGCTTGCCCGCTCCGCCTCTTCCTTGGCAGCCTGAATCTCCTGATACTGTCTGCTTATGATTGTGGATTTCATAACCCTGAACACTATGAATCCAACCAAAGATGCAATCAATACAACAAATATAATCTTAAACACCAAAAGCTCATACAATCTCGGCTTCTTAATGATTTTGAATTCTTTGTCAAATACAGGCTCTTTCCCGTTCTTATCAAGAACCTGAACATGAAGAGTGTAATCTCCGTATTTTAAATCGGTGAATTCAAGACTTGTGAGCCTGCTTCTTAAAGCCTTGACACCCTCATCAGAGCTTTCTTCCAAAAACACTCTTATTAAGGGGTCTGACATTGTATAATCCATAACCGCAGCCGTTATTCTGATACGCCCGTCGGATGCGGGAATAACATATGCTCCGTCATCTGTCGGCGTAATCTTCTCATCATCAATATAGACTGACCTTACACCAATCTTAACCTCTGTACGCATCTCGTTATAATTCATGACATTCAAACGGCTCACACCCGTTCTTCCTGCAACGTACAGGTTGCCGTCATCGGACAGTGTACTATATGAGTTGGCTGTAGGTGTACAGGTGAGCCCGCTGTTGATGGTATAAAGCCTGTAATCAGTGACATTGTCCTCAATCATCTCGCTTGCCTTAACCATATATACTCCGTAGGATGACAATATCCACATGTCGTCCTCACCCGCAAAATATATATCATAATTGTTGTTATACGGAAATGAAGTCGATTGCATAATAAGACCGTCTGATATATATTCAATGGAGTTGGATGTTACTATCCAGTATACACCTCTATCCTCGTCCTTCTTAATACGCATGACAACGTCACTTGTAAGCCCTTCATCACGCCCTATCCTGCTGAGACTGCTGCCTTCAATGACATATATTCCATCACCGTCGGTTCCCACATAAATCTCTCCGTCATCGCCCGCACACACAGTGAGAATGACTGTATTCTTCATGCCCTCTTTAGCTCCTATGACCTTGCTTACAGTCATATTCTTTATAATAGCAACACCACTGTTGGTACCGCAGACTATATTCCCATCCTTGTCTTCAGTTGTACACCTCGCTTCATTGCCCGGCATTCCGTTGTCAACCGTAAAGCTCTTAATATCACCGTCCGCGGTCTGACATACCAGACCTTTTTCATTGGTAAAGCACGATATCCAGAGGTTGCCCTTGCTGTCCTCCATAATACATCTAATACGCGACTCACCGATATACTTGATAAGATTGTCAATGGTACTTCTTCTGTCGTCACTGATTATCTCCAATCCACTATCCGTACCGACATAGAGCTTACCATCGTGAAAACAGGTTGCATTGACAACAACATCCTCAAGCCCTGCCTTTCTCGTCACATCAACAAAATTGTTGGTCACTATCTTCATAACTCCCTGAGTCGAAGAAGCATACCACATATTGCCCTGATAATCAGCCGTCATCATCTCAATCGCACTGTCCATAGGTATATCACTCACTCTGTGAAAATGATAATTCTCGTCAAGATAACCGGTAACTGTAGTAGATGAAAGCCATACCCTGTTACATGCATAAGTCATCCAATGCGTATCAAATATCGGTTCAATGTTAATCCTCTTCATCCGGGATACATCATCTCCAAAGGCACCATGATATAAAGTGCTGCTCTCGGTTCCGATATATACCTTACTCTTGTCATGCGGGTCAAGAAGAAATGTTGTTATCTTCTCTAAATTAAGCTCATCACTGTTAAACAGCTTATCTACCTTATAATTATTAATCGTGAACATGATACCGTTAGCGGTCTGACAGTATATAACCCCTTCATCGTCAGCCTCAAACTTAAGTATTCTCTCCTCATTGATTCTTGAATCATCAATCACATTAACATTCATATCTGAATCTATGTATGCCACTCCTGCGGTGGTGCCGACAAAGATATTGCCCTCTTTATCCTCTGCAAATGAGCGGATTGAAGACGAAGGAAGCCCATCCTTGTAAGTAAAACTTGTCTTTTCTTCTTTGTCAATCATAACCACTCCGCCATCGTTGGTTCCGACCCATACTCTGTTTTTAGAATCCTCATATATACATCTTCCGCTTGTAAGACCGTCAGATGTATCAAGCCTCTCAAACTCCGTTCCGTCATATCTTATGATACCGCTGTATCCGCCAATCCACAGATAGCCGTCCCTTGTGCCTAAGATATAATTGGCATCAGAGGTTGGAAGTCCGTTGGTGGCATCATAAAGTTCAGCAGTGTAACCGACATTATCAATCTGATTCGTGACAGCATATCCGCCACCGATATTTAAGTCTTTCTTGTCATTAATGTCATCCTCTGCAAATGCCATAAAATCGCTTAAAAAAATGAGCAGACCAAGTATCACTGCCAATAAGGCCGGTCGTATTATCAGTATAGAATTCTTCATTGTCCAACAACCTCCTTACATATCAGGCACATCCGGGTTGAATTTCTTAAGTATGACTTTAACCTCAGGAAGTGAATCCATAAATACTTCAACACACTTAGGGTCAAACTGTGTTCCCGCGCCCTCCTGAAGAATCGAAAGTGCTTTCTCTAAAGGAAATGCAGGCTTATATACACGAGGTGATGTAAGTGCGTCAAATACATCCGCAACTGCCATAATCCTGGCAGATAACGGTATAACCTCTCCGTGAAGCCCCTCGGGATATCCCCTGCCGTCCCATCTCTCGTGGTGGTAGGCAGCCATGTTCCTTGCTTCCTTAAGGTAGTTCTCTCCCCTGACCGTGCCGATGGCATTTTCCATAATCTTCTTGCCCGCGGTTGTGTGGGTCTTCATAATCTCGTACTCCTCGTCGGTAAGCTTGCCCGGCTTATTAAGAATCCCGTCGGGAATGTTAATCTTACCTACGTCATGAAGCGGCGCCGACCTTACTACATCAGACATAAACTTAGGAGTAATCTTCTCGGCATAGTATCCCTTTCTCTCTAAGGCTTCAACTATAATCTTGACATATGCGGCAGTCTTTTGGATATGTGCACCCGTGTCCGAATCCCTTGACTCCACCATATCAGCCATAGTTATGATGAGTCCGTCCTGCATCATGGCGGTGGACTCGGAAAGCCTTCTGATAGCTCTCATCTGCTCCGCCTGATTAAGAGTCATGTCGCAGATTGCTTTATATAGTTTCTCTACCTCATCACCCGTTCTAATATCAAGTGCTCTTATGGCCTTGACATTGGAATCCAATGTCTCCTGCTCATCACCGTTAACAGAGAAGGACTCAACTCTTGAAGCCATAGTGCTTATAGGATAAGCGGTATACACGCTTGTAATCCATATTGCAAATGCAGTAATCAATATAAAGAATCCCGAAAGAATCAACAAAACCTTGACAAGAAACTGCGTTGCATACTCCTCAAGATAATTCATGGATACATCTGCTCCGACATAGCAGACTACCCTTCCGCCATCATCCGTAACCGGATAGTAAACCGTTGACACCCATCCCCATGTGTATTTGCTCTCGATAGGTCCAACTATCTCACCCTTTAACAGATTCGGCACATATTCCTTGAATTCCTCCTCAATATCTACCTGGTCCCCCGGAGAATATCCTTCGTTATCAACAGAATCCAAATCAAATATAAATGTGCATTTCTTCTTGTCAACCCTCACCACGTATAAATACTTAACACCTAAAGCATTGTTCCTGATGTTGCGAAGAAGCTCCTCAGTCTCTAAGTAGCCTTCGACTTCCTCTCCGTTCTTTATGTAATCTTCGATTTTGTCAGTGTCTATATATTCTGCGGCAAATGTTACCGCATTCCACGCCTCTTCAATCTTCTCGGATTTTGAATTCTCAAAATACTGGTTAAGTCCGATATTGGCCATAATAACCACAAGTATGATGGTTACGGCCAAAGATGAAACGACCATCCTTCCTCCTACTGAATGAAATACACCTCTTCCGAAAAGCTTGAAGGATTTGGTCTCTTCAGTAGAGGGCGGAGCCTGCCTCCAGCCTGCATTTCTGATATCATTAAGTGTATCGTCGGGGATAAATCTGATAAAGAGTATAGCAATCAATACGGCAATGCCCTTATCCAGAATATTAAGAAGCACGTTGGTAATCATGAATCCAAAAAGCACGGAGCTTCCAAGATAATCGGCTATCGCCCTTCCCATATCGGCAAAAGCTGAATACTGTACATCCCTGTAAAGCCACCATTGAACAGCTGTCGATGTCACTCCGGAAAAAAGCGCGAGAGAAAGTATAAGAAGTATATTTCTTCCCTTCCTACTAAAATCGCAATATTTAATAAACTGTGCCGTGATAATTGCCGCAAATGCATTGATAAAGGCGAAGAACAGTGACGATTCGTTATAGAACATGCAGAATACGTTGGTAAAAACACCCGTGATAATACCCGGAAAAACTCCTGCCGCCGCCGTAACCATAACGGTTCCAATCGTATCAAAGAAGAACGGAAGTCCGAGCCTGTACATTACAAAAGAAAAGAGAATATTTATTATAATACCTGCCACAATTAAGGCTATGCGTCTCTTTCTGCCTTTATAAGCCTTCACAAGATATTTTTTCATTATAAGTACCCTCCCTACTTAAGGGTCATGCCCCACATTAAAATGCTTTTAGTTAAATGCAACTAACCATCCTATATTGTACCGCAATCCGCTTGATTTAGCAAGTTTTTAAGCATTTGCACAAATAAAAAATGTGTGGATATATTCCAAATAATTTGGTAAAATATAAAGGGTTTTTTACCAAATATTATTTAATAATAAGGAGGATTTATAGTATGAATTATGAAATTACCGGAGGCAATCTCCCTGTGGTACTTGTAAGACTTGATGCAGGTGAGGTGGTTACATGTGAATCAGGATCAATGAGCTGGATGGACGAAGGAATCGAGATGCAGACAGAAGGCGGTGGAGTAGGCAAGATGTTTGGTCGTATGTTTACGGGTGAGTCTTTAATGCTCAATAAGTATCTTGCAAAACAAGCCGGCGAGATAGCATTTGCATCAAGCTTCCCCGGCTCAATAAGAGCTATTGAGGTTACTCCAGACAAGCCTGTTATTGCTCAAAAGGGTGCTTTCTTGGCATCTGTAGGCAATGTCGAGATGAGCGTTCATTTCCAGAAGAAGGTAGGCGGCGCTTTATTCGGCGGTGAGGGTATCATCATGCAGAAATTTTCCGGAAGCGGTCTTGTATTCTTTGAGATTGACGGTTCTGCTATCGAGTATGACCTTCAGCCGGGCGAGAAGAAGATTGTTGACACAGGATACACCGCTGTTATGGATGCTTCCGTAGGATATGATGTAGTTATGATTAAGGGTGTTAAGAATATGCTCTTTGGTGGTGAGGGATTATTTAATACAACTCTTACCGGACCGGGACATGTAGTGTTGCAGTCTATGCCAATCGCAGGAACAGCTATGAAGCTTTACGCTTACATGCCACATCCAAGCAACTAATAATGCATATAACAGACAAAGTCCACGGCATCTGCCGTGGACTTTTACTATACTCTGCCATTCTGATGTACGTAGACGAAGTGACACCAGTGTGTCATCCTGAGGAGCGTAGCGACGAAGGATCTTAAAAGTAAGCTACATTTTACTTTGCTACCAATTCATCATTCTCTACATCTATTGTTATTGTGTCACCCGTGTTGACATTGCCGGCTAAGATTAGTTTGGCCGCAAGAGTCTCAACATATTTCTGTACATACCTCTTAAGAGGTCTCGCGCCGTAGACAGGATCGTAACCGTGATCGATTACATACTTCTCTGCAGCAGGTGTAAGTTCTACAGTAAGTTCCTTATCTTCAAGCCTCTTGTTAACATCATTTATAATAAGAGTTATTATGTTGCTGATGTTATTCTTAGTTAATGGCTTAAACAATATCGTCTCGTCAAGTCTGTTAAGAAACTCAGGTCTAAAATGATTCTTGAGATCATTCATAACCATAGCTTCCGCCTCTGCCTTAATCTCTCCGTTATCATCTATTCCATCAAGAAGATACTCGGAACCGATATTAGATGTCATTATAAGAATAGTATTCTTAAAGTCAACTGTCTTACCCTGACCATCAGTTATTCTTCCGTCATCAAGCACTTGCAAAAGAACATTAAATACATCAGGATGTGCTTTCTCGACCTCATCAAAAAGTACGACAGCATAAGGCTTTCTTCTTACAGCTTCCGTAAGCTGACCGCCTTCTTCGTATCCTACATATCCCGGAGGCGCTCCAATAAGACGAGATACAGAGTACTTCTCCATATACTCACTCATGTCGAGCCTTATAACATTGGACTCATCATCAAAAAGTGCCTCTGCAAGACTTTTAGCAAGTTCTGTCTTACCAACGCCTGTAGGACCTAAGAACAGGAATGAACCTATCGGCTTAGACGGGTCCTTGATTCCGGCTCTCGACCTTATAATCGCATCTGTAACCTTGGTAACACCCTCGTCCTGACCTATCACTCTCTTGTGAATAGTATCTGCGAGTCTTAATGTCTTCTCCCTCTCACCTTCAGTAAGCTTAGCAACCGGAATGCCTGTCCATCTTGATATAATCTGGGCAACCTCTTCCTCGTCTACGCTCTCGTGTGCAAGGGTGTGGCCCTCATTCTTGCCTGCTTCTTCAAGTTCTGCCAAAGCTTTCTCTGCCTCCGGAAGTCGTCCGTACTGTAAAAGGCTTGCCTTGTTAAGGTCATAATTCCTCTTAGCGACCGCGATTTCATTTTTAAGATTCTCAATCTCTTCTTTTAGATTTCTAACTTTATCGATAGATGCCTTTTCTTTGTCCCACGTTGCCTTTCTTCCCGCAAATTCTTCTTTGAGCTTAGCAAGTTCAAGCTGCAGGGATTCAAGTCTCTGTCTTGATAAGTTGTCAGTCTCATTCTTAAGGGCTGTCTCCTCTATCTCAAGCTGCATAATCTTACGATTCATCTCATCTAGTTCTGCAGGCATGGAATCAAGCTCAGTCTTAATAAGGGCACAAGCCTCATCAACCAAATCAATCGCTTTATCAGGAAGGAATCTGTCAGAGATATATCTGTTAGAGAGAACCGCGGCAGAAACCAAGGCACCGTCCTGAATCTTAACTCCATGGTAAACTTCATACCTGTCTTTAAGACCTCTCAATATGGAAATGGTATCTTCAACCGTAGGCTCGCTAACCATAACAGGTTGAAACCTTCTCTCAAGTGCAGCATCCTTCTCAACATACATTCGATACTCATCTAATGTTGTTGCACCTATACAATGAAGCTCTCCTCTTGCAAGCATAGGCTTAAGCATATTGCCTGCATCCATTGCGCCTTCTGACTTACCTGCACCCACAATAGTATGAAGCTCATCAATAAAGAGAATAATCCTTCCATCACTCTTCTTGACTTCCTCAAGCACAGCCTTAAGTCTCTCTTCAAACTCTCCTCTGTACTTGGCACCTGCAACTAACGCACCCATATCGAGCGCAAATATAGCTTTGTCTTTAAGTCCCTCCGGAACATCTCCTCTTACTATACGCTCTGCCAAACCTTCTACCGCTGCAGTCTTACCAACTCCCGGTTCACCAATCAACACAGGATTGTTCTTGGTCTTACGAGAAAGGATCCTTATAACATTCCTTATCTCGGCATCTCTTCCTATAACAGGATCAAGCTTACCCTCACGCGCTCTCTCAACCAAATCATATCCGTACTTTTCAAGCGTATCGTATGTGTCCTCTGGATTGTCCGAAACAACCCTCTGATTGCCTCTTACAGTCTGTAACACCTTTAAAAATGAATCCTTGGTAATTCCGTACTGCTTAAAAAGATCCTTAACAGCCTTGTTAGGATGCTTAATCATCGAAAGCATAAGATGCTCAACAGAAACGTACTCATCATTCATGGCTTTCGCTTCATCTTCTGCATTTACCAAAACCTTGTTAAGCGAAGCACTCACATAATTCTGTACATTGCCCGACACCTTAGGAAGCGAGGTTATTAAATTAATCAGATCCTGAAGCATAACCTGAACCGCAATATCCATGCGTTCTAGCAACTTCTTTATCAAACTGTCGTCAAGATTAATCAAAGCAAAAAGCAAATGCTCCTCGTCAATCTGCTGATTACTGTACCTCGTCGCAACGCTCTGTGCCTCGTTGACAGCCTCCATAGACTTCTGTGTAAACTTATTGATATTCATGGTATCACCCCCAACATTTGCTTTAGAGGAACCTTCCTCTTGTTGTCTTGTTCTACAACAACTATAACACCACATAAATTAAAATGCAATAGTAATATTAAAAAATCCCGGAAAACTTTACGCCCTCCGGGAAAATGTTATTTACGAAAGATATTGTATCATTCCCGGTCCGAGATTCTCGGTGGGTCTTGCGACAAATCCATGCTTCTCATAGAAACTCTCTCTGCCCTTTGCACACATAAGTGCAAACATCATGGTAGTTCCGGGTTCTCTGATACCGTCAACATATTCTTTCAGACTTTCAAGAACAATCGAGCCATAGCCTCTGCCCTGACAATCAGGTCTAACGACAAGGTCCTGTACATAGCAAATGACAGCGCCATCTCCAACAACCCTGCCCATCGCACAAGGCTTTCCGTCTTCATAAATAACCGACACATATAGGGCGTTAGATATCGCAGATTCCGCCTGCTTGTCAGAAAGCTTCTTCCATCCTACACTGTCCCTCAATTCCATATATGTTTCAATATCAATCTCATGTTTAATATCCATAATAATCTCCATATCATTTAAAATGTTTTCTTAAAAGTTCATCATGCCCCTCAAGATGTGCCGCGTCATTAAACCTCTCAAAGCCCCACTCACCCTCATTATATGAGAGTTCTGTAATACTGCTGTTCTCCAATGTCTTAGCAAGTATTCCTCTATTAGAATAAGGCATATTAAATATCTTACATATCCATGCCCGCATTGCCATACCATGTGTGACTATCACAATTCTGGTTTGTCCAAGATTAGACGCTTGTCTAATAATATCATTTATAGCGTCGTCATATCTCTTAGCACAGTCTTCACCATTCTCACCGCCGGGATATCTGATATCCTCCTCACCATGATAATGTCTGTGTCTAATCTCAGGAAACATACCGTCAAGCTCTCTGTCACTGATTCCTGTCCACTCGCCAAACTCGATTTCTTCAATTCCGTCAATCACTTTAACTTCCAATCCAAGTTCGTCACTTATATGTCCCGCTGTCTCCTTAGCCCTGATAAGCTTGCTTGAATATATTCCATCTATGTCAAATGTTTTAAGTCTTTTGGCAAGTAAGGCCGCCTGCTCATGCCCCTCAGGACTAAGCCCGACGTTGACGTTACATAAATTACTGCTCTGCCTTCCATGCCTTATTAAGAATAGTTCCATATTGTACTCCTTTATATCAGCTGTGTTGAGCTTTGCGTTGCAAAGCTCAAAGATCCTTCGGAACGATGTTCCTCAGGATGACATGGTTGGGTTATTCTGTTCCTTCATCCTGTCATTCTGAGAGAAGCGAAGAATCTTTACGATTAACTTTTAACCTGATAGCTGTCCACTTACGGCTTATATAAGCTGCGTACGCCACATACACCACAATCACTGCAACTCCACCAACATAACAACCGGGCGAAAGACTCTTCTCACCCTTCTCATCAGCAAGAGTATAAAGCTCAGCCGCTGCCGTTATTATGTACATCACTACCATAATCACATAGTGAATAACAACTTTCTTCTTGTTGTCAAAATACGGCGCGAAACGCCCCACTAATCCTTTAACAATCTCTGACAATTGAAAGATGTATAACGTTATAGCAAACATTATAAATGCAAACACCTGAATCTCCAAATGCTGATAAAACAAAGCTTTCTTAAATGCCAGCACTCCGATTACGGTATTGATTATTGCGCTTACAATCATGATACCAAGGTAGATAAGTGTCAATTTAAATCCTCTCTTAACGAGACGCTTATTCTCAAAAGGCACCTCGTTTAAGTACATCGGTGGAAGTCTGTCCATCTTAAGGAAACCATCCAAAAACAAGAGCATTACCCACCAGCAAACGATGTCATTTGACCAAAACAAATGATAATAGGTCGTTGAGAAATCGGAGTTGGCACAGAACAATATATAATTGACCACAATGATAAGTGCAGCCCTCTTTAGCCAAAGGGCCATATCATTTTCAGAAAATGGTACCATAATTATACTCCTTCGTATAAACAAACTCTAAATAATATACCACAAAATACATAAATAGGCTATATCTTACGCCCTTTAATATCTATATTTTATTGATTTTTCGAGTGAAATACATTATACTTAATTTTAATAGGGAGATGCTATGCATACAATTTCGACATAAAGGGGGTTTTGGTATGGCCAGTAAGATTCGTGTAAGTATATATAATGTCAAACCGGGTATGACAGTTGCAAGCGATGTTTATTCTTCCAACGGACAGATGCTTGTCCCTAACGGTTCAACCATCACTGATGAATTGATTACCTTGATGAAGAATCACCAGATAACATTTGCGACAGTGTTAAGTGAGGATCCTACAGGCGGTGGACAGAAGCAAGAAGAGAAGACTCAGATTTCCGAAGACGCAAGCTATCGTGAGCGTGTCAGAAACAGTGCAGAATTCAAGGAATTCCAAGGCGCATTCGAGGATTCCATGGTCAAGGTCAACGCGTCATTACAACACATCGTGTCTAACAGTGATGACATTGACACCAATGACCTTCTTAACAAGACAACTTCTATATTCTCAGGAAGTACCAATACTTCTTTAGGTATTCTCGATCTTGTCAACAACTTAAGATATTATGATGATTCGACGTATGCGCATTCACTTAACGTATCGATTATATGTCGCGTTTTAGGCAAATGGTTACATTTGTCGGACGCAGATGTAGATACACTTACCGTAGCAGGACTTCTCCATGATCTCGGTAAGTTTATGATTCCTGAAGAGATTGTTAAGAAACCGGGCAAGCTGACGAACGAAGAGTTCAACACAATCAAGAAGCATCCTTATCTTGGATATCAGCATGTCAAGAACAATCCTAACCTGGACGAGCGTATCAAGGCTGCTATGTTACAGCATCACGAGAAGTGCGACGGAAGCGGGTATCCTTCACATTTGACAGGACCTAATATCGCACCATTTGCTAAGATGGTTGCAATAGCTGATGTCTACGAGGCAATGACCGCTACCAGAGTATATCGAGAGGGTATGTGTCCTTTCCATGTTATAAGAATGTTTGAGGACGAAGGCTATCAGAAGTACGAAGTTGCTTATCTCATGCCTTTCCTAGAGAATATCGTACAGACATATATCAACAACCGCGTTAAGTTAAGCAACGGGCAGATTGGTGAGATTGTAATGCTCAACCGTACAGCGCTCAGTCGTCCGATGATTAATGTCAATGGAAGCTTTATCGACCTATCAATGGTTAGAGATTTATCAATCGAAGAGATTTTATAAAATATAATATTAATAATAAACCGCATCGCTTATCGCGATGCGGTATTTTGATTAAACAACTCTTAATTTGAACTTCTGCTCTTCTTTATCACTGTCTACAAGCGATATTGAAGCACCCAAGTCTTGAAGCTTTTCTTCGAAATGCTCATATCCACGCTGTATAAGCTCAATATTCTCAACAGCTGAATATCCTTCTGCCGCAAGTCCTGCAATAACAAGTGCAGCTCCTGCTCTCAAATCCGGAGCAACCATGTCAGCGCCGGTGTACTTGCTAATACCACTGATAATCGCGGTATTGCCTTCTACCTGAATCTTGGCACCCATCCTCGCAAGTTCATCTACATATCTGAACCTGTTCTCAAAGATACTCTCGGTAATAATACTTGTGCCCTCTGAAAGAGCCATAACAACAGCCATCTGTGGCTGCATATCTGTTGGGAATCCCGGATAAGGCAATGTCTTAATCTGAGTGTTCTTCAAAGTACGCTCTCTCGCGTCCACTCTTACAGCGTCATCATATTCATGAATTGTACATCCAATCTCATTAAGCTTGGCACTAATAGCCTCTAAATGCTTAGGGATTACATTGCGAACTGTGATATCTCCTCTTGTAGCAGCAGCAAGCGTCATAAATGTACCTGCCTCAATCTGATCAGGAATAATCGCGTATGTACTTCCATGGAACTTCTCAACACCGCGGATACGGATAACATCAGTACCTGCACCCTTGATATTGGCTCCCATTGAGTTAAGGAAGTTGGCAACATCTACGATATGTGGCTCCTTAGCCGCATTCTCAATGATAGTTCTACCCTCAGCAAGAGCGGCAGCCATCATAACGTTGATAGTTGCTCCTACACTTACAACATCCATGTAAATGTGAGCTCCAGTCAATCTCTCAGCCTCTGCAGTAATCATGCCATGACCAATCTCAACCTTAGCACCAAGTGCCGTAAATCCCTTGATATGCTGATCAATAGGTCTGCTACCTATATCACATCCGCCCGGCAAAGCAACAATAGCCTTCTTGTACTTACCAAGCAAAGCTCCCAATAAATAATATGAAGCTCTAATCTTCCTGATGAATTCATCATCTACTACGGTATTGTCCTTAGAAATTGCTGCACCGTTAATCTTAACTGTGTGAGCGTCTATCCTCTCGACTTTACCACCAATTCCTTCTATAGCTTGAAGCATGACATTAGTATCTCTAACATCAGGCATATTCTCAATCAAACAAGGCTCATCAGCCATAACAGCTGCGGCCAAAACCCCAAGTGACGCGTTCTTAGCACCACCAATGACAACCTCGCCATTAAGCGGTCTACCGCCCTTCATAACAAAACGTTCCATGATACACCTCATTATGTATATAAACCAAATATTACTGCAAATGCAGCATACAATTAATCTTACCAAATGCCCTAAAAAAGCCCATGTGTACATAGCTTTAAGCGTCTCACACCAAATATGTCGCAAAATACATACCTATTATACCACATATTGAGCATTTGTAAATTAAATTTATCACAAAAATGTAACATTTTTTTCATATTTTATGCCATTTTGCCACAAACCGCTGTTCTATTTTATTAAAAATGCCCATAAGCGAAGAGGATCAATCTTCCATCTCATCACTTATCTGCTGATATCGGTCCCACTCTTTCTTCCATTCAGGCTCTTTCTTGTAAACCTCAGGCTCCTTGACATCTACTTTACGATTCTCAAAGTAAACGAAGCTGTCGATAGCGTCTAATATATCCTGGAAAGTCTCTCTAGGCGCAAGCTCTATGTACTGCTTAAGAACGTCATCCTTTCTACCACCCTTATATCTTCCGTAGAAAATGTCAAAAAGATTATGCCCTCTTACATATATCTTAATCAACTCAATGTTATCCTTAATATCTTGTTTAGAATTGATACGAATACCGGTCTTCTTAATCATACGCTTAGCCGAGCCGAGCTTATACAAATAATCACGATACTTAGTATATAAAATGTTGTAGAACTCTTCCTCATTCTTGATAACACCAATCTTCGTCATAATGGCAGGATCTAAGAAATAGTTTTCAAATGAATAATACTTTAGAACAAGCACATTCTTAGGTGTAACGCGAGGCAGATTGTTCTGATCCTGCTCCTGCTCACGAGCCTTATAATATCCACAAAGCTGCTTAACAAGTGTCTTAGGATTCTTACCATCAGAATCCCTAATCATAAGAAATTGATCCTTAAGATAAAGCTTGTTAATATACTTAAGATTAGCGTAGGTTTTGATATTGGTACAACTGTTAACCGGTACGATAGCAATACGCTGCAATTTACCTTCATTGTCGTAAATCTCTGAATAGTACTTCTCAAGAAGCATAGGCAGCCTCGTGCTGTCCTGCTTGCCCTCGACAATAAACACAAAGTTAACATTCATGAGATCGTTGGCGGTATATCCAAGATCATCCAAAATATCGTCTATATCCTCGTCCTCACTCGCAACAGTCTCATAATTCTCGTCAATCATAATCTGCTTAATCTGCTTCTGAGAGAAGTTAAATATCATATTAGGCGAATGCGTCGAGAACATAACCTGGTTCTTCTTGGAGAGATTGTATAGTATCTCACTGGCAACCTTCTGAAGCTGCGGATGAAGGAAAATCTCAGGATCCTCGATCATAATAACAGAGAACAACTTGTTGTCCTTCTGCTGAATATATGTCTCAAGAAGTGAGAAAATGTAAATGCTCTTAAAACCTGCTGAGAGCGTCTCTGCAGGTCCAACAGTATTAAGTCTCTTATTGTGAACCATGGTCCTGACCTTAAATATCTCATCAAGATCAAAATCAATACTATACTCGATATCCTGAACAAGACTACCGTTCTTGTGGAAATTCTTGTTAAGGTTGTCAGCAAATTCGTTGAGATTAAGATTGAAAAGCTTGTACTCCATAAGTCTCGTCATCTCTTGAATATTGAGCTCTTCAGGAGTCTTCTTGTTGATAAGAGGAATACAATTAAAGCACTGCGTACAAGGTCTAACTTTGTCAAATATGCACATATTCTCCCTTAATTCTCTAAGTTCCTCATTGCCCTGGAACTTCAAGATGTCCTCTTGAATATCATCAATATTACGGTTGCTGTCAATAAAATAAATAGTCGGAAACAGCTCTCTTACATATTGATTATCCTTAGTAATTCCATCTCCAAGTCTGTTCCTTCTGTCAAATGTCATACTCCATTCAAATGAAATCGTCTCGGAGTCGCAATCATATCCCGGAAACTTCTTCACAAAGTCGTCAAACCACAAGTCATATCTCTTGTAGTCACTTATAGCACCTCTCTCATGGAGTTCATGAAGATCGTCTTCGCTAATCTTAAGAGTTCCCCCGATCACAATACTCTTACTCTTATCAAAGAAGTCTCTGTCCTTAATCTCATACTTGCCTACAACTGCCATAATAGCGTATAACACGACAGTCTTACCTGTGTTGTTCTTGCCGACAAGAATCAAGGCATTGTCTATATCTTTAAATTCAAGTTCTCTGATGGATTTAAAATTACGAACGTATAAAGAAGAAAATTTCATAAGATGCACCTCCTATAAACAGGACCACATTACCCCTATATATTATAACATATTACCCATGAATATTCATCATTTTTTGCTTTGACCTATCATATAATGTGTGATAAAATATCTACACTAAAGATACACGTGAAAGGACGTCGATATCATGGGAAAGAAGTTCCTTAATATTGAAAGTACTACACCTAACGCAGCCGGTATAGTCAGACAGGATTTGAAGTTTAAGACAGGAGATTTCCTGTGGAAGATTAAGTTCAATATTCCTTTGGATCCCGCTACAGTTAATTCCGCTAACATGTATGTTGCTAACTCATCTAATGTCCCACTTAAGACATCAATCAGATACGATGCAGTCAGTAACCAGATTGAGATAGAACCGGGTGAACCATACAGTACAACAGAATCTTACATACTTAACATTACAACCAATGTACAATCCAGAAGCGGTCAGAAGCTCAAGGAACCTGTACAGGTACAATTTAAGTTTTATTAATAATAGCACGCTATGTGGCGTGCTATTGTTGTATATTATTATAATTACAATCTCCATAATGAATATCTGTGTACAAAATCGCACTATGATAATGTCATTCTGATCGTACGCGAAGAATCATTGACCTTCGTCACAAATGCATAACAAATGTTTTTGAAAATAATTATATTAAACCCTTAACATAAGTAATGGCATATTCGTGTAATTATATTACTACGGTCGTTAAATGTCACTTAATATAACCATTAAATATCGCCGTTCAGACAAGCAGATGACAGCGATTCTTAGTGGTCGTATTATTATAATTCCTTCTTAATTGCATCCGCAATCTCTGTCTGTTCATCACCTGTCAGTTCATGTTGCTTCCAAGTCACATTGACATCATCATCCTTGTATCTCGGAATCACATGCATATGAAAATGAAAAACAGTCTGACCTGCCGCTTCTTCGTTGTTCTGCACAACATTGACTCCGTCTGCGTTAAATGCTTTCTTAACGGCGTTAGCAACCTTGGTCGCAAGCGGGAACACCTTAGCCGCAAATTCATCATCCATCGAATAAGCGTTGTCATAGTGAACCTTAGGAACAATCAATACATGCCCCTTGCTCGCAGGTGCAGCGTCCAAAAATACGTTAAAGTTGTCATCCTGATATACAGAATTAGTTGGGATATCCCCATTAGCTATCTTGCAGAAAATGCAATCGTCCTTTCTACCAGCCAAAATAATCACTCCTTTAATATTAATAATTTCCTACAATTATACCAAAATCCGTGTCTTATGACAACCTGAAATAAGCCTCTAAGAGCAGCTGTCATCCTGAGCGAAGCAATCTTAGAATACTAAAGCGTAGCTGATTGTCATCCTGAGCGAAGCGAAGGATCTTAAAAAAAGAACAGGGCTTACGCCCTGTCCCTATATGTAAGAAATATATCACAGAACTTTTCACAGGTCTGCATAAGTCTGCATAACCCTATATTATAAGGGGTTTTAACAATTCATATAGTACACGAAATGGCATAAGTTGGCATAAGTTGGTCTACAATTGTCACAAATTTGTCACAAAAATGATTATTGCCTGTCACAAATATTAAGTAGGTAATCATTGAAACCCTCCATCTCGTTCTTCTTAAACTCATTAGTAACCTCTGTATATATATCCATAGTAACCTTAGAATGACCGAGGATATATTGGATAGTCTTAACATTCATACCAGACTCACACAACCTTGTGGCGAATGTATGTCGCAAAGTGTGATTGCTTATATGAGGTAAGACAACATCACCGTCTGGGTACTTCTCGTTATATATCTTAACAATCTTCTTTAATATCCTATTCAAATCTTCTGCTTTATAAAGATTACCTAATGTATTTAAAAACACGAAATCACTATAATCTCCTATCTTACATTTACATTCTACACCAATTTCATTCTGACACTCTTTTTCTTTTGTATGTTGTACGATATGCAAGACGGAACTCTTGACTGGGATGATACAATAGAAGAAAGACTAGAAGAAGTTGATGATTTATTAAAGAGAGCATATTGCGTTGGTGCTTTAGTAACTTGGGATGATTTAAAGAGGATAAGGGAGATAAGAGATGAGAGAAATATGATAAGATATTGTAAGGCAGTAGAGAGTGGTTGTAGTGAGCGAGAAGCTGGTTATGCTTTTATGTAGGAGGTGGAAATATGGCTGGCTTATTATTTGGATTATTGTTTGGTTCAGCTATTGTTTCTGGTGGTTCCGACCAACAAACGAGAAGAGCAAATAGAGGTTTTGCTGAGGCAAGATATAAGGAAACTGGAGACCCTATTCAACCAATAGGTATACATTATGTGTATATGCCTACTGGAGAGAAAGTAATTCCAGAGAGATGGGAGGATGGAAGAACAGTATGGAGAGGTATTAATTCAAATTTCTTTTATGACCCCACACAAATAGAAATTGATAAAGAAGTTTTTAGAATATGTAATCATAAAATTTTATTAGAAAAAATAACTGGTAAAAGATATGTAAAGTTGCGTATGTACACATATAATCATAGAAAGGTATCTGCTAGAAGAAAATATATAAATAAAGAGAAGTATTTAGAGGATTTTACATTTGATAATACAATTTATGAATATAACCACAAGGATAGATATGGAAATAATCAGATTGATTCCAATGATATTATATTTGATTTAGAGACTGGAGAAATGTACTCACAATTTTTAAGCATATGTGACTATAAAAATTTTATACTTAGAACGTGGGATATTAATAGCAATATAGTTAAATCAAAAGAGGCTTTGAATAGTCATTACAGAATTAATTTTATAGACGTTCCATTTGCTAATGGTAATGTTAAGGAATACGAGTGTTTATATCTCGAAGAGATAAAATTTAAAAGCGATGAAGAGAGAGATGCTTTTTGGGATTTTGTCTACTCAGATGAAGAGCCAATTAAATTTCCAGACAAATTTTTACTTGATGTATTTTCATTAACAAAGATAAGAGAATTGGTTTTTGGAATATCAAACAAAGAAGCTTGGAATAAATATATTAGAGGGTTTAATAAGGCGTAAGGGGGTAGAATTATGATTACAGATGATATAAAGAAAACTGAAACTGGTGATTTTTACTTACTAAATAGAAATGACTGGGATGGACATATGGAAGAGGCTGACACTCTACGGAAGATAGTAAGTAGATTACAAAGTGCTGTG
Source organism: Lachnospiraceae bacterium NC2004 (assembly GCA_000621905.1). Lineage (GTDB taxonomy): Bacteria > Bacillota > Clostridia > Lachnospirales > Lachnospiraceae > NC2004. Next base: position 37,376 of record JHXB01000008.1, read on the forward strand.
TCGAGAAGATTAAGAGAGGATGTTGTAGATGTAGAAAAATTATTTAATAGTTATAATATTATAGCTGAGACAGATGATAAGAGAGATTTTTTTGATGTGATTTATGATAAGGATAAGGGAGTGTGTTATCTAAAGAGTTTATATACTTATCAAAAATATGAATTTAACATTAAGTTACCAGATATGAAGAAATTATATAAACTAACTGAATATAAATTAGATAATGAGAACGAAGTTCATGGCGTATTCACATCTGAAAAGGATTTATTAAAGAAAATAGCTAATATAATATCTGAAAGGATTGCATATAAAGAAGTTGAATCGTATTTTAAGGCTTGCAAATTATTAAAGATAGAAACAAGTGAAGGGTATAATGATGTATATATTGAAACAGAAAATGAAAATAGTGACGACTTATTTCCTATATTATATTTAAAGGATAAAGAAACTTATGATACTATTTGCGAACTTTATATGAAGGATATTATAGGAAAGCATATAAATCTCACTGGTATAAAAGCTAAGGTAACAGATATTTATGATGAAAGATATGGAAATGAATTTATAGTTTATCCAGTAGATTTTGAAAGATGGGTGTTAATGAGTAGTAATTACTGGTATAAAGATACTGATGGAAATGTATATTCAGAATCGGAATTAGACTTAGATGATTGGGAACTTGATAGATATTAAAGGAGGAATGTATTATGTCTGGAAGAAACGAACATAAAGAACTACTTAAAAGTCGTATTAAAGAACGGATAAATAATGATAATAGTTTCTGGAGCTTGTGCCGACGAAATTAAGAGAGCTTATTATAATATCGCGCATAGTTTAGTTACAACTGACTGAAATTTGTTAGAAAACCTTGTTTACAAACAGCTATAACATACCAGAGAACTAAGATTTGATATAGACGGTAAATTTTATTTTGAGGATATTATCTGTATCAGTAAATATTATGATTTTGTTGTTTTTCAGCTTATAGAGATCATAGATAAAAAAACAAAGATTTTAACAAAAAATTAGATAATAGACTTGCAAAATAACCTCAATGCGAGTATAATGTAAATGAAGATAATAATATCTTCCTCAGCTTAAGATGTCCTGTGACGGTTCCGACAGGACGGTAAAATAAAAAATGACCGAGTGATGATGATGTGTGACGGTTCTGACACATCGGTAAAATAAAAATTGACCGAGCTGATGAACATTTCAGAGGTTGGCGCAAGTCAACCTCTTTATTTACGCTTAGGAGAATGTTATGTTACCTGAATACGATTTTCAAGTTTTAAAACTAACATCAAAGTTTTATGAGGACTATCCAAACCCGCCATATGTCGAGATAGAAACAAAACAGTCCCGCAGATACAACTGTTTGCTGATACAAACACATTATGATTATTTTATCTGTGTCCCTTTTCGTTCAAGAGTAAAACATAAATATTGTTATCACTTCAAAAATTCTGTTCGTTCCCGTAGAGGTCAGTCAGCGTTAGACTACTCCAAAGCGGCAATCATAAAAAATACAGATTATCTTGATACTGTTCAAGGCATTGTGGATTCCGACGAATACGTCGAGATGATGCATCATATAAACAAGATCGTCGCAGAAGCTGTTTCTTATGTTGAGGATTATGTAGCATTTAAAAATAATGTGGATAATCATATTACAATCCAAGAATTTGAAAGACGATATAAGTTTTCGACGTTGCCGTACTTCCACGACATATTGGGAATCGATTAAGATTGTCGTAATTATAATTATTTCATCAGTTTCATTGTGTTACAAAAAAACCACTATGACATTTATATATTTTTGTCATAGTGGTAATTTTATGTCATTTTTCTTTAACAAAATGACATTGGCTATTTCTAACCCCATTTTACGCATATCTCTGCAACTGTCACAAATCTGTCACAAAAATACCTTTATATATTTGCAAACCCTTGTGGTTAGTGCGTTGTGAGATACGCTTGTTGATATGTAAGAAATAACAGCAAACACACTGTATCACACTGTAAATCCTCGATTGGAGCTCACTCCAACAGAAGTCTCATTAAGTCCACCCTTACCGTAGGTAAGTCCCGCGTAAACCTGCTCTACATTGTTCATCACTGAAGGATCTTTATCCTCAGATGCAATCCTTGCAAATGTAGGCTTAACCGTGCGCATAATATCACCTGCACGCAATATTAGAGACTTGTCTAATCTTAGTCTGCCATTCAAAACAGACTTGTGAGCCTCAATCAGATAACCGGCCATAGTCTTAGCGACCGGCTCCTCAAGTTCCAATGAATGAATCAATTCACTTATGCATCTCTCTGCTTTCTTAGAATGCAAGACAAATAAAGCGTTGTCATCATTCTCTAATGCTTCAATTGATGAAGCAAGATTATCTATGCTTAGGTCGACTAATATGTCTGCTAAGCCACTAACATTTGCCTGACTAACCCGCAGAGTATAATTTTTAATTTCTTCACTTGTCATATAAGTGCCCTTTCATGTTCGATCTACTACCGCTCCAACTTGATATTATCAGGTCTGGAGAAGCTGTAAGATCGTCTCTGCTCTAAGATTAGCCTTAGACAAAATGGAAGACGTTGCTTGTTCAAGAACGTTGAGCTCGGTATAATGTGTCATCATTGTTGCCATATCAGTGTCACCCATACGAGACGCTGCATCCTCAACGTTGTAGCTCTGTATATCCAAATCATCCTGTGCGTAACCTAAACGGTTGGTATATGCTCCTAACTTGGATCTTATATCTGAAACCTTGTTAATTGCGTTATGTAAATCTTCGATCGCCAACGAAGCAAGTTCATTACTTCCTACGTTACAATACTTAATTCCTAAAGTCTCTGTTGAAACCTTCTCAAATACGATTCCGAGCATGTTGGTTGCGTCGCTACCAATCTGAACCTGCATAATTGCGGCATCTTTAACTTCCGCTGTAACCGCTCCGATATCTGCAGCTCCGGTCTCGGTCTTGATCTTAAGTTCAAATCCGTCAGAGTTGGTGAGTATGATAACATTTCCTTCAATACTCATTACGGTGTTCTCGTCGCATCCGCCGTCGGTAACCTCTATATCTGCCTCAACATCTGTACCATATACAGGATCAGGTTCCTCACCCTCGTAGTATACGCTGATGTACTGAGATGAACCATAGTCATATGTTGTCATTGAGTATGTTGATCCATCCTGCTCTAACGCGATGTTACATCTATCACACATAGCCTGAATCTTCTCGCTGATTGCAGGGTCACTAGCCATCTCTTCGGTGATAACCAATGTCTCACTGTTGATGTGAAGAGTACCGGGATGTATGTCAAGACCGTCATACTGTGCCTTTGTAGGATCTGCGTTAACTGTAATGTGGTATGATCCAGGCATAACAGTTGTCGACTGACTTAAAATGTCAATTGCTGTAGTCTTCATCCCTTCAGCGTCCGCAACATATGATGTTCTCTGCGAATCACCGTTTAATAATGTCTTGCCGTTGTAGTCTGTAGACTCGGCTATACGATTAATCTCCTCTTTAAGCTGAGCAACCTCAAGCTGGATAGTGTCTCTATCCTCAGGAGTATTGGTGTCATTGGCTGACTGAGTAGCAAGCTCACTCATACGCTGTAATATTGAATGTATCTCCTGCAAAGCTCCTTCTGCAGTATTGATTGCAGATATAGCATCAGCAGAGTTACGATTAGCCTGATCAAGTCCCTTAATCTGACGATTCAAACGCTTAAGAATGGCATATCCCGCCGGGTCATCCTTGGCGTTATTAATCTTGTATCCTGATGACAGCTTATAAGTTACATTGTCGAGATTGGTGTTGGTACGATTAAGATTCAAATTAGTCCTAATCGCGGTCATATTGTGATTAACCTTCATCGTTCTCATCCTTACTGTCGGTTTATGATTCGTCCGTGAACCTGATTAGCATTCCTTGCTACCGCTTATACTATACATATCGGATGATTACCCCAATATCCTAACCCCTAATAATAATTAAAGTAGCATCATAATTCTGATGCTACTTAAAAAGCCTTATGTCAATGATTATCCCTCGTTACACTCGGGATAAAGATTCTTCGCTTCGCTCAGAATGACACCGACAGCACCATGTCATCCTGAGGAACGCAGTGACGAAGGATCTTTGACCTTCGAAGAAGGTCAACTAACTACAACTTTCTAACCAGCGCCACAAGCTCCTTCGCCGTCTCGTAAAGCACTTTTGAGGAAATGTTAACACCACCCTCAACACTTTCAAACAACGACTCTCTATACTCTCCGACATTCATGTTAACCGAGCCAATCTCCACTCCCTTACCGCTGAGCTCATCTTTAATGGAATCTGCAAATGCTGACACCCTTTCTAGCGCCTCGTCATTTGCAAAGAACAACTCAAGCGAAAGCGACTCATTAGAACTTACAAGCGCCCCACTCACAAGCCCCACACTTCTCGTCTCAACCGAAGCGCTCATCTTAACTGCACTCTCTTTATTCCTTACGAAGCTAACATTCATCGTCAATACTTCCTCATCCATCGCAATTGGAATCATGAAGTTAGAATCCTCACGCCTCATGCCGTTGGCAACCCTCATCATAGCCTGAATCCTGTTGCCTGCCATAAGGTCTCTCGCAGTGAACTTAACATCATTGTCGCTTTCGTGGAATGCATTGGCAAATGCATTAACGAACCAGTTATCTTCATATAAATCAATAGGCGACTCACCTTCAGGAGGCGTCTCAGTCTCTATAGCTTCGTCTTCCAACGATTCCAAATGAGAGTATATCTTCTGCTCCAACTCATCAAACGCAACATTAGATGTATTTCTAATCTTTAATTGTTCTTTTATACTCTGATAAAACTCGCCGCTTCCGGTCATAACCTGATTAGCAGCTTCTATGTAGGCGGGAGTGTAAGGAAGCTTCAAAGACTTAAGAAGGTTGATGCTCTCATCAGAAACATCATCAAGCCTGCTCATAATCTCCGCATCTCTTGCCGCAACCTCTTCCTCGTCAAATGCTGACATCACCTGCTCGATTATATCCTTACCGCGCTTGTTAAGCTCGCTAACCATTCCAAAATCTTCATCTAAAGTCACGTCTAGTCCTTTGGCGCTTCTGCTCCTGTGACTTCTAAGCAAACTCTCAAGAGTAATCGCTTCTCCGTTTCTTATAACATTTCCCAAATCTCTGTCAGAAAATGAAGTAACGGAATTGATGAGCCTGTATATACCTATGTAACTCTCTCTTTCCTCAGCGGATATATCTCCCTTAGAATCAAGATTAACCAAAAACTCACTGTACTTCTGCTCAGCACTCTTGCCGTTCTTTTCCTCCTGAACAGCAATCTCTCTCGAAAGCTCTTCAAGCGATAATGCCAGAGGATTGACATTGTCCTTGATCATACCAAGAACTGTCTCAGGTTTCATACCATTAAGAACCTCGTTGAGTCTGGTATCTATGGCACTTATCCTCTCGACCGATTCCTTATTAATCTCCATCTCGTTGTACGCGAGTATTCTTACAGCCTTCTTGTTGATATCATTTATATCTATTCCTAACTCGTCAAGCATTGCGTCCATATTGGCAAATGCATCCGTTATCTTATCGCCCATGTCTGCTCTAGGTGCAGTCATAAGAGCCTCGTAGGATGCAAGTGCATCTCGATTGCCATAGCTCATATATGTTGAGCTTGCAGTCGCAGTGACTGTCTGCCCTGCCATCTGAAGAGACATACTTACCTTAAGTCCTGCCTGATAGATTCCTCTAAGAGTAAGCGCGTTATCATCAACAACGCCAAGTGTCTGAGCCGGAAGCGAAGGTATGGTGCTTGTCACCATCATAGTCTCCTGATAGAGACTAACATTGTCCTTGCTCATATCGACTCTTGTATCCCTAAAGAGCTCATCAAGGTTCGGCTCCTTAAGCTCGTTAAGTTCCTCAACAATCTTGCTTAATGAAAGAGTCTCAACATCAAGTCCCGATTTAAGCATCGTGTATGTTGACGATACTGTCATTCGAAGCTTAATCTCAGTAAGATTCTTAAGGTGTTTATTATCAGCCGAATCAACATCTATATCAGCGACCGGTACCGATTCAACTATCTCACTCTTACTCTCATTAAGTCCAATATAAGCATCTATATTCTTCTGAGCCGCAGAAAGATTCCTTATATTAATATCTCTGCCGGCCTCACTCACTTCTTTAATTGCATTTGGAGTAATATTCTGAACCTGTTCAACAATATTAGATGCATGTCTAATATTAGAATCTCCGGAAATGATTGCTGTTTCGGTATCTTCACCTAAACGTAGCGCGTCGATAACATTTGCCTCATAAACAGGAATATCAAGACCATTCTCGTTAAATGATTTCACAGACATATAGATATCCATATTCTTATGAGTTACATCTACGCCCTGTTCAATCATCCACTTAGTTGCAGACATGGTGTCCTCATTGACTTCTATTCCCTGATTAATAAGAAGGTTCTCTGCCTGTTGCTTTAACGCATTCCACGAATCAACAGACAAGTCTTCTATAGTAGGATAAGATGTACCGCTGTGCTCTGCCTGATACGCATTGTCAAATGTAAAATCCATGTTATTATCCATCATATAATGCATAGCGCCTTCTGATACATGTGGCATAGTCTGAGCTTTAGCGATTGCGTCTATAACTTCTGGCGAGCCCGCCTTAAAACTTCTACCGTCCTCAACTGCGCGGTATTGATTGACAAGACCCATAATACGACCGATGCTCGCATTAGAAACATCGACTCCCATCTGTCTTAAATACTTAATCTCATCAGATGATAGGTTAGCAACCTGCTTAGACTCGTCAGCAACATCTGAGGTGATGTCAATGCTTAAGTCAGACTGACTAAGGATGCTAACAAATTGATCCGTATCTCTCTCAACCTTGAGAGTATTAAGGGACGCAAGATTAGAGCCCACACTGCCACTCTCACCCGTCGCAGCCGCGCCGACATACTCCTGCATCGCTTTAAGCTTAACCTTGTTGCCGTCAACCGTCTCAACCTTAAACATCATCTCGTCGCCAACCTTGCGATTCTTAACAATGTCAGAGTTAACCTTAAAGTCCCTGTCTCCAATTGTAACTACGGCATCCTTGCCTACAGAAGTAACCTTGCCCTTTATCATGGACCCCCGGCTACTGAACAGCACTCCTTCGCTGCCTCCTATCCTAAGAAGGTTATCGTCCTTCTTGATATCATTTGCAGATATATTAAGGGAAGCCATAGTCTCACATCCTTTTAAAATTACTATCTTATATATCGGCAAATGATGACAAATAGTTTAGTACATGCTTGGTTTGATTGTCTAAAGTTCGTAATCGGTTTCATTTATCTAATACTCAACCAATAATTAAATGACACCAGCAGACTGCTGTGCTATAATATTACCGCATTCATCGATTATCATATATAATGATGAGACTAGTTTTACGGGAATGGAGGAGACTGCTATATGACTTTACGTGAGCTGATAGAACTTCTTAAGCAGGCTACAGATATAAGCGAAATAGATAAACATCGAGATGAGATTGTAGCTTTGATTCCAAAGGTTGAGATAATGATTGATTTTGATCAGCAGAATTATTCGCATCAGTATGATTTGTGGGGACATTCACTCCATACGGTTGTGGAACTTCCAAAAGATATTAATGATGATATGGTTTACTTGGCTGCACTTATTCACGATATAGGAAAGCCTGATTGTCAGATTTATGACGAGCGTGACGGTAAAGTAAATATGCATTATTATGGACATCCTGCGCGTAGTGCTGAGATAACAGAAAATGAAATTATTCCAAATCTTCTATTAAGAGGGGAAAATCTTTCGAAAGATGAACAACGCCGACTTCTCTATTACATAGAACATCATGATGACCGTGTAAAACTTGGAACAGAACATCTGATAATTCATCTTAATCTCGGAGCCAGCATTTCAGAGTTTCAAACGCTAATGAAGCTTCAGGTAGCTGATGCGAAGGCTCATATTTTAATTCCGTTCATACAACGTAGAATTGAAACCTGCGAAAGACTTTCGGGAAAATATGCTGAAGAATTATATCAGGAGATACAAAGATTACAACAAGGGTAGACCACAATATATTATACATATTTACGAAAAAGATTTTGTTTATAATCGCTGGCAATAAACTATGAGTTCTGTTATAATCGTTAGTAGTTAACTTAGTGTCACGATATCAAATAAATGTATTACATTGCTATAATCAAGATACTTCAAATCTTATGCAAAGTAATACCAGAAAGGACTATACCATGGAAAAATCTACCATTATTATAGGTTATACGACTGGCGTATATGACCTCTTTCACATCGGACATCTTAATCTTTTAAAAAACGCAAAGGGTATGTGTGACAAGCTAATTGTAGGTGTTACAGTAGATGAACTCGTACAATACAAAGGTAAAAAATCAATGATTCCGTTTGAGGATCGAATTGAAATTGTACGTTCGTGCAAATACGTAGACGCCGCTGTACCACAACACGATATGGATAAGCTTGCAGCATGCAAAAAGCTCGGCGCAACATATCTATTTGTCGGAGATGACTGGTACGGAACAGAGAAATGGATAAATTACGAGAAAGAGTTTGCCGAAGAAGGAATACAGATTATATATTTTCCTTATACCAAAGGTGTATCTAGCACCAAAATCAGCGAGGCTCTTAACGCTGTCAGAAGTGATAATCTCAAAGACGTAAAATAATACACACATTCAACTGACAGTATTAATTCAACTCGATATTCGATACAAAAGGAGGTCCAAATACAATGTTTAAAATTAAATACTACACTAAACGATTACTTGAATATTTGGATAATGAGATCAACAGAAGAAACACTGACAGGTTCATATGGCTTGGTTATAATCCCGCTTTTCCTGCCGTTTATGATATGCTGTTAGAAAAGGGTGTTAAAAGCATACGTATACTTGACAATAACAAAGACAAGCACGGATGGGAAGTTACCCCCGTAAAAAAAGAGTTCGAAGGTAATAAAATAGTGATTGAATCAGTCACAATAAGAGATGAAGATAAAAACGCTTTAATTGTATGCTCTAACGCATATTACAAGGAGTTTGTAGTTCAACTTGAAGAATATGGAATTAAAGAAGATCAAATACTTGATATTTATGGTACTATAAGAGAATGGACCAACGAAGAAGAAGCACCCGCTATAAAAAACTACAGACTCATTCAAGGGAGAGAATTACAGTTAGAAGAACTAAAGATTCTTCAATTTTTCCGTGATTTCTGCAGTGATCACCAACTAAGATGGTACATTGCTGGAGGTACTCTTCTTGGTGCCGTACGACACAAAGGCTTCATTCCATGGGACGATGACGTCGATGTCTATATGCCTTACGAAGATTATACCAAATTAGTATCGCTATTCGGCAACAATGATACTTATACATTGCTAGATTGGAGAACCGAAAGCAAGTATCCTTTACAATTTATTAGATTAATACGAAATAACACATACCAATTGTCCCCTCTATCCACCTTTGGTTATTTCACTACGGGATGTTGCATTGATGTTTTCCCAATTGCAGGATACCCTGATGATCGTGAGGCAATTAACGAAAAATTCAAACGACATGTTGTTCTAGATAGAGAATGGAGATACTGTATAACCATGAAAGATTTGTACGGTGATCAGTTTGCAGATTTTAGGCAAGAGATTGCTGACGAAAAATACAAACTGTCATTCTATGAGTCTAATCTCGTAGGCGCAATGCAGAAGGTATACGGCTCCCCATGGGCAGCTCCGCGTGAATTATTCGACAAGTGTGTTGATCTTGAATTTGAAGGTGATAAATTCCCAGCACCCATAGGATATGATGAGTATTTAAAACTAAGATACGGAGACTATATGACCCCTCCACCTAAAGACCAACAAAGGGTTCATTCATATCCAACATATTTTATAAATCAATAAGTTATACTCCCGGCGTTATTGAAGTTAGCTCAACAACATAATTTCAATAACGCCATTCTTTATGCTCATTTCAGTTCCGTACTCCGTACTAAGCCTATTAAGTCTATCAAATATCTCCTGTTGGATATCTTCCTCAGCAAGATATGGGAAACCTTTCTCTTTATTATCATCATCAAACCCAAGCTCAATAGGAACGAGTTGAACACCTATAAGACTATTATCATTACCATATTCAAGAATCGGAATTACAGATCTAAAATTATACGGATCAAACACAAGTCCAACCGTTCCACCTTTAGTTCTTACATTATATAACTCTTCAGGCGTAAGATTGTCATCTACATGGTATCTTTCAAAAATATCATGCGGTGCATATTCCATGAGTTCCTCTTTGAACATGAAATTTCCAAGCGAATAAAAAATCGGACACCCTTTATAAATCTCAATCCCTTTTAACTGATGGGTTCCGGTTCCAATCACCACCGAAGCACCATTATCTATACACGCCCGAGCAAATTCTTCATGATAGTAATCTGCTGTATCATCACTCATCCCTTTAATATCATGAGAATGAATATTAACAACTATTAAATCAGCTCTTTCCTTTTTTGCGCTATCAATAGATAAAAGGATTCTTTCTAAATCTCCCTTATGACAATATGTCATTTTTTTAAGCTCATCACCAAGAACAAATTCCAGCCTACCAAACCTATGAATATCACTATTCAAAAGGTGTGTTCCCATCTTAACCGATTTCAAAAATCTGGCATTAACGCACAGTGTCTCCGCAGTAGAATCAATAATATCCATAATATCCTTTGTGACAATTAACCTCTCAGAATGACGAAGCATATTCACACCCGGTCTTGGAGGGATGTTAAGTGATGGATCTCCGGCTCTAGCAGCATCATCACAAGACGCTGTACAGCTAACAAATGCAATCTTTTTACCATTACGCTCTAAATATACCGGTTTAGATGCGTTAGCTAAAGAATCACCTGAACCTGAGTGTAATATACCTCTCTGATCTAATGCATCATTTGTCATTCTTAACCCGCTATATGAATAATCCATAGTATGATTATTAGCTGTATTATAGTAATCAAATCCAAATTCGCCAAGAATGTCCAGTTTTTCTGATGTTGTAGTCAACCATTGTCCTCCACAAAATGTAGAAGCAAATGCCTTATCTCCACTCAAAACCATCTCAAGATTACTTCCTCGAACATCACACTCTTTTATTATTTTTACAAGATAATTGTTATTCCAGTAGTCATCAGATGGATTTGTGAGCATTATAGCATCACCAGTAAAACATATTTTCATTTTAATTCACCTCATCAATTATATTTAAAAACCTCTCCAATGACCAAACAAGCCATTTTTGATCTCCAGTCATATTATCCGTACAATGTTCTAAAAACTCAGGGCGTCGAGGTCCTTCCCACCCACCAAGCCATTCATTCATTGGACGCGGCATAGGAACCTTTGCGGGAATTTTAAACCCTGGATATAATCTGGAAAATATTTCTCTCACGAGATATTTATTCTCTCCTTGTCTTACTCTGTCAAGATCCAAAGGATTGCCCATACGTGTATACGCATACGGTGCTACAAGCCCAACCTGAGCCATCTCTGTCGCATTAATATAAAAATTCAACGATGCATAATACTCAAATTCCGTCAAAAATCTCGGAACATCAACATATCCACCCACAGTATATTCTGTATATGGGTCTAATGTAAATACCGGATCCTTTAATACGTGATGCGGCATAACAAACGACCATCTATCAACAAATTCTCCGTATTTCCAATCTCTTGACAGTAAATCACTATGACCGCCATATACACAATCAGCAGTTTCCCCAAATATCATTGAATCAAATCCATCTCTTTTTGCCTGAAGAGATGCCTTATAAATCTGAACCTCAATCGAGTGTGTAGGTTGATTTTTATGAATCATTATTTGATCAATATATTCCTCAAAATCTTCCCAATATATATCAACAATTCTATGTTCTAATCCACATATCTTAGCATATTCAGCAGCCATCTTAGTTTCATCAGTAACCTTCACACCAGGCACATTACACCTAAACGTGTATGCTACTGATCCTTTCGGCATAAATTTAGCCAATATTGCGGAATCAATCCCACCACTAAGAGCTAGCGCGGTTTTTTTATTGTTGCAAGCGTCCTGAACAATCTTTTTTAAATAATCCTCCAAATCATAACTATTATATACCAGTTTCCTTGAAATATCTTTTTTTATATATGGGCGATTATATTGTTCACTAAAACACTTTTCCGCATCAACAATAAATCGATACATCAAATAAGAACTAGCACAATACTTCAAATCAGTCTTCAAATTGCTATCCTCCAATCAATATGATTCTTCTCTTCCGATAATTAGCCAGTTAAATTCTTTCCAGGATCCTCTCATCAAGCTCTTTAATTGCACTTAAAGAATCCGTCATAAGCTCAGCTCTCTTTACAGCTTTACCGCTCATAACACTGTAGAACTCGGGATCATCCTTATATTTAAGGATGGTCTCTTTCATTTGTTCCAAATTGTCTACCGCAAATTCAAGGCCGCCGGCTACACCTACATCTCCTTTGTTAAGATAGACTGCAGGTTTGCCCATGGTAAATGATTCAATAACTGAATATCCTCCACCCACTCGGTTTGGATTAACATACAGCTCACATATACCGATAAGGTTGAGAATATCATCACAAAAACCTACAAAAGCAGAGTTTACTGCAAGATGTTCATAGTCGTTCATTAACATTTGATAAGTATCTAATATTCCTGCAAATGTTACAAACACTCCTTCTTTACACAACTCATCAAGCATCTTTAAAAACTCATCATCTAGTTCACTGTCTAATCTTATTCCGATTATGACAATGGTAAACCTATCTTTTGGTATACCTAAAATTTCTCTTGTAATATCAGGATTGGTTTCGGCAGGTTTAGTGATATTGAAAGTAAAACGACTTGGGATATAATCCTTTCCTTCAGGTACTTGCTCACTTCCTATAATCTTCATAGGTCCAATACCCTTAGGAACACTCGAAAACAAAAGTGCAAGAGACGCAACAGGAACAACCTTGCTGAGCATATCAGCCACAATACTTCCACTTCCAATAGACAGTACATATTCAGGTTTCACCTTCATCACAATCTCAACAGCATCCTTAACCCTCTGTGTAATCGGTGCTGTGTTATCAAATTGAACGAAGCTTACCTCTTCATCCGTTCCGTATACTTTAATCTTGTTAACTCCTGACAACTCTTCCTTATAAACCGGAGAAAAGAAATTATAAAGCGGTGTATACCCTCTTATTGTGTACTGCTCAGCCGTATTTATCAGGTATACTTTCTTCCCTATCGCCATCAAATCTTTAACTCTCTCCATTGTAGTTCTTGACGGCGCATGAGTGTTGCCTAATAATTGTTCCGTTAAAACAACCACTACATCCTTATTATGCCCTTTTATTCTGCATTGGGAAAGCAACGGTTTAGTGAGTTCGTCAAATGCTTTATTAGCCTCAACATACATGCTATCAAGAATCTCCGAAATCTCTTCATCCTTTTCGATTATACTTAACAGTCCGATTCTCTTAAACTGCTTCCAAATAAAATAATAATTAACGCCATTATAATTCGGACTGTCTATAATTCTCTTTAAATATTCTTTAGTCAAATCAGTGTCGTGCTCGGCTTTCATAAGATAAGAAGTCACATTAAGCCACATAGGTTCCGACAGTTTTTGTCTTCTGAGCATCCTAAAAAAATGCGTATAAAATCTCTCAAGCCACTCCTGCTTAAATGTAAGATTATTGCCATCTAAATCTATCGAGAGATCAGCAACTACATCATAGCACTTATATATGTCATTTTCGAAAATGATATCAAGAAGTCGTTTTGGAATTACATTTGCAAAATTCTCACCCATAACCTGGCTCTCGTAGTCAAGGGCAATAGGTATATCTATACCTTCCCATGATTTAGCCTCAGCTTCTTCTTTGGTGACGATAAGTTCAGAAATCATAGGGTAGCTGTAATCATATAGCCCTTCACCTAACGCTCTGTCATCTGTTATAAGGGTCACAGCGTTCTCTGCTTCAAGACATATCGATAGCAACTCTCCAAACGCAAAGAACATGTTGCCTTCGCACGAAGCATGTATATCCGTATAAAAATGAATCATGTCCTCTTCATGCTCGTTAATATATGCCTCGACCTCACTGTTATCTTTCTCCATAAAACATATAACTGTACTCATACTTCCTCCTAAAAATGCCAACACTTAGCAAAGTGCTGGCATTAAATTTTATATTTATTCACTCGATTTTGTCATTCTGAGCGTAGCAAAGAATCTGTCAAAATCTCATCACCGCATTCCTCAGCATTACTCGATTTCGTCATTCTGAGCGTAGCGAAGAATCTTTATCCCGAGTGAAGCGAGGGATAATTATTTATCGCTCTTGTCAGTTGACTTAGTTGCAGCAGCTTTCTTAGTAGCTGTAGTCGCCTTCTTAGCTGTAGTACTTGCTGCCTTCTTAGTTGTTGCAGCCTTAGCCTCTGTCTCCTTCTTAGCTGTCGTAGCCTTAGCTGTAGTTGCTTTAGCTGCTGTAGTCTTCTTCGCAGTTGTACTTGCTACCTTCTTGGTTGTTGCAGCCTTAGCCTCTGTCTCCTTCTTAGCAGCAGTTGCTTTCTTAGCTGTAGTTGCTTTAGCTGCTGTAGTCTTCTTAGCTGTCGTACTTGCTGCCTTCTTGGTTGTAGATGCCTTAGCCTCTGTCTCTTTCTTAGCTGTAGTTGCTTTCTTAGCAGTTGTTGCCTTAGTTGCCGTAGTCTTCTTAGCAGTTGTACTTGCTGCTTTCTTGGTTGTAGCTGCTTTCTTAGTAGTACTCTTCTTAGCAGTAGTAGCCTTCTTAGTTGCAGTCTTCTTGGCAGCCTTCTTAGCTGCAGCCTCTGCCTTCTGCTCAGGAGTAAGTTCAATCTTGTGATTATACTCAAATACTACGCAAGAAAGTGGTGGAACCTTAACAGGAATTGAGTATTGTCTTCTATCCCACTCCTGTTCGGTTGCCTTAACTGAACCGTTAAGGAATTCATTGTTGCCGCCAAACTCCTCGGCATTACTGTTAAGAATCTCTTTATATGTTCCTGCATTTGGAACACCAACTCTATATCCGCTATCATAAGAAACCGGAGTAAAGTTACATACAAATACCAATGACTTCTTGCCATCCGGAGACTTTCTAATCCATGTGTAGATTGACTTATCTCTGTCGTCAGCGTTAATCCACTCAAATCCATCTGTGTAATCAGTTGCATAAAGAGCAGGATATTTATTCTCCATGTGAAGAAGCTCTCTAACCCAAT
This sequence comes from Lachnospiraceae bacterium NC2004, assembly GCA_000621905.1. GTDB lineage: Bacteria > Bacillota > Clostridia > Lachnospirales > Lachnospiraceae > NC2004. The sequence continues at coordinate 52,783 of JHXB01000008.1, forward strand.
CATTAAGCTTTCTGTGAGCAGGCTCCTGATCAAGAAGATACCAATCAAGGCTTCTCTCCTCACTCCACTCTCTGGTCTGACCGAAATCCTGACCCATAAAGAGCAACTTCTTACCCGGATGTCCAAACATGAAACCGTAAGCAACTCTAAGGTTCATGAACTTCTCGTGCATCTCACCGGGCATCTTATAAAGCATAGAACACTTGCCATGTACAACCTCATCATGAGAAAGAACAAGGATGTATCTCTCTGAGTGATGATAAGCCATTGCAAATGTCATCTTGTTGTGAATACCCTTCCTAAACAAAGGATCCTTAGACACATACTCAAGGAAATCGTTCATCCAGCCCATGTTCCATTTGTAAGCAAAGCCGAGACCGTTGTCCTCAGGACGAGCGGTAACATTTGGCCAAGCAGTAGATTCCTCTGCGATAACCATTGCGCCCGGCTGTCTTCTCTCAACGATAGAATTAAGATGCTTAAGGAACTCTACAGCATCCAAGTTCTCGTTGCCGCCGTACTTGTTGCGTACCCACTGGCCATCCTGCTTACCATAATCAAGATAAAGCATAGAAGCAACAGCGTCGGTACGAAGTCCATCAATGTGGAACTTATCAATCCAGAATAATGCACTACCAATAAGGAAGTTGATAACCTCTGACTTAGAATAATTGAAAATGTAAGTACCCCAGTCAGGATGCTCACCAAGTCTTGTATCAGGGTGCTCGTATTCAGGCATACCGTCAAATCTTCCGAGTGCAAATGCATCCTTAGGAAAATGTGCAGGTACCCAATCCAAAATAACCTTGATACCGTTCTTATGCATATAATCAACAAAATACATAAAGTCCTTAGGCTCGCCATATCTTGACGTAGGCGCATAATAACCTGTAACCTGATATCCCCAAGAACCATCAAATGGATGCTCAGAAATACCTATAAGTTCAACATGAGTGTAACCCATATACTTACAATAATCTGCAAGATCCGGTGCAATCTCTCTATAGTTGATAAAATCTGTCTGGTTCTCTCCGCCCTTCTTCCAAGAACCCAAGTGAACCTCGTATATATTCATAGGAAGCTTGTAAATATCGCTCTCATTACGCTCCTTCATGTACTTCGCATCAGTCCATGGATAGTCTCTTAAATCAGCGACTACAGAAGCATTCTCAGGACGCATCTGGAAATAGTTACCGTAAGGATCTGATTTTAAGATAAGACTTCCGTCGCGAGTAAGAATCTCGTATTTATAAATCTCACCAGGTCCGATATGCGGAATGAAAATCTCAAAGATACCCATATCATCACGACCACGCATAGGATAAACTCTTCCATCCCACATATTAAGGTCACCAACAAGACTTACTCTCTTGGCATTAGGTGCCCATACTGCAAAGTAAGTACCAAACACACCGTCAAGCGCCATAGGATGCGCGCCCAACTTCTCGTAGATTTCGTAATGTACTCCACTACCAAACATATAGCAATCATCCGCTGTAATCACAGACTCAAAGCTATACGGATCCTCGGAAGTAAAGTGACTTCCGCCGTCAAAATACTTGGTAATCTTATACTTGTGATAAGTCTTACCCTTAATATAAATAGCGTAAACACCCTGATCGTGAATGCGCTCCATATCCTTAGCCTCAAGATCTCCCTCAACGTGAATAGTCATTCTAGTCGCACTTGGATGAAATGCAACAATGACATATCCATCTCCTACAAAATGAGGTCCAAGCATGTTCTGAGGGAACTTCTCATAACCCGCAACTATACGGTTGATAATGTCGTAATTAACAAACTCCGCTATGTGTTTCTCCATTTATTTCACTCTCCTTTAATTAACTATTCCATACATATACTGCTGAATCAATGCTCTAATATCCCCATCTGTCACATGATTCTTAAGCTCTTCATCCATAACCGGCGTCTTCTCAGAATATGTATAAGCATATTGATTAAGCAATCCCAAAAAGCCCATCGCAAATTGTTCTTGCCTTCCGTTCATATTGCCAAGTTGATTGGACGCTCTCATAAACATATCAATAACATTCTGATATAAATTAAGCAAATGTGGCTTGACCGCTTTATAAGAATCGCTACTCCTCGGCGAATACATTAATGATAACATAAAACTAAAGAAAATTCCATCATCTACAGCAAATGTTAAAAAAGCTTTAGCAACATTAAAAAGCTGTTCTCTAACATCACTGTCAGAACTGTTCATAGGACCGGAAACCTTATCCATAAGCCGTTCAAATCCGGTATCCAAAATAGCTTCCAACAATCCATACTTGCTTCCAAAATAGTGATACAATGTGGGTTTAGTAATACCGGCAGCATCAACAACCTCCTGTACACCAACCGCATCATACCCCTTATCAGCGAATAGCTTAAGAGCAACATCAAGGATGCTCTCTCTGTTATCCATAAATCACCTCATCTCTAAAATACTACACTTATTTTAGATTATACCGATTGGTATAGTAAATGTCAAGATGTTTGTAAACACTAAAAAAGTGCCACTAACTTGTAGCGGCACTTTTAAAAAACATTATTAAATTACTCAAAATCCATAGCCTTAACAGTGTTAAGACCGCCATCCTCTAAGTCTCCGTTGAATACAACATCACCTAGAGTATCTTTAGCGCGCTGCTCAGCTCTGTTTAAAGCATTGCCGACAAATGAAATAATCTCATCGATACCTTTGGCATCCATAGAATCAATCTTGTCGTTAAGAACCTTAAGTCCTTCCTCATCAGGCTTAAATCCATTCTGCTGCATAAACGCTACTGCCATATCTGCAAGATCCTTGTCTGACAAATTATGGAGCAATAATATAGAATGGAACAATGAGTTGAGATCAGGACTCTCCTTAAACATATCCTTAACTGAATCAGCCTCACCTACAAGCATAAGCACTACATCATTGTCAGGGTTATTGACAATCTCGTAAACCTGCTCTGCCTTCTCAGATGAAATATCACCGGCCTGCTCAATAACAAGACATCCACCCTTAAGCTTAGAAAGAATCTTGTTAAGATCTGTCTTATTAAGAACTGATGCTTTAATAGTAGCAACTACCTTGGTCTTAACTAATCCAATATCATGATATGCTCTCGCATAATCAATAGCTACATTAGAAACCTTAGCTCCCTCGCCGGCCAATACAACAAGGTTACGATAGATACCCTTCTTCTCGATAACCTGCTCGATGTTCTTTCTAAACTGCTTTCTGAATCCTACAGAGGCAGCATACTTAGCAACATGCTTCTCAGCCTTGACAGGAACACCATACTTATCGATCTCAATGCCATCAATAACCATGGACTCTCCAATCTCTTCTTCAACCTCTTCAGGTTCTGCAGCAGATTCTTCCTGCTCAGCTTCCGGTTCTTCTACAGGCTCCTCATCAGCTTCATCTTTAACCTCAACCACATCAGAATCAACCTCAGGTTCGGTACCGAGCTCAATAACTTCAGGCTGTGGCTCTGCCTCAACTTCTTCACTCTGAGAATCTTCAACAACCTCAACCTCGGTCTCTTCCTCTACGGCTTCTACCTCAACCTCTTCTTCAATCTCCTCTTCTGCCTGTTCAGGCTCTGGCTCAGGCTGTGGTTCTGGTTCAGGCTCTGGCTGTGGCTCCGGCTCTGCTTCAGCTTGTTGTTCTGCCTGAATCTTAGCTTCTTCCTCAGCTCTCTTAGCCTCTTCCTCTGCCTTAAGTCTCTGCTCTTCTTCAAATGTCTCATCAGTTACAAGCTTGTCACCTGCAAATGCAGCATTGTCAAGTGTAACCTCACTATGTCCATCTCTATTGATGCTTTCGCCACCGAGACCGGCATCACTAAGCGATCCACCGGCAAGTGCGACATTACCTAATGTAACACCGTCATCCTCAACCTTAACACCTTCTGCTTCAGGCTCTCTTGTAGCATTAACTTCAATATTGTCTGTAGCTTCCGCCTCACGTCCTGCGTTAACCTCAATGTTGTCTGTAGGCTCTGCCTCACGTCCTGCATTAACTTCAACATTGTCAGTCTCTTCCGCCTCACGTCCTGCATTGACCTCAATAGTCTCAGGTCTGTTCTCGTCAGGCTCTGCCTCATTAACACCATCCTGCGGAGCCTGTGGCTCTGCAGTAGAAAGATCTGCCTTAGGAGCATCCTCCTGATTAGCGCTCTCATCTGTCTGTGCCTCAGCAGTTGCAGCCTCCTGTGTCTCTTGTGTCTGTGCTTCAGCAGCCGGTGCCTCCTCCTGCTTTGGAGGTGGATCGATAAGCTCACCCTTCTCATCTATAGCAAGACCTAATCTATCAAGTACTTCCTTACTGATTGACTTACGCTTAAATGGAGGAAGCTTCTTAATACGTCTTCTCTCCTGCTCGTCTAACTGTTCCTGAGCTTTACGCTTCTTCTCTTCCTTGGCAGCACGCTCAGCCTCAACCTTGGCACGAATAGCTGCAATAGCATCTTCACGCTCCTGATCTGCCTTGCTTCTCGCACGAGATACTGAATTACGAAGTCTCTCCTGCTCTGCAAGTGCCTTAGCTGCACGCTCTTCCTCTTCTTTAATCTTTCTTTCTTCTTCAGCTTTCTTAGCTTCTTCTTCAGCTCGCTTAGCTTCTTCTGCCTTGCGTCTTGCCTCTTCCTCTGCCTGACGCTGCTCTAATATCTGCTTAGCTCTTGCGTCCTCAAGAGCCTTCTCTCTCTCTTGCTGGATTCTGCGTTCTTCGGCAACCTTAGCATCTGACTCTGCCTTAGCTCTAGCCTCTGCTTCTGCACGCTTAGCAGCCTCTGCTTCCGCTTCTGCTCTGGCTACTGCTTCAGCCTGCGCTCTAGCCTCTGCTACCTTAGCCTCCTCTTCAGCGCGCTGCGCATCTTCAGCAGCCTTCTTCTCAGCCTCTGCTCTAGCTCTTGCCTCAGCCTGCTCTCTCTCCATCTCTGCACGCTTCTCAGCAGCTATTCTCTTCTCTTCCTCGGCAGCCATAGCCTGCTTAGCACGCTTAGCTCTCTCTTTGGCTGCGGCTTCTCTTTGCTGAAGCTTAGAATCATCGTAGTTGGCCATAAACTCTCTCTCTTCCTTAGAAAGAATCTGACCGCCCATGCCTGATCGCATACCGCCTCCGCCGAAACTGCTACGATTAGAACCTGCTCCTCCGCGGCCACCTCCGCCGCCACCGGCTAATTTTAATGATAATTTTGGTTTGTTGTCATCTGCCATATCAAACGCTTCCTCTTCATCATAGTCATAACCCTGTGCATCATCGTTAGATTCAGGCGGTGCTTCATCACTTGCAACTTCCTGTTCCGGCACTTCTGCCTCAACCTCTTCAGTCGGAGCCTCTTCCGGAACCGGCTCAGGTTCTTCGGCAGGCTCTTCAACTTCAGCAACAGGTTCAGGTTCTGTCAACTCAACCTCTTCAGGTTGTTCCTCAACTACTTGTTCTTCAGATTGCGATTCTTCCGGCTGTGGTTCCTCAGGTTGTGGCTCTTCAGATTGTGGTTCCTCAGGTTTCGACTCTTCCGCCTGAGGCTCCTCACTCTGCTGCTCTTTCTTAGCAGCCTCCATAGCCTCTTCCTTACGGCGCTCTGCCCTTGCAATCTTATCAAGCGCAGCCTTGATATCTTCTATCTCACTGCCCTCTTCATCTCTCTGTCTTGCCGCCTCTGTGTCTTCCTCAAGCATCAGCGTGTCTGACTCAGGCTCATCCTCATCAGATGATCCCTCCTCAATAATCTCAACCTCGACCTCTTCATCAGGCTTGTGAACATATGCGTTCTTGCTTCCACCTACAACAGTAGCGGTCTCAGTAACCTCTGCATCTACACTGATTGCATCGTCATCATCAATATTCTCTACGATAACTGAGTCATCTTCTTCAGGTGCTGTCGCGTCAGCAACATTGCCACCTTCAACCTCAATAAAGTCCTTCTTAAGCTGCTCATTCTCCTTCTGAACATACTGGTAAATGTTACCTGACTGCTCAGGAACCTCATCCTTAGGATAACAGTTAAACGCCTTATTGACATTAATACTACCCATCTTAAGAGGCTTAGCCCACTTAACATAAAGGTTAGACTGTGCAAAACTAGAGAATATCTTGTCACACTCTTTAATTGAATCTTCATTCCTACCTGCCTTACGATAAAGTAATGCAAGCTCAAATGCAAGCTCGTCAATATACTCCTTATTGAGAATACCCTGCAAAATGCCAATAAGCTCATCATCAGATGCAGAAAGAGCTTTCTTGACATTGTATAATACTCTCTGTCCCTCAATACTCTCCATAGGAACAATCGTGGTGTATATCTTAAAATACTGCTTCGCCTTAGTGAAATATCCTATCTTAAGGTAAAGCCTGATAATCTCTTCAATAACCTGCTCGGATTTGGGCGCCAAAATATGTGCGGAAATAAGAGTCTTTCTAGCTTCATCAAACTTCTTATTCTCAGCATAAACCCTTCCGCAAAGAACCATAAACTGCGGATTCATAGAATTCTCAACATCAATCTTCTTGATCTCCGAAAGAGCAGCCTTATAATCTCTCTTATCAACAAGATCTTTAATTGCTCCCATATTTATGTTGGTACTCAATCTTATCACACCCCGTTTAAGCTAATTAGTGAGTCTCTTCATTATGCAAATGCTGTCGTATCCGAGCCAATAACACATACAAATGCTCATAATTCATCAAAGCATACTACACCCACTCTGTACATTATACATCATTATAACAAATTTTTGTTTAAATTGCACCCATAATATGTACATTTTTACTTTTTTTTATAAAAAATTTACTCTGTCGAATGTTCATAACTTGTTGATAACTCAAAAAATGAGCGTTATATCATTAAAATATAACACTCATTTTCATTATTTATCATAAACTATAAAAGTATGCTTCAGTGTACGTTCTTGTTCCGAAGGCAACGCCATGTAATCACCATACTTTATAGTAAGCATCCTATCATAATCTCTTACAGTCGGAAACTCTCTTCCTTCAAACGATACCATAACCGTCTCATCAAACACTTCTGCCGGATATACATCCGTATCAACTTTACCTGACAGAAAGCATCCCCTTTTGCCTGATGAATCATAATTGTATCTTACCATGGTATCATTTATTCTATCCGCCACCGCCCTATATCTCTTTCTCCACTCATCGCTGTCTTGATAATTATACCATAAATTATCCCAATCTTTAGAATTATTCAATACCTCACTTGTGAACTCCGCAACGTTTTCATCTTCCGGAAATCCACATACTGGGAAAATATCTATATTGACGCCCAGCATTGCTTTAAACGGATATTTAACATCTTCAAGCACTGTTCTTGTATCTACAAGTCTCCCGAGAGTATGATAAAAATTATCTGTGTTATTGATATTATATGCAACATAATACTCATGCTTGAAATCTCTCATGAATTTGTTATAGTCTTCAATAGGCATAAAAACATCTATATCGTCGTCCCAAGGAATAAACCCCTTATGTCTTATCGCACCAAGCAAAGTTCCAAAAGCAAGATAATGTCGAAGCCCTTCCTTGTTACAATAATCGTCCCATGCACATAATATTTCAAATTCTCTCTTTTTCATCTCGCTAACAGAATATAGTTTATCTTCTGACACCATTGGAATAGATGCTAATCTATATACCTCTTTAAAATCTTCAACCTCAACAATCTGTTGCTTATAGTAACCAAGTTTCTCAAGTCGTCTATACGCCTTATTAGGCTCTCTTGTGGCTAGTATAAGAATAATGTCATCATTATGCGGAACAAGATAATCCTCAAGGTTTACCGGATCCAAATATCCGTTAAACGAAGAAATTATCCCTTGCTTTACTGACTCATTACGTCTTGAATTAGGATCTACAACCTTGGCTATCTCATATCCCGCCTTGTAAATCGCTCCCATAATATGCTCGGATGTCCTATAATCGCCATAGATAACAATCTTCTTGTTATCTAGAGTTCCGTCAGTTGTAATCCGCTCAAGATTTTTATAAAAATTATCGTTGATATTCCTAATTTCAAGCTTATACATAAGGTTACCTCCCCGGAATCTGTAAGAATTATTCTTATAAAATTTTAGCACACAATCGCGGAATATACCAGTGTATTGTAATCGAAAACGTGCAAAGTAATCAACAGGGACAGTCCCTATTGATCAGTTAGTACAAGAAAACACAGACACTCCTACACCATTCATACACCTTAAATATACTGGTTTATACGCTATGCTACTATATTAATTATTAAGGGGCTTTTTTAATATCTCTACACCGTTTATACATTTCCATTATCAAAACCCTCTATTTATGTGGATTTATTAATCATCGTTTCCTCAACTATGAAGAAAACAATCGCATTTGTTTTAGCATTCGCTATGACATTTGCAACAGCATTTAGTGCTATAGGCGCTAAGACAACAGCTAGCGCAACTGGTGCTACAGCTGCTAATTTTAATGTAGAGTTGCATCCAGATGGTAATTTTAGAGCAACTGGTGCTAATTATCAGGTGCAGGTAGCTCTTGCAACAGTTAAGGGTGATACTGCTAAGGCTATTGCTAATTGGGATACTTACTTTGTTGATCAGGGTAAAGCAGAGGGTAAAGTTGCATTTAACCCTAAGAAAGATGCGTATTATGCTTTCAGAACAGTAAGTGGTGACGGATTTGCAGATCCTATATTCTTTAAGGTTGTTAAGAACGCAAATAAGTATAAAGCTACTGTAACTCCAAGTGGTGACGCTTATAAAGTGGCTTTTAGCGGAGTTACTGACGGTGTAAAGATTGTAGGAGATGGAGAAGGATCAGGAGCATTCGTTCAGGCAATAAAGAAAGATGGCAAAGAAACCGGTGAATATGTAGTTGGTGGAGCAATCACACAGGTTGGTGGAACCCTTCAGTTTATTCCAAAAGGAAATGAAGCTGCTGAGACCGTTAGCGGTAAGATTAAGTACAATGGTGCTGAATGTACAGTATCCGGTAATGCAGTAAAAGCTAACGCTAAGGCGGTTAATGTTAAGATTAAAAAGCAGGCTAACGGACCTAAGGTTGCTATTAACTACGCTAAGGGTATCGCAACAATTCCTGCTAACAGCTTATACCGAGTTATAAGTGCTGACGCTGAGTGGACAACTGCTGAGTGGAAGAAAGTAACAACTAAGACTCCTATTGATTTGACTGCAGGTTCTAACGTTGTAGTTCAGGTTATGAAAGATGCTACAGCTAAGGCTATTATGTCTAAGATTGGTACTGGTACAATTACTCGTAACGTACTTGATCTTGCTTCATCAGATGCACTTGAGTATGACAATGAAGACTTAAAGAAGGGTCTTAAGATTACTAATAAGTCTTCTAAGACTGTCCTTCAGTATGTAGTTTCTACAACAGCACCTACTAAGGATACCAAGTGGTCAACTCTTAAGACAACTAAGAGCGTAACCATCAAGAAGGGATTAACTGGCGCTAAGTTATACTTCAGAGCAGCAGCAGTTGCTAAGGAGATGAAGGGACCTGGTGAGACTTATAGCATCACTTATGAGAAGAAAGAGCTTACTCCTACAGCATCAAAAGATGCTTCTACAGTTAATGTTAAATTCACAGAAGCTATCACTGGTAAGATTACCGTTGTTAGTGGAGAAGCAGCAATTGGTAGTGCAGAAATCACAACAACAGCTGCAAAGGAAAAGACAATTACGTTAACTACAGTTCCTACAGCTACTACTAAGTTAGTTATAAAGGTAGAGCTTACAGGCGCAAGTACGAAGTTATATACTGTTAAGGAATTAGAGTTTAACTACACAGTAGAATAATAGTATAATATAGTACTTAATATTAAGCCATCCGATTATCGGAAGGCTTCAGAGTGTAGACAAAATGGTCTTGAGAGAGCAGCTCTCAAGACCATTTTTCTTATTTATGAGTTTATAAAAGAATAAAAGGTTAGAAACGCGTCTATTAGGTCGTTTCTAACCTCCATTTATGCTTGATTCTTGCAAGTTTTTTCAAATTCATGCACGCAAAGGTAAGCGCGGCCTTCATGAGTAATAAGGGGACGGTTCTTGTGGTAATTCAATAATCACACTTGTATATATTTTTATTCTGTTAAAATTATATTCCAGTCCTTAATTATAGGGCTGGGATTATTGAATAATAAAACCCTCAGTCCACATAATGTGAACTGAGGTATGTTTAATTTTTTGTGATGGTTTTGTGATGAATTACCACAAGAACCGTCCCCTTTTGACCAAGAACCGTCCCCTTTGTAAACTTAGGAAAATCCCGGTCCACATATCATGAACCGGGATTGATTTACTTATTTGCGAGGTACTTGTGATTATAATTTATCGTACTCGACACCATGTTGTCATTATTTCTTCTCAGCCTTTGTGTAGTAAATCTTGCCTTCTACAATAGGATCCCCTTGAGTAGCTTTCTTAAATCCAGTACCGTCCTTCTCAAACCAGTTTGCTCCGATTGTTTCAACTTCTTCATCAATCTCAACCGGTGTATAGGTGTAAGTCTTTGCTTCATAGTATGTTCCAGCTTCCTCAGCCTTATCACTATCTCCACACTTTACATAAGTACCAGAAGCTGTCTGCTTGTAAAGCCCCTTAAGAGACTCATCCTTCTGTACATTCTTAGGATCATATTCCAAAACGTCAACAGGTATCTTAGATGCAATTACAAAACTCTTAACATCACCAGGTGTCTTACACTCAGCAGCGATACCAGCCCTACGATAGTAGATAGTAGCATCTGCCTTAACTTTCTTAGCAGGAGTTGTTACACTCGCATCCTTCTTGTACTTAGACCACTTTGTCTTGTCATCAGGAGCTGATGTACCAATGTAGTATTCAACAACGCCTGCATATTTGTTATTAACTGTCAATCCCTTTTCAGCATCATAATCGAATTCAAGGTCTCCAACAGCCGTCGTATTCTTAGCAAATGTTGCTACACCAACCTTTGAAGCAAGTGCTTTATCTGTTGCAGCCTTCTTAATTCTTACAACACCTTCATCTACTGCAGGAAGAGTCTTTACTTCCTTGCTTGAGTTAGAGGTAAAAGTAGTCCATATATGAGCAGTGCCACCATTATCAACAATTGTATACTCTGTATCCTTAGGAATAGTAACAGTACCCTTAGCGTAGTTAATGGCTACCTTTGGCCCGTTAGCTCTCTTCTTAAGCTTAACATTTATGGTTTTAGCGTTAGCCTGAACTACATTAGTATCCTCTACTTTAGCTTCATCATCATCTAAATAAGTAAACTTCTTGTTTTTAACTGACAACTTAGAAGCGTCGCTCTCTCCTAAAGGAGTAACCTGAATAGCTCCACCAATGTTATATAACTCCTTGTTAATTACATTAGTTTCTCCCACAAGTGCACTTCCGCCCAATGTAGCAGATACTGCACTAAATCCAGTAGCTTCATTGTTGACAGTAATCTCAGCAGAATCAGCATCTTTATTTATAGCAATTTTAGCTTTATACTTAGTAGCATTAGCCTGAATCTCCCAAAAGATTGGTTTGGTGTAAGCAGCTGCATCTACTTTCTGAGGCGCTCCTTCCTCTTCTTCTACTTGTTTTGTAGCAACAGTTCTAAATGCTACCACCATATCTTTCTTTGGTGTGAGTGTGATATATCCGGTTGCGCCATCATATAAGTTCGAACCATCTTCTGCAGCATCTAAAACAGCGAACTTATCAGTTCCTTTAACAATCAACTGTTTTGACTCATATGTATCCCAACTCTTAATTGTAGCTACGCTCTTCTTGTTAATTTTAACAACTCCGACCTGTAACTCTTCATTAACTCCGACAGCCACAAATGAACCGTCTGCATTAACCTTTACAGCAAAATTCGTTTCTTCTGATTCTGCTGCACTCGCAGTTACGCCTCTTCCTACAGCACTAAATGCTGTTGCAAATGTCATAGCGAATGCTAAAACAAATGCGATTGTTTTCTTCATAGTTCTCATAATGATTACCTCCTTGTAATAATTTCTGAGTTCTGTTGTCGAACCCATAAGTTAAATATTTAGTTACGAGTCCGATCATGCCCGGGCCCCCGGCAAATGTTGTGAACGCGTCTTCCAGTGAACCTGCTCACAACGCATGACCCAACACCTATTATATGTATCGGTCCACATGTCGTGATACTTAACCCTAAATTCAAAATTTTTTAAATTTCTCTCCATGACGCTTAAACACTGAATCTAGAGTGTGTCACCCCGTTCACATATGACCTCAGTGCACATAAAAATCTTCAATATGCGAATCCGTTCACTAATCTTTATATGCTTTCACGGTCGTTAATAGTGATTGTACCACAAAACGACCTTTTTTTCAATAAAAAAAGTCTCTGTAATCTTAAAAATATGTGAGAAGAAAATCACATAAAAACAGCGGCGATTGTCACCAATCGCCGCCACATATATCAATATTTATTTAACCGTACCTACGCATGTATAATCACTAGCGATAAGTCCATATTGACTGTCGCCTGAGCTTCTTATATATATCTTACTTCCTGATACAGCCCCGCCGATCTTGGCAGTTCCTTTAACCTTAGTGCTTCTACCCTGTGAATCAAGAGTTGCACCCGGCTTAACAACCTGAAAATCATAAGAAAGACCTGTCTCATTGACTATAGTAAGCAATTTATTGCTGTAACTGATATTAATCTTCTTATTGTCATATGGTCCGACAATGTAACTTCCGTTGATATCTGTACTCTCTGTTGCCTTAGATCCTGACGCTGCATACGCATTTGGCGAAGGAACTACATAATAGTTAAATACCTTGATTCTTGATGCAGGAGCCAATTTAGTAGCAACTTTTCTAATCTCCATATACCCTGATGAAGGAACAGCCGCATTACCTTTTATAGTATACTCGGTTCCGACACCATCAGTCGTCCATGCTGTTGCGCTTCCAGGATTGGTAGGAGTTCCTGTCACAAATCTGTACTCTGTACCGGCAGGAAGCTTAACCTTACCCGCAACATAGTTAAATACTGCTGCAGGAGCTGCGCCCTCGGCTTTAACATTTACCTTGGTCTCCTTACCGGCAAGCATACCCGCTACATAAACAGGAAGTGGAGAAGCTGATTCCTTGCTCTCATACATAACATCCTCAGCAGCTGTACTCGCTGTCGCACCTGCAAGACTGTAACTCTCAGGCTTAACCCTTAAGAACACCGTCGCACCCCTTCTTACAAGTGACTTCGTATCAATAGAAGAAGCATCGCTCCAACCTGTGCCGTATAATCTGTAATCAAGCTTATCAACCGAAACCGCTGCCTGAGTGCTCTTGTTGATTACATTAATAGAAGGAGCTTCTGACGAATAATCAACATTTGCCGAAAGCTTATCAATATTGGCATTAAATTTAACTGCAAATGTATCACTGTAGCTACCGTTCTTATCTAACGCCTTAAGCAAAACTATGTTGTCCTTACCATTATTTAATGTGGAAAGATCAATACTCAACTCCTTGGCGCTGCTATAGTCATATATATTCCATGATGCCGCCTTGGCAACCTTGGCTGAAACGCCATTAACCTTGGTCGTCTTAACGTTGGCAACCCCCATATAAATCTCGTTGACACCGGTAAGACCCTTGCTTACAACCAAAGCCTGTGAAGATCCCGAATACGAAACCGCTTCTTTAGAAAATGTTGTAACATCCGCACCGGTTACATACCGTTCATTGCCTGTATATGCAAATGAAGCCAGTATCGCAATAATTATTGTGATTACTGCTCCCTTTCTTATAGTAGCTTCTCTCATGGTGATACCTCCTATATATTAAGTTGTCCTACGCTCACGCTACGGACAAAGATTCTTCGCTTCGCTCAGAATGACATAAATACTTATATCATGTATTATATCGTCATTTTCCTAAATCTTCTACACCCATTTATAAAAAAAAATATATATACATAGTATACCCAAACTCCATAACATAACAACCATATTTTATTGAAAAAAGAGTGTGAAATACTCTTACAAATACACAAATAACGGGGAGGCAACGCGCCTCCCCGGATTATATCAATATTTAATTGACTTAACTAAATTGACATCGGATACATTCCCTATCCACATGTCCCCACACTCAATACCATACTCAGCTAACTCTATATCAATATATCTATAATCGAACCTAAACTGAACTTGTCGATCGAGCGCCCATCGCGCCCCATATAAAATAGAACTTCTAGCTACCATCTCGCGGATCACAGCGCACCTTACAGGTCGCTACCGCTATGAGAAACAAACAGGAACTTAAGTGTACCGGCGTTCTAACCATTCCGATGTTGTATGTGAAAACATACTACGCGAACCTTACAACTATATACTAAAGGCTGAAAGTGTGGAAACCCTGTCTGCCACCCATCATATTAAGTTGTAACAACGCTACCACTCTCCTTTCGAGATATCGGGCCACGCCCGTAGCTGCACGCGTCTTCAGTTACTCATCACTGACTGTGTTAATATTAACATACCGTTTTATAATTGTCAATACATTTTTGATATTTTTATTAAGTTTTTTGATATTGTTGCCGACAGGGATTAATTGTGTATTCTTTTAATACAATTTGTGTTATTTGTCATAAAATTAACAAAGTGGGTTATATAATAATTGCCCTTCTTTCGAAGGGCAAAAGATTCTTCGCTTCGCTCAGAATGACACACTTTCTCTCATACGACCGATTCGTGTCATCCTGAGGAACGCAGTGACGAAGGATCTTAACAGATTCTTCGCATCACAGAATCATGACACTCCATTATATAAACTCAAAACTGTTCTGAGAGTAATCAACCTTCTTGTACTCAACCTCGGTCTTGTCGATCTGGCTTCTGTAGTCGGCAACAACGGTCTGCTGCTTGTCGCCTACAAGTTTCTGCTCAAGAACGTAGTTAACATCAAATCTTCCCGTAATCGCAGGAGTTGTACCTCTCGCAGGAACAATAAGCTGAACATTGTTGACCTTAAGCATTTCAAAAATAGGCTCCCATATGTATATATCCTTGGCAGCTCCAAACGGATTATCAATAAATATAACCTTCTTAAGAGTGTTATTGTCACTGTTAACCGCATGAATATTGGCAATGTAGTTGATGATAGAAATCAAGAACTGGATATAAATACCCTGCGACTGTCCGGTAGAACCAACAGCCTCCTCGTATTTCAAATACCTACTCTGCTCTCTGATGCGTTCTCTCTTATATAACATAAGCTTGATCGCATTCATGTCTGTAACCACAGCAGAGAACATCCTCTTAAGCGACAAGCCATTTCTGATAAACTTAATCCTGTCGTCAGGATTGTCGTATCGGTCGACGCCCTTAACAATCTCATCTATATAAGAAGACATACTCTCCCTGACTTCATCGTCATCAAGATAAGGAATATTGAGCGAAATCATTGAAACCGGCTCGTTGTCAAGAGTAATCATAGAAAGCTTGGCAAGTCGCTTAAGCTCAGTCTTAACATCCTGACACCTAAGGATACACTGGCTCTCAAAATTGCTCTTGATAAGCTCCATATCAGAGATACCCTGCTCTATCCTCTCTTGCTCGAGGTTAATAAAGCCAATCATGTCATTTAAACTAATCTCTAAATCGTCAAATCCGGAAATGCTGTCAGGAAGGTTAATATCCCTCTTAACAACCTCAGCAAGCTCGTAAGCCTCAAGTTCCTTAAGGGTCTCCGCTGCCTTCATCTTGTAGTCCTCTAAGTCAACCTTGGCCCTCTGTTCCTTCCTTATAGATTGTTCAAATGCTTCCTGGCACGCCTTAAGCTGATCAACCTTATACTCAGACATATCTATAAGCTTCGATTCATCTTCCAATTCAAGATTGTAAAGACTCTTAAGTCTCTTGACATCCTTATAAATGTCCTGTTTCTTAGACATAAGCTTCTGTCCCTGAATAAATGCATCAGTAAGCTCCGCCTTATGCTTAACCAACTCATTAAGTTGTTTCTTCTCGTCATCAATAATTCTAGAAAGCTCCTCCTCGGTAACATCAACTCTCTGATAGCTGATTCCCTCGCTTTGAAGCCCCTTCTTACCATGCTCGATAACACCTTCAAGCCTGCTTCTATTGAGTCTTACTCCATCTTCGGCTTCTCTGACCTCGTCAAGTTTAGCGGTGTACTTGTCAACATTTGCCTCGAGACGATCAATCTCTGATGAGCTGACCATGACAAGATCTCCGGAAGCGTAAAGCTTTTCGAACTCATCAAGATCAGCATTTCTGCGCTTAAGACCTTTCATGAGTTTGTCCATATTTCTGTCAAATGTATCTATGAGCGCCTGCTTATCCTCTAAATTGGCGAGTCTCTTCTCAACTACAGCCCTCATAGCCTTGAACTCAACATCAAGCTGTTCCTCGTTGTATCCAAGATCAAGCACCGGCTTGCCCTTATAGTACTCAGCGTACTGCTCGTTCCAGAGTTTCTCGCCCTCAAATATCTGCTCGTCGTAATTCTTCTTAAGCTCTCTGACTTCCTTGAGTCTGTTATTATCAGCATCAATTCTTGCCGAAACGTCGTCAAGCTGGGCCTTTAAGACATTAGCCTGCTCTAAAGCCTCCTGGTGCTCGGCACCGACAGCCTCAAATTCCTTATAAAGCTCCTCGATGTGCTCTAATATCGCAATCTCTTTCTTGATAGAAACGCCCTGCTCGTTGACAACCTCCATCACCTCGTGAATCTTCTTCTCTTCTTCGACTAAAGCCTTCTCCTCCTCGTCGAGGTTAGCAAGCTCAGCATTATAGTCGACAACATTTTCAGGTGCATCGGAAAGAACAGAATCTAAGATGCCTTTGAGCTGAATCTGCTCCATAACAAAGTACGCGTCTTCCTCGTAAACCTTGCACATATCCTCTAGCTGAGTGTTGCTTAATTCAAGACGTGAAAGTCTTGCCTGCAGCTCGCTAAGTCCGTCCGACCCGGCATTTGCATCAAGGAAAATGTCTTCTCGACCGCTAAGAAATACCATGCCTTTAGCGGTCTTAACGCCCTCGCCTAAAGCATCTTTAGAAATGACAGGGATAAGCGTCTCGGAAGCCAACTCCCTCAGATACCTGTCATCATTAATGCCTGTGATATCAGCATCAGTAGCATCAACCACGATTGAAACCGCAAGATACGGCCAGTTTCTTAATACCTCAGCTCTATCGCCTTCATCAAGCCCAAGAATATAGTCCTGACCCAAATCGGCATCAATGCCATGCCTGTCAGCAATATAATCACGAATCTCAGACAAGAGCTCAAGGTTTGCAACCTGCCTTCCTTCCTCTCTCGCCTCAATCTGCTTCTTCAATTTATCGTAGGACTTAACGCCCTCGTTCCACTCGAGCACAGCACGTTTGTATTTGCCAAGCAAATGCTTGTATAGCTCGCTCAAATCCTTGTTAGGAAGCTCCTTTCCATAAGCGGTGACAAGCGCCTCTGCCCTTGCTCTTCCTGCCTCAATCAGGGACTCAAGCTTGTCAACCTTGCCCTCACTGTCCTTCATATGCGAAAGAACAGCCTCGTACTCACGCCTCTTAAGGTTAATCTCGTAACTTGCCTGATCAATCTTCTTAAGCTGCTCCTCGTTCTTTCTATACTCTTTCTCGGCACCGTTAAGCTTTCTCTCGTACTCTCGAAGAAGCTTGGTCGCATCCTCTAAAAGCAAAAGGCTGGTCTTCTTGCGCTCAACATTAAGCTCTTTGTCAAGCCTGTCAAGATTCTTCTTAATTCTGGCCTCTTCGGCAAATGCTACCGCGTTGCTACACTCTAAATCGCGCTTTGCCTTCATCAGATTCTTAAGAGACACCTTAAGCTCGTGCTCTTCATTGGCAGAAGCCATGGACTTCTCTCTTACACTCTTAAGTCGCTCATCTAAGAACTTCTTCTTAACGGAAGCGTAATCGCTTAATCTGTCGACGCTGTCGCCCTCGCCGCCTTTACCTTTGGCGATAACGGCAGCATTTTCTTCGCGTTTCTTTCTGTACTTAGCGTACTCTAAGAAATCGTTGATATTAGCGTGGCGAATGTATTTGTCCTTAGCTTCTAAGAGATCCTTTTTGACATTTTCTATGCGCTTTATAGCTTCCTCTTCTTCCTTAATCGCACGCGCAAGGGCATACTCTTCAATCTGAACGCCCATGCAGGCGAGATTGCGCTCCTTAGCAACGCAGTCATGCTCAATCGACTCAATCTCATTCTTCTTGCCCTTGAGATCACGCTCCATAGCGTCAATCTGATTCTCAAGGCTTCTGTAAGCCGACAAAAGCTCAATCTTATAAGATTCTTTCTCCTTAAACATCTCAGAAAGTGAGGAAATGCGGCCGTTCAAGACAGAAAGAACCTCTTTCTGCCTGTCATACGCCGATATCTCGCTCTTCTTCATAGATAGCTCCATCAGCTTATCTCTAATCTCCAAAAGGGTCTTAGACATTGAATCTGTAACATCCTCACCCTCGGTCTTGTCTCTAAATGACCTCTCAATAATCTCCTCGATCAAGAGGTCCTCAACAACCTTTCTCGTGGTCTTGTAGTTGGTCTCAAAGTACGTTCTTACATGTCCCTCGGTCTTGTTGATACCTCTGATAATCTCCCACGCACTCTCATAAAGGCCGTATTGACTGATAAATCGCTGATACTCACCTTTTCTGTCAAATATATAAACCTTAAGGTCAGGGTTCTCCCTTGAAAGATCCTTAAGATACTCTCTCAAACCGTTGTAGGTGATACGCTCTCCGTCTTTATCTAACGGGAGGTTCACGATATCATTTGAATTATATGCACGATAGAAAATGCAGTAGTTAAAGTACTCTATCGATGCAGTGTCTCTGCCGCCGGTCTCGCCTTCATCGGAATCCTTGGCTTTTCTCGCGGTGAAACCGGTGAGCATATACCTGTAATCCTCGACAATATCGCTCTCATCAAGGTTCCACTCAACTAAAGAATGAATCGTCTTAGAACCGCCCTCCGTCCTAAAAAGCTTCTCAATAGGCTGCTTCTCGTCCAAGGTACAGTTAGGTATCAGATTCTGCATCATGAGAAGCATCAAAACGCTCTTACCGCCACCATTTGCAAGATCGTAAATGGTGTTGCTTCCATGGAAACGCATCACGAAATCGTCGTACATCTGCGTACCAAAATTGTATTTAACATTATTAACCCTAATCCTGTTCATGTTAGGCATAAGGTCTACCTCCCTAAATAAGCTGTTATTCGTCTCTTAGTAGCTCGTACAATCTTCCTCTGTTCTGTTCGAAGTAATTCTCAACTATCGCTCTCATTCTGTCTGTCGGGTAATACTGCTCACCTGCAGGAATCAACAATTTCTCTCCTACTAAGAAGTTTAGTACCGTCTTAACGAGTCCAGATCTTGAACCTCGGCCTGCTCTAAATCCGGTCTCATCGTCCGATTCGGTAAATGCTATCGGCATCTCATCCCAGAGAATCGCGATTGAACGAATACTGTGCTCCTCTATCTCGTCAGTAACCAAAACATCTAATTTGCTTAATGTTTTGGCAAATGCTGACGTCGTAAACTCCAACACCTCCGACGGAGAAACGCACTCGACAAACTGGTAACTTCCGGTGTCCTTGTAAAATACCAAAATCACCTGGTACATAATGTAATAGCAAAGATATAATTCTTTGTTGTTTTTAAGACCCATGACTTTCTTAAGTTCTTCGTTGGTGTAACCGAAAGTTCTGTTACCGTCACCGGCAGTCATATAAAGCGCCGAATTGTGGTCGTAGAGGTTAAGATTGAGCCTCTTTAGCATATTCTGCAGACACTCGTAAACCTCGGCGTTATCCATATATTCCTGGTATAAAGTCTGGTTGGCGCCGCTTAAGCTCACTTCCTCACCCATCATGAGCTTGGCGTATATATCCATTGCCTTGTCAATATTCTTCTGTTCCATGCTTTATCCTTTCTTAACTACCCAATGGGGACAGTCCCTACTGAGTACTTATCCGCTAAGTACCCAATGGGGACTGTCCCCTTTGAGTACTTATCATATATCAGTTCTGTTAAACGAGAGATTATTAACCTTAAAGCCCTTGTGCGGCTCTATCTCCTCTTCTAAACTCTCAACCTTAAACTTAAGCTTCCCGTATCTCTCCCTCTCCTCCTGCGTCAGAGTCGAGTAAATAATACCATCCAAAAATGTATCCTGTTTGCTAAGCACTCCCTCAACCGAGTAGTCGCGTCTTCCGGCAAGATGAACCAAAAACGAGTAGTAATCAGCATTTGCCAAAATATCCTCACCGAATCTGACTTCTAAGATAGGATTAAGTTCCGTGAGTGTTATATCGTGCTTCTTCTTAATCTGCTCCATAAGCTCGACCATAAAAAGATGATAGTTGTCGCTGATTCTCTCCTCCTCAATGTCATCCGGGCAAATGTAGTCGCTCTCTTCAGCGACTTCCTCTTTCTTCTCCCTAAGAGCCTTGCTGTCCGGTCTGACGCTTAAGAGCCTATCCACACTCACAAAGTCAAATGTCTTCTTGATATTGATGTCAAACAGCGGATTAAGTATGTGAAGAAGCTTTCTTGCGTCGTCCGATTCCTCGATAACATCAAGCTGTTCCTCAAAGTCAAATACCGGCCTTAGGCGTTTTAACTTGGCGCGCTTAATGTAATCGTCGGTAATCTTGGAAAGTTCGACTGTCTCTGCAATAAGCTTGGCGTGACGCTCGATAGTCTTCTTAAGCTCATTTTCCAGCTCATATATCTCCTTAAGGACAGTATAGTATTTCTCCCTGTCCTCAGCGGAATCGGCACTTCCCTCCGCCTTATTAAGCGCCGTCTCTATAAGATCTCTGTTCTTCATAAAGAGGCGTTCTTCCTCGTCGAACCACTTGGCAACCGACTTAATGTATCTGTCGTAAGCCTCGGCACCCTCATAAACATCGGACTCTAGCACCTTGATTACTTCCTGTTTCTTAAGCGCCATACGGCTAACCTCGCCATTTATGCGCCTTACAACGTCAATTCCGCCTCTGAAATTGTTGGCGTGTATCATTTTCTCCAAAAGAAGTTGCTCTATGCTTATCTTGGATTCGTCCTTAACTTCCTTGGTATCGAGGTAGAATTCCACGCCCTCCGCGGTGATTCGATAATATATAATTCCGCCCTCTATCTCGCTCTCGATGAGCTTGATACGGCTTACTTTATGTGTCTTGGATTTGGGATCGTAGTGTTTGAAATAAAAAGGCTTACCGTCGTTCTTAAGCCTGTCGAAAATGAAGGTTACAAGCTCGTCAAGTTCCTCTGTCGAAACTTTCAAAGAGAAGTCTCTTATCAGAAGCTCGCTAATAAAATTCCTGTACGCGCCGTAATCTACGCGACGCTCATTAAAGTTGTTCTCATCAATAAAAAAGCGAAGGGAAGCAAGGGTGATATAACCCATGTCAAGGTCGTTGTATCTGCCATCCTTGTACTTGGCAAAATCCATCTCCTGCAACTTAAAAAAAGGATAATACTTCTTGAGATTATCCATTCTAAGCTCGTGATTATCAATAATGTCATTTAAGAGAATGTATTGCTCTGCCATCTTAATCCTTCCCCGGATAATTAAGTTCTCAATGGGGACTGTCCCCATTGGGTATTTAGCAACAACTTCCCAGTGGGGACTGTCCCTACTGGGAAGTTATTAATATAGTATCACTTAACGCCTACATTTTCAAGGACGTTGGACAATTCGGCGAACTCATTTAAAGAGAGTTTCTCGCCCCTTATTGAAGGAGAAATGCCGATCTCTTCTAAAGCCGCACTTACGTCCTCTTTAGAAAATGTTAACGTCTTGTCGTTAGCTATTCCGTTCTGAAGCGTCTTTCTACGTTGGTTAAATGATGCTCTTATAAGCTTAAACATGAGCTTTTCATCATTGACCTTGACAGGCTTATCGTCGTGGAGTGTGAGCTTTATAACCGCTGAGCCGACGTTAGGTCTCGGCATAAAACAGTTAGGCGGGACATTGGCCGCAAGATAAGTGTCAGCATAATACTGAACCGCCAACGATAAAGCCCCGTATTCCTTGGTCCCCGGAGCTGCGTCCATCCTGTCGGCAACCTCCTTTTGAACCATGACAGTTACGCTTGTAATCGGCGCCTCGTCCTCCAAAAGAGACATGATAATAGGCGTCGTGATGTAGTACGGAAGATTGGCAACAACCTTAAAAGGCTTGCCGTCGTTATATTCCATCGATAGTCTGTTGATATCTGTCTTAAGGATGTCCTTGTTGATTACGGTGACATTGTCGTATGGGCTTAAAGTGGCCTTTAAAACCTCGACTGCATCCCTGTCAATCTCAACAGCAACTACGCTCTTCGCACTCTCAGCAAGATACTGCGTGAGCGTTCCGATACCGGGACCAATCTCAAGAACAGTGTCTTCTTTGGTGATTTCTGCAGCGTCAACAATCTTGTTGAGCACATGCGAATCAATAAGAAAATTCTGACCGAATTTCTTCTTGATATCAAAGTTAAATTTTTGTAAAAATGCGATGGTAATCTTAGGATTACCAAGTCTCTCCGACTCAGGTAATACAGGCATAACTCTCTCCTTTGGCTTCTGTCATTCTGAGCGTAGCGAAGAATCTTTTAAGATCCTTCGTCGCTTTGCTCCTCAGGATGACATAATACTCTTTACTTCTTCTATTAGCCTCTCGCAAGCTGTTTCTCCGTTATCGTCAAACACCTTGTCTCTTAACGCTCTTCTTTCTTTCTTGTAAATGTCTAACTCAAGGCTTCCTTCTATCGCCTCAAATAGCTCTTCCATATCCTTAGCTTTATATCCCGGTGTAACCTCGTCATAATCGTAATACATCTCTCTTGAATCAGACAAATATTTATCAAGGTCGTAATCAAAAAACACAATCGGCTTATTTAACCACAAATAATCAAAATAAACAGAAGAATAATCCGTTATTAAAAGATCGGAATCCACCAAAAATCTGCTTATATCATCATCCGGCGGAACCACCAATATGCGCTCGCTCGACATACTGCTAAACGCCTCATAAAGCTTGGATTTCATATGAAGTTTAAGCACCAAAATCATGTTGCCCTTCTCCAAGAAATCGTTTAATTTATCTATATCAACAACCTCAAAAAAATCCTCTTCACTTGCCCTGAAAGTCGGCGCGTATATCAAAATCTTAGGATTATCAAAACTCGTCTTCATCTCCTTAAGTCTATTCTTAACAGCCTTCTCTGACGGCGTAAGCAAGCACCTTATTGCATTTGACTTAATGCTGTCAACCCTTGGATAACCCGAAGTCAGCACATGCTCAGTCTTAAACGCTGAGGCAAATGTTGACGCTAGACTCTTAGACGTCGTAAGTACATAATCCTCAGGCTTCTCGTCGGAGATATTTCTCGGATAATTATTAATCTTCTCTATGATATTCTTAGGATGCCTAAACGAATCATGTATGTTATCATGCTGAATCTTCTTAAGCGGAATACCATGCCACATATTGACTTTAAGCGCACTGCCGCTTAGCGGATAGTTGATATCCTTAGAGTAGTTATCATAAAAATAAACACCGCCCCTAAGCGCATAAAATATACCTTTCAGTGAGCGATAGTAGCACGCCGGAAACCCACGACTGTCAAGGAATTTCACAAGCTCTTTATCGTGGCTTATCCACATAGGATAGATGCCTAATTCCTTACTGTTCTGGCAAATGTAATTATATAAGTATCTTGGATTATCTGCGAAGCGTCTTCCAAATGTGCTTCCAAAAAGCCACAACTTAGAATCTCTAGGGCTTAATTTAGACATGAAATTAACAGGCAAATATAGAAGCTGCCCCCAATATGAAATTATATTTTTAACACTCTTCATATCAAGCCCTCCGGGTAACTTAATGTGGCGCAAACGCACACTTATTTTACCACATTTGCCATCAAAGCACAATGATGTACCAAGGGGACGGTTCTCGTGGTACAAGAACCGTCCCCTTGGTATTATATTGACCTTCTTCGAAGGTCAAAGATCCTTCGTCACTTCGCTCCTCAGGATAACATATTACTTAACTATCGACTTATAAAGAGGATTAAAAGTAATATTAATAATAACTGCAACTATGAGAACCGCAGAAACTATCGCCGCAACCCTCTTTCTTTTTTCTGTCTTAAAAAACAGCGCAACAACCTCTAAAACACAGGCAATATATAACCCAATATAGAAGTAATTGACTCCGACAGAAAATGTACCCAAAGTCGCTAGAATTGTAGGCAGAAGATACAGACATCTATATATGCCGCGCGGACGAATCTCCTCTAAATGCGCCACAAATATAAGCGCTAAAACCAGTACAAGTTCAATAATCAATATTGTGTATATCATTAATCCATATCCTCCCTTCTAAACAACGCATAACCCGCAAACAGATAAAATGCAGTCATAATAATCGACACCAATATAGTTCCGACAACAAGCGTAGCACTTAACGAATTATCAATTGTATAGCCTGAAGATGTAACATTTGTCTTACACTCAAAGAGCATATTAAGATTATATGTTCCAAGGTACAGATTACTGTGATCTTTTACTAACTCAATCACCAAAAGCATACCGGTCTGATAAAAGAAACCTGATGCAATAATTGCAATATTATGTTTGCAAATGTAAGCAATCATCACAATAAACGCCGATATTCTAAGATACGGAAAGAAGCTAAGCATCGTTCTTATCACTTCATCTCGTAACGACACATTTCCGTTTATTGTAGCAGATAGAGATACATTTCCGTCCCATCCACATTTGATAAGCCCAACCAACAACGGAACAAACGTGGCAATTGTCATAACAACAGCTGTAATTATGACAGCTAATAAGCTTCTTGCCAAGAAAGACTCAAGTCTTGACTTGCCCTCCATCAATTCATAATTAATTGTCTTATCTTTATTGTCCTCAGCACAAAAGCTTGCTATATACACTCCGATAAAAAGAACAACCATGCTAAAAGGTATAGTATAATTTGCCATAAGCATAGTTGCAGTTCCTTCTTCAAGACTAAATAAAGATATAAGAACGCCTATAAGCATAAGACATATCGTCATCAGCAGGATAAATGTTGAATGTGTGAACTTATAAAGCTGCGCCTTGATTATATTTGTCATATCATACACCTACTTTCTATCCCTTTTCTTAAATATTATGCCGGCTGCTATCAAATACAGTGTTCCAAACACAAGCGATGTAACTATTGATTTAATTATAATATCATTACTCACACCGGACTCTATAGCCGATCCTGTTATACTACCAAAGGATTTGGTAGAAAGCACTGAAGCAGCGGCATTTACTCCGGCCCAAAATGTAGTATCTATATCATCTCCAAATTCGTGGGCAAGCGAGCAAATGACTAAGGCGACATCAAATAAAAGATAGTTGGCAATTATAGCAATCCCGCCACTTCCAATCAAAACAGTTACAAGTATAAACAACGCCACAACTCTATACATTATCGGCAGTAAAAGAGCACATCTTATCATTGCGTCTTTAAAATCAATCCATGAGCCCCATTCGTTAATCAGAGTAAAAACAAACATTGGGAGAAGCATAGCAATCAAAGTAATTAATCCACCGTAAACAAGCGCAACAACAGCACGTCCACCATATACGATACTCCTTTTCTTTCCGACCATAATCTCGTAATTAATGGTTTTATCGGACATGTCCCCTCCGCAAGCTAACGAGCAAAGCGCCATTCCTAACAAAATATAATACATGGATAAATCAGGAAGAGCCTGAAAATACATCTCGCCGGTTAGATCTGATAAACTAAATTCTCCCAAATGAACAGCTTCCAACAAAAAAAGAAACGGTCCAAAGAACATAGCAAAAAGTATAATTATAACCGGGGAACTTTTGGTAAATGAATAATTAACTGATTTAATTATATTGTACATTATAATCACCCCAAATCTTTCTCGACCATTTTCATGTAGTAGTCTTCTAAGTTCATCTCGTTTTTCGCAAGCAATACAGGGATGACACCGTTATCATAAAGTGTCTTAGACACTTCTCTAATTCTATCTAATCCGTCATATATTCTGATCGTACCATCATCCATAACCTCAAGCTTTTTAATACCAAGTTTATCACCTAAAATAACGCTTGCTTTTTCATTGTCATCAGTATCAATATGATAGTATTCACTGCACTGCGCCTCTAATTCTTCGGCAGTAAACACGCCTCTTATTTTGCCACCATTTATGAAAATGTAATCGGTACATATCTGGGATAACTCACTTAAAATGTGTGAAGAAATAACAAGAGTTACTTTGTCCTCCTTATTAAATGTTCTAAACATTTCTCTGATTTCAACGATACCTTCAGGATCAAGTCCGTTTATAGGCTCGTCGAGCACCATAAGTTCGGGCTTTCCAAGGATTGCATTTGCAAGACCGAGACGCTGTCTCATACCAAGTGAAAAGTTCTTGACCTTCTTCTTACCGACATCGCCAAGTCCGACAAATTCAAGGACCTCATCAACTCTTTTTTTATCAGGAATACCTTTTTGGATTCTTTGTTTTTCGAGATTGGTTCTGGCATTCATATCACCCTTCTCGTAAGGAGTCTCAATCATAAAGCTCATTCTGCTTCTCGCTTTATTAAGCCCCTTCTCGTCTGATGCTCCGTACAGTTCCACGCTGCCGGAGGTTGGATAGATAAGTCCTCCTAAAGTCTTCATAATGGTTGTCTTACCTGCACCGTTAGGTCCGATAAGTCCAACTATGCTTCCCTCTTTAATCTTAAAAGATACATCATCAAGGACTGTATTTTTTCCGAATTTTTTAGTTAGATTATTAACATTTACAATGACATTTGACATAATATTCCTCCTTATCTAGTGGATACCAAGGGGACGGTTCTAGTGGTACCACGTTTGTTAAGTATACTTTAGGAGAAAATATTAAAGAAATTCTTAAATAATTAATTTAAATTTTAAAATGTTATCACCAACGTCGGCGGTTATGCTTCCACCCTGCTTATTGACAAGGAGTTTTACAATATATAAACCTAATCCTGCGCTGCCGGTAGCTCTCGCCTTATCAGCTCTGTAGGCTCTGTCAAATATATGCTCCGTATCGATTGCGTCATCATTTGCAATAGGATTAGAAAGTATAATCTCGCATTTGCCTTCACTTTCACTGACATTTAAGGTAAATGTATCCCTGGCATATTTTAAAATGTTATTTAAAAGATTAGAAAACACCCTATTCATCATATCCTTATCTGCTTTGACAAATATAGACTTCTCAGGCAGATTAATTATAGGTGTAAGATTATTGCCCCTTATTACAGCTTCATTATCAACAACAAATCCCGCAAGAAATGAGACGATATCAAGCTTACTAAGATTAACTGTCACATCATCACTCTCTAATACTGACAATTCAAAAAAAGTGTCAACCATGTCTTTTAAGCTGTCCGTCTTTCTTAATGCAGCATCAAGATATCTTGTGCCGGCGTCTGATAAATCCTCTTTCTCAAGCATTTGAAGATTGCCCTTAACGACAGTCAATGGTGTCCTTAAATCATGCGCAATATCAGAAACAGAGCTCTCAAGACTCTTTCTTGAGCGCTCCTCTTTAAGCTTTAGTTCCTTTTGGTAAGATATATTCTCATTTATGGTTGCGGCGAGTCGTTCCGTTGACTTATCATTTAAAGTTAACGTAATCATGCGATTATATGATTCTTCTCTGGTGTTTTTTAATTCACTGTCAAATTCTATAATATCGTGTCTGACAATAGCAAGCTTTAATGACAAAACGATTACTAATACCGCTAAAACACCTATAACAATAATGTACCATTCCATAATCAATCCTCCGACTGACTAAGCTTATAACCGATTCCCCACACAGTTTCTATCAGTTCTCTACCGCAGGCTTTCTTAAGCTTGTTTCTTAGGTTACTCATGTGAACGTTAATCGTGTTATCCTCGCAATAATAAGTATCCTCCCAGACAGACTCATAAAGATTCGCCTTGGTATAAGTCTTGTTCGGATTAGTTAAAAATAGATAAAGCAAATGCATCTCTTTAGCGGTAAGTTTAAGCGACTCTCCGTTATACGTAACAGTGTTGAGCGACGGCGAGTAAGTTAATCCTGCAAATGTAATCTCACCTTCTTCATTTTCTGAAGTTTCACCGTCGGAATATTCGCCGTCTCCGGTTCTTCTAAGCACTACCTCGATTCTAACCAAGACTTCGTCAAGGTTAAAAGGCTTGATTATATAGTCGTCCGCGCCACTCTTTAGTACGTCTAACCTCGTATCCATTCCGGACTTGGCAGACAGTACTATAACCGGCGTCTTGGCCGCATTAGCGTCATCTTTCCTTGCTCTAAGCTCCTTAATAAGCTCGTCTCCCGGCTTATATGGAAGCATCATGTCCATTAAAATGACGTCGAATCTGTCGGTGTTGATTGCATTTGACGCCACTTTGCCGTCAGCAGCCTCACTGACTTCGTAGTCATTTTGGGTTAGGTAGTCCTTTAATAAGCCCCTTATTTCCTTGTCATCTTCGACTATCAATACTCTTCTGCTCATGTTAAGTGTCTCCCGCTTGTTATCAATACTAAGGGGACGGTGTACCATAGGGACGGTTCTTGTGGTACCATGAAACATGGTACCACAAGAACCGTCCCTACGGTACATCGTCCCCTTGGTACAGTCTTTTATAAATACTTCTTTAATGCATCCACCTTATCAAGCTTCTCCCAAGGAAGATCAACATCAACTCTTCCGAAATGTCCGTAAGCTGCAGTCTGCTTGTAAATAGGTCTTCTAAGATCAAGCATCTTGATAATTCCTGCAGGTCTGAAATCAAAGTTCTCTCTTAAAATCTCAACCAACTTCTCATCAGATAACTTACCTGTTCCAAATGTATCAATCATGATTGAGGTAGGATGAGCAACACCGATTGCGTATGAAAGCTGAATCTCACATTTGTCTGCAAGACCCGCTGCAACAAGATTCTTAGCCGCATAACGAGCTGCATAAGCTGCTGAACGGTCAACCTTTGTACAATCCTTACCTGAGAAAGCTCCACCGCCATGTCTTGCGTATCCACCGTAAGTATCAACGATAATCTTACGACCGGTAAGGCCACTGTCTCCATTAGGTCCACCAATTACGAATCTTCCTGTAGGATTGATAAAGAACTTGGTCTTATCATCAACCATGTCAGCAGGAATAATCTCGTCAAATACATACTTCTTGATATCCTTGTGAATCTGCTCCTGAGATACATCAGCTGCGTGCTGGGTTGAGCAAACAACTGCCTCTAATCTCTTAGGATTGCCGTCCTCATCGTACTCTACAGAAACCTGAGTCTTTCCGTCAGGCCTTAAGTAAGGAAGCGTTCCATCCTTACGAACCTTGGTAAGCTGGAGTGAAAGCTTGTGTGCAAGGCTGATTGGATAAGGCATGTATTCCTCGGTTTCGTTGGTTGCGTAACCAAACATCATACCCTGGTCTCCGGCACCGATTGCCTCGATGTCCTCATCAGACATGGTGTTCTCTTTCGCCTCTAAAGCCTTGTCAACACCAAGAGCGATGTCCTTAGACTGCTCATCAATCGCGGTAATAACACCACAGGTGTCACAGTCAAATCCCTTGTCTGAACTGTCATATCCAATCTCTCTTATTGTATCTCTTACTATCTTCTGGATATCAACATATCCTTCAGTTGAAATCTCACCCATAACAAGTACAAGACCAGTTGTAATTGAAGTCTCGCAAGCTACGCGGCTGTTAGGGTCCTGACGCATAAGCTCATCTAAAACCGCATCACTTATCTGGTCGCAGATCTTATCCGGATGTCCTTCCGTAACTGATTCTGAAGTAAATAATCTCTTCTCCATTATAGTTCCTCCTGTATTTAAAAATAAAATATGTGCTAAGTAATCAATGGGGACAGACCCCACTGTTAAATTCAACTAAGTAATCAATGGGGTCTGTCCCCAATGACTACTTAGCTAACTGATCAGTGGGGACTGTCCCCACTGAAAAATAACGACTAAGTGATCAACGGGGTCTGTCCCCATTGATAACTTAGATATGATTGTCTAGTGATTTATATCCAACCCTCAACCTTGGCAAGCTGCTTATCTTCGTCCTCTGATTAATCATCCAGTCTTCGCTACCATCGTCAACATTAAGTCCGCTCGCAGGTGGCGCAAAGAAGATTAGATCAACATCTAAACTTGTATCAGGGTAATCAAAGAATAGTGGCATAAGGTCTATGAACTTCGTTCCCGGTTTCTTGTAGAACCATCTGTCATTGGCCTTAATCATAAGGTTGGCATCCACATCCTCATCGAAGTATAACTCGAAAAATGTAGGCGCCTCGTCAAGTTTAATATTGACCGCAACTCCGTCTGAGTCTTCTGATCCACCCCATCTAAAGTCGTAGCCGTCACCATTTAACTCTAACTTGTCAAATGTAATCTCAGGCTCACAAAGTGGGCTGTGAAGAAGCTTCCTATAAACATCAAGCGAAGGTGTAGGAATTCCAACATTTGGATTGTTAGGATCCTCCATCTCAAGTCCTAAACGACCTCTGTCTCTGAACTGGTAAAATGTAATCGCTGTCAGCCAATCCTCCGGATCTGCCTCTCTTAACTCAAAGAACTCCTTAATCATGTCTACCTGATCATAAGGTCCGACAACATCTCCGTCAGCGTTGAACTCGCTCATAACCATCGGTCTTGCTTTGCCACCGCTAAGCTTCATAAATCTGTCATAGCTCAACCTTGCAAGCTTATATACTCTTGATACCTTGGCTCTGCCGTACTGATTGGTCTCCTCATCCGCAACATCAATCGGCCATCCCCAGTGAAGGGCCATATATTTATCAACCGACCAGATATCGGTCTTGACAACAGCATCTTTAAATTCCTTCTCCTTAACCATAGGAGACATAGCAGTAGCCGAAGGTACTGCCCAGGCAGGATCCTCAACCCCGCCTATACAAAGGATAAAATCAATGTGTGGCGTCTTGGATTTGATAACATCCATTGCATGCATAAAGAACTCTGCGACTTCCTTGTATCCGGCTCTCTTGTTAAATGAAAACCAATTACCGGTAGCCTCGTGGTTAAGTCTAACCTGTATTCTTCCAAATGGCGCAAGATCCTCACCGATTGCCTCTAACTGCTCATCGGAAACATTAGGATCCATGGTCAGTGTAAGTATAACATCCTGTCCATGTCGTCTTACATCTCTCATTTGATCAAATGGCTCGCCCTCTCTGGCACGACTGCCCTCTAATCCACCTTTGTAAGTGAAGTAATCATCATATGGGTAATCCCACTGAAATGTTATAACCTTGTCCTTGAAAGCATTTCTGGCTCTAAGAGGCCAGGTCTCATCAAGCGGATAGTAGCAATACATGAGGTTGACCGCGCGGTGAGGTCTGTGAAGAGAATTGAGAATGTAGTCCTGATCGACATACTCGCCTCTCTCGCTTCCATCACTTAAATCAAGCGCAAATCTTGCTTTGCCTATGTGTGCTTTTTTCACATCCTGCTTGTTTAAATCTATATACATGGCTTTTCCTCTTTTCATTAGTTTAAACACAGTAAAAAAAACGCTCCTTCAATTATAACCTCTATAGCAATAACAGTCAATATATTGACCTTCTTCGAAGGTCAAAGATTCTTCGCTTCGCGAAGCCATGACAGGGAGAGGACTCAGAACGACAGGGTAGCTAAATGTCATCCTGAGGAACAAAGTGACGAAGGATCTTAATAACCTCATCCCGCGAACTGGCTCTCATAGAGTTCCTTATAGAATCCGCCCGCATTAACAAGCTCATCATGCGAGCCCTGCTCAATAATATTGCCATCGCGCATAACGAGTATCACATCCGCTTCCTTAATGGTTGAGAGTCTGTGTGCCACGATAAATGAAGTTCGTCCCGCCATCATTTTCAAAAATGCTCGCTGTATGCGAAGCTCGGTTCTTGTATCAATGCTTGATGTCGCCTCGTCAAGTATCAGCATTGGTGGGAGTTTAAGCATAACCCTAGTGATACAAAGAAGCTGCTTCTGTCCCTGCGAAAGGCTGCCTCCATCCTCCCCGATCACAGTGTCGTAACCGTTAGGGAGCCTTCTTATAAAGCTGTGAGCGTGCGTCTTTTTCGCTGCCTCGACAATCTCGTCTCTCGTTGCGTCAGGATGTCCCATCGCGATATTCTCAGCGATTGTTCCCTCTTTGAGCCAGGTCTCCTGAAGCACCATTCCGTAATTAAGTCTTAACGACTTTCTTGTCAAATGCCTGATGTCAGTCAGGTCTTCTCCGACCTTAATCGCGCCGTCATTTACATCATAAAATCTCATTAAAAGATTGATGAGCGTGGTCTTTCCGCAACCGGTAGGACCTACAATCGCAACCCTCTCTCCCGGTTTCACTTCAAGATTGAAATCAGTGATAAGAGGCTTCTCAGGAACATAAGAAAAATCAACGTTCTTAAGACTCACTCTACCGTTAGCATTTGTCAAAGTAATCGCATCTTCATCCTGTTCCTCGATGTCTTTCTCAATCAGTTCAAATATCCTGTCCGCGCAGGCGAGCGCGTTCTGAAGCTCCGTAATAACACTTGAAATCTCGTTAAACGGCTTGGTATATTGATTGGCGTAACTTAAAAAACAGGTCAGATTACCGACACTAATTCCGCCGTAAACCGCATAGATTGCGCCAACCAAGCCAACTGCCGCATACACGACATTGTTGACAAACCTCGTTCCCGGGTTAGTTATACTCGAATAAAAAACTGCCTTCAGCGAACAATCTTTAAGTCTATCATTAATCTCATCAAACTTCTCAAGCGCTTCGTCTTCCTCTGCAAATGCCTGAACGACCTTCTGGTTGCCTATCATCTCGTCGATAAGCACCGTCTGCTCAGCTCTCGCCTCACTCTGTGCCTTAAACATATCGTAAGTATGCCTTGCGATAAATGCTGCAACGAAAAGAGACAGCGGCGTGATAACAACAACCACCAGAGCAATTATAACATTTACCTTAAGCATGAAAATGAGGGTTGCCAGAATAGTTACAACACCTGTAAAAAACTGACTAAATCCCATCAAAAGACCGTCAGCGAACTGATCAACATCTGCAATTATACGGCTCACGATATCGCCCGAGCCCGTCTTATCAATCGTTTTTAAAGGCATCTTGGACAGCCTTGAAAACGCCTGCTCCCTGACATCCCTTACCGTGCTGTATGTGAGCTTGTTGTTGCACACATTCATAAGCCACATTGAAAGAGCGGCTATTCCAATTGCAACCGCCATTTTCTTAAATATCTCAAACAGCGCAGAGAAATCAACTTCACCAGCGGCTACAATCTGATCGATTGCATCACCGGTAAATATCGGAATTGAAAGCTGCATTATTACATTTATCACGGCAAATATCATCGAGAACACAAGATAGATTCTGTATCTCTTCAGATATCGCCATACTTTTTTAATTATGGTTTTTCTGTTCATATCGTTACGCTCCCTTAAACTGTGACTCGTGTATCTCTTTGTAAATGTCAGAAGTTTCAAGCAATTCCTCATGCGTTCCAATCGCCGATATCTCTCCATCATCCATAACAATGATCTTGTCGGAATGCTTGATTGACGAAGTCCTCTGGGAGACTATTATCGTCGTCATGTCTTTGTCGAGCTCTTTTAGGGCTGTTCGTAATTTTAAATCCGTCGCAAAATCTAGAGCCGAAGAAGAGTCATCAAGAATCAATATCTTAGGCTTCTTGACAAGTGCCCTTGCAATACAGAGCCTCTGTCTCTGACCGCCTGAAAGGTTCCTCCCGCCTTGCTCAACCATGTAAGAGAGACCGCCTTCTTTCTCATCAACGAACTCTTTAGCCTGTGCTTTAGAAAGCGCCTCGTTAAGTTCAGCTTCACTTGCATCCTTATTGCCCCACCTTAAATTGTCGGCTATACTTCCGGTGAAAAGAACCGATTTCTGTGGAACAACTCCTATCGACTCTCTTAGGCTTTCTAGCTTGTAGTCGGTAACATTTGCACCAAATACTGTGACCTTGCCGGTCGTCGCATCGTAAAAACGAGGAATGAGATTGACAATCGAAGTCTTTCCTGAGCCGGTACCTCCAATTATTCCGAGTGTCTCACCCTTCTTCACCTTGAAATCTATGTTGCTCAGCGCCTCGTCGCCGCCCTCCTGATAAGCCAAGCCGACAGAACTAAACTCTATTGCGTAGTCGGAAGCATCGGTGTTTAACATTCGACTTCCATCTAATGTTAAATCTCCTCCTATGTCACCTCTTGCAAATGTAGGTTGCACCTCAAAAACTGTCTGGATTCTATTGCCGCTCGCAAGCGCCTTGTTAACGGTAACAATGAAGTTGGCAAACTTAATAAGCTCGACCAAAATCTGCGACATATAGTTGACGAGAGCAACAACTTCACCCTGAGTCAGGGTTCCTGTATTGACCTTAAGCGCCCCAACATAGATAAGATAAACGGTTGCCAGATTTATAATTACATAAGTCACAGGATTGGTAAGCGCCGATATCCTTCCGACATGCATTGAAAGGTCGGTGTAATCCTTGTTCTCTTTATTGAAGCTCTCAATCTCCTGCTCTTCAAGCGCGAAAGCCCTTATAACTCTGATACCCGTAAGGTTCTCTCTCGTGCGCTTTAACACTGTATCGAGTGCCGTCTGCACCCTCTTATAAAGCGGTATACTCACTCCCATCACGCCGAATACTACAATCGAAAGTAACGGTATTGTTACGACAAATGTTACCGCCGCACCAGCGTCCACGGTAAATGCCATTATCATTGCGCCAAGCACAATAAACGGGGATCTTAAGAAAAGCCTAAGAACCATGTTGACTCCCGATTGAGCCTGATTAATATCACTTGTCATACGAGTGATTAATGTAGACGTTCCCAACTTATCAAGAGTGCTGTAATCAAGACTTTCTATGTGCTTAAAAAGAGCGTGCCTTACTTTGGTTGCAAATCCGACTGCTGCCTTTGCCGAAAAATACTGCGCAGTAATAGAACACACAAGGCCTATAACGCCCAGTGCGATTACCACAAGACTCATCTTTATTATGTAAGGCTTGTCGCCGTTCTTAATACCGGTGTCGATTATCGCCGCCATCACTAGCGGAACCAACAGTTCAAACGAAGCCTCCAACATTTTAAAAAGGGGAGCCAGCACGCACTCCCTCTTGTAATCAGTCAAAAATCTTAATAACTTTCTCATCTCTTACTCCTAAGTACTCAAAGGGGACTGTCCCCATTGGGTAGTTATTCCTAAGTGGTTATATAATTATCCAAAAACGCTTTATTCCACTTCTTATACTCCTCGCCAAAACTCGCCTTAAACTGCACATCAACATCATGAAGGCACCAAGGCTCATCCTGCTTTGGAACCACAACCTTATATCCCTTATTCCTCATTTCAAATGAATGCGATACATCATAAAAATGCCATCCCTTAAATATATCCGCTCTCCAGTCGATGTCAATCGATGTAGCCATCAGGAAGCCGTCTATCGCCTGAACCTCGATATACTCACCGTCTATAGGCACCTCAAATTCATAATCAACCTCATCTGTGACAACGTTTCTTCTAAGTCTGCCGCATCTTTTGTCATTTGCCCACATGATACCACTTTCAGGGAGTTCAACCGAGCCTACCATTCCTATCATCCCGATATCATTTGCCTTGAAAATGTTGACGATATCATCTATAAAATGCTCGTTGATAATGAACGTGTCCTGGTGAAGATACACCTTGTACTTGGCGTCCGAGCTCTCCATCCCCGCCTGATAGCCTTCATTTATCGAAGGTGCGTCCTTAATTGAACAAATATCAAGCTCCATATTGTCAGGCAAATGAAGCTGCCTTATATAAAAGCAGCACTCATCAAGAAACAGCTCGTCATTATAGCATATTATAAAGCAAATCTTGTTCTCATTCATCGGCCACACCTCGCTTATAGGTAGCTTCCAACTCACTGTACAAGGCGTTGACCTTGTCGTAGTCAACCGAAGAATACCTCATAATAGTTTCTATTGCGGTCTCGGAAACACCAAACTCATCCCTGTACGAAAAAAGCTCATACCTTGCATCTTTAAGATGTGGGAACTCCATCCTTCTTATAAGAAACTTTATAGAATGAAAATGCATCCGCCACGCTTCCGGTTCGTCCGAAACATCAAGAATAGTGAACTTCTCGCCGTTCATGTACTCCTTGGAAGCAACATTTAAAATTGCAAAAAGGACCATGGCGTCAGGGGTGTAGTCATCATCACTAAGGCTGTCATAATAGCGAAACGCACCCACTAAGTCTCTGTCTTTAATTAATCCACAAACCTTACTCTCATCAAACATAGAATCCTCTACACATAAATCCACTCATCAATCGAACGATTCTCAGTTACGAAGTTAACTCCAATCTTATAAAGCCTTCTTTTATCTGCCGCATAAGGGGCAGCATACCCCTTATCTTCTATCTGATCAAGCGCCTCCTTAGCAGACTTATCGCGTTTAAATTCAAAAATAAATATATACTCGTTAGTCTCTACGATAACATCCGCTCTACCTGTTGCATTATGAACCTCCGTTTTAACAAACTGTCCAAGAAGCATAAAAACAATATATATTACATTCTGAAAATTACTTTCTGTCTCCTTCTCATCATTTACATACGGAATATTGGCATACAGTGCAACAAAACGATTCATAAAACTGTCAATCTCAGCGTGCTTTATGTCATTTAAAAAACTTCTGAGATCCAAAGGTCTCGCTTCTTTTTCTCTATGAAGAACCATCGGCGCCAAACTTTTTAAAAAGCCATACCTGACCTCCTGGTTTGGATAACCAAGCCCATAATACCTTGACTCATCATCATAATCTACAATCGTCAAATATCCCGTTTGATATAGTAGAGGAATCGGGTTAGGATTATCAGATCTATAATCCTTTAGTTCTGACTCTTCTGCATACAAACTTCCATCCGTAAATTCTTTAATGTCAATATCTATATTTTTAAGTCTGTCTACCAAAAATGTAGGAGTTCCGGTTTCAAACCAATAAGATCCGAACTCCTTCTTAGCAAATGCATTTATCAAACTAAATGGATTATATACCCCAACACCTTTATGATGAAAATGATATCCGTCATACATGTTTTTAAGTCTTTCAAGGCACTCGTCAACAGAAATGTCATATTCATCTGCCATGTCACTTATCTCCGGCGCAAATGATTCTCTTAGTTCTTCTTCAGTTATACCGCATATACCATCGTATCTTCTGTCAATAGAAATATCCTGCAAATGATTAAGATCACTGAAAATGCTAACCTTAGAAAACTTGGTTACACCTGTTAAGAACACAAACTTAAGATAATGATCATAACTCTTCAGCGTACTAAAAAAGCCCTTGAATACAGCTTTATTGTGTTCAAGCAATTCGTCATCCGCTTCAAGAAGAGGCTTGTCATACTCATCGACAAGAACGACTACATTATTCTTATCGGTTGCAGCCTTGACAATAAGATTCTGAAATCTCGCACTTAAAGGCTCATCGCTTACACTTATCTCATACTGATTCTCCCAAACCTTAAGATGTTCATTAAGCACAGCCTCTAAAGCATTATCCTCCTTAAAATTAGTCCTGTTGAAATCAAAGTAAAATACAGGACATGGTGCAAATGCTGACGCATCATCCTTAGATAAATCTTCAATAGCAAGCCCCTTAAACAACTCTCTCTTACCCTCAAAATACGCTCTCATAGTCGACAAAAGAAGACTCTTACCGAATCTTCTGGGTCTGCTTAAGAAATACGGCTTACCGTTTTGGATTAAATTATATATATATTCTGTCTTATCAACATAAATATAATCATCTCTTCTTATTGATTCGAAATCTTGTATACCTATAGGAAGTTTCCTATTCATAACGATTCTCCTCTCTTAATATCCTTCTTTAATTATACAAAAAAGCCTTGCAAATGCAAGGCTAAATTGATTAATTGCCCTTCTGCGAAGGACAAAGATTCTTCGCTTCGCTCAGAATGACACGTAGATTTAAAATTAATATCGGTGGCCCTGCCACCCTGAGGATTGTAAAGAGCATAATATGTTATTTCGTAGGGCGCCTAAGCATCTCGTTACTTAATACAGAGCACGGCTACACGTATGCTTAAGTCGGACTCTATAAAAACGTCGGTACTTAATGAGTGCAAGTTATACGCAGCACGAATTTAGTACCGCTACGTTTTTACCGAAGCGAGAGCGTGTCCGACGTAGCATTGTGTTGCCGGGATCGTCAATTTCATCGAGCCGAGAGGCGTCCCGAAGAAATAACATATTATGCTCAACTCAAATCCGCTCCTATAGTTTTATCCCCCCACCAAGATGCAACCCTTCTACATCCTCACTCTTAATCGTAACCAAATCAAGCTTAGAATTAATCCCCTCCTTGGTAATCCTGTCAATCTGCCTGTCGATAATCTTCTTCCTGAAGTTTCGCACATCTCTCGCATTACCAAAGTTCGCATCCTTATGCATTACATCATAGTCAAATGTCTTAAATATCTCCTTAACCGCAGAAGGCTCAATAATATACTGCATACTTGAACACATGTCAATAAGAATAGATACAAGGTCAAATGCTTCATAATCCGGAAAATCAATATAAGTCGTAAATCTCGACTGAAGACCAGGGTTAGCATCAATGAAATCCTGCATCTCATTGGTATATCCCGCAACAATCACGATGAGGTCATCCCTGTGATCCTCCATCGCCTTGACAAGAGTATCAATCGCCTCTTTACCAAAATCCTCCTGATTCCCGTTAGAAAGCGAATACGCCTCGTCAATAAACAACACTCCTCCAAGCGCCGAATTAACTACATCCGTAACCTTAGACGCAGTCTGCCCCATATATCCTGCAACAAGTCCCGACCTGTCAGTCTCAACAAATTGTCCCTTGCTAAGAATACCCATCTCGTAATAAATCTGCGCAAGAAGTCTCGCAACAGTAGTCTTACCTGTACCCGGATTGCCCGTAAAAACCATATGCATCTCAATAGGAAGCGGTGGCAACCCTTGAGCCTTACGAAGATTAGACACATTAAGCTTGTTAACCAGACTCTGAACATCCTGCTTAACGGAAGCAAGTCCAATCATGTCATTAAGTTTCTTTAGAAGTTCATCTAATCTTGGCGAACTTGGGCTGTAGTCATCATTTGCAGAAGTTGACGACTCTATGCTCTCGGAGATGTCAGCGAGGCTAAGCCTCTCTTCGCTCGACGGAAGCTTGCCCTCTGTCGTACCGCCTAAGATATCTCTGCCTTCATTGTCTCTGTTAGTCGGCATCTCGCGATTGCCCGTAACAGTCATCCTCTCGTAGTCCCGCCCGGGCTCGTAGACTCTCACATTAGAAAGATCAGGCTTACTCTCTTCCTCAGCCTCCTCTTCCTTCTCCATGCTAACCTTCTTACGCCCATAGCTTCTATAGATGTCCCTATCCTTGTAGTCTCTAACCTCATTCTCTAAAGTCAGACAGAACGCATTTAAGTGTTCAATCTCCTCCTGAGACACAAGTCCGTCAACCGCAATAAACTCCTGTCCGGCTTCCCTAAAGGTCTTAATATACTTTCTGGTACTTCCTCGGTAAATATTATAAAGAGTCTTACCTCTAACAAACTCCGCCTTTAGAAAATACTGAAAAGAAAGCGGAACCTCGTTAACAAACTTCTCAAGTGGAAGCACATTCTCCTCCGCATAGCGCCTTAGAGTCTCCTTGTTGAAATCATACTTAAGCTCTTTATTGATAAACTTAATCTCCCTCTTATGCACGTCACCACTTGAATAACTGAGCATAACAAAGAAATTAAGAAGATCCGTCATAAACAATTCTTCAACCCTCTTGTCAGGATTGTCGTTGCCATACGGACTCTGCTCAATGTCCGAACATGTCTTTATAAGATCAACCAAACCAATAAGTGTATCATTGTCCATCGCTCTCACTCTCCTCTTCCGATAATGGCGTATTCTCTATCTCTGCTTTAAAACTCTCGACCATTGCCGCTTCTTCCGCCTTAAGTTCTTCGTATTGTAAAGCCAGGTTGTAGCATTTCTTAAAATATATCGCCACAAATATCGACGCCGCCACAAGCAAAACTCCAAGAACAAGCGCAAGCACAATAACAAATATCATTTGCTGACTTCTCGCCCCATTAGTCATAACCTTATAGGAAATGAATATCTCACCGAAAAGAAGCATCGTACTTGCAAAAACGCAAAAGCAAGCAACTCTGTATATAATCTTATATAAATCCGACTTCATAACATCACCCTAATTATAATAAAAAGAGCACCTTCTGAGGGTGCTCTTAAAATCTAACATGAAACGATCTCATTGCCATTCTCAGTAATAATCAAATGATATTCCCATTGAGCTGACGGAGATCCGTCATCCGTATAAATCGTCCAACCGTCATCCGAATCACAGTATACATTAGGCTTACCAACATTAATCATAGGCTCGATGGTAAATGACATTCCCGGAACAATCAAACATCCGCTGTCCGGCTTGCCGATATGAGGAACCCATGGATCCTCGTGGAAATCAACTCCACAACCATGACCGCCAATCTCTCTTACTACGCTGAATCCATTGTCAGACGCTCTCTTGTTGATAAGATATCCGAAATCTCCTAAAGTAGTCCAAGGCTGAGCAATCTTAACAGCCTCATCCAAGCATTCCTTGGTTACTTCAACGAGCTTCACCCAAAGAGGATCAACATCACCAATCATAAACATTCTTGATGCATCTCCATAATATCCCTCGTATATAGTTGTACAATCAATATTAACAATGTCTCCATCCTCTAAGAAACGGTTGTCATCAGGAATACCATGACACACAACATCATTAATTGAAGTACATACCGACTTAGGGAATCCTTCATAATTAAGCGGCGCAGGAATACCCCCAAGTTCCTTGGTCTTCTCTGCAACAATCCTGTCAAGTTCACCGGTCGAAACACCTTCCTTGACATGCTCAGCAACCGCATCAAGTATCTTAGAATTAATCTCTCCCGCGCGACGAATTCCATCAAGCTGCTCAGGAGTCTTAATCATATCAGGCGTAGGTCTGGTAATCTTCTTATTCTTGTTACATATAACTTCAATCTTGTCGTCAAATGCCATATGGCACGCTTTATACTTCTTACCGCTTCCGCACCAACACGGCTCATTTCTTCCAATCTTCATATCAATCTCCATTCTACCCCGGTTATCATACTAACCACACCTGACTATTGTATCACATTTGTTAGATATGTCAAACAAATGAAAGAGGTAACTACAGACTATATTATAAACTTGTCTGTATGCTCTTTTTGTTTCTCTATTATCTTCTTCTGATAATCTGCTACAACACATATCTGCTCAAGATACGTAACAATGCTCATAAGCTCCTTGCTCGATTCATCTGCAAGCACAAGATTATTATCAAGTCTTTCAAGAACGACATTCCACTCTTTTATCATCTCTTCATCAAGTGGATATAACTGCATAGTCTTTTTAATCAACGCAGCCAATTGATTGCCATCTTCATCATATTGAAGCTCCGTAAGATTAATAGCTTCAATTCTATCCTTAATCTTCTTGATAGCTTCTCCGACATCTTCTTCAGATTGCGAAAGAGTCTCAGTCTCATTCTTAATCTTAGACAAAATCTCCTTTAACATAAACTTTGAATCATTAAGCGACTTAGCCGTTACTCCGAACTCGTCGTTGGAATGGATTTCGATATCATTTGACATATCATACTTAGCGACTCTGTCTGCCCATTCCTGAATCTTGTTAAGCTTCCTGGTGTATGAATTGCTAACCCTAAGCGATATTATCACGCCAAAAGCCACAATGATTACCATTGTCACAACGATAATATTGATTGTTCTCACATAGTAACTCCTGTTGTCAGCATTCTTATCACTCGCTCTGTTAGAAGCAAGCTCAGATGTGGCATCCAAGAACTCATATACGCTGTTCTCCATCGGTATCAATTCTCGAGTGTAGACTTCAGACGCTTCCGTTACATTGCCTTCATCAACATATTTAATTACCGTATCGACATATTGGTTAAATGATATAATGCTGAGTTTACACTGCTTATATCTCTTCTTCTCTAACTTGCTTAAATTAAGAGCCTCATAATCCTCCATGATCTTGCTGCTCTTCTCTCTTAAGTTCTCGATATATGCCTTATTGTCAGTCATGGTATCATCCCCGACATGTTTAACCATCCTGACAACCACCTGATCCGTCATCCAGATATTGGTATCAAGGGTCATAAGATAATCAACGGCATTAAGATTGTCCTCGTAAATGGTCTTACCATTCTCGTAAACATGCTTAACATGATAAATAGAACTAATTCCCACTACAATCGTCATGAAAATGATTATTAAAAAACTCAGGATTAGCTGTCTATGTATACCCTTTTTGTTTCTACGCGCCATAAAATCGCCTATTCCTTTCCGAGTGGATCAAGTAACCACTGCGTTACCTCATCATTATAATTATCTTTGGTTACATATGTAGAACCTGTATCAATAAACTTCTTGACAGTCTCGCCCCTTTTGACTTTGACTATATTTCTCACAGCAAGATATCCCATATTATAAGGATTCTGAATCATCGTTCCATCTATTGTTCCATCTAAAAGGTATTCACTCGAAGCCTCTGAATAATCAAATCCCACAACCCAAATCTTATCTTTGAGATTGTGTTCAGAAATAGCCTTGGCAACTCCAATCGCATCCCTTTCATCCGTCGCATAAATAGCTTTCAAATCAGGATAATCTGCAATAAGTCTGTTGGTTTCATCATATGCAACTTTCTCATCACCGCCTGAATATACTAAATCAACTATGGAAATATGCTGATAGTGATCCTCTATCTCCTTTTTGAAACCATTGGTGCGCACCTCAGTAATCTGATCACCTTTAATGCGTGAAACCATAGCAACCTCACCTATACCGCCTATATCGTCAGCAAGATGTCTCGCTGCAACCGCACCAAAATTCTCGTTGTTGGTTCCGATAAATGCGGTCTTCTTAGAAGTTGTTACATCTGAATCGACAGTAATTACCGGTATTCCTTTATTAACAGCTTTCTCAATAACCTTATTAAGCCTCATAGCATCAAGCGGAGCAATTACTATAGCATCCACATCATTCTTA
This sequence comes from Lachnospiraceae bacterium NC2004, assembly GCA_000621905.1. Classification (GTDB taxonomy): domain Bacteria; phylum Bacillota; class Clostridia; order Lachnospirales; family Lachnospiraceae; genus NC2004. Next base: position 96,096 of record JHXB01000008.1, read on the forward strand.
ATGGCATCCTTAACAAGCTGTATCTGTGTATCTACGTCTTTACCATCATTAGGTGACTCAAAAGTCAACTTGTAATTGAACTCTTCTGCACCATCCATAAGGCCTTGACTTAACACATTCCAGAATTCATAATCGTTTCCCTTGGTGATAACCTCTATACTTCCAGCTTTTTCATTGCTATCATCTGCATCATCTTCGGTCTTACCGCACCCTGAAAACATCAACACCATAGTTACAAAAATGAGCATGGTTATATATTTAGTTGTGTTCTTAACTAATCTTCTCATAACTCTTCTCCCTGATAAAATCTACGAACTTATCCTTTGGAACAGGCTTAGAATAGTAATAACCCTGCAAGTAATCAACACCCATATCAATCAGAATATTAGCCATATCAAGGTCTTCAACACCCTCAGCAACAATCTGAAGGTGAACATCCTTAAACATCTTGACAGTATTCTCAAGTATCTTTCTTGACGACGCATCCTTCAAGGCCGCCCATACAACATACTTATCAATCTTAACGATAGAAAACGGCAAATCAACTATATAGTTGATATTGGAATATCCTGAACCGTAATCATCAAGTGAAAATGTAAAATCAGAAAGCGCAAGCTGTGCCATGGTTCTGATAAGCTTCTCCTCAGAATCTCCCGCCGCACTCTCAGTAATCTCCAAATTAATCATATCATGAGGAATTCCATACTTGTCGATAGCCTCAGTTATATCTGTGTTAATGTGCTCTTTCATACACTGAACCACAGACAAATTAATCTCAACAAATTCTATTCCATACTTCTTAAGGTCGTATTCCTTAATAAACTTACACACTTCCTCAATTACAAGAATTCCAATCTGGAAGATAGTACCATTCTTCTCTGCAACCCTGATAAACTCTTCAGGGGAGACGTAACCAAATCCCGGAACATTAAGTCTTGCAAGCGCTTCCATAGAGTGAATCTTCTTGTGCGCAGTATCGTATATAGGCTGGTAATGAACCTCAAAAGATCCATTCATTATTGAATTGTGTATAGCCTGCTCAATCGCAACGCTTCTTCTGATATCCTGCTCGATACTCTTATCGATAACGACGTACGAACCCTTACCTTTATTCTTGACTTTACCAACAGCAAATTCTATAGTCCACGCAATCTTGTCTTTATCCATGTCACTCGTATCAAGAAGGCAAATGCAGGCTCCAAGCTCAAGCATACTGCTCTTAACAAAGTAAGGCATCTGGATAATCCTTCTTATAATCTCGGCATCTCTTGAACTCTCTCTCTCGGCTGGAACCGTAACAATAAAGACATCTCCGCCCCAACGGAATACATTTCTTACACCATACTCTTCCTGAAGGTTATCGACAAGCATAATCATAATCTCATTACCGCCATCGATGCCTACAACCTCGTTGACAATCTTAAAATTATCAAGAGCAATAACAAATAAATTCTCGTCTCTCTTCTTTCTGAAGCTGTCGTTAATGTGCTTTAAAAATGCATTTCTGTTGAGAGCATCTGTAACCGTATCCTCATAAACCATCTGGCTCTCATTGGTAAAATACATTAAGAAAATGAATAACATAACAGCAAGTCCGGTAAGAAGAACCGTCTGAAGAAGCATCTGTATGCCAACAGGCACAAATGCCGTCAATGTAATGATAACATTAAGCTGACACTGCCTCTTACCTAATATGTCTCTAAGGAAAAATGTAAGAGCAATCGAAGCAAAAAAATAAAATATGGCACTACCGTAGACAATCATATATATAGGTCCATGATAATATTCGCCATCTTCAAAATAAAAAACCGCGTGAGTAAATCCATTGGTCAACAGTATAAGTGTTGTCATGGCAGCAGGCGCCGTTAATCCTATAAACAACTCCTTAGAAACATCCTCCACCATACTTGCCTTCATATAGACATAATGAATGAGAAAGGTAGGAATAACTGCCTGCATAATCAAAAACATAGTATTGAGAGTGTAATCAAGAACTATTGGATATCTGTCAGGAAATGAATCCGTATATGATGTAACAATATCTAAAATGACATCAATCACACCGAGAACAAAGTACGTCATGAAAGCCTTACGGCTGTATTCATCATAGTCGCGTTTAGAAATCATTGTGACGATAAAGACGAGAGCAAACACAAGTGATGCTATTTCAAAATCAATATTAAATATCACTGTTTATCACTCCCCTCTTCAAGCACTATGCATTATTTAACCATCGTTAGATGCACATAGTTATTTTACCATTTTTTTACCATAACATCAAGTAAAATAGGGGTGTCTTAGCATTTTCATCAAGATTTAATTATCATAATGCAACATGTCATCCTGAGCGTCAGCGAAGGATCTTTGACCTTCGAAGAAGGTCAACTAATCTAAAGCATAATAATAGCGGCGATTATTAATCGCCGCTACAACAAAAACATATCTAAATATTAACAAATCTCCGCGCCCGGTACCATCTGCCTGTCAGGAACCATAAGGCTTAACTCACCCTTGTCATTCTCTGCACAAAGAAGCATACCCTCTGAGAGAACTCCTGCAAGCTTAGCAGGTTTAAGGTTAACAAGCACCATTACATCCTTACCAACCATGTCTTTAGGCATGTACTGTGGCTTGATACCTGATACAATCTGCTTAACCTCGCTACCTACCTGAACCTTAGAAACAAGAAGCTTCTTAGACTTAGGAACTTCCTCACACTCTAAGATTCTTCCGACCTGGAACTGCATCTTGCCAAAGTCGTCAAATGAAATCTCTTCCTTAGGCTCAATATCAACTACAGGACCAAGCGCCTCTTTCTTAGCTGCCTCTTCCTTCTCGGCAACAAGCTTAGCAACCTCTTCAGGATCCTGTCTTACAAAGAGAATCTCAGGAGTATCGGTAAGCTTGGTTCCGTTCTCATAAAGACCAAACTTCTCAAGGTCGGTAAACTTGCGCTCTGTTGTGTTAAGCTGCTTTAAGATCTTCTCTGTAGTCTCAGGCATAAATGGCTGAAGAAGTGTCGCGCCAATTGTGATTGATTCTACAAGATTGTATAATACCGTATTTAACTTGCCCTTGTCTTCCTCATTCTTAGCAAGAACCCAAGGTGTAGTCTCGTCAATATACTTGTTACATCTCTTAAAGAGAGTGAATATCTCTGAAATAGCATCTGCAACTCTTAACTGATCCATCTTCTTAACAACCTTGCCGGCTGTAGAAGTTGCAACAGCAATTAAATCATCGTCAAATACTGTCTTGTCGTCAGTTCTTGTAACAACACCACCAAAATACTTGTTGCTCATAGAAACTGTTCTGTTAACAAGGTTGCCGAGTGTGTTGGCAAGCTCAGAGTTAAAACGCTCAACCATAAGATCCCATGTGATAACACCGTCATTTTCAAAAGGCATCTCATGAAGCACGAAGAAACGAACTGCGTCAACACCGAATAAGTCTACAAGATCGTCCGCGTAGATAACATTTCCCTTAGACTTACTCATTTTGCCGTCACCCTGAAGTAGCCATGGATGACCAAATACCTGTTTAGGAAGCGGAATATCGAGAGCCATAAGCATGATTGGCCAGTAGATTGTATGGAATCTTAAGATGTCCTTACCAATCAAATGAAGATCTGCAGGCCAGAATCTGTCGAACTGCTCTGTGCTTCCGTCAGGATCGTAACCGATACCTGTGATATAGTTGCTTAACGCATCAAGCCATACATAGACAACATGCTTATCATCGAAATCTACAGGGATACCCCATGAGAATGAAGTTCTTGATACGCAAAGATCCTGAAGACCCGGAAGAAGGAAGTTGTTCATCATCTCATTCTTACGCGACTCAGGCTGAATAAACTCAGGATGTGAGTTTATATGGTCAATAAGCCTCTGAGTGTAGTTAGATAACTTAAGGAAATAAGCTTCCTCCTTAGCAGGCTTAACCTCTCTTCCGCAGTCAGGACATTTGCCGTCAATAAGCTGTGAAGAAGTGAAGAAAGACTCGCAAGGAGTACAGTACATACCCTCGTAGAAGCCTTTGTAAATATCTCCCTGATCGTAAAGCTTCTTAAATATCTTCTGAATAACCTTCTCATGATCTGCATCTGTAGTTCTTATGAACTTGTCATAAGATGTGTTCATGAGATCCCAGATTCTCTTAATCTCTGCCGCTGTCTCATCAACGAATTCTTTAGGTGTTACGCCCTTCTCCTCAGCCTTTAACTCAACTTTCTGTCCATGCTCGTCAGTACCTGTCTGGAAAAATACGTCATAGCCCTGCTGTCTCTTAAAACGGGCGATTGAATCTGCAAGCACGATCTCGTAGGTGTTACCAATATGTGGTTTACCTGACGCATATGCGATTGCAGTAGTCATATAATACGGTTTCTTACTCATTTCTAAACCCTCCCTGATTAATATGCTCTTCCAAAGTATACCATCTTAAATGCTTTTTTGCCACAATGTACGCAGACATCCGAAATCTCTTCCTGTTCAAATGGCATACATCTTGTTGAAGCACCTGTCTCTTCCTTAATAGCTTCCTCACAAGCTCTGTCTCCACACCACATGGCTTTTATGAAGCCCTGCTTATTCTCGATGATATTCTTAAACTCATCCCAGTTAGAAGCTGCGTGTGTATTCTCCTCACGATGCTTTAAAGCCCTATCATACATATCTTTGTGGATAGTCTCCATAAGCTCGCTGACCTTAGCAGGAATATCATCAATTGCAACCTCAATCTTCTCTCTTGTGTCACGACGAACAAGAACTGCCTGACCTTTCTCGATATCCTTAGGTCCAATCTCAACTCTTACAGGGATTCCTCTCATCTCTGCCTCTGAGAACTTCCATCCAGGACTCTTGTCGGAATCGTCAACCTTTACTCTAAGTCCCGCTGCCTTAACGGCATCTCTTATCTCGTAAGCCTTATCAAGCACGCCTTCCTTCTTCTGCATGATAGGAACAACCATAACCTGAGTAGGTGCAACTTTTGGAGGAAGTACAAGTCCCTCATTGTCACCGTGAACCATGATGATAGCTCCGATAAGTCTTGTAGTAACACCCCAAGAGGTCTGGAATACATGCTTTAACTTGTTATCTTTATCTGTGTATTGTATGCCAAATGCTTTCGCAAATCCGTCACCAAAGTTATGGCTTGTACCCGACTGTAACGCCTTACCGTCATGCATCAAAGCCTCGATGGTGTAAGTTGCTTCCGCACCGGCAAACTTCTCTTTATCAGTCTTCTTACCCTTAACAACAGGCATTGCAAGAACTTCCTCACAGAAGTCTGCGTATACATTTAACATTTGCTCTGTACGAGCCTCTGCGTCCTCGTAAGTAGCGTGGGCGGTGTGACCCTCCTGCCACAAGAACTCTCTTGAACGAAGGAAAGGTCTGGTCTCCTTCTCCCATCTTACAACCGAGCACCACTGGTTATAAACCTTTGGGAGGTCTCTATATGACTGGATGTCATTTTTATAGAAATCACAGAACAATGTCTCTGATGTAGGTCTTACACAATAAGGTTCTTCAAGCTCGTTAAGACCGCCCTTGGTTACCCATGCAACCTCAGGTGCGAAGCCTTCAACGTGATCCTTCTCCTTCTCTAACAAACTCTCAGGAATGAACATTGGAAGGTAAACATTTTCAACGCCCGTCTCCTTAAATCTGTCATCAAGCTGTCTCTGGATAAGCTCCCAGATGGCATAACCTGCTGGCTTAAAAACCATACAACCCTTAACACTTGTATAGTCCATGAGGTCTGCCTTCTTAACCACGTCAGTGTACCACTGCGCGAAATCCTCCTCCATCGAAGTAATCGATTCAACTAATTTCTTGTCTGCCATAATATATCTCCTTTATTTAATATCCTTACAACATTACTCATCCCCAGGTAATATAGGTATAAACTGCATACGAGGGTAGTGCTTTTTTAGCAACTCATACACAGTTTTATTAACTATGTACAATGGTTCTAGACTCGTTGACAATTCATCATCATAATCTTTATCTTCATTTTCTAAAATCGGACCTTCCATTTCTGTCGTACAATTTAACCCATTTAGCTGTTCACACAATTCTTCACTAATATAATAAGGTTCACTTACAGGATTATATCTCTTCATTCCGCAGTTGGCGCAACAATCTACCACTTTGCCATTATTATAATCCAAAAAACCTGTTATCTTATTTGTCGGAGTAATCTGATAGCACACATGACTTCCGTTTTTTGTTGTTACTTCACGAAAATCATTGTCGGTCGCTAGTCCTTCCTCTATCAGTAATTTCCTCACTTCATCAGAGGCAGCATATCCAAGCATTAACTTAGCATATTTCTTTCTGCCAAATTCAGACTTTGGAATCATATAATTACGATTCTGGACAGTACATTTCTCTATGCGCCATGATGGTTTATCACAACAGAAACCAACAAATTCATCACTTGACATGTCGTCATAATCATAGGCAAAATACCAAAAATTAATCAAATATGCAGATGCCTTATTGTAATCAAGTTCATCATATTCTGTATAAGTTGATTCGCTCTCAGTTACATACATATATGGTATATCATTTGCATCATTATAATCATTGACAGGGTACTCAATTGCAAATCTCTGGGCGTACTTATATTCATCCGAGTCAATCGGAATCTGATATAATTGCATATCATCATCCACACAAAAATCTGATAGTCTAGCTCTAAACTCGTTATACGACTCCATCAAATTACTATCATCAGAGGAACAATCAATACCAAAATTAGCATATGTTATCACTATTGTTACCACTCCTCTTGTGCGTCTAAAATGTCAAATGCATCGCCAAACGGCTCCGTCTTAAATACCATGTCCTCACCCGTAGCGGGGTGTTTAAACTCAAGCCTTGTGGCAATCAAGCCTATCTGCTTGACATTTGACTTCATCTTGTTATACTTTCTGTCTCCGTAAATGGGGACTTTATGCGCTGCCATCTGACATCTGATCTGATGAAAACGCCCGGTATGCAAGGTGATAAGCGCATAAGTAAATATACCCTTGTCTGTCTCTAACGCGTCAAGCTCCTCATAATCAAGAATTGCTTTCTTGGCATTCTTAGTCCCCGGCTTAACTACCTTACTCATCTTCTTGTTCTTATCAATGATTAGATAATCTTCAAATGTTCCCTCTGCCTCGGGGAGTTCCCCGCAAAGAATAGCTTGATAATATTTCTTTATCTTGCTGTCTGTAAGCTGGTCGGATAAATTACCTGCAGCTTCTTGATTTTTGGCATAAACCATAACGCCGGCAACCGGCTTGTCTAGCCTATGAATGCAGGCTACATAAGGGTCGACTTCCTTACCGTCTGACGCCTCATATATGTGCGTCTTAAGATAAGAGACCATATCCTGATCCAAACCCTTGCCGCCCTCGGACGCCATCCCCGGCGGCTTAATAACCACAACTATATCCCCATCCTCATGTAATATTTCCGGATGTTTCATAACTTATCTCCTTAATTATATTGACCTTCTTCGAAGGTCAAAGATCCTTCGCTTCGCTCAGAATGACATTTTTTTACATAAACCTCGGTGGTTTTACCACCCTGAGGCTATTTGTGTTTGGGATCCTTCGCTTCGCTCAGGATGACATGCTTTTTTGTATAAATCTATCACCACAGATGCGAGTGGTATGTGGATTTTGCGGGCGATTTTGCGCAAGCAAGAGCCCGCGAAACCACATGCCGCTCACATCGTCCAGAGTAAGCATTATATCTCCTCACTCAAAGTAGCCGCTATAACCGCCTTGATGGTATGCATTCTATTCTCTGCCTCATCAAACACAACATCTGCATACTTCTCAAACACCTCATCGGTAACTTCCATCTCGGTAAGTCCGTATTTCTCATGAATCTCACGACCAATCTCGGTCTCCAAATCATGAAAAGCAGGAAGACAATGCATAAAGATAGCAGTATCCTTAGCGTTATCAACAGCCTTCATATTAACCTGATAAGGCAAAAGCGCGTCGATACGCTCCTTCCACACTTCCTCAGGCTCACCCATAGACACCCATACATCAGTGCAAATGATATCTGCATCCTTAGTAGCAACCATTACATCTTCTTCAAATGAAAGCGTCGCTCCGCTCTCTTTAGCAAACTCCTGACACTCATCAATAAGCTTCTGATCAGGGAAATACGCCTTAGGCGCACAAGCAACAAAGTCAAGACCAAGCTTAGCACAGGTAATCATATAAGAATTACCCATGTTGTATCTCGCGTCACCCATATATACAAGTTTCAAACCTTTAAGCTTACCGAAACGCTCGCGAACAGTAAGCATGTCTGCAAGCATTTGCGTAGGATGATACTCATTGGTAAGACCATTCCATACCGGCACTCCGGAGTATTTAGCAAGCTTCTCAACTATCTCCTGACCGAATCCTCTGTACTCAATACCATCAAACATTCTTCCAAGCACTCTTGCAGTATCAGCTATACTCTCCTTCTTGCCAATCTGCGAACTCTTAGGATCAAGATAGGTAACACCCATTCCAAGATCATATCCCGCAACCTCAAAAGAGCAACGGGTTCTCGTACTTGTCTTCTCAAAAATAAGCGCAATGTTCTTGCCCTCGCAGAGTTTGTGAGGAATACGATTCTTCTTCTTGTCCTTTAAATCCGCTGCGAGATCCAAAAGATATATAATCTCATCAGGAGTAAAATCCTTTAATGTCAAAAAATTCTTTCCAAGTAACTGTCCCATAGTAATATCTCCTTATCTAAGTAACTCTACCTTACCGTCAAGGTAGGTGATTGCCAAATCACCGCCATCTTTTAAATCTCCATACAAAATCGCATCAACCAAAAGTGGCTTTAATTCTCTGTCTATAACCCTGTTAAGCTCTCTGGCTCCATACTCCGTTGTAACTCCAACCTCAAGGATATGCTCCTTAAGCGCATCTGTATAGGAAATGGTAACATTTCTGTTAAGCAACTTATCCGATAATGTTTTAAGTTGCTTATCAACTATACGTCTTGCCATATCGTTATCAAGTCCGTTAAATGTCACTATGCTTGAAAGACGATTTCTAAACTCAGGTGAAAAAGTCTTCTTAACTTCCTCATCAATCGCTCCTAAATTAAGCGAGCTATCCCCGAAACCGATAGCAGGTTTAAGAAGCCTTGACGCACCCGCATTGGAAGTCATTATGATAATAACATTTCTGAAATCAGCCTTGCGCCCTTGATTGTCAGAGAGCGTTGCATAATCCATAACTTGAAGCAATACATTGAAAATGTCAGGGTGAGCCTTCTCAATCTCATCCAAGAGAAGAACCGAATGCGGATGCTTCCTTATAGCATCCGTAAGTCTTCCACCCTCTTCATATCCCACATATCCTGCCGGAGCACCGATAAACTTGGATACTGAGTGCTTCTCCATAAACTCACTCATATCAAACCTTACAAGTTCAACTCCAAGGTTGTCTGCCAATGTTCTTGCAATCTCAGTCTTACCGACACCTGTAGGTCCAACAAAAAGTAAACTTGCGACCGGCTTGTTATCTTCATTAAGACCGGCCCTTGATATTCTGATTGCTTTGCAAATCTTGTCTACAGCCTCGTCCTGACCGAATACTTTAGACTTTAGATTGTCATCTAATGTTCTTAAAGACTCAGCTTCGTCATCATTTACACTCTGTTTAGGAATCTTAAGAAACTCTGACAGAACTTCTTCAACCAACGACTTGGTAACTGTCCTCTCTTTATCGCGCCTCATGGCAATGACAGCACCGCACTCATCCATAAGATCAATAGCCTTGTCAGGAAGAAATCTCTCGTTGATATACTTGCTGCTTAAAGAAACAATAGATTTCAAAACAGCGGTAGGATACACAACATGGTGGAATTCCTCGTAATAATTCCTGATGCCTTTTAGAATATCAACTGTCTCCTCCTCAGAAGGTTCCTTGATGCCAATATTCTGAAAACGTCTGACCATCGACTTACTCTTCTCAAAATGCTTCTTATACTCATCGTAGGTTGTAGCGCCTATGAATCTTATATGTCCATCTGCCAGATAAGGCTTAAGGATATTAGAAGCATCAAGTGAACCTGAGCTGACCGCTCCGGCTCCTATAACATTATGTATCTCATCTAAATAAACAATGGGCTTATCAAGGGCATTAATCCCTTCAAGCACCATCTTCATCCTCTTCTCAAAATCTCCTCTGTACTGGGTTCCCGCAACCATGCTACCCATATCTATAGAATAAACAGTTGCGTCCTTTAGAGATTCAGGAACCTCGTCCTCAACAATCTTTCTAACTAATCCATATGTGATTGCGGTCTTACCAACACCCGGCTCTCCAATATGAAGAGGATTGTTCTTGTCTCTTCTTGAGAGAACAAGCATTGTTCTTCTTATCTCATCCTCACGACCAATCAAAGCCGTATATGAGGATGATTCTACATACTCATTTAAATTGGTAACGTATTTCATCCAACCTTTGCCCTTGGATGCACCGCTTGGCTCGTGACCCATATAAGGGTAAGACTCCTCCATATCCTCCTCGGAATAAAAGTCACCCATATCCGAACTGTAAGACTCCTCCCACATCGCCTCTCCGTAACGGTCTACCGTACCTCTGGTTGTGGAATCGTCTCTCTCTTCCTCTATATAACACAATTCAAAGAATACGTCATTGATATTGACATTCTGCTCTGCCATAAGGTAAATCGCATAGCACTCGGGAAGCTTCATCATCGCAAAGAAAACATGAGTAAGCTTTAGCTGATCCCGTCCGCTTGAACCCGCCTGCTGTGCGCCGTATTCGAGCATTGATTGAAATGCATTAGACAAATGAGGAGAATAGCTTGCACTCTTCTCCGGAATCTGTTCCATATTCTTTTTGAAATATCTCTTTAGCTTCTTCTTCAACTCGTCTGCATCCCCACCGCAGACATCGTAGCTCTCGATAAATGCATCGTCTTTAGTTAATATATATAACAAATGCTCAGGAGTAACGAATTCGTGGCGCCATTTCTTGGCAACCTCAACGGTATCAAGGAGAAGCTGTTGTAGTCTCGCTGAAGTCTCCATGATAATCCCTCCTTAGCTCTCCATAACCTCTACCCTAAAAGGATATCCGGCTTCCTTGGCCATGGACATCGCAAGCGACCTCTTACTGATAGCGATATCGTAAGTATAGGTTCCAACCTCTGCCTGGCCGCTCTTATGTACTTTAAGCATCAACTCTGTTGCTTCTGATTCAGTTTTATGAAAAACAAGTTTTAGAACCTCAACCACAAAATCCATCGGTGTAAAGTCATCATTTAACATTATCACCGTATAGTGGTTAGGTTCCATAATCTTGTAGTCTATACGCTCTTTAACACCCGTTCCGGTATCAAATGCATTCTTACCTTTCTTGCCCATATCAAACCTCACTGCTTCATATGCAGGATTTTTAGAAAACACGAAGTCATTATATCATTTTCATAAGGTAACATCAAGAAAAATATAAATAAGTACCCAAAAGGGACAGTCCCCTTTGGGTACTTAACAAATAACTACCCAGGGGGGACAGTCCCCACTGGGTAGTTAGTAGTCATCTTCAATGACTTGAAAGTCCATATAATCGAAGTCTACGCCCTCGATAAACGATTCCTGCCTGAATCTTGTGCGGTCATGAAGAATAAAGTCCTTCTTATTACTCTCAAGCCAAATCGGCTTAGGAAGATCAAACTCATAGCACATCTCATCCAGGCAAGCGTACACCTTCCTCGTGCGATTAAGAGTGGTGTCATAATTCTCCGCCACATAATCTTTAATCAGTCTGTTATCTTTGATTAATTTGCCCCAAATGCGCATAATCGTCTCCTACTTCATCCCATCCATCGCATCTTCAAATGAATTATATCCGTAATAATGGATGGTCTCTTCCATTATCTTATAAGCAAGATTGCCGCCCGTCTTAGTGACACCAACAACAAACTCGCCGTACATCTTAAGCATCTTGTCAGAATATGTCGAAAGCTCACCTCTTAAATAAGTCTCGTAAGATGTATCCCAAGGTGCATCCTCAGAAGTATGAATGCGCCTTGCATTCTTGGCAAGTCCAGGATACTCAGCCGCGAACTCTTCCATCCACTTAACCTGCATCTTAACTATCTCTTCAATAATAGCCTTCTTGCCCTCAGGTATAACAGGAAATGAATCCTTAATCTTAGCCCACTCATCAGGCGAAGTACTCTCCTCCATGCGCCCGTACTTCTCGGTAATCATATTCCAACCGCGCTCAAGTGCACCCTGAAAATCTACAGCATACTGAACAAGCATAGGCATCGTCCAGGTATTGTACTGACTCGATCTCATAATGTTAAATGTCTCAAAATCATCCTGACATGAGGCTCTGCCGCCTTCATTTACCACTTCGTCAAATGCAGCAAACTCCATCTGAACAATCGTACCGACAAGCTCATCCTTACTCTGCTCCATAAAGTCAGATCTTAAAACCATCTCATTGGTGTAATGCTCAAGATAAAGGTCGGTCCCCAAACTTCCATCTTCCATATCTATAAGCTTCATATCACCAACATATCCCTTGTTGATCATGGCGCTTAAGAGGCATAAAGCAAGCTCCTCTATAATAGGCAACGCTGTGTCTTCTTTGTTGATTCTGTCATGCTCGTCCGCCTCGGTAATCTTCTCTACAAATGACGATACTTTAGACACAATCTCAAAGTCCTCAGCCCCCTTAAAAAGCCACTTCTCATGAGGCGCATATTTCTTGTTAAGCAAATACGCTATTCTTAACGCCTGCTTAAGTCCATCATTTAAGACAAATGCTACCGCAACTCTATCATTTCTCATGCGCATTCTTACATAATTGTACTGAAGGTTCTGACTGAAGAGAGCAGACATCTGAGCAAGTTTAAGAAGCACACTGCTGTCATCATAGTATTTAGCAAGTTCTTCTCTAATCTTAGTAAAATCGCCCTGCTTGTCCTCCCACACTTCACCGTTGGTTGCTGCAGCAAGCTGATATTCCTCAATCCACATAAGTGTATTGTTAGAAACGTGTCCGAGCTCGATCCACTCCTTAAATGCAGAAGCACCGATAAAATGAGTATAGAAGTCACTTATCCTATGAACTCCGAGTCTTACCATGCCCTGAGGAGTCGTAATCCTCGTATATCCCTTGTATTCAGAAGGAAGATCATCATACAGCTTCTGAACCTTAAGACCTATAAGGTCATAGACCTCATCACTCATCCAAATGCAGAAGCCAGGTCCCCAGTCATGATCTCTGGAATACTCATCATCATAACCAAAGCAATCTGAGCCTTCTCCCACAAGTCCAAACGCCATCTTATCGTAATCATCAGGAAAATGTTCCTTGATTGCAGGTTTACCCACTTCCTCAAAGAACTCCTTACATATGCGCATTCCCTTTTCATAAGTCTTATCGTTGTCTTCCGAAAAGATACTATCCACCTTCACAGGTGCTTTCTGATATTCCTCGTATTCATTTGCCATAAAATCAAAAGCGTCCATCTTGGCGATTGCGCTATTAAGATACTCTCTTATTCTATTGTACTCATCTGTCTTGCCGAACTTATTAAACACCGCGTCAAGGGCGCTCTTATAAGAAGATACGGCAAGAGAGAACTCTTTACGCTTCTCGAAGATTCTTCCCCTCGCAACCATTGCGGCAGCGTAATGTGTACCTCTTGAGTTCATCTTGTCAAATGCAGCTATCGCTTTATCGGCATATTCTATGGCTTTCTGGTTGTATGACTCGCTATCCTTGCCGCCCATGTTAGCAAGCTCGATAGCAGTATTGGCGAGATTGGCAAATGTAACAGCAACCTCCCACTCCTTGTCACCCGCATTGACAACTATATCAAGCGCATACTTAAGTCTTTCGTATGCATCCTTATATTGACCCATCTCCTGAAAAAGCAAGCTCTCGTTGTTGTAAAGGCTTGCATAATTAAAATCATCAGGATTTAAAAGGTTCCGATACAAATCCTCAACCTGCTTATATGTTCTTAATGAATCCTCAAGGTGACCTGCCGCTCTTAAAGCATTGGCGATATTAAGCATAGTTGTAGCGTGGTGGACACTGCCCTCTAACGAAGCGTCCTTAATAAGCTTAAGCGCAGTAGAGCCATAACCCATAGCATCATCATGATGACACATCTCTCTACTGATACCAATAAGTTCATTAAGAATTGAGAGCATTGCTCCCACATCACCCTCAATTTCTGCAACTTTAAGGTTCTCAAGAAGAAATGGAGTAACCTCTTCGACCTTACCTGCATTTGCAAGAGCATCAAGTTCGCTTATAACCTTATTAAGATCCATAACGCCACCTCCAAAGCCATGAAATAATACCTATATATTACCATAAACACTTCACAAATTAAAGTTAAAACTGTATTATGTAGAAGGAGAAGGATGACATTTAGCTACCATGTCATTCTGAGCGAAGCGAAGAATCTTAATAATAGGAGAACACCATGAAGAAAGTAGAACTCACCACACTGTGTTATATAGAGCATGACGACAGCTACCTGATGCTTCACCGTATCAAGAAGGCAAATGATATCAACGAGGGCAAATGGATAGGTGTCGGCGGACATATTGAATTTGCCGAAAGCCCGGAGGAATGCCTTATAAGAGAAGTCAAGGAGGAGACTAATCTCACTCTCACCTCCTATAAGTTTAGAGGCGTGGTGACATTTGTATCGGGAGATGAACTTTGTGAGTACATGGCCTTATACACCGCCGACGGATTCGAAGGCGAGATTAAACCTTGTGACGAAGGCGAGCTTCACTGGGTTAAGAAAAGTGATTTGTTTGATTTAAACCTCTGGGAAGGGGATAAGATATTCTTGAAGATGTTAATCGAAGACGCACCGTTCTTCTCACTTAAACTTGTGTATAATGAGGACGGAGAGTTGATAGAGTCGGTAGTGAAATAATAAAAACAGATTTTTCATATATTAAGGAGGCACTATGGAAGGTAACACCCGCTTAATAGAATTCAATAACTATATAGATCTTGCAGAATTATTTAAGAGGCATAATCGCGGCTTTAACGAATATGTGACAATGCAGATTGGCTATGACGAGAAGATATACATTTTGTTTAACGAGCAGATCCCTGAGAGAATAAATGGGATGTTTGTTCCGACTGAATCCAACAGCCGCTATTATGTTTTAGAATTAGAAGTTGACTGGTACGAAGGAAGTGTAATAAACGAAAAGCTATATGATTTAGGCAATCAAAAGATGAACTACAGCTTCGTTCAGCCAATCGAAGGCGGTCTACTTCTTGTAGCAGCAAGATGCAGTTTTAACAAAGGGAATCCGGATAAAAATGCAACTATTGTAGACTTTAGCGGAAACATAGTAGATGAACTCTGCCTTGGAGATGGCATTTCTCAATGTTTGTATCATCCTGAGATTGGGATTGTTATCGGTTATTTCGACGAGGGAGTTTTCGGTAATTATGGATGGACCGAACCATTAGGAACATATGGGGTCAGAGTATGGGGAAGAGATGGTCAGGACGTTTGGAAAGCAGACAGACCAATCTTTGATTGTTATGCAATGAATGTCAGCGCGGCTGGGGACATCTGGTACTATTACTATGATGAGTTTAAGCTTATCAAGGCTAACATAAACAAACCAAGTGAAGTTGAATTCGATCCCGGAACAAAGGGCTCATACTCTCTTATAATCTCTGAAGATACAGTCACAATAATAACAGATAAGGGATATGATGCAAATGAAGATTATATTGCTGAAAGTGTTCAGGGCGATAAGCTTTCTGAACCCGTCCCTGTTTCATTTGCATATAAAGGAGAGCACTGCGTCCTCGGACTACTCGCATCATATGGCTCAAAAGCTGCATTCGTTGAAGGTGGAACGAGATTGTTCGTACGGAAGATTTAAGGGTGTGCATCGCTCTGAGTGGTGACAGTACTCTCAGACAACTCCTTTTGACTCACATTCTGTGATATTCTGGCATCAATTATCGCTCTAATTACGTTCATTTCTGGTTGCATCTCAACATACGCCTCAGCAAACTCAGGATCCTGCATTCTCTTCTCTTTGTATTCCTTCAATGTCATAAAAATCACCTCTCAATCCAATTTATTATAATGAATTATTTGAATAACATTTTTAACTCTATTAATTATATCTAAACATTTTTCAAATGTCATTCAACGCGTAGTTGAAAAAAGTAGAACCAAAAAATCATGCAAAAATGAATAGAAATTCGTACTTTTTCGACCTTTTTAAGATTTTTTAACAACTAACAGTTGTTGGACAGACTTCTAACAAAGAGTTATAATTATAAAAATAGCGAACGGAAGGTAGAATCATACGACAAGTAATAAGGATTTATATATTATCATCAAAAGCCTACTTGATATTTTAAATCACATTGTATATACTGTATGTATATACAACAGAAACGAGGTGATTTTTATGGTTACTGCAAAAGTATTTCAAAGTGGCAATAGCCAAGCGATCCGTATTCCTAAAGAATATCATACTACAGAAAAAGAATTCTATATTCGTCAATATAATGGGGGATTTTATTTAATCCCTACAAGCGACCCATGGAAATTACTTAGAAACAGCATAGGTGCGGCAGAAGACCTCGATTTTGAAAGAGATCAGCCAAGCATACTACAATTATCTGAAAGCGAGGAATTCTAATGTACCTTATTGATACCAATATATGCATTTACGGACTCAAAGGTAGCTATCCCAATCTGAATCAAAAGCTTTTATCCGTTCATCCTGACCTAGTAAAAGTATCTTCAATAACAATACATGAATTAGAGTATGGAGCGGCTAAAAGTAAGTGGGGCAAACGTGCTTACGAAGCAATGGGGATGTTTCTGTCATCATTCGAAGTAATACCATTTACAGAAAGTGATGCAATCACTGCAGGTATCATAAGAGCTGACCTTGCTTCAAAAGGAACACCTATCGGAGCATATGATGTTATGATTGCAGCCCAAGGAGTATCAAGAGACCTTACTGTTGTAACGCACAATACTAAAGAATTCCAAAGAGTATCTGGAATCACGCTTGAAGATTGGGTAGTCAAATAATGCCCCCGTGGTGCTATCTGCAAAAGTCATAGGAGTTTTGCAGTAGCATTTGCAAAAGTCATGGGAGTTTTGCAACTGATTCCACTTTTCAGGAGGCACAAAATGAAAACAAAAGATGTAATTTTATCTGTTATATGGGGGATTTTAGCGTGTGGATTCATACTCTATGGAATTATGATCGCAGCGATTCGCTCAGGTTCTAAATTTTATATATTTTGGTTCTTTATGGCTGCAGTCTGCATTTTCTTTGCATTTGCTGCTAAGATACATTTGTGGACCAAGCTTAAGAAGCCGATAAAGATAGCACTTATCGCACTTGTTGTAATAGGTATTTCAGCGGTTGGTATATTCGAAGCTATGGTTATCTCTTCGATGAACAAAACCGGTCCCGATAACCTTGACTACATAATCGTATTGGGTGCCCATGCAAAGACCACCGGACCAAGTGTCGTCCTTAAGGCACGCCTCGACAAAGCGATAGATTACATGAACAACAATCCCGATACTATATGCATCGTATCAGGCGGCCAGGGTGTTAACGAACCGTTCTCCGAGGCTTACGGCATGAAGGATTATATGACAAACAATAACATAAACGAAGATAGAATTATCATGGAAGACAAGTCAACAACCACGATGGAGAACATCGAATTCTCAAAAGTTATCATCGACAAGCATTCAACCAAAGATGACTATTCTGTCGGCGTAGTAACTAACAATTTCCATGTGTTTAGAGCAATGCAGATTGCAAATGACAACGGACTTAACAACTCTTACGGAATATCAGCGCACTCCAACCCACTTTATCTTCCGAACAATATGATGCGTGAATTCTTCGGGGAAGTTAAGTACTTGATTTGTAGCTGAAAAAAATCCCCACGGTGGCCCCGCCACCATGGGGATTATATTATTTCAACCTTATAACTTCATTCTTGCTCGGCGTCAGCAATATATACTGATTCCTGCTATTGCCTGGGAACATATCCATGATTCCATTCTCGAAATCACTCTTAAACCTAACGCGTCCATTATAGTTATAAACCCTAGCCGACTTCTTACCAATCAGAATAATCTCTTTCTCACTGGCATGAATATTGGTGTAATAATAATCAATATCCCTATTAACAACCTCATTGCCATTTAAAGTAAACGCTCTAAGTCTATATCTATCCTCCTGCTCGCCTTTAGAAACCTCCTTGTGTTCCTCGCCATCCTTAGACGAAACAGTCTTAACACTGTTAGCAATATACCCAACATAAGAAGTGTTGTAGAATATCGACTTAACTCTACCGCCGGTCTTCTTGTTAAGAATCTCCTTAGGCTTCTCCTTCATTGAGTAAAGGACAATCCTCTCATCGCTGTAGGCAACAACAGTATCATTATCGACAAATGCAATCCTTGGGAACAACTCCTCTTCATAGCTGATCGTTCCAACAAGCCTGTCAACCTCGTTCTTACCAACATTTCCGAAATTGTAAAATGTCAAAACGCTCTCAACCTTGGTATTATTGACAATCACATAAGCCGCAACAAGCTTGGTGCCATCTTCAGAAAGCGCAATCGCAAGCGGATAACCATTCTTGTTGATAGTAGTCTTGATCTCCAACACCTTGCCCCCGTCGTCATCGAAAGCAGTGATGTAATCCACCTTCTCATCCTCAAGGACCACAGTTACAAGTCCCTGTGACGCAACAGTAATGTCGCTTATCGGAAAATCAGTAGTCACCGAATTGACCTTCTTAACCGAGTTGTAAAGGGTAAATTGGTTATTGCCGATATCAGCAATAGCAACATAATCCTTACAAATAGCCACCTTAGGTGAAGTCATGTTAAATGCTTCCGTCCACACTATGGAACCTGTCTTGTCCTCATAGGTTATTCCGTCGACATTATATTTGACAAATCCACCCTGAAAAGCGAGATACTCCATAGAAGATTCATCCGCCTTGTCAGTAGAACTGATCACTTCATAAGAATCGAAACTTCTAAAATGCCAAAATACCGCAAATGCTGCCGCGAGCACTATAATAACAATAAGCCCGATAGCAATCTGCCTGGTGTGTCTCCTCGGAATCTTGATAACATTGCTGTTCTTGTTCTTAGGTTTAATTCCAAACCTGCCGGTATTAAGATTATTAGGAACGGGAGTCTCTCCCGCCTCTTCCTCCTCCGTAAAAGGAGCCTCCATCTGCTCCTTCTCTTCCTTGGTCTCTAACCCTTCAGTAAGCTCTTTCTTACTGATGCCGATAGAATCTACTTTAGAAGAAATGTCTTCTATATCCGACTGTTCTTTATTCGGTTGTTCTTTATCAGGATTACCAAATGAGATAAACCTGTCAGAATCCTTTCTGCTCATAATAAGCAGTCCTCCTAGTTAATTAAAAGCTGCATATCTCCCTCTTGAATCCACTTTTTGTGGCGCATTATCTCAGATATTGCAAATGCTATAACCCCCGGTGCAACAAAGTGCATCACTATAATCTCTATAAGAACCATGATACTGTGAAATCCTTCACTCACCATAGTCTGATAAGTCATAATCTGTCCTACAAGTCCGGCAGTTCCCATACCGGAACCCGTTGCGTTGTTAGTCATACCAAGCACAACCGTCGATATCGGGCCTAAAATCGCACTCGATATAATCTCAGGAATCCATATAATCGGGCGCTTAGCAACATTAGTCCACTGTAACATAGATGTTCCGATACCCTGAGTTGCAAGACCGCTGAATCTGTTCTCATGAAAACTTGCAGCCGCAAATCCTATCATATGACAACAACAACCAACCGTCGCCGCCCCTGCAGCTATTCCTGACAAGTTAAGTATAACGCCAAATGCAGCCGCAGACAAAGGAAGCGTAGTCATAATACCCATAACAACAGATACAAAGATACCCATGACAAGCGGGCTCGACTCTGTTGCATTATTGATAACCTCACCCATATCAATCATAAAGCTTGAAATAGGCGGCCCGATAACAACACCCATTATAACACCCGGAACAATAGTAACAACAGGCGTAATCAATATATCAAGCTGAGTCTTACCTGCAACCAAATGTCCACATTTGATACCTACATAAGACGCAATAAAAGCACTAAGCGGTTCTCCGAAAGTAGCAAGATTGAGAACATCATTAACCATAAAAGTTCCGTTAATCATACTTCCCGCAAAAGCACCTATCATTCCGCAAATGCCGGCGCTGACCGTCGCTATCGTCTCCTCTTTATAATGCATCGCAACTCCAACACCTATACCGGCTCCTGTAAGGTACTGCGCAGTGTTGGCAACATATAAAATGTATTGGCCCAAAACTCCACCGACAAGAATCGATATCTGCTCTAAAATGACACCTATAATAAGTGTCGCAAAGAGACCATATCCCATTCCAATCATACCCTCAGTGAAAATGTCTTTAAGAATAAGCTTAATAACATTTAGTACAGTGAGTATCGGATGCCTTTTTTTCTTTTTGGTGCCAGACATAATCTAACCTCCATAATCAACTAAAATATCAAGACAAAACCTCATTGATACTGTTAAGCATCTCCTTATATTCCTTGATTAACTCTTCATGATGCTCTTTGGCATAATCGGTATCACCCTCCTTGATGGCAACCTCTGAAGCCTTAGCCTTCTGCGAAAGCTCTTTAGCTCCGATGTTAAGAGATGTACTCTTTAACGCATGAACATTAATCCTGTAATTATCGTAATCTTCTGACTTTAGACACTCATCTAATATTGATAATTTGTTTTTCTTGACATATTCCTGAATAACCATAAGATAAAAATCCTTGTTATTCATACAATACTTAAGTCCGACATCAGTCTCTAGTCCCTCTATCGCACTTAAACGATCAATCTTAGAATCACCGCTTGACGGTTTCTCATCCTTCTTATCAGACTCTTCTTCAGAAGAAGAGTCATTGACATCATAAGTCTCAAATGCAACATCATCCTCTTCGTAATACCCCTGATAGTCATCGCTCTCTGTCAACTCGCTCTCACCATAGTAAGAACTCTCTTCTGCCATGATAGCATTAACTTCATTCAGAAGGTTGACATCGTCAACATTTGCCGTAGAGAACTCCTCTATATCAAGGTCTATAGGATAGTTATTGTTTCTTGAAAACAGAAGTCCAAAAGTTCCGGCTCCACAGTTACAACTTATAGCCGAGCCGGCATTAACAATAAATATATGATTGAATCTGTATATCTTGTCAACCGCAACTCTGATATAATCAATCTCGTTAAGATCAAGTCCCACCTGAGTTATAAACAATATGTCTCTGTTAATGGACTCAGGGTCTCTTAAGCAGCTCTTGATGTAGCGATCAACAACATGTGTCCATTTGCCAAGGCTGACGCCACCGACTTTAATGTCACTCTTCTTCATAACAAGCTTTGGATGGAGCATAAGCCTCTCACATATCCTCTGCACTCTTGGCGATACTCTTTTAGCACGCACCATGTTATCAAAATACTTGATAATAAAGCTTGATGACACCTTCTTGGTAAGCTCTTTGATAGCGACTACTACATCATCGTATCCTTTGCCGTCCTTAACCATGGTCGCAACCTTAAGCACCACAATACCAAGTCCCGAAGATATCTGACCGGTATCATATACAACCACATTATCATATCGATTAGCTGCTTCGGTAGCATTAGCGTATCCTCTACCGACGCGGCTTCCTATTGACAAATGAATAACTTTCTTGTATGACTGGCTAAGCACTCTAAAATACTCGTCATATTCATCAACCTCAGGTGCAGCCGAATGAGCAGTAGTCCTGGTGTCTTTCATTGAATCAAGAAGGCCTCTTGAATCAATCTCGACGTTATCTTTGAATCTACCCTTACTGGTCACAACATAATAAGGGATAACCTCAACAGGGAGCTTGGAATATAGGTCTCTTGGGATGTCACACACACTGTCAGTGGAAATTAAGATATCGTACTGTTTCTTCATCAGCGCTCCACCCCCTTACCTAAGTATTTGCTTATGATTTTCTTAAGCGAAACAGACTCAATAGGTTTGGAAATGAAGTCATCAAAGCCTTCTCTCTTAAAGTCTTCTCTCGCCGAACTGACTGCATTGGCAGTTAGAACTATGATTGGAACATTCTTATAACGTCCTCCCTTAATCTCTCTGATTGCTCTCATAGCCTTGATTCCATTCATCTCAGGCATCATATAATCCATAAATATTATATCGTAGTCCTTAGAAGAGCACATCTCAATTGAAGCCTCTCCGCTGTTAGCTGTCTCAGACTCAACACCCATCTGGCTTAATACTCCGTTAGCCACCATGAGATTCATATCGTCATCATCAACAACAAGCGCGAGCTTGCCGGAATAGTCTTCTTTGCTGATTACCACCTTTTCTGAAACGCCGTCAGCAGTATTTCGAAGGAAATTAACTACATTAAGTGTGAATATCGGCTTAGATATAACAGTAGCCATACTGCCCTTCCTGAGTCTGAAATCAGGCTCACCAAATACGCACACAGGCTTCACGCTTGCAATCTTATCAATAAATACAGGCTCGCTTCTATATACATTCGCAGCTATGAAGAGATGAGTAAAACCACCCTTCTCCATTTTGTCCTTAACCTCTTCCATTGAATAAGCCGCGCTAACATCCAAACCTTTGAATGATACAATATGGTCAACCATACTCTGGTAATACTGGGCAATCTCAGGTCTCACATACTTAGAATAGTTGAAGAAATACAGAATCTTGTACTTCTCAGGATTATTAAGTTCAAATGCAGGCGCCTTGTCGATAACCTTAGAAGGAATCGTCACATGCACATGAGTACCTTCGTTGGGCTTACTCTCCAAAAATACATAACCGTTCATCGCACTGACGATCTTCTGAACAATGGTAAGTCCTAATCCCAAACCGCCTCTTTTTCTCTCGGAGCTGCTATCCACAATATAGATACCATTAAACAGCTTCTGCTGCTCTTCTAACGTTATACCACATCCGGTATCATGAATATCTATGTTAAGATTAACTCCGTATTCCTCTTCTCTGGTTGATACATGCATATATCCACCACCGATAAAGGTAAACTTGATTGAGTTATCAAGCAGTCTTACGATCAAATTCTTGATTGCGTGCGGATCTCCCTCTAACACTCTAGGAAGATTCTGATCTACATCTATCGCAAATTCTAACCTTCCGTTTTTATTGAGTTTAAATGCGTCTGCTATCGCATCATTAATAACCGACAGAGGCTCATACTCTGTGTAATTGAGGGTAAATCTGTCGTTCTGAAGCTCGGAATAAAGGAGGACATCATCTACCTGACGCGTAAGACGTCTGGCTGAATTCTTGATGTTAAGCGCATTACGCTTATCCTGAGCTGTAATTCTCGAATTAAGCATAATATCGCTTGTTCCACGAATTGCATTAATAGGAGTTCTTAGTTCGTGAGACATGTTAGCAAGGAATCTCTCATTCTCCTTCTCAGCAGCAATAAGCTCTGCCCTGACATCGTCAATCTCACCCTTAGATGATTCATCTAACTTGATAAAATGATTGGAAATGCATGTTGCACTGATAAGGCACACGACTCCAAGCGCTATACGCGAATATACAATCGGCGCTGTGGTAGGATTCAAATATCCTGTTATAAAAATATTCTCTAAAATATATAAAATGTAGGAAAGACCGATAATACTGATAAGCTTACGATCCTTAACTCTCGCAAGAAGAATAATCAAAAGACAAAGTATAATCGGAATGTCTGTAATAGGTCCGTCGTGATAGCCATAGTAAATAAGCGCCAGCAGAATAAGCGTGACGTAAAAGTATATCCTCTGGCTCGGCGTACCTAAATCCATAATATGCACCACCCACATAGAAACTGCGGCACATGTCAACGGAAAAAGAGCAACTGTGTCCCATCCCGAAATAACTATAATGACTCCTAAAAGTATTCCAAATACAGTAAATACTATCAGCAAGAGCACATGTAATGTTATCTGATTCTCCTGACTCTCCTGGCCCATAATCATTTCTCCCTCATGTCGTAATTAGTATCAGCATCTATCATATCAAGCATATGTTGAGCGATAACCGGATCAAACTGTGATCCCATACCTTTGACAATCTCTTCTCTAACAACAGCCTGTGGAAGCGCATCACGATAACTTCTGTTGGAACTCATAGCGTCGTAACAATCCGCGATACAGACTATTCTTGCAATCTCAGGGATATCCTCCCCTGCTAAACCATCAGGGTATCCCTTACCATCGTATCTCTCGTGGTGCCAGTGTGCACCGATAGCAAGCTCAGGAAATTCTGAAATCTCGCTAAGAATCTTCCAGCCCATGACTGTATGACTCTTGATAATCTCGTATTCCTCGTCATCTAACTTACCCGGCTTATTGATAATATCGTTGGATATACCTATCTTACCTACATCGTGAAGCATCGCGATATTGTATATATTTCTGACTTCTTCTTCGTTCTTACCCATACGAATCGCAATCTCTTTAGAATACTCAGCGACGCGGTTAGAATGACCGTTGGTGTAAGAATCCTTTGCATCTATGGAACCTGAAAGAGCCGATACAAGCTGATCGAAAAGCCTCTTAACCTTGTTATTGCTCTCTACCAAATCAGATGTCTTACGGTTAACCTCATCATTTAAGAAATCCTGAAGCTTCTTAAGCTCTAATATCCTTCTGATACGCTCCTTCATAATCTCAGGAATAAACGGCTTTCTGATAAACTCCATAGCGCCAAGCTTGAATAACTCAAGCTCAGTGTCTTCGTCGTCCTCAGCTGTTATAAATACGGTTGGAATGTCAGCACATCCCTCAACATTTTTGATATTTTCAAAAGTCTCCTTACCATCCATCTCAGGCATGTTAATATCTAAAATGATAAGGTCAGGCACACTATTTTTAACGAAATCAATAGCTTCAGCACCTGATGAAACACAGTTGACACGATAAGTCTCCTCAAATACCATCTTCATCATCATGTGATTCATAGGCTCGTCATCAACCACCAAAACAAGCGCTTTGTCGCGCTCTACAAGAATCTTTTTAACCGACTTAAGAAGTTCGTCAGGAAGACATGGTTTCTTGATAAATCCTTTAGCACCATATCTAACCGCATCTGACATATCTTCCTTAGAGGTTGACGCAGTTAAAAACATAACCTTAACATCGCTTATCGCCTCGTCTTCTCTAATCATCTCCAAAGTCTTTATTCCGTTCATAACAGGCATCTCAACATCCAGGAGAAGAAGATCTATATCATCCTTCTTGAGAATATCTATACCTTCCTGTCCGGATTCGGCAGTTATAACTTCATATCCTGCACCCTCAAGTATAAACTTGGTACTGATTAAGTTCATACTCTCATCATCAACAACCAAAATCTTTCTCATAAGCTATCCCTCGTTAATTACAAACAAAAAACCGTATTCCATATGTACCTCGTGTTAAATGCAGACACACTCTTAAAGATACCATAAAATACAGTTTTTTTCAATGTTTTTATGTAGTTACGGGGCTTCAACTCTTACTGAAGCAACTCGAATCTGTAGCCTTTATCTCTCGCCTGATCAATCAAGTCCGGTAGAATTGCAGCATTTGTCGAAGAAATACCGTGCAAGAGGTAGATTGAGCCCGGTGCTAGGCAGTCTACAGCATTCTGCAAAGACTCACCTACAGGCGGCTGATCTTCAACAACCCAGTCATGATGAGCAAAACTCCAGAACACCGCCCTGTAGTTGCAATTATTGACAACTGCAAGCCCCTGCTCAGAGAACTTACCCTCAGGATATCTCCACAAATGCATCTGGTAATTGTAATTCTTAAGAGCTGCATCATTGACATCCATAATCTCTTTGGTCTGCTCCTCAACTGACTTTGCAGCCATGTTGGTGTGGGAAACACTGTGATTAGCAAGCTCATGACCCTCGTTTATTATTCTGTTACAGATCTCCTTTTGATTCTCGACAACGTCAAGAGTCGCAAAGAACACGCCCGGTACATCCTTCTCTTTCAATGTGTCTAAGATGTCAGTAGTCGCCTCGTTGGTGTATCCTATGTCAAATGTAAGATATATAACCTTGTCCTCTTTGTCTTCCATAGGCGCTATAAAATACGCATTGAAATCCTTATATTTGTCCTGATACATAACAGCTCCCGCTGAGCGGTTAAGGTCATCTCTAGGTCCACCTGAACCCCACTCTATAAGCTCACTGCTATACTTAGTAACATCGAGCTGATCATTGTTAAGCGCCGTTCCCTTAACTTCAGGCTCTGCCTCAGTTGTAGTAGCAGCCTCCGTCACCTCTTCCGTCGCATCGGCTTCTTTAGCAACATCCGAACTCTTAGATGTCTTCTCACTTTCTGACTTGCCACACGCCGTAAGTCCAACAACCAACGCCGCGCTCACCAATAAAGCTATTATAAAGTTCTTCATCATAAACCTCCATCATTTGGGATATTTTGTAAATGTATATTTGTCTTTGTAAAGCACATCCAAATCAACATAAGTCTCTATGCCGCTCAAATGTCCTGTGCTTCCTTTCTGCCACATAATATAGTCTCCGCTGTAGTCGGTAGAATCAGCGTACTGAGCAACCCAGACAGGATATCCGTTAGGCCTCCACACAGATTCAAGGTAGTTCTTGCTTCCGTACAACATAGCTTCGTATCCGTACTTTTCGACTTCATTTGCAAATGCATAAAAGCACTCATTAAACTCCCTTATGCTGACACGATAATCTTCTATGTTGGTGAAATCTTCCCAGTCATAAGCAATCGGAAAATCAAGTTCTTCGCCCTTTAAAAGCTCCATCATATAGCTAACATTTGACTTAACCTCGTCAATCGTGCTCTCCTCACCTGCCCAGTAGATTCCGACCTTTAGGCCCGCTGCCTTGGCATTTCTTATATTGGTAGCATAGTATCTATCCTCATACGGCTCACCATCATCATAACCACCAATTCTTATTATCGCGAACTTACAGCCTGCCGCGGCAACCTTGTTGAAATCAATGTCATTCTGCCATCTTGACACATCGATTCCTAAGATGGTGTTCTTGTTCTTGTAATTCTTCTTAAATTTCTTGAATTTGTACCAGTTGTAAGAAGGTGTAGAAGTGCTCTTCTTAGATGATGACTTGTTCTTGACCGTAACAGTCATCTGCTGTTTAAGCTTGTTGCCTGAGTAATCTTTGATAACAACTTTGACAGGGTAAGTTCCCTCCGTAGATGTGTCAATCTCACCTTTGACCTTAAGCTTGGGATTGCTGTCATAGTCATCGATATAACCCACAAACTTGTGGATATCGAACTTCTCTCCGACATTAATCACCGGATATGAGTTACAGTATGTAAATATCGGAGCAGTCGTGTCATTATAAGGCTCCTCCGTTGTCGGCTCTTCTGTCGTCTCCTCCTCGGTAGTCACCTCTTCAGTTGTTATCTCTTCTGTTGTAGGCGCCTCAGTACTTGGTGACTCAGTAGTAGCATTTGCCATAATATCTTTATATCTGTCTTCATTGCGGTTCATTCTTCCGGTAATTAACATAATTACCACCACAACAAACAGCGCGCCAAAAAACGCGCCGAATATCGTTGATTTCTTCATGTATTAGAATTCACCCACTCCTTACAAAACTCTATATAACGAGAAGCCATCTCCACCATCGTTTTGAACTGTTCTTAACGCTTGTGAAGCATGCTCCTTTAGTGTGCTGTACTCATCGTCAGAGTCCTTATATATAGCCGCGCCGATACTTGCCGAAAACATAACATCCTTGCCTTCCGACGAATATCCTCTCCTGATGCATTTTAATATTCTTCCGGACATATCTCCGATATAACCTTCATCCGTCATATTAGGAGCAAATACTGAAAACTCGTCCTCGTCAATTCGTCCGATAATGTCCGTGTCGGAAAAAAGCTCTACAAGCGTCTCAGCAACATTTCTAATCATCTGATCCGCAACACCTCTTCCAAATGTATCCGTGAAACGTCGTAAATTATCAAGGCAGATTACAAACATGCATCCACCCCTCTTGTGATTGTTAAGCTTATTCATCTCTTTTATGGTGCTGACACCAAATCCTTCAAGATTGTAAAGCCCCGTCTCCTTGTCCCTAAGCGACTCAACTCTGACATATCTAAGGAAATTCCTCTTCTTGTTAAGATCATTGACTAAAATGCCTGTTCCAAAAACACAAAGCACAACCACCGAAAATACCAGTATCTTATAAAGCCCCTTAACATCTTTTTTCGCGTCGGTTCTGACAACAACATTCCATCCCATCGAAGGCATGTACTTAGCATACTCGTATACCAACCCATCCCTTTTAAATGTATTTTCTTGAGACTTGTCAGGAATCTCGACATAGAGATATCTCGAAGCAAGATTATTGACGGAAGGTCCGATTAACACTTCTCCCTTATCATCGGCAAATGATACCGATGCACCATACTCATTCTCGTATTCCTCAATCTCATCCTGAATATTACTCATAACCATGCCGACACCGCACACTCCCAAAAGTTTGGAGTCGTCATCCTCCACTCTCTTGTCCACAAAAACAGTGTAGTCCTTGGTATTGTACTCGTCTATACTAATGTCGAGATCATAGTCGTTGACGCTCTCGACAAATACAGAATACCATACATCATAATCGTCATTAACAGGATCTACTATCTTACCGATTCCGTCCGGAGTATAATATCTCTTGGTCTTATCAGAAATCAAAAATGCACTCGACCACGAATTGCCATACTTAATCGCCCCTAAATAATCAGACATAATCTTCTCCGCCTGACTCTCTGAATACTTATCCTCACGCTCAAGAAAATCCTTTAAGAACGTGTCATAACTCATCGTTTTGGACACTCTTATACACTGATCGAAATCACTTTGAACTGTGGTATAAGCGTTCTCTGCAATCATTTTGGTTGTATTCTCCTGACTATGCTCAATGAACTCAATCCCTATCCAATAACAACCTGCACACATAACCACTACAACCAGGAACAAAACCAATATCCTGCTTAACGCAGATGCTCCGTATCCATATTTAAGTTTATCTCCCATATAATCATCCTCTTCTAATCTTAGCTGCTTTTAGCAAATGAAGAGCGAGCACTGAAGTCGTAACCGAACCAACACCTCCGGGAACCGGGGTGATAATTGAAGCCTTGCTCTCAACCTTTTCAAAATCAACATCACCGCAGAGCATACCCTCTTCATTGACATTGATTCCAACATCCATAACAACCGCACCGTCAGAAACATAGCTGTCATCAATCATATTGGCAACGCCGGCTGCAGCAACAAGCACCTCAGCACGATTGCACTCCGCCTTCATATCAGCAGTTCTTGTATGGCAAATGGTAACGGTAGCATTTGCCTTCATAAGAAGCATAGAAACAGGCTTGCCTATAACAAGACTCCTTCCGACAACCGTAACTCTCTTACCTGTAAGATCAACATTGGCAAACTTAAGCATCTCTAAAACTGCTTCAGCGGTACAAGGTGCGTATCCTGACTCATCACCTGAATAAACCTTGGCCATGTTGATACTTGAAATACCATCCAAATCTTTGACAGGGTCAATTCTTTTAAGAACCTCCGCCTCGTCTATATGTTTAGGAAGCGGCTTAAGAAGAAGGATTCCGTCTATGTCATCATCATTGTTAATCTTGTCAAATTCAGCAAGAAAATCTTCGTTGCTGATACCCTCAGGAAAGACATTAGATGTGCATCTAAAGTTGACTTTTTCCATCTTCTTGATGGCACCGCGCTCGTACGCAATATCGTCACCCTTCTCACCAACTCTGATAATAGCAAGATGAGGAGCAGCTATATCAAGACTCTCCATCTCCTTAGCAATCCTCTCATTAATCGCCCTTGCAACCTCAACACCTTTTAAAACCATATCCTTCTCTTCTCCTTTCCAACTCTAAACCTTATCCCGGTAGCTTAAGCTACCCTGAGGATGTATTTATTGCTAAGTTATCCCTCGCTTCGCGAAGTCATGACAGGGTTGTGTCATTCTGGGATATGTCATCCATAGTAGAAATATATGTTATTTCTGAGGGCGTTTGTGCACCTCGTTACTTAATGAACACAAGCCATGGGCGCAGTGTGAATTTAGTAACGTGAGCTGTGCACAATCGAGCCGAGAGGCGCCCCGAAGAAAGCAACATATATTTCACTTATATAATCTAAAACCAAAGATTCTTCGCTTCGCGAAGTCATGACAGGGGTTGATTATTCATACAGCGCCCGGTTACACATATGCTTAAGTCGGACTCTGTAAAAACGTCAGTACTTAATGAGCACGACTTTTAGGAGTGCGAATTTAGTATTGCTACGTTTTTGCCGAAGCGGGAGCGTGTCCGACGTAGCATAGTGTTGCCGGGTGCGTCCGTTATAGAAACATATGTTACCTCACATCCGCGAGTACCTTAGCATAAACTTCATCCGCCATCTCATTTCCTACGCGTATCATCTCATCCGCCCTCTTATCAAATTCATCCGCCTTGTCCCTATTCTTCATCATCTTCGTATTAATAAACACATTCAGCGACGCCCCATTAAGCGCAGCCTTAAGGCACTGAACCGCAACACCCGCATCACTAATCGCAAGCTTAGACCCAATCTCAGCAACCCTCTTAGTAACCTTAATGCCCTCAACAATCTTCTCCATAAGCTCTAAAGGAGCCTCACTGGCAACAACCAATGCCTCCTCCAAAACCTTATTCCTATGAGCTATCTCCTCTTCAGTTGACTTAGGAAGTCCATAGGCCTTAGCTAATGGTTCAAATGCAACCGCATCCCTATCCATAGCATCAAGAAGCGCTCTTGTGATATCGTTAGCATTTGCAATAATACTCTCTATCTCATCCTGATACTCCGCATACTTCTTCTTGCCTGTGGTAAGTGCCATAACCATGTTGCCAAGGCTCATACCAACTGCAGCAACAAGACCTGAAGCTCCACCTCCACCAGGAACAGGCGCATCAGACGAAAGCTCCTTAATAAAATTATCAATTGTATATTCAGACATAGCCATAACATAATCCTCCAATAAAAAAACTACCAATCATTATACCACAAAACTCCTTTTATTCCAACATCATAAAAAGCTGCCCTAAAGCAGCTTCTTACACTAAACCTTCTTTACAAACAGCTCGACAACAAATCCGTCGTCATTATAATACTCCATTCCTCCGCCCTGCTTGGTCATGTACCAATTGGCAAGATACATTCCGAGGCCGTAGCCGCTCTTCTCATCAGTACCCTTGCCTCTGTAGAACTTCTCGATAATAAGCGGAAGTTCATCATCTAAAACCCCGGGGCCTGAATCCTTAACCTTAATCTTGATATACTTATCACCGGTATCACCAAATCCGCTGACTTCTTCAAATGAAACATGTATGTCAGTGTGCGCGTATTTATACGAGTTCCCGATTATATTGTCAATAACCTGCTCCATGCGCATTGAATCGTAATACAAAAGACATTCCGGAATATGATTGTCAAGAATGATGTTGCCGTAATCAACAAGATTCTTGAAATAGACTTCAATATCTTTAGAATCCCTCTCTAAGACATTAAACCTAATCTCCTCAGAATCCTCAAGCGTCGCCTTAAACATGTTATTAACAAGCGCATTGATAGTCTCTGCCTTAGTAGAAATAGTCCCAATCTTATCCAACAGATTGCTCACCTCTTCATCATCAGACTCTTTTAACTTGTTGCCATACTTTAGTTCAAGTACCTCACAAGTCGCCTGAATAGTGGCAACAGGAGTCTTGATATCGTGACTAAGCTCGCCCACAAGCTCGCGTTTGGCGCGTTCTGACGCAGCCTCTCTCTCCTTGGCCGCTTTAAGCTCCAATCTCATTATGTCAAAACTCTCAACCAAATTGATAAAGAGCTTGTTCTTATGAACAGGAAGAGGAACATCCAAATTGCCCTTTGCGATTTCATTTGCAAATGACTCCATCTCGCCGATAGGCTTAAGCTCCATTAAGTATATCAAGACGAGAAGAAGCAATCCTATCACAAAAACAGCTGCCCAAAATATAATAATAATTTTAAGAATCTGTGCCTGATTAACTGATACGCTATCCTGAAATCTGCCCCACAAATCCTTATAAATCTCAAGTTCCTTATCACTGACATCTCCTAAATCAACCGACTTAAGATCAATACCGTTAAACATATTGACCAAAGCAATAAGCGCGACCAACATCAGCAGCATATAAGTGACAACAATTCTTCTAAAACCTTTCATTACTTAAGCTCCAATATGTAACCTGTGCCCCAGACAGTCTTGATAAATTCAGGATTGTTAGGGTCCTCCTCCAGTTTCTCTCTAAGCCTTCTGATGTGTACATTAAGAGTTCCGTCACCATAGAACGAATCGCCCCACACCTCATCAAAAAGCTTATCTTTGGTAACAATCGTATTCTTGTGCTCATATAAACATTTTATAAGGGCGTACTCCTTGGCTTTTAGGGAAATGTTATCGCCCTTTAAAACCACAGACATCGTAGAATCTATGAGTGAAAATTCCTGATTAGTATCAGGCTCCTTAACCTCGTGCCCCTCAAGCTTTCTGACCTCTTCTATCCTCTTTAAGTTAACCTTAACTTTAGCAAGAAGAACCGACAAGCTGTATGGCTTGGTAACATAGTCATCACCGCCGATACTAAGTCCCACAAGCATATCGTCGTCACTCTGTCTTGCGCTGATAAAAAGAATCGGAAGACTATAATCCTCTCGCAATTTTTTACAAACATCAAATCCTGAACCATCACCCAAATTAATATCAAGCAATATAAGATCAGTGTCATTAGTCTTTAAGAAATCAAAGCAAGACGCAGCACTGTCCACATACTGCGTCTTAACATCAAACATTTCAAAATATTCAGCCGTCATCTTGGCAAGTTCGGTTTCATCATCAACAATTAAACAGTTATAATGCATATTTACACCTCATATTAAAGGGCGCTATACCCATGATTATCTTCCCCTCTTGTCCTTATTTAATTATACAAAAAAGCCCTGCAAATGCAAGGCTTAATTAATCTTTCCACGGTGGCTCCGCCACCCTGAGGATTGTTAAGAGCCTAATATGTTTTTTTGTAGGGCGTTGACGCGTCTCGTTACTTAATGAGTGCAAGCCTTAGCTTAGCACGAATTTAGTAACGTGAGCAACGCGTCTTCGAGCCGAGAGGCGTCCCGAAAAAAAACAACATATTAGGCTCTATATTAAATCCGCTCCTACTCTTCAGTAATCATCCCAACAGGCTCGAGCGTCCTGGTCTTCAACCCAAACAATCCTGCTGTAATAATCGCCACAACAAATATTCCAACAATAGTCGCAATATACCAGGTAGGAGATATAGAGAATGCAATCTTCTTGATTCCAAACAATGAGAAACAAGCAATACACAAGTTACTTCCAACAACCTGCGCCATGGCTCCTCCTATAAGCATTCCAACAATGATTCCCGGAACATTTGACATCATTATCTGTGAAATAATCTGAGAAGAAGTCATTCCAAGAGCCTTGTTTATACCGAAAGTACGCCACTCTCTAACAATCTTAGCTCTGACAACAAGCGCCTCAACAAACACAACCACAAGGATTGTTATAAGAACTATCACGAAACAAAGCATTTGCACAGCTGTTGAAACACTCTGTAATGTGCTCTTCATATTTGTGTCTATATCTATAACACTGTCTGTTTCGATATCTTTGTCATCAATCTGAGATTCAATATCGTCAAATGTTACTCCTTCTTTACAAGCTAAAGTATAACTAACATTTGCAGTAGACACTCCGATTTTTTCAGCTCCATCAAGTGTCATACAGATGGTTCTTCCCATGCGTTCCATACGCTGATCAATTCCGGTGATAATGTAATCTGCATTTTTGTCACCGACAGTAATGGTAAGAACATCACCGACACCAACATTAAAATCATTTGCCACACCGGTTGTAACCAATATCTCGTTATCATTCTTAGCGTATCTTCCTTCAACCAATATAGCTGTAGGTCTTTTGCTAATATCCTCATAAGCATAAGTATAAACATTTTGAGTTTTATCCTTATGTGATACCGAAGGCTCAAATCCGGTGCTGACAAGAACATCCTCTACACCATCTAAATTTTTGATATCATCTTCGATATCTTTGCTTCCACCAATCAGTGCAGTTCCTGTATCAAATCCCATAATCGATGTTAGGGAATCAGGATCTGATCCGAAGTTCTCCATCATTCCAAAACCAACAAGTGTTGAAATCACGAGGATCATAATGATTATAACCATTACAACATTTTTACCGATTTCACCTATCATTCCTTTAAGAGAAAGAACTACAGAGATTGGAAGTGGGGTTTTTTCAAATGTAAAATGATTTCTCTTAAAATTATGTGTGTTAATACCACCCCTAAGTTCATCTAAAACTCCGGTTTTCTTGTATGCTCTACTGATAAACCATGTAACCAAAAGAATCATTACAAGCAAGCTGATTACAGTGATCATGGCAGTTGCGTAATCGATTGGCTGGTTCCATGTAATTCCCAAAAGAAGACTTACTACATCAACAAATTTACTATTAGATACAAATGCTAAAGCAACCCCCACCAAAGCTCCTAAGAGTGCAATGATTGCAATCTGAACTAAAATAGTTAATCTCAACTCTTTTACAGTATATCCTGATGCCTCTAATATACCGGTGTTCTTCATGTTGCGCTGTATAAAATTCTTAATACTGAAAGAGATAATGATCAATGCAATAACCAATATAAGAATACCAAATATCATTATTATAGCCATTGAAATCATTGGTAGGAACTGTGCTCCGCCTCTCATCATTTGCCAATTGACAGCAATCATACTTAAGTAATCTTTTTCAGGATTCTTTTCCATGTATGGTCCCACATAATCTTTATATGCTCCGGTTATTTCTTCCTCAAGGTCCGATGTTTTATAGTAACCATCATCCCTACCATAAGTTGACATGTATGCGATAACATTTGAAGCCGCAGGTGCAAGCTCACTCTCATCAATCCTACCCTTAAAAGCGATGTAATCAAGTGCCTTTTTAGGATTCTCATCTACAATCTTATCAATCATTTTCTGCGACATATAAATATAGTTTATGGTTATGTTAATTGTTGATGAAAAATATGGATCCTCTGCATAACCTGCAACATTGAACTTGTATTTATTATCACCAAGCTTTAACTCTAAAGTATCACCGATGGCGTATCCGGCTTTCATATGCAAAGGCACAAAGATATCATTTTCTGAGTAATCAGATGCATCGATATCAAGAATTTTCATCTGTTTTTTCTCGTTACCAAAACTCTCTGCAAGGAAATCATACTCTTTCCATTCGGTATCTTTTGAATTCTTATATTCCCCATAAATCCTGGTTACCGGTGTAGTTTCAAATTCCTTTATATGCTCATTTTCCTTAAATGCTTTCTCAAGACATTCCTTTTTTTCAGAATCATCATCAATAAAAACTATCCCGTGAGAACCGTTTATTTTATCGAATCTGTCATCCATTACCCTGCCCATACCGTTTAAGGTTGCTAAGCAGTTAAAGATAAGAAATGAAGACAAAAGGGTGAGTATGAAAAAGGTAATCATATCTCCTTTTTGTTTCTTCATGTTGTTTTTGGCAATCATAAAAAGTTTATACATATTACCACCCCATCTCTGAAAGGAAATCCTTTAACTTGTTGTGACGAACAAGTGCCTGCTCTTTATTAGGATTCTCATCATCCTTGTAGTCACCAAGATATGGTCCTAAGTCACACTCATCAGATATAACACCATCTGAAAGATAAATGATTCTGTTACCTCTCTCCGCTGCCTTGATTGTATGAGTAACCATTACAATGCTCTGTCCCTCTTCATTTAATCCGGTTAAAATATCAAGAACATTGGTTGTATTCTGTGAATTTAACGCTCCTGTAGGCTCGTCAGCGAAAAGAATCTTAGGGTCGTTAATCACTCCTCTAACCACCGCAACTCTCTGCTGCTGTCCACCGGATAACTGAGTAGGGAATTTTCTCGAATCCTGCTCATTTATCTCAACCTTATTAAGAAGTGTACGAGTCTTCTCAGCAAGTGCTTTTCTGTCTTTTGATTTTAACAAACCACTTACCATAACATTGTCCATCGCGCTCATCGAGTCATTTAAGTAGTTCTGCTGGAAAACAAACCCTGCATAATCCCTTCTGAAAAGTGCTAATTTATCATTTGACAATTTTGAAATCTCTATATTCTTGCCGTCCACATTGTATGTAACTGTTCCGAGTGACGGTCTGTCCATTCCTGAAAGTGCATATAACAAAGTACTCTTTCCGGAACCGGAGTTACCCATAACAACCGTGAAATCTCCGCTATAGATTTCAAGATTTAAATTCTTAAGTACATGCTGCTGTACGGATTCATTTGAAAATGTTTTAGATAAATCCTTAGCCTTTAATATTACATTATCACTCATAATAAAACCTCCCAAAAAGAAAACTTTCATGTTTTGTTGCTGATCATAATATACAACAACCAAACATGAAAGTCTTAAATTGATTCTTCTTTAATTCTTAACTGTTTCTTAACTAGCAGTCAACTCCGCATATAACTCCTTCGCTGCTTCCTCCGCCGTCAACTTCTTAAAGATTACATTATCACACTCCGCAACAAATATATCTATCATACCACTATCCTCAATATACGCATTCATCTTACTAAGATTCTCATTATTCTCCATAACAAGCGACGCATCATATTGCAATCCTTTAAGCATATCATTCTTGTCTAAGGTATCCCTCGCCTTAGTACTTAACGGAACTCCCTTCTCAACTCCCTGAAGCAACGCCATCTCCTCACTGTTCACCAGGAAATCAAGAAGCATTGCAGCCTCTTCAGGGTGATCCGTATCTTTACTCATCGCATAAAGTGATGCAGGCTTAGCATACCATCCATCTCC
Source organism: Lachnospiraceae bacterium NC2004 (assembly GCA_000621905.1). Taxonomy (GTDB): domain Bacteria; phylum Bacillota; class Clostridia; order Lachnospirales; family Lachnospiraceae; genus NC2004. The sequence continues at coordinate 133,252 of JHXB01000008.1, forward strand.
ACTTTTGTGAGAATCATCATGTGGATATGGTGCAGGAACAATCTCTTCTCCCTTCTCAATCAAAGGCCCAAAATAATTGATTGCATCACTGACCCATGCAATCGCACCCGCATAACTCTCGTTGTCAACATTAAGTCTGTCAAATTTCTCTATCGCCGGAAACACCTTACACTCAACCATCTCAGAGTAAAAATCCAGCATTATCTTAAGGTCTGAAGCAGTGAAATTAAGCGTTCCGTCATCATTTAAAATCTGCTTACCTGTCTTCTGCTCGGCGTAAGCAATTGCAAAAAGCCATACCGACTTACCAACACCCGCAATCGGATATATACCATCCTTAGACATTACTTTAGCTGCATTTTTATAATCATCCCAAGTCTCAGGAATATCAAGATTGTATTTGTCAAAAATGGTCTTGTTAATATAAATGGTCTCAGCATTCATCGCGATTGGAACTGCGTTAAGAGATCCATTAATAATGCCATATTCAAGCATAGGCTGGCTGAAATTAGAAAGATTAACCTGGCGCTTCTGGTCTAAGATATTATAAAAACCTTTACCATCAGGTGAGTACTCTTTAAGCCAACTGTAGTTAACCTGCATAACATCTGCTTCCGTTCCTGACACCATGCGAATACGGTTTCTGGCTTCATAACCCGACCACTCAGAATAACTGACTTTAACCTCTATATCAGGATGGAGCTCTTCGAACTTTCTCGCACCCTCTATAGTGTACTCGGTACGGGCATCATTTCCCCACCACGACAACTCAATCTCCGTCGGATTCTTCCTTTTGGTAAAAGTAACATCACTACCGCACCCGGTCATGAAAATGCAGGCAGATAGCAACAAAGCTAGTATCTTCTTACTCATAATCATCGCCCTCCTTACCCGCAACAGTAAAGGTATCCTTGCCACCTCTCTTAGACTGGTATAAGGCTTTATCCGCAGAATTATAAAGTCCTTTAAAATCTTCACCATGTTCCGGATAAAAGGCGCAACCTACAGATACTGAAATCTTGTATCCGCCTTGCTCTCCGGTGTAAAAATTTCTAAATGCGTCGCATATCTCCTTGCATTTGCCTATAATATAATCCCTGTACTCCACACCGGTTGGCGGCGTGCTGTTAACCAATACGGAAAACTCATCTCCACCAATTCTTCCTATGTAATCATCCTCACCGAATATACTTCTTAAGCTCTCGCCTGTCATAGCAAGAACTTCATCGCCGTAGATATGTCCGAGTGTGTCATTAACACTCTTAAAATCATCAATATCGACAAGTATAAGTGCGGATTTCGAATCGTCTCTACCTATACTGTTCTTGGCAGCATTTTCAAATGATAACTTATTGAAAACGCCTGTAAGCTGGTCCTTCTTAGCCTTGATATCAAGATCTGAAACGTAAGACTCAACAGGTTTGGTAAATTTAAGTGAAAGGGCAATACCAATTACAACAGCGAGAATAGCTGCAAGAATTGACATTATAACAATTTGAGCCTGAGCCTCACTCTGCTCCTTCATAATAACCTTGGTAGGAATGGACGTAACAACATACCACTTATATCCGCAGGAATTGATTGTGACAAGATACTCGTTATCCAAAAGGGTCGCATCCTCGGCACCCATGATACGATTCTGTAGCTTGTCAACAAGAGGCTTACCCACCTCTTCACTGTCAACCGAAGAGTACAATACGTTATGATCCTCGTTAATCAGTCGAACCGACATATCTTCCACATCCTCGGAGGTCTCAAACAGATTCCTTAACTCATCTGCGTAAAATGACACGACAATAAGCGCATTCTCGTGAATACGTTTGACATAATATATGCGCTTATAATTGTCACCGAAACCGGCAGACCAGCCGTCATTACTGCGCTGCCTGTCAATAATCGACTCTAAATCAACAAAGAGAGAGTCTCCGAACTGGCTTGTTGTGCCGTTGGAGAACTTGCCGACAGTGTGGTTGTTGCGGTAAACAATACCATAATCAACAAAGTTATCCATAATACAAAGTCCGAAAAGGTTGTCTGATATAGCCTTTTCCCTGACAACTGCATCGTATTCGTCGATTGAAGTGTCAGTCGCATCATACTTATATGTGTCTTCTTCGGCAAATGCTAACGTTGCGACACTCTCCATACGATTAAGATATCCATCGAGATTCATAGCCATCTGCTCGCTAAGCGAAGAGGCAAGAGTACTGACATTATCCCTAAGATTATCGATTGTAACCCTTCGCTCTAAGACAGTCACGATTATAATCGCAACTAAAGCTATCAATGTATATCCAACTATTAAATAGTATTTAAGCTTATTAACCGGTTTTTGGCTTTCACTATGTTCCTTCATACGCAATACCTCAAAAAATAGTATACTCCATCTTGATATTATAACATAAAACTATACATTGTAAAGAAAACAAAAAATGTCATCCTGAGCGCAGCTCAGAATGACATGTATTTTGCTAAGTACTCAATGGGGACAGTCCCCACTGGGTAGTTAGCTTATAAGTACCCAAAGGGGACTGTCCCCATTGAGTACTTAGCGTATTGCATCTTTCATTGATTTAACATATTCACCGACAAATGGTGCCGCTTCCTTTCCATGTTCCGCAATAATCTTGATAATTGCAGAACCGACTATCGCACCGTCGGAAATATCAGCCATCTTCTTAGCCTGCTCCGGGGTTGAGATTCCAAAACCTATCGCACATGGAACATCGGTGTTATCCTTAATAATATCAACAATCGACTTGAGATCCGTCTTAATCTCTGTTCTCATTCCGGTTACACCAAGGCTTGACACCACATAGATGAATCCTTTAGCTTCCTTGGCAATCATCGCAATCCTATTCTTCGAAGTAGGTGCGATAAGCGAAATCAGATCGACATCATACTTCTCGCAAACATCCTCAAACTCTTCCTTCTCCTCATAAGGAAGGTCAGGAAGAATAATTCCGTCCATTCCAATCTCGTTACAGGTCTTAATGAATTTCTCAGCCCCATACGAGTAGACAACATTTGCATAAGTCATAAATACCATCGGAATGGTGATGTCCTGTCTCAACTCTCTCACCAAATCAAATATCTTGTCCGTTGTCACTCCACCCTTTAAAGCCCTAAGGTTGGCCCCCTGAATAACAGGTCCCTCAGCAGTAGGATCGGAAAATGGAATTCCAAGTTCTATTAAATCCGCGCCGTTATCAACAGCAGCTTTTACAATCTTTTTGGTAGTCTCAAGATCCGGATCACCACAGGTTATAAAAGGAATAAAAGCTTTCTTGTTTTCAAATGCATTTTTAATCTTACTCATAAATATCCTCCCCTCTATAACGGGCGATTGCCGCACAATCCTTGTCTCCGCGTCCTGATACTGTTATTACAATGATTTGATCTTTGTCAAATGTTTTCGCAATCTTTCTGGCATGCGCTACCGCATGAGCCGACTCGATTGCAGGAATAATACCCTCCATTTTAGCAAGGTATTCAAACGCCTCAACAGCCTCTTCATCAGTTACAGGAACATATTCTGCCCTGTTGATATCGTGAAGATAAGCATGCTCAGGTCCGACACCCGGATAATCAAGTCCCGCTGAAATTGAATAAACAGGAGCAATCTGACCATATTCATCCTGACAGAAATATGACTTCATTCCATGGAATATACCAAGCTTTCCGGTTGCAATAGTTGCAGCAGTTTCAAATGTATCAACGCCTCTTCCCGCAGCCTCGCAACCTATGAGTCTAACACCTTCATCCTCTATAAAATGATAGAAGCTTCCGATAGCATTTGAACCACCACCAACACAAGCGATAACCGCATCAGGTAGTCTACCCTCTTTCTCAACAATCTGCTCCTTAATCTCCTTAGAGATTACAGCCTGAAAATCTCTAACTATAGTAGGAAATGGATGAGGTCCCATAACAGAACCCAAGCAATAATGAGTATCTGAAATTCTTGAAGTCCACTCTCTCATAGCCTCTGATACCGCATCTTTAAGTGTCGCGGTTCCCGATGTAACAGGAACAACATCCGCTCCGAGAAGCTTCATACGATAAACATTTAACGCCTGTCTCTTGGTATCTTCCTCGCCCATAAATACAACACACTCTAATCCCATAAGTGCCGCTGCCGTTGCAGTCGCAACTCCATGCTGACCTGCACCCGTCTCAGCAATAAGTCTGGTCTTACCCATCTTCTTAGCAAGAAGCGCCTGACCAAGCACATTGTTAATCTTGTGCGCTCCGGTGTGGTTAAGATCCTCACGCTTAAGGTAAATCTTAGCTCCACCCAAATCCTTAGTCATCTTCTCAGCATAATAAAGCCTTGAAGGTCTGTTGGCATACTCATTAAAAAGAGTCCTAAGTTCGTTGTTGAACTCTTCATCATTTTTATAATGATCATAAGCCTCCTCAAGCTCAATAACCGCATTCATAAGCGTCTCCGGGATGTACTGACCGCCATGAATACCAAATCTTCCGTTAGGATTAGTCATACTCAATCTTCCTTTCTTACCTCTTTGGCAAATGATATCATCTTTGCCTTATCTTTAAATCCATCAGTCTCAATACCGCTACTGACGTCGACCGCAAAAGGTCTTATGTTTCTCATTACATTTGCAATATTATCTACGCCTAAGCCCCCCGCAAGGAAGTAAGGCTTATCAATATCTAATATTAGATTCCAGTCAAATGTTACTCCGTCGCCCATACCCGCATCAAGAAGCACATAGTCTGCATTCGTAGAAAATGCTTTATCTACGCTGTCCTTGTCAGTTATCTTAAACGCCTTAATCACTTCTTTGCCGGTTCTATCCTTGACTTCTGAAATATATGCTTCGTCTTCATTTCCATGAAGCTGAGCGATATCAATTGCTCCGGCATTCAGGTAGTCAACGACATTGTCAATCGGTTCGTCAACAAACACTCCGACAGCCTGAATCGAGGGATCAAGAAGACTTTTAAGCTCCTTAGCGGTATCTAAATCAACATATCTCTTGCTCTTCTTATAGAAGACAAATCCGATATATTCGGGCTTAACCTCATTGACTATATCAATATCTTCGCGCCTTTTCAAGCCACAAAATTTAATTTTTGTCATTTTATATCTCACCCTTTAACTCAGAAAGCTTTGCCTTCTTGTCTTCTGCTCTCATTAGCGTCTCGCCGATAAGGACCGCGTTTACGCCGGAAGCTCTTAACGCGCTGATATCCTCAGCCGTCTTAACTCCGCTCTCAGATACGAAAACGACATCATTTGGCACAAGATCTCTAAGCTTTCTACTGTTAGCAGTGTCGACGCTGAAATCCTTAAGATTACGATTGTTGACACCGATAACTCTTGCACCGACCTCTAAGGCTGTCTTAATCTCAGCCTCGTCATGAGCTTCAACAAGAGCCGAAAGACCTAAGTCGTCAGCGATTTTTAAGTATTTTTCCAAGTCATTTGCACTCAATATTGAGCAAATTAAAAGGACTGCCGATGCGCCTAAAAGCTTTGCCTCATATATCATGTACTCATCTACGGTGAAGTCTTTTCTTAGGCAAGGGATGGAAACATTTGACGAAATCTCCTTGAGATAATCGTCTTTACCTAGGAACCATTTAGGCTCGGTCAGAACCGAAATAGCGTCCGCGCCGGCACTATCATACGCCTTCGCAATCTCAAGATAAGGAAATTCCTCTGCTATCACGCCCTTTGAAGGTGATGCCTTCTTGCACTCGCATATAAACGAAATGTCAGGCTTCCTTAATGCATTTTCAAATGTAAACTCGCCTTTTTTAGTGCTAAGAGCAAGCTCCTTTATCTCGTCAAGTGCGCGCGCCTTCTTGGCCTCATCAACTCTAACTCTGGCATAAGCCGCAATTTCATCTAATATAGTCATGTCTTTCTCCTTATCATAAAAGATCCTTCGTCGCTATGCTCCTCAGGATGACAGAATCTATTAACTACCCAATGGGGACTGTCCCCTTTGAGTACTTAGCGATTACTTAATTCAATAAACTTCTGTAAGGTCTCGTACGCCTTACCTGAATCGATAATCTCAGCCGCAAGCTTTACTCCGTCTTCAAATGTATCTGCCTTGCCACCAATGTAAAGCGCCGCACCTGCGTTCATCAATACTGTATTTCTCTTGTGACCCTTCTCGCCCTTTAAGATTCCGATTGTAATCTCAGCATTTTCCTTAGGCTCGCCACCCTTTAAATCATCCTTTGTACATTTCTCAAATCCGAAATCCTCAGGCTCAACAACTCTTGTCTTGAACCATCCGTCCTTAATCTCGCAAATCTTAGTAGGAGCGCTAAGTGAAATCTCATCGAGCTTATCCATTCCGTAAACTACCATTCCGCGCTTAACACCAAGGCTAACCAAAACCTGAGCAAGCGGCTCAACAAGGTACTCGTCGTAAACACCAAGAAGCATCATTGTTGGCTTTGCCGGGTTGGTAAGTGGTCCTAAAATGTTAAATACTGTTCTGAAACCAAGCTCTTTTCTAATAGGTCCGACATACTTCATAGAAGAATGATACTTCTGTGCGAAGAAGAAACACATTCCAACTTCATTGAGAAGCTCAACACATTTGTCAGGGTCCTGATTAATGTTAACACCAAGAGCCTCAAGACAATCTGCAGTACCGCTCTTTGATGACGCTGCGCGGTTACCATGCTTAGCAACCTTCACACCACCTGTTGCAGCAACGAGTGCTGATGTTGTGGAAATGTTGAAGCTTCCCGCATTGTCTCCACCTGTTCCTACTATCTCTAAAATGTCCATTCCTGTCTCAACAGGTGTTGCATGCTCTCTCATGGCAGCAGCACAACCGGCAATCTCGTCAGTGGTCTCTGCTCTCGCACTCTTTGTAGATAATGCAGCAAGAAATGCAGCGTTCTGCGTTGGAGTAGTCTCACCGCTCATTATCTCGTTCATTACAGTGTACGCCTCATCATAAGTAAGGTCTTCTTTGTTAACGATTTTTACAATAGCTTCTTTAATCATGGTATCAATCTCCTTTATATTAATTATTTATAAAATTCTTAAGCATTGTTCTTCCTTCCGGTGTAAGAATTGACTCCGGATGAAATTGAACTCCGTATATTGGGTACTCTTTATGCGACACTGCCATAACCTCGTTATCATCAGTCACTGCAGTAATATTTAGGCACTCCGGAATAGTGTCGTTATCTGCTGCAAGCGAATGATATCTCGCAACTTTTACCCTCTCATCAAGTCCCTTAAACAAGATATCATCATTATCTAATCTTACTTCAGATTGCTTTCCATGCATAAGTTGTTTTGCGTAGGTAACATTTGCACCAAATGCTTGACATATCGCCTGATGCCCAAGGCAAACGCCAAGGATAGGTATATCTTTTATTGTCTTGGCAACCTCTACTATAATTCCCGCATCCTCAGGTCTTCCGGGACCCGGCGAAAGAATTATTCTATCAGGCTTAAGAGCTATAACTTCCTCAACTGTCAGCTCGTTGTTCCTGACAACCTTGATATCCGGGGTAATCTCGCCTATCAACTGGTAAAGATTATATGAAAAACTGTCGTAATTATCAATCAGTAATATCATTCTTCCACCTCCCCTGCAATCTTAAGCGCATTTATAACTGCCTGAGCCTTGTTTATACTTTCCTGATACTCTGTCTCCGGAACTGAATCTGCAACGATACCGGCGCCGCTTCTTACAAATACTTTGCCGTTCTTCTTATATGCAGTTCTTATTCCGATGCATGTATCCATATTGCCTGTAAAATCAATATATCCGATTGCACCGCCGTAGATTCCGCGCTTGTTACCTTCAAGTTCACCGATCAACTGGCAAGCCCTAATCTTAGGAGCTCCGGAGAGCGTTCCTGCCGGAAGTACCGCCTCTATTGCGTCAAATGCATCTTTGTCGTTTCTTATATTGCCTCTCACAGTCGACGCGATATGCATGATGTGCGAGTATTTGACAACAGACCTAAGATCCTCTACAACAACTGATCCAAACTCGCTTATCCTTCCAAGATCATTTCTTCCAAGATCGACTAACATGTTGTGCTCAGCAAGCTCTTTCTCATCTGCCAAAAGCTCTGTGATAAGTGCCTTGTCTTCCTCTTCATTCTTGCCTCTCGGTCTTGATCCTGCCAAAGGAAATGTGTGAAGCACGCCGTCCTCAAGCTTAACCAAAGTCTCCGGAGATGCGCCCGCAACCTCAACATCTGTCCCTGAAAAGTAAAACATGTAAGGCGAAGGATTAATGGTTCTTAGAACTCTATATGTGTCAAACAAGGTTCCTTCGTAGTCCGCCGACAATCTGTTGGAAAGCACTATCTGGAATATATCTCCCTCTTTGATGTAATGCTTACCCTTCTCAACCATATCGCAATACTGCTGCTTATCAAAAAGTGGCTTAACCTCGCTAAGCAACCTGCTCTTAGGCTCTTTAAACTTCTCGCCGTTTCTTAAGAGATCCGCCATGTTCTTAAGCTCATTTATCGCATTTGCATAATTGGTTTCATAGTCGTCTAACTTGATGTTGACTATCAACACAATCTTTTGTTTAACATTGTCAAATGCAATCACCTTGTCGAAAAGCATAAGATCCGCGTCCTTAAACTTCTCCTCGTCATCAACATCTCGCTTTGCCGTCGGCTCGCTGTAGTAAAGATAATCAAATGAGAAATATCCGACAAGACCACCCGTAAAAGTAGGAAGCTTACTAATCTTCGGACTCCTGTAACCGCTCATCAGGTTTCTTAAATATTCTGAAGGGTTCGGAGTGCTAATCGTCTCACCGTTAACATTTGCCTCACCCTCAAAGAAAGAAATGCTTAATTTAGGTTCACATCCTAAAAAAGTGTATCTTCCCCATTTCTCATCGGCAAATGCAGACTCAAGCATGTATGTGTGCGTAGACACGTTCTTGAGAACCCTCATCGCCTCGATAGGGGTTATAAAATCCGACAAAATCTCTGTGCTCACCGGGCAAATGTCGTATTTGCCGGAATCTTTGTAAGCTTTGATCTCATCGATAGTTGGCGTAATATTCATGTTCTTCATCTCCTTAACTACTCAGTGGGGACAGTCCCCTTTGGGTACTTAGCCATAACTACCCAGGGGGGACTGTCCCCTTTGGGTACTTAGCAAACAAAAAAGTCCCTGACAGAAAAAACTTCTGTCAAGGACGAATAATCATAATCCGCGGTGCCACCTTGATTCACAAAATGTTGTGCGCTTAGCAGGATACCAACATATCCCCGGCTTGTCACGTAAGCCAAACGTCGCAGAATACTAAGACCATGTCTGTTCACTGCGCCCTCAGCGGTCCATTTGACGAATTGTTTCTAACCCGGATCTCAGCACCCCGGACTCTCTGTGTAGGCATCAACGCCTTTATCTCCGCTTCAACGGTTTACAGTATTAAGTTCAAGTAAAGATTAGCATAATTGATATATACATGTCAAGAAAAAAATTACCTTCTTCTATCGTTGCCGGTTCTCTTGTAGTACTCTGACTTATTATGGTACATATCCGCATCTGCCATCTTCTCATTCAATGTATCTACATCATATGTTTTTTAGCAGCTTTTGCATTGGCCTGTTTGGTCATATGCTCATCATAATCCTTTCTTATACCTTTAACAATATCAGAAGTTGTCTTGGATAATCTCTCCACCGCTGCCAGACGGGATTTGCCGTTGTCGGTTCTTGGCCCCATAATCAATCCCTGACGCTTATCATAGTAATCTAAAACCGTCTTATTAAGGGTTGCCAGCTTCATCATATTGACATTAAAGTTATCCGGGTTGTTCAGCTCATCAACCACAGACTTCATGGCATCCATCATCTTCTTCATGTATTCACTCGGACTCTTACCTTTGTTGTATTCGGTAAGATTCTTGTACGCCTCTTTAATTTCATTGGCCTGTTCCCCGGTAATCGTCTTGTCATGTTCCTTGATAAAGTCTTCATATGATTTCTTCTTGACCTTATCCTTCTTAAACTCCTTCTTTATTTTGTTCTCTTCTTTTATCTTAGTGTTGACATTCTTAGCCAGAATACTCTGATATGCTGAATTAAGACTTTTCGACGAACCTCTCTTAATAAATGCATCCTTAAATGCCTGGTCCTTAACTATCTCATTTCTCATATTCTGTAGAAGCTCATCCGCTTTCTTTGTATCAACATTGCCGGCTTTGTCGGTTATCTTGTCATAAAATGTAACCTGAGCAGCTTTTGTAGAAAGTGTTTTGGCTATTATATAATCAACCGCCTTTATCATATCCTCCCTCATAAACGGAGAGTTATTGTCTTTATACCGGCTGATATAATCAGCTATATTCTGCTCAAATTCAGTCTTTGTTACCGCCTTCTTATCATTACCCGCAAAGGAATATTCATTGATATCAAGCTTTTTGTCATCCTCTGCCTTTTTTGACAGGTATGAGTTCCATTTGCTTAACAAACTCTCCTTTGTAAGTTCGGGAATATTATCCTTCTCCTCATTCATGAAAACCTGAAAATCAAAATCATTCTCCAGCTTCCATGCACGTTCGCTGATTCTTGCGTTTCTGTATTCCCAGCAGCTATCGGCGTTACTGTGAAGCGTAACCCAGGGTTTCTTCTCTAACGCTCTTGCAAGGGCGGATGCTGCACTATGCATATTGACAGTCGGCTTACCGTCTCCCTTCTCTCCCGCAAACTCCTTGTTGCCGTCGCGGTATACTTCCTTTAGGAAACTCAAATCCTTATTAAATATATTATCATCCTTTTTGGCATATTGCGCCTCATCTTCTTTCACATACTCATTTTTTCTTACGGCGCTTTCAACAGCATTCTTTATGTGTTCGATTCCAAACTCAACAGACTCCATCTCTTCAGGAGAATTATGATCAGGTCTGTCGTCAATCTCTACCATAGTATTCCTTCGTTTAATCTCAGGAGAATCATAGTGATCGTAAATCTTCGTATGATAAATATACGCACCAAGCACATTCCTATCTCCCCAGATATTACGGTCTCCGTACTTCACCATGTTCGTCATCTCTTCTAAGAACTCTGGTTCAGTCTCAAATCTTCTTGCAATATATTCCATGTCATCAAATGTCAGCCTATTGGCATCGCCATCCTGAGCATCCATCTTGTAATAACCTCTCATGAGAAGGCATGAGAATATAAGATCGTAATCTCTCTCATCCGGAGGGAGAAGTGCCTGCTCCTCTAGAATATCATAAGAAAATGTTCTGGAATAACCAAGATTCTTAAATTTAAAGGGGAATTTTGAAGACAATATATATGCGCCATTCTCAGACTTAATATCTATATTCACTTCATCGTAATCATTCTCCTCATAAAGAAACACACCTGCATTTGCCTGATCAGGCTCAATATCAATCTTGTTCTCTTCAATCTCTTTCATACTTATCTCTCCTTATAATGATATCCACGGGTTACTCTTGCAATATCATAACACTATAACAGCAACAAAAGAGAAACAACACTTAAGCAATCTTTATTGAAAATATAATTCCTTAATCTCTTCAGTTGGCATATCCTTGCCGGTCCACAGCTTAAAGCTTGCAGCCCCCTGATAAAGAAGCATATACATTCCGTTAAATGTAGAAAGACCCACTTCTTTAGCCTGCTTTAATAACTTGGTTTCTAACGGATTGTAAATGATATCGGCAACGGTAAGTCCTTCATGGAATACCGCTTTGTCTTTAAACCAATCATCATCTATTATGCACGCATCAACCTTAGGAGCCATTCCGACAGAAGTTGCATTGGTGAGCATATCTGCATTTGCAATAGTTTCCTTAAGTATACTGCTATCTTCAAAATCATGCAGTCTAACTTTGCACTCAGTTCTGTCATTAAGCTTACTAACCATCTCTTCGGCCCTGCCAAAGAACTGATCCCTGATTGAGAACACATCTATCTCTGACACACCATCAAGCGCAGCCTGAGTCAAGATAGCAGTTGCCGCTCCGCCGGCACCCAAAAGCACCATCTTACCTCCGACTATGTCATGGCCTGCATCCTTAGCTGAACGCATAAAACCAATTCCGTCTGTTGTGTATCCCTTAAAACGGCCATTATCATTGACCACTGTATTGACCGCACCCGCAATCTCCGAGCTGATATCAAGCTCATCACAAAGCTTCACCATGAGATTCTTATTAGGCATGGTGAGGTTGAATCCTCTTACACCCATAACTTTTAAGCCTTCAGTAGCTTTCTCCAAGTTAGACTCATCAATCTCAAAACACAAATATCTGTAATCAAGATCAAGAAGCTCAAACGCTTTATTGTGCATAAGTGGCGACTTGCTGTGCTTAACCGGGCTGCCCAAAAGTCCCGTAAGTATTGTATTACCTGTAATCTCCTTCATATGCTCCTCCTATTTAGCTTCGTTAAGAAGCTTCTTTAAATCGTCTATATCGTACTTATAATGCGAATTGCAGAAATGGCAGTTGACTTCTATCGCCTCGCCGTCTGCTATCATTTTCTCAAGCTCGACCTTACCCACTGAAATCAAGGCTTTTGCGACATATTCCTTAGAGCACCCGCAATGGAACTTAGTAGGCACCTTGGCTGTAATCTCATAGTCGTCAAAAAGCTCAGCTATTATGTCCTCAGGGCTCTTGCCTTGATCAAGATAACTTGTTATTGAGGCAAATGCTGACAGCTTCTCCTCTAACGCTGCAATCGTCTTCTCCTCCGCAAAAGGCATGAGCTGAACAATGAAGCCTCCCGCCTGTCTTACGGTATTCTCTTTGTTCATAAGAACTCCTAAAGCAACAGAAGTCGGTATCTGCTCGCTGCTTGCAAAATAGTAAGTGAGATCCTCTGCTATCTCGCCGGAAACGAGCTCAGTCTGTCCGACATAAGGCTCTTTGAGGCCTATATCCTTGATAACCCTTAAAAATCCGTTGCCTACAGCTCCGCCGACATCAAGCTTGCCTATAGAGTTCGGTGGAAGCATAACATCCGGAACCTCTACATATCCCTTGACATCTGCATTTGAATTGGCAGTTACAGTTATGCCTTTCATTGGTCCGTCGCCCTGAATCTGAAGGGTTATTACATCATCATCATTCTTACACATCGCGCCCATCATAGCACCTGCAGTCATAAGTCTTCCAAGTGCAGCTGATGCTATAGGGCTTAGATTGTGGCGTTCTCTCGCTGTCTCTGTCATTTGCCTTGTTGTCGCAGCAAAAAATCTTATCTGATTCTCGGCTGCCATTCCACTAATTATATAATCTTCCATGTCTTTCCTCTTTCCATTTGGTTTTAGTCTAGTATCCTATCATACGAGCTCATTGTCAAGTGCCATCGTGATAACTTGCGATATTATATCAACAGTGCTATAATATCGGGATATTAGGGGAAGGTTTTACTATATTACTTTCAAACTAGGAGGAAGACATTATGAGAAAGAAAGTATTAACACTTATGATTCTCGGCGTATTGTCTGCGGGCTTGCTTGTTGCATGTGGCAAGGATTCATCTGTCACATCAAGCGAGACACCTAAGACTACAGAGGCTGCTGCCGAAGCCGAGGACACAACAGAAGATGAATCTGCTGCTGTTGATGATTTCACAGGAGATTTTGATCTTGAGGGATCTTGGATTGATGAGGTTAGCAAGCGCGCAACCATGGATGTTACCAAGAATTCTGACGGAAGCTATGATATCTTAGTATCATGGGGTGGCGGTGTAAATGAATCAGCCAAATGGCAGATACACGGTCAGTATGACGAGAAGGCAGGTATGCTTTCATACACCGATGGTAAGTACGCAATTCATACATTTGACGATGACGGCAAAGAGACTCTTTCTGATGAGACCACAACTGAGGGTGCTTTCTTATTGGAAGATGGCAAGCTTCGTTGGCAGGACTCTAAGAATTCAGAAGACGGACTGTTCGTGAGGGATTAATTCATATCATTTTATAACATAGTTGCAAAGTTAATAATTACAAAGTAAAAGCCTGCTCTGATGAGCAGGCTTATTATTATGGTTATTCCACCGAAACGTATATATCCTTGGTTACTCCGCCGTATGTTACGGTAAGCTTAGTGTTGCCGACACCGACGGATTTGAGTTTGCCGTCAGAAGTCATCTCGACTACGTTATCATTTGCAATCGTCATACTGTCTGCCTTATAAAGCTTGCCGGCTTTTATGCCTCCGATTGTCACATCTATGTCAATCGCTTTGGTCTCATTTAAGGCAAGCTTGATATTGTCGGTCACAATCTTAACCTTCGATGAGGTAATCTCCATAATCTGGTTGCGTTTGCCCTTCGTACCACTACTCGCCTTCTTAAGATCATATGAAGAAAACTCTCCGCTAACAGCGTAATATCCGCCCTCTGTCAGTCTAAAACATGCAAGTCCTATATACTTGTTGTTAGGATCAATCATCTGCGTGTAGTGGCCGGTGACCGCATTCTTATTCTTCTTAACCCAGTCATTCTTCTCGGCGTACCACTGCTTGATGCCCTTAGTCATACCACTTGAATTCCAAGCCAAAACCTCGCCCCATGACTGAACTCCGCCGTACTTAGTCGTAAAGCAAAGCGTTCCATTAGGTCTCGTATGGCTGTTCACAACCGCTGCCTCAGCAGCTCTTGTCTCTGCAATCCACAAAAGCTCCTTCGAAAGCTTGATAGGCTTGTAATCCTTCTTCTTAAGCTTCTTGCCGGTATGCGGATTAATGTAGTGCTTGTTGCAAGCTTCCTTTCTATACTTGTTGATAAGCTTAACCGCCTTCTCTAAATCACCCGAAAACTTACCGGACACCGTAACCAGCACATTTCCTTCATTGGCCACGGCTACGTCGGTCTCTCTTGTAGAAACCGCAGCAGCATTAATCATCAATGAAAATGAAAGCACTACGGCCATAATCATAACAACAGATATTTTAAACATTTTCTTCATAGGCATCCTCCTTGAAATAACATACTCCCTATATATGTAATATATCTCAAATGCGGCGTATTTTCAATATAAATGTATGCTAAGTGAGTAGTAATTCTCCCTCATTTCATTCAGGAGAAAGATTCTTCGCTTCGCTAACTTACCAGTGGGGCCTGTCCCCACTGGTAAATTAGCAACGAAATATTAAGTTTGTTATATATTTGTTGCTACTAAAGGAGTATAATTAAAGCAAACTATGAATCGGGGTTTCAAAACCATATGAAAGACACTAGCGGGATGTTTATATTATAAAGGAGAATGACTATGCCAAAGAAGAAAGTTGAGAGTAAAATCAATAAAAGAAAAGTTGAGTATTACAATACTTTTACAATATTGTTTAGTGACGACAAAATTAGAGATACATTTGCTAAACTTAATCAAACAATTGATGCCTGCGGCAAAAAACGCCTCAATTATAAAAGCCTAAACAAGTTAAAAACCGTTTATCAAAGAGCATTTGACGCTCTTAACGAGAAATATGAGGCTGATCATCTCGAGTTGGACAAGCAATTTAACCTTATACAAGACTGCAAGCTTTTTAAAGAGTACCGCGACGGCAAAAAAAAGATTGAGGATATCACCAACCAAAAGGACAAAGATTTCATATTGGACGGCATTAAGAGAATTAATGAGATTGAAGTGCAGACTCAGTTCTTTGAAACACTCAGAAATCAACTTTCGTGGATGAAGAAAGTCAGAAAAGACTTAAGCAAAGACATCACCATGATTGCTTACTCCATCGATAACGATAAAACACCTACTTTAACTGAGATGTATGAGCAATCAAGAGCTTCACATACAAAGCTCAATCTTGCAAATGTTGATAAATTCGGCGGTGGAATCAGCGTGAGATATTTTATTGAAGACAAAGGATATTTCACACCAACCGAAAGAAAAACAGATTTCAAAAGCAAAACAGAAGCATTTATGAAAAAGCTGGCAGACAAATATCCTGTCGAGTCTGCTGCATTGTCATCTCCAACAGCAGAAACACTATTAGAGGCAGTGTTTACCGGTAGGGAATTTATAGACAACTTCCACAGTCAAAGAAACTATTTTCTTGCAGTAACAAGAAACCAAAAGAACGCTGACGATTTAAAAACTGTTTTAATTAATTATATAAATACTAACGAGAAAACTGATCAGGATTTCAAGAACAAGCACATTGAATTTTTAAACAAGCACATAACCAATGACAAAAGTGCAAGAATGTTTATTGAATACTTATGCGGCACACTAAAGTTGCGAAATACCAGAAGCGTTAACAGAACATTAGGCATCAATTCGCATTCTAAAACCGAGAGAAGAAATGCTGCATTTTATCACATGTCCGAACTTCTCGGATGCCAGGATGTTATTGCCAGAGCGGAAAGCCTCCATATTAAGGATATCATTACCGGCAAAGTCATCCAAGGTACCTATATGGAAAATGTAGACGGAGCCGACATTAATAAGATTGACGACTACACCGAAAAACTGATGGGACTCACTCCTAAAGCTCTTGATTCAAGCTTTGAATTAAAGAAATCTTTGGCAAAGATACAATTCCTTGATTTTATTCAGGGTAATCCTGACAGACACCTTGGAAATATGTTATATCAGTTTGATCCATTCGGTACCATTACCGGTGTTAAAGGCATTGACAACGATACATGTTTAGGAAAGAAAAACCACATAGGTGCTCTTTCAGGAATTGCTTTAGAGAATCTTTCGGTTATTCCAAAAGATGCATTTGAAGCTCTTATAGGTATGGATACAAATGCCATCAAAACAATGTACTACGGTTACGATTTAACAACGGAAGAGATCGACAACGTACTCTTGAACATTAAGGTTATTAAAGAGAAGGCTCTTGAGGACATGAAGTACTTTGAAGATAAGCCTGAAGGATACATTGAAGACGGAAGAATTAAAGTTGTTTCTGACGAGGAGCTTAAAAAGATTTCAATCTACGAGCTCGCCAACAATAGAAGTGCAAATGAAATTAAGCAGGGTAATAAAGACAAGAATTTATTTGCAAGCGTAATCAATTTTGCCAACGGCAAAGGTCCTGCATCCCGACACGAAGTTGCATTAGAATGTGCTTATGATGATGTTCAGACAATTTGGGATGCCGCTAGGGAATTAGATATTATACATAATAAAATGGTTGACATAGACCGAGTAACATTTAACGGCTCAAGACGATTTGCTCACGCGATGGAGTCGATTTTAGCATTTGTTAATTACATGGGTGAAGTCGAAACAGAGGATAAAGATAAAAACAAATTCACTAACGCTTTCTTTGAAGAAAGTAGCAGAGGCGTCATAATCCCTGATGTGGTAAGAATAACCAAAGCAGAACGCTTACTTGAAACAGCATTAGACGATCTTGACACCTATATAAACGGTAAGAATTCTGAAAAGATTGAACAGAAGAAACATGACAGTCCTGCATTTGTCAGACTTAAGCTTGCCAAAGAGGCCAGAAAATTAATAAACAAAAGCGCTAATGCAGCCTATGGAATAACCGACAAGAGTGCTCTCCAAAAGGTTATTCGCACATCCAAGAATCGAATTAAAAAACAGTGCGAGAATGAACTTAAGGAGATCAATGCATTGAATGAAAAGAAGTATCAAGATATGATTAAACAGATAAAAGCGCCTGAGAAAGATAACAACAATGAGATTAAGAATAATCCTGTTGTTAAAAAGTCAAGCACTGCTAACAGTATGATTAAATAATGGCTAAGTGATCAATGGGGACAGACCCCTCTGGTAAGTTAGGACCTAACTTACCAGAGGGGTCTGTCCCCATTGGTTACTTAGCCTTGACAGTATTCCTCCTTAAATGTAGAATATATCTACATTTATATATAAATAGGAGTGTTAAAAATGAAATCCAACAAAAAAATCATTATCGCAGGTGTAGTACTTGCAGTATTTTACGTGATTATGTGGTTTGTCATTGACGCAGGCCATGTGCATGTTAAAGAGAGTTTAATATCTCTTCTTCCTTCAGTAATTGCAATCGTACTTGCCCTAATCACTAAAGAAGTCTACAGTTCCCTTTTTATAGGAATACTTACAGGCGCTCTTTTCTGGGGACATTATCATCCCGTAAAGGTTCTTAATCACATTTTCAAAGACGGAATTATCACTGTTCTTTCTGATTCATGGAATGTGGGTATTCTCGTATTCCTGGTTGTACTTGGAATGATGGTACAGCTTATGAATAAGACCGGCGGCTCTCTGGCATTTGGTAGATGGGCAACTTCCCACATCAAAGGCACGGTAGGTGCGCAGCTTTCAACCATTTTACTCGGAATACTCATATTCATCGACGATTATTTCAACTGCTTAACCGTCGGCTCAGTTATGAGACCTGTGACTGACAAGCAGAAGATCAGCCGAGAGAAGCTCGCTTACATCATCGATTCAACAGCAGCTCCTATCTGTATCATCGCCCCTATTTCGTCGTGGGCGGCTGCAGTTGCAGGATTTGTTGAGGGTGAAAATGGAATGAGCCTCTTCTTAAAATCTATACCTTATAACTTCTACGCACTTTTGACTCTCGTGATGCTGTTCATCGTTGTCACAATGAAGATATCATACGGCCCAATGAAGAAGTTTGAGAAACAGTCTGCCAATGATGAATATTGGTCAGACAAGGAATACGTAGGCGCGGAGGACACATCATTAGATGTTAACCATAACGGTAAAGTTATTGATATGATTATCCCAATCATTCTTCTCATTGCGTTATGTACAATCGGAATGGTTTACACAGGAGGATTCTTTAAGGGTGAAACTTTCATAGATGCATTTGCCAACAGTGACGCATCTGTAGGTCTTGTGCTCGGCTCAGCGTCAGCGCTTATTGCAACTGTTATCTTCTATCTCTTAAGGGGCGTTATAACATTTGACGATGCTATGGAATGCTTACCTGAGGGATTTAAGCAAATGGTACCGGCAATCCTTATCCTTACATTTGCATGGTCATTGAAAGCCATGACAGATAACTTAGGTGCCGCTAACTATGTTGCAGGACTTGTTTCAGGATCTGCAGCAGGATTCCAGAGTTTGCTTCCTTGTATCATTTTCATAATTGCAATCGGACTTTCTTTTGCAACCGGTACTTCGTGGGGTACATTCGGAATTCTTATTCCTATTGTTGTTAACTGTTTCCAGAATACAGATTACACCATGATGATAATCGCAATTTCTGCTTGTATGGCAGGCGCTGTTTGCGGTGATCACTGCTCACCTATTTCGGATACGACCATTATGTCTTCGGCGGGTGCTGAATGTAATCACATCAATCACGTTTCTACACAGTTGCCGTACGCATTGACTGTTGCTGCGGTTTCAGCCGTGACTTATATCATCGCGGGATTGTCTAAGAGCGCGTTAATCTCGCTTCCAATCGGAATTGTATTGATGGTTGGAGTATTGATTGCGATTAAGTTCTTGGAAAATGATGTCGAAGCGGAAGAATAATTTAGATATACTAAGAACGACTCTCTTGCATAAGAGAGTCGTTTTTATACTACAATATACCTGTCATTCTGAGCGTAGTGAAGAATCTTTTAAGATCCTTCGCTACATTGTTCCTCAGGATAACATTTTTTTGTTTTCCTACTTGGCATCTGCGACAACACAACCGCCCCAAACACTATCGCACATCCGATAGTCTCTCTTGTGGTCATGAACTCATTAAGAATAATCGCTGAAGATATAACTGCAAATACCGACTCGGTGCACATAATAAGTGACGCAACAGTTGCTTCGGCGTACTTCTGCCCGATTATCTGCAAAGTATAAGCGACTCCGCAACTCATAATTCCCGAATACAATAACGGCTTGCCGGCTGCTAAGATATCACTAATAACCGGGGTCTCAAATATAAACATTAACACAACTGATATTAATCCGCCGACAAAGAATTGAAGGCATGAAAGCACTACGCCGTCGACTTCATTTGCATACTTCTCAACACAAAGAATCTGAATTCCGTAGAAAAACGCGCACACGAGCGCAAGGATATCACCTTTGTTAATCTCTGACATTTGCCCTTTCTTAACACTTATGAAGTAAAGGCCTACGAATCCGCACGCGACACAAAACCATGTGAGCAGCGGAACTCTCTTCTTTATAAAAAGTCCAAGAATCGGAACGAAGAACATGTATAAAGACGTGATAAATGCTATCTTACCCGCTGTTGAATAGTAAAACGCGAACTGCTGAAAGTTGCTTGCAAGCGCGAATACGACGCCTAGTATGACTCCATATTTAAATGTCTTCGGAGTGAATATCTCTTTTGCGTAGTTTGAAAATGTTGCCTCTCCCTTCCCGGTGTTAAGGCGAATCAAGATAACAGGAAGGAGCACCAGCGCTCCCATGAGGGTTCGGATTCCGTTGTATGTAAATGCTTCTATCTTCTCCATTCCGATGCTCTGCGCGACGAAGGAGGTTCCCCAGATAATCGCAGTCAGGAATAGAATCAGTACTCCTTTTAAGGATGTTTGTTTAGTATCCATATTTTAATTCACCGTAGATATAATGAGGCTCATATTGCCATTGAATGTCACCTCATCCTGATCTTTACATATAATAAAATGTGAGCCTTTTGATATCTTGTAATCATCAACCAGCCCATCTCCGTCAATCACTGAAACAAGCATAAAATGTTGATCTTCTTTAATATTAGCCTCACCATCGACATCACACTTCCAAACTGTATAATACTCGGTGTTAACAAGTTCTTGAAAACCTTTATTAACCGTAGCTTTAAAACCACCGACATGAAGTTCGGGCTTCTTATAAGGACTCACAATAACATCCTTGCTCTTATCAAGGTGCAATTCCCTTAGCTTTCCGTTATCAAGCCTGTCATAATCATACAATCTGTAAGTAATGTCGCTGCTCTGCTGCGTCTCTAAGATAACTGTTCCACCTTTAATCGCGTGAACTGTGCCCGGATTAATCTGAAAGAAATCACCCTTACTAATAGGCGTCTCTCTTATAAGATCATTAAAACGGTGTTCATCAATCATAGAAACAAGCTCGTCTTTGCTGTCCGCATTGTGCCCCACAACAATGGTAGTATTAGGGTCTGCATCAAGAACATACCAACATTCCATCTTGCCAAGCGACCCGTTTTCATTTGCAAATGCATACGAATTGTCAGGATGCACCTGAATTGAAAGGTCATCCTCTGCCGCAATAATCTTGGTTAATAATGGAAATGTATCTCCTTCCACATTATCAAAGAGCTCTCTATGCTCAGCCCACATCGAAGATAGCTTAGCTCCCTTATACTCACCGAAAGCAATCTCACAATCTCCGTTAGGGTGGGCACTTATGCCCCAACACTCTCCTACATGGTCAGAAGGCAGGTCGTATCCAAACTCCTTTAGCCTCGTTCCACCCCAGATCGTATCCTTTAAAACAGGATTTAAAAACAGAATACTCATATATTATCTTCTCCTATAAGTGCTTATACTGCACATCGCCAAAATAGGCATAATCTCAAGCCTTCCCGCAAGCATGTCAAATATCAAAACAGCCTTAGATGCAAGCGAAAACTCCGAAAAATTACTTAAAGGTCCAACCATATCAAATCCCGGTCCGATGTTGTTGAAACACGCCATAACCGCAGAAACATTGGTAAGAATTGAATTGCCGTCAAATGATATCAGGAATATACTCACAAGCATCATCAACACGTAAACAGTAAGGTAAATGTTAAGCGTATTCATAACCTTCTCGCTTATCTGATGACCGTTGACTCGTATAACCTCAACTCGGTTAGGCGATAACATTTGCTTAAGTCCACGCCTTGCCGACTTCACAAGAAGTATAAGCCTGATTACCTTAAAACCACCACCGGTACTGCCCGCGCAGGCACCGATTATCATCAAAAAGAGAAGGATTCCTCTTGAAAAATCCGGCCAAAGGTTAAAATCTACCGTACAATAACCTGTACTCGTAACAATTGAACTAACCTGAAAAGCAGCATGCTTAATAGCTTCTAAAATCCCGCCGTAATTGCCTCTTATGTTAAATGTTATAAGAGTCGTCGCAACCAAGATAATGAACAGATAGACATGGAGCTCCTGATCCTTAATAGCCACCTTGAATTTCTTGGTTACAATCAAATGATAAAGACTAAAGTTGATACCAAAAAGCATCATAAATATGGTCGTAACCCAGATAATATAAGACGAATAACTGCCAAGCGAGTCATTCTTCACTCCAAATCCACCGGTGCCGGCAGTACCAAGAGCGGTACAGAGAGCCTCAAACCAATCCATATCGCCCAAAAGAAGCATTATATAATTGATTAACGTCAATACAAGGTAAATAACATAGAGAATAACCGCAGTCTGTCGCATCTTAGGCACAATCCTTGATACGTCAGGACCCGGAGACTCTGCTCTTAAAATGTGAAGAGTAAAACCATTGTTGTTCTTGCCCATTGACACAAGCGCCAAAAGGAGCACCAAAACTCCCATACCACCTATCCAATGACTAAAGCTTCTCCAGAAAAGAAGAGCTCTTGGCATACTCTCAACTTCATTAAGGATTGTAGCTCCCGTAGTTGTAAATCCGGAAACTATCTCAAAGAGCGAATCTATATAATTAGGTATTCTACCTGAAAAGAAGAACGGTAAAGCACCAAATAAACTGAGCATTATCCAACATGCGCCCGCACACACATACCCCTCTCTCTGATAAAAGCCCATCTTAGCTTTTCTGCAAAGAAACATAAGCACTCCGGAAAATGCCACTATAATTAAAATCGTTATTAAGAAATCAAATGAAAGCGAGTATTCCTTATCACAGAGACTTATAACCAAAGACGGTAACATGAATATCGCTTCTAAGGCAAGAATCTCGGCTAAGAACTTGCCAACCATTTTATAGTTCACTTATGTAACTCCCTTCTACAAGAAGATATCATTAAGACTTAAGACAGCATTGTCTGCATTAGTCGTAAGAATGATAGTATCTCCCGCTTCAAAATGAGAATCACCATTAGGGATGATCGGAATATCCTTGTGGATGATACTCGCAATAATTATGCCTTTCTTGAGTTTAATCTTCTTAAGAGGCACATTAATGTTCAAAGTACTGTCGTCAACCTTGAACTCTACCGCTTCTGCCAAACCATCAGCTATTGTGTGAACGGAAAGCGCAGCGCCTTCCTTATTAGTCATTGCCCTGACATACCTGACAATTGTGTTACAACTAAGCTCTTTAGGGCAAACAAGACTGCCGATAGGAAGCCTGTCTAGAATTCCGTAATCATCCGAGTAACCAATCTTTGTTATAACCTGCGATACACCGTGGTCCGATGCGTAAAGTGATGTGATTATATTAAGCTCGTCCATACCGGTTAACGATACGATTGCATCACATGTAGAAAGTCCCTCACTCTCTAATGTTGAGTGCCTTCCGGCATCGCCATGTATAATCTCTGCCTGAGGAATAAGCTCTGCAAGTTCCTCGCACCTTGCAAGATTCTGCTCAATAATCTCAACACTGATTCCACTGTTAATAAGTTCTTCAGCAAGGTAAAGGCTAATCCCTCCTCCGCCTATAAGCATAACCTTATCGGCTGTCTTACTGATTATTCCCAGGTTCTTTAAAAGAAGTGAAAGATCATTGGTCTGCGCTGTAACAAAAAGCCTGTCATTAGCTTTTAAAACCGTGCTACCGTCTGGAGTGATAACCTCTCCGTCTCTAAGGATTACGCACACTAAAACCTTGCATTTGACAATCTTGTAAAGATCAATCAAAGGTACATCCGCTAGGATTCCGCCCTCTTCGACCTTGATCTCAACAACTTCCACCTTATCTTTGGCAAATGTATCTCGCTTCATAAATCCCGGCAAAGATATGAGCTTGTGAATAGCCTTAGCAGCCTTCTTCTCAGGGTTAACCATAAGCGAGAGTCCAAATGACTCCCTCATCTCCCTGGTCTGCTCATAATACTCAGGGTTCCTGATTCTTGCAATTGTGTGTATATCAGGATTAAGCGACCTTGCTGTCATACAGCATAGAAGATTAAGTTCGTCAGAACCTGTCGTCGCTATCAAAAGCTCTGCGTTAGCAACACCTGCATCATTCAATACCGCCATAGTTGCGCAGTTACCCCTAACCGCCATAGCATCAACCACCTCAATAGCGTGTTCAAGGATGATATCGCTACTGTCAATCAATGTCATATTATATCCTGCTGCAGAAAGATTACCTGCTATAGTCATTCCAAGCTTACCGCATCCGGCAATAATCACGTTCATGCTCCCGCCTCCGTATAATAGTTAATTGACCTTCTATCGAAGGTCAAAGATCCTTCGTCACATCGTTCCTCAGGATGACATGTTTTATGCCACACTAAGTCCTATCCCTGTCATTCTGATTCCCACTCCCTGTCATTCTGAGCGAAGCGAAGAATCTTTATCCCGAATGAAATGAGGGATAACACCTAATATTATAATTCATGTAAATTATATGTTTATACACAAGAAAATTCAAGGTAAAAATTAACTAGAAATACAAGGAATTTACCTACAAATTATCTGATTTATAGAATTAAGCACCCTCTTCTTGTCAGCAGTCCACAAAGGCTCAATAAGAAGGCTTTTCGGGCCGTCCCCTGTCAATCTGTGAACAACCATATCGTCGGGAATTATATCATTTGCCTTAGAAATTAAGTTTAGATATTCGTCAAATGTTAAAATGTGAAACGGATTCTTCTCATACTCTTCTGCCAGTTTCGTTCCTTTTAAGACATGAAGAACCTGGAGTTTAATCCCCCAGGAACCCACTGAAATCATATGTTTAATGGTGTTAAGCATATCGTTTTCTTCTTCTCCCGGAAGCCCCAAAATAACATGAGTAATAACTTTTAAACCTGCTAAATTAAGGCGTTTAACAGCGTCATCATACACCTCGGTTTTATAGCACCTGTTAAATGAATCAGCTATGTCATCACGAATGGTCTGAAGACCTAACTCAACCCAGACCGGTTTGATAGTATTCAGTTCTTTTAAAAGGCTTACAACTTCATCTGAAACGCAGTCAGGTCTGGTAGCGATAGAAAGAATAGCTACATCCGGATGGTTAATAGCCTCGGTATATATTACCCTCAATTTATCAATCGGCGCGTAAGTGTTGGTAAATGCTTGAAAATACGCAATGTAATTAGGAACCCCTTCCGTCTCAGTAAACTTAGAAGAAACGCGCGCCTTCGCGTGCTCAATCATTTGCGCAATATCGGTATCATTTGCCGCAAAATCCCCCGAACCGTTTGCAGAACAAAAAGAGCACCCACCATACCCAACGCTCCCGTCCCTGTTTGGGCAGGTAAAATCAGCATCTAAAGCTAACTTATATAACTTCCTACCATATTCACTTCTTAAGTACATATTGAGCGTTTGCATCTCATTACTCCCAAAACATAAACTAAACTCCGGTGGCGTAAGCCACCCTAAGACACAGGGACAGAGCCTGTATTTCCTTATCCGATGTACAATATCATCATATCATATCGTTTGTAAAAATCAATACTGCAGAAATGAATAGAAATTCGTACTTTTTTCGACCTTATTCGACCAAAAAGTGCAGAAATGGATAGAAATTCGTACTTTTTTCGACCTTTTTGCGCATTTTTAACAACTAACAGGTTTTAGACAAATGCTTTCATTTGCTTTAGTATACTTAATAAGACATAAGCATGCATTCGTCGTAGTAATAACCAAAATGATATGTTATAATCAAGAAAGGATGAATTGTTAAAGAATGGAGATTCAGAATATATTTGCTAACAGGATTGACACAGCGGGCAATATGATTTCCTATGATGAATCCTGCAAGAAAGTTCTTGCTAATAAGTACATTCTCGCGTGGATATTAAAGTCATGCGTACAGGAATATGAAGATTGCAGTATTAAGGATATAACCGAGAAATACATCGAAGGTAATCCAGAGATTTCTAAGACTGCAGTTCATGTTGATGAATCTGCTGAGTTTATAACCGGCACAAACACCGAGGATGCCTCTATAAATGAAGGAGTTACAACATTTGACATTAAGTTTATGTCTTTGTTACCTGAAGGATCAAAAGAGATAGATATGATTATAAATGTTGAATCTCAGAATGATTTTTATCCCGGTTATCCTATTGTTAAGCGCGGAATATATTATACCAGCAGGATGATTTCGGGGCAGTATGGAACTGTATTTGTTAAATCTGAATATGATAAGATTAAGAAGGTTGTAAGTATATGGATCTGTACGGATCCGCCTAATTACAGGAAGAATACGATTACTGACTATCATATTCAGGAAGAAAGTATTATTGGAGATGTCAAAGAAAAGGCAAGTAATTACGACTTGATGAAAGTTGTTATGGTATGTTTAGGAGACGATAAAGAGTCAAACGGGCTTCTAAAAATGCTAAATGTTCTTCTATCAGGCAGTATGCAGCCAGCCGATAAAAAGAAGATTCTTAAAGATGAGTTTGACATTCCAATGACTAAAGAATTGAAAGAAGGTGTAGATGATATGTGTAATTTAAGTATAGGTGTGTTTAAGGAAGGTATGGACGAAGCAACTTTAAATAATATTAAGTCTCTCATGACCAAAAAAGGATGGGATATTGAGGAGTGTATGGATATTCTTGATATTCCTGAAGAGAGATGGGACACATATAAAGATAAACTTGCTAACGAACTACAACCTGTGTAAATTTCAAGCAACAATCCCCAGTGCTCTCGCACCGGGGATTAATAATACTATTTCACCTTAATTGTAACTATTTTGAAAGCTTCAAAATAGTTCTCGCTTTGATTGTACCACAGGGACGGTTCTTGTGGCACAAAATCGGCGTCCAGCGCTAACTTATATAGCTTCCTACCATATTCACTTCTTAAATACATATTGAGCGTTTGCATCTCATTACTCCCAAAACATAAACTAAACTCCGGTGATTTTAGATCCAAATGCTATTCTTCAGCTAAATAATCCTGACCATAATATACCGCTTGTTTAGAATTTTCAAAAAATATACTATCATTTGGAAGCGCCCCATGTATAGTTTCTATATATTTCAAATGTGTTAAATCATTTGCATCAATTTTCCACATACTGCACCATCCAACATATGCTTCATCATATATCTTGTCATTGTCACCACAACTAAAACTTTCAAGATATGTAAACGGATTCAAATCTACTACACCACACATATCACAATTTCTCCAATCAATACTAATCAGTCTACCATCTCTCCAACCGTACTGTTTACCATATATGTCTTTACTACATTTACAGCCTCGTTTTCTCATATCTTTAATTAGTTTTTTTAATTCTTTCTCATCATTATCAGCATCAGAACATGTAACTCTTACATTACATACATATTCTCTTCCTTTATACGAAGCCGTAATAATCGCTTCACCAACATTAAGTGCCTTAGCATTACCGCTTGAATCAACGCTTATAACAGCGTTATCAGATGTTTGCCATTCAACATATTCTGATTCATCCGAATATAATAATTCCAGTTTTCTACTTGCTCCTGATTTAATCGCCAAATCAAGTTTATTCAAACACACTGCATCGAATTCTGAATCATCAACGTCTATCCCTACTATCTTAACATTTGAAGGAAGACCAGCATCAACAAACATTTGAGAATACTCATCCAATAATTCACAAGGAACTTCAATAATTGTGTCAGAATTAATTCCTGACATTGCATTAGGGAAGACTTTCTCAATCTTTTTAGATATTATTCTAATCTTTTTTAGATTATTGCATTCATTAAAAATTCCTTGAGTCCCCATATCATTTACATCTTCATATTTAGCTCCACCAAGTAGTTTTACATTCCTTGGTATAGTGATTTCTTCAATTCCTGATTTAGCAAAAGCCTCACTTTGAATACAAATAACACTTTCAGGAATATTACATGTTACTAAACAAGGGGTTTCTGACAACATATTATATCGAATAGTCTTAATATGTTTAGGAAGTTGAATATCTTTCAGCATTGAACAATCATTAAACGCATAATCTCCTACATACTCAACTGAATCAGGAATACTAACACTTTCTACCTCACTCCACGCAAATGCAAAATCTCCTATATACTCTAATCCAGCATTTAATCGTATTTTTCTAGCCTTGGTTCCTGCAAAACCTCTTTTACCGATACATTTAAGACTTTGTGGTAACTGAATATTATTCAACCCATATTGATTCTTAAACGCTTCATAACTAATATACTCTAACCCATTTTTAAACTCTATATCCTTTATATAAAAAAGCCCAGCTAACTCTTCGGGTGCTATTCTCTTAATACTTCCAGGAATAATCAATTTATCAAGTTTATTTATATTTGGGGTATCAAGTTTATTAACTCCATTTTTTATTACAAGTTTCTTTGTTTTTTTCCCCCAATACCTAAAACCTTTTGAATTACATTTTTTCTGTTTTTTACTCTTATTCTTGCTTATTGTCATTGTATGTGTTTTCCTGTTATACGACCACCTATCCTTGGACTCTGATGTCACACCTTTTGTAGCAGGTTCCTTTACCGCATACACTTTACCAACTGCCACGACAATTAAAACAGTCACCAAAACAGCAAATATAATCGTATTCCTTTTCATAATTATCATCCTCACTGTAAAAGGTTAATAAATCTTATTAATCTCTATGTAACTATTGTTATTGTACCACAGGGACAGTTCCAATGTCATTTAGATAAGGTTTCAGCCCAAAAACAATAGAATATTACATATTATTCAGAGGTGAAATATCCTCTGTTTTTTTGTTTTTTTCAAAAAAACACTTGACAAATAGCTGCAAATATGCGCGACAGCCCTTGATTATAGACTATTTTGGAGGTGCTTTTTTATGAAAAAACATACTGCTAATTACATCAAAAAAACTCTGTTATTTACAATCAATTCACTTCTTGATTATCGAGACGAATTAATTGTATCGCCAAATTCCA
>JHXB01000009.1 GCA_000621905.1 Lachnospiraceae bacterium NC2004
TTCGGTGAATTCCTCTTTGAGCAAGCTCTCCAATTCATTCGGTGAAACAACTCCGTTCGACTTGCATGTGTTAAGCACGCCGCCAGCGTTCATCCTGAGCCAGGATCGAACTCTCATGTTTTAAGATTTAATCCTTGGTCAAAATAACACTAAGCTATTTTATACCTGTTTACTGTTTATAGGTTGTATTATACAACTTCGCAATCTTTAGACCAGTATAATCTAAAGTTACTCTTAGTCATATTCAGGTTTGTCTCATTATTCAATTATCAAGGTATATGGCCTTTATTCAGGCCGTAAAAAAGTTACCGATTAACTCGGCAACGGATTGTATATTATCACATTGATAAATACTTGTCAACAACTTTTTTTCATTTTTTTTAAAAAAGTTGAAACGCAGAAGGAGGGATTTGAACCCTCGCGCCGGTCACCCGACCTATACCCTTAGCAGGGGCACCTCTTCAGCCACTTGAGTACTTCTGCAAATGCCTAAACCAAGAAATTATAGCTTCTAGCTACAATCCATTATTATGCTGTGTCACAAATAGCGACTTGATTATCTTAACAAAAGAGAATTCATTTGTCAACAATTTTTTAATGTTATTTTGCCTTATTTTTAGGGACTTTTTGAGGATTTTGTTAAACCACAAGATGTGGGTTTCTTCTATATATATTGGTACAAGATATATTTAGTTATCATTTGACATGTCTTTTAAATGAATATTATTCTAAACTCATATATTATATGCTATACTTAATTTATAACTGTAGTTTATCATTTGTACATTTAAGGGGATATATTTATGAGTAAGATTACAGATATAATTATCGGCATTACAAGACATCTATATAACTGGCTTTTCTACTGCGGGCTTAATCGTAATGAATTTAAAAGTATTGCTAATCAGATATACAGTCGAAACATGAAAATGATAAAAACTGCTTCAGGTCTTGTTGCTGCTTTAGGATATATCTATATTATAATTAGCCTGTTTGCTCCTGTTGGAAATGTATGGCTTTATGCTTATATAAGTATTGCAGGATCTATCTCTTTATGCCTTTCAATCAGATTTAAAAACAATAATTCAAGATATACGTTGATTATTAGTCATTTTCTTTTATTATGCGTGACAATTTACGGAATCATACTGAGCTTCCTATCCGGACACTTTGACAGCCCCTCAACCAGTATTATTGTATTTCTAGTGATTTTACCGCTTGTTATCATTGACAGACCGCTTCGAATGTATTTTGTTATAATAGTTTACGCAACTATATTTCTGATATTGTCTAAAGAATTTAAAACAAGTGATGCTTTCCTTACTGATTTGGTTAATACTGTAACCTGTATATTCCTCGGTCTCGTTGTATATACAATTAATATAAGGATAAATGTAAGAGAGCTATATCACAGCAAACAGATAGAAAACATGAATACCGGAATCATAACTTCTTTAGCTTCTACTATAGATGCCAAGGATCATTATACAAGCGGTCATTCACAGAGAGTTGCCAATTATTCATTATTGATTGCCAAAAAGATGGGTAAATCAGTTGAAGAACAGAGAATCATATATACTGCGGGTCTACTACATGATATTGGTAAAATCAGAGTTTCTGAGAGTATCATCAATAAGAATGGTAGATTGACTAATCAGGAATTTGATCAGATTAAAGTTCATCCCAGCTCAGGTTTTCATATTTTAAAGAACATACAGAGTAATGAACAGATTGGATATGGTGCTAAATACCATCATGAAAGGTATGATGGTAGCGGTTATCCTAACAGACTTGAAAAAGAGAATATTCCTGAAATTGCAAGGATTATTGCGGTTGCAGATGCATATGATGCTATGGCGAGTGACAGAAGTTACAGAAAATCTCTTTCTCAGGATATTGTCCGCTCTGAGATTCTTAAAGGCAAGGGTACTCAATTTGATCCTGATATTGCTGATATTATGCTTGATATTATTGATAACGACATTGATTATAATTTAAGAGAGAAAGACGATCAATCTTATAACATACTTATTGTCGATGATGATAATCTTAGCATTGAAAATGCTAAATCTATCTTGAGTGTGTTAGTTAATACCTCTATTATTTCTGCTAACAATGAAAATGAAGCATTATCTATCATAAATAATTATGATATTGACTTGATTATGTTGGATATCAATATAAAAGATATTGACGGATTCTCACTTTATAAGAAGATTATTGAACTTCAGGATATTCCAACAATCCTTATGACGGGAGACAAGAGTAAGGATACTCTTAAAAATGTAAGAACTTTAGGATTTACTGATTATCTTACAAAACCTTTAAATGAATCTATAACCAGAGAGACTGTTTACAGTATTCTACATACATAAGTAAATGGAGCACGATGTGCTCCATTTGTACTATTTATTAAGATATTCCTCCACTGCGGTCTCATAGAGGTTATTACCTTCGCTGTCTATTATTACTATTACAGGGAGATCCTCTACTTCTAAGCGTCTGATTGCCTCGGTTCCAAGGTCGTCATATGCAACTACTTCAGCCTTCTTTATACATTTGCTAAGTAATGCGCCTGCTCCTCCGATTGCTGCAAAATAGACTGATTTGTTGGTTTTTATCGATTCAATAACCTCAGGGCTTCTCTTACCTTTGCCTATCATTCCTGTGAGACCAAGATTTAAGAGAGTTGGGGTATACTTATCCATTCTGCTTGATGTTGTCGGGCCCGCAGATCCTATAACCTGTCCAGGTCTTGCAGGGGATGGTCCTAAATAGTATATAATATTACCTTCTATGTCGATAGGAAGCTCCTCGTTATTTAAAATGGTCTCATACATGCGCTTATGTGCTGCATCTCGTGCAGTATAAATAACACCGGAAATGTAGCAGTAATCACCTGATCTAAGTTCAGCGGCTGTTTCTTTGTCAATTGGGGCAGTTATTCTCTTGTCCATTATATTTCTCCTTTATTATATTGACCTTCTAACGAAGGTCAAAGATTCTTCGCTTTGCTCAGAATGACATTTATATACCTAATATCAAATAGTTCTTCTTGAGTGGCGGTTTACATGACAGCACATATTGATTGCACATGGCATTCCCGCTATATGTGTTGCAAATGTTTCAATGTTGACCGCTAGTGCTGTATTACTTCCTCCAAGTCCCGCAGGGCCTATACCTAAAGCATTTATCTCATTTAACAAATCTTCTTCCAATGCCTTAATATGCTCATCAGGATGATGAGTATTGATATCTCTTGTTAAAGCTGTCTTAGCAAGGATAGCTGCTTTCTCGAAGTTACCGCCAATTCCAACTCCTACAACAAATGGAGGACACGCATTTGGTCCAGCCATACTTACAGCTTCAACCACTGACTTCTTGATTCCTTCCACCCCGTCTGCAGGTTTAAGCATATACATTCTACTCATATTCTCGCTTCCAAATCCCTTAGGAGCAACTGTTATCTCGATATTCTCGCCCTCAACTATATCATAATGAATAATCGCAGGGGTGTTGTCCTTGGTATTCTCCCTTATTATAGGGTCTTTTACCACTGATTTTCTAAGGTATCCTTCAACATATCCCTGTCTAACGCCTTCATTTATCGCGTCTGTGAGATTCATACCTGTTACATGTACATCCTGACCTAATTTGACAAATACAATCGCCATTCCGGTATCCTGGCATATTGGAATCTGGTCTTTATCCGCAATCTCAAGGTTCTCTATCAACTGCCCAATAATCTTCTTGCCGAGCTCATTCTTCTCTGTGTCAAATGCTTTCTTTACCGCAGATTCGATGTCATTTGACAAATAAAGATTAGCTTCGATGCACATCTCTTTTATATTACTGATTATGATACTTGCGTCAATCTCTCTCATTGTTATCTCCTAATAATACTTTTAATTACTTTATGAAACGCTTGAAACTCCATAGTATTCTTCTATAGACATAAGCCATACAGCAAGATATTCATTCTTAAACATATCTGAATGATACTCAGTTTTACCGTCGTTAAAGAAAATTGTTTTCTTTCCGTAATCCACAACCCATATGTCGTCTTTGCCGTACGCTGTAAGCTCATATCTGTACTCAGAGGCATTATTGGCATCTAAGTGACACTGCTTGATTACAACGTCTGTATCGTGAAAATTGTTAGCTATAGCAAGGGCCATCATAATATAATCTTCGTTTTTATAAAAATTAGGATTAAGTTCTGAATCAACGATCATTGTTGCTAAAATGTCATAGAATAATTTTCTGTTGATTGTGCGTCCCTTTTCTAATACTTTAGAGTCTATATAGTCAAGTAATCCGTTCAAATTCTTATCTGAATAAAGAACTGTTGAACCGTTCATACCCCCGTTAGGAGTGATTGTAATATCATTACCTGATTTTACTACGTCGGTATAACTATATTTAGTAACATTTCCTGATGTGCTAGCTGAACTACTATCTGATGTTGCTTCTGTGGTTGAAGTATTATCGCTGCTTCCGTTGCCGGTTAAATCAAGATTATTAATATTATCTACCGCGTCATTAAGCTTATCAAGATTAATACCACCGTCATTTGAATCTGATGAGGCTTCCTCAGAAACTGTTTCTTCCTTATTGCTCGCAACACTGTTACTCTCGGCAGGTGTCTTAGAACCACATCCTGTAAATGATAATACAACAAATACTGTAATTAACAATACACTTACTCTTCTCATTATTATATTCCTCTCTTTATAAACAGTTATCCCTCATTTCATTCGGGATAAAGATTCTTCGCTACGCTCAGAATGACATTTTTTATATATTAAAACAAGATGTCATCCTGAATGTTGAAAATAACTCCCCAATGGGGACTGTCCCTATTGGGGAGTTAGCTAAAACTTAACTAAATGGAATAAGATCTATCCCCACCAGTTAATTAATAATCGAGATATGCTCTTTTATTAAGTACTTCGTAAGATGTTGCACCATAAGGCATAGTAATTCCGGTAGTAGTATCAACCTTTTTATTCTTATATAAGTATAAAAATTCACTATTTACATCTACAATATTACCTGAAGCGTCTTTAAATGCTATATCAGCTGCAACATATACTCCACCTCTACCCTTATACTTAGTACTTGCATGAAGTTTATATTTTCCTGACTCTACCTTTATTGAAGACTTAACATTCTTACCATAGCCTTTATACTTAGCTTCTAAACCTCTACTCCAACCATCTGGATAAACAGTTAATTTGGTCTTACTAAAGTCAATACCTGACTTGTATACATTAATATCTGCATAAGCTTTCTGCTTAGGTCCTACATGCCATAATGTTCCTGTTTCCTCAGTTACAGGATTACCTGCTGCATCACAAAAAGTAGCAGTAACAGTAGCCCAATTAAAAGCTTTACTAGAATTGTTAACACCCTGAACTACAATACCTTTACTCTTATTAGTATAAGAAAGTTTAAATGGGTTGCCTTTAACTGTTACTTTATATATAAGACTTCCTCTATTTGTTTTAAGAGTTACGGTTGACTTACCTGTCTTCTTGGCTGTCAATATAGCTTTACCATCCTCTTTAGAAACAGAACAAACTGACTTCTTGCTTGATTTAACACTCTTAAGTTTACCTAAAAAGATAGTATAGGCAACCTTCTCACCTTTAAATATAGTAACACTCTTCTTCTTAGCAGCCTGTGCAGTGTTACCTGTTAAACCAAATGCTAGTGTAATAGCTAAAACTGCTACCATAACCTTAAGTAACTTACTAAAATTCTTCATTTTTCTAACTCCTTTAAAAAACAATATAAATTTAACTTATGTTTTGCTAAGTTTACAATGGGGACTGTCCCCTTTGTAAACTTAGACTGAATGTCCATTGTCATCTTCATTCATTTGTCTCTCAAGTTCAGCTAAATATTCCTCGGTTGCTGATTCTCTAACCTTGGTAATACGTTTAACGAAATCATCTTCATTTAAGTTGAACAACTTAACACCTGAAGTATTTCGTCCGAGACGAGAAATGTTATCAACCATCATTCTTATGATTGTACCTTCGTTGCTTATAAGCATAATCTCATTGTCATCATTGATAGCCTTAGCGCCTATAAGTTCTCCGGTACGCTCCATAATCTTGTAACATTTGACACCCTTACCACCTCTGTGCTGTGGTGAGAACTCGTACATATCTGTACGTTTACCCATACCATGCTCAGACACAAAGAGAAGATCTGTACCCTGGGTATCTAACTGCATTCCTACAACCTCATCGTCTGGATCAAGGTTCATACCTATTACGCCCATAGATGTACGTCCGGTCTCTCTTACGTTGTCCTCATGGAAACGTATACACATACCGTACTTGGTAACAAGGAATATATCTTTCTTGTTATTGGTTGATTTAACCTCAATCAAATCATCGCCATCTCGTAAGGTAATTGCTGCAAGTCCAGTCTTTCTGATATTTTCAAACTCAGTAAGCTTGGTCTTCTTAACAAGTCCCTTCTTTGTAGCCATGAAGAGATACCTGCCTTCCTTGTACTCTCTGATAGGAATCATAGCTGTTACATGCTCATCAGCCTGAAGCTGAAGGAGGTTAACGACGGCATTACCTCTCGCCGTTCTTGAAGACTCCGGTATCTCATAAGCTTTAAGTCTGTAAACCCTTCCCTTGTTGGTAAAGAACATAATGTAGTGATGGGTTGTCGTCATAATAAGGTCTTCAATGTTGTCATCCTCAATTGTTGACATACCCTTAATGCCCTTACCGCCTCTGTTTTGTGACTTAAAGTTGGTTACCGTCATCCTCTTAATATATCCTAAATGAGTCATTGCCACAAGACAATTCTCATTTGGAATCATGTCTTCCATGGTGATATCATCGTCGTCAAATCCAATTGTTGTACGTCTTGGATCACCATATTTGTCGCTGATTAAGGTAATCTCCTCTTTGATAACTCCGAGTAATACCTTCTCATCAGCCAATATCTCTTTCAAATGCTTGATAGTAGCCATAAGTTCTTTATATTCAGATTCAAGCTTCTCTCTCTCCAAACCTGTAAGAGCGCGAAGCCTCATATCTACTATAGCCTGGGCCTGAGCATCTGACAATGAGAATTCTTCAATTAATGAGGCTTTAGCCTCACTAACATTAGATGAACCTCTGATTATCTCAATAACTCTGTCTATATTATCAAGAGCAACTAACAATCCTTCTAAGATATGTGCTCTCTCTTCAGCTTTATTGAGCTCAAACTTGGTTCTTCTTGTTACTACTTCTTTCTGATGCTTTAAGTAGTAATCAAGCATTTGATATATATTAAGCGTCTCAGGCTTACCATCTACCAATGCTAACATATTAACACCAAATGTATCCTGAAGCTGAGTATGCTTATATAACTGATTTAACAAGACGTTGGCATTGACATCACGTCTTAACTCAATTACGATGCGCATACCTTCTCTTGATGACTCGTCACGAAGCTCGGTTATACCGTCTATCTTCTTATCCTTGACTAAGTCAGCAATCTTGCTTATAAGTCTTGCTTTATTGACCATATATGGAAGCTCAGTTACAACAATTCGTTGCTTGCCGTTCTTCATAGGCTCTATGTCAGTAACGGCGCGTACTTTAATCTTACCTCTACCGGTTCTATATGCTTCCTCTATACCTCTTCTGCCTAAGATTACGGCACCTGTAGGAAAATCAGGTCCTTTAATAATCTCCATAATCTCATCAACAGTGGTCTCTTTATCATTAATCTGATTATCTATAAGTCTTACAACTGCGTCGATAATCTCAATTAAGTTGTGAGGCGGAATATTGGTAGCCATACCTACCGCAATACCTGATGTACCGTTAGCAAGAAGGTTAGGATAACGGCTAGGAAGAACTACAGGTTCTTTCTCTGTCTCATCAAAGTTAGGTACAAAATCTACCGTATCTTTGTTGATATCTGCAGTCATCTCCATTGAAATCTTAGAAAGTCTTGCCTCGGTATAACGCATTGCAGCAGCAGAATCGCCATCGACAGAACCAAAGTTACCATGTCCATCAACAAGCATATATCTTGTATTCCACTCCTGGGCCAACTTAACTAACGCCTCATAGATTGAACTGTCACCGTGTGGGTGATATTTACCCATGGTATCTCCGACAATACGGGCACACTTACGGTGTGGTTTGTCGGGACCATTGTTAAGTTCTATCATTGAATGAAGGATACGCCTCTGTACAGGCTTAAGACCGTCTCTTACATCAGGAAGCGCACGCGCTACAATTACTGACATTGCGTAGTCAATGTAGTTGCGCTCCATGGTCTTTTTTAAATCGACTTCATTTACTTTGTCAAATATTTCGTTCTCGTCCAAAGGTCTACCTCCTATACATCAAGATTAGTTACATATCTGGCATTTTCTTCGATAAACTCTCTTCTAGGCTCTACCTTATCACCCATCAAAGTGTTGAATACTACATCAACCTCTGACTCTGTGGCAGGATCAATATTAACCTGATGAAGTATACGCTTTGCAGGATCCATAGTTGTCTCCCAAAGCTGATCTGCATCCATCTCTCCAAGACCTTTATAACGCTGAATCTTGTTGTTACTGTCACGACCAACTTCCTGAAGTATCTTATCAAGTTCAGCATCTGAATATGCATACCATGTCTTCTTGTTCTTGTCAAGTTTATAAAGAGGTGGCTGTGCAAGATACACATGTCCCTGCTTAATTAGTTCAGGCATAAATCTATAGAAAAATGTTAACAACAGCGTTGCAATGTGAGCACCGTCAACATCGGCATCCGTCATTATAATAATCTTGTTATAACGAAGCTTACTTATATCAAAATTGTCGTGAATACCTGTACCAAATGCGGTAATCATCGCCTTAATCTCTTCATTTACAAGAATCTTGTCAATACGAGCCTTCTCAACGTTAAGAATCTTACCTCTAAGTGGAAGAATAGCCTGTGTTGCACGATTACGAGCAGTCTTAGCAGATCCACCCGCTGAATCTCCCTCGACTATGTAAATCTCGCACTCATCAGCATTTTTAGATGAACAATCGGCAAGCTTGCCAGGAAGCGCCATGTTATCTGATAATGTTGACTTTCTTGCAACATCTCTTGCCTTTCTAGCGGCTATTCTTGCACGCTGAGCAACTATTGCCTTATTGACAATAGCCTTAGCAATTGTAGGATTCTGCTCTAAGAAGTAGGTAAGCTGCTCTGAAACCACCGAATCTACAGCTCCTCTTGCCTCAGAGTTACCAAGCTTCTGCTTGGTCTGTCCCTCAAACTGTGGCTCTCCAATCTTAACACTTATGATTGCTGCCATACCCTCTCTTAAATCCTCACCTAAGAGATTATCATCCTTCTCTTTGAGGAGGTTGTTGGTTCTCGCATAATCATTAAATGTCTTGGTTATTGCGTTTCTAAAACCTGTAAGATGTGTACCACCCTCAGGAGTAATTACGTTATTAACAAAGCTGTAGGTAGTCTCATTAAATGAGTCATTATGCTGAAATGCAACCTCTACCTCAACTCCGTCTCTATTGCCCTCACAGTAGATAACCTTGTTATACTGGGCATCTTTATGTCTGTTGATATATTCAACAAATTCTACAATACCGCCTTCATAGTGGAAACTTCTTTCCTTCTCTTTGCCCGGACGAAGGTCTGTAAGCGTAACCTTAAGTCCCTTGGTAAGAAATGCAGTCTCTCTTAATCTGGCTCTTAATGTATCATAATCATATTCTAATGTCTCAAAGATGGTATCATCAGCCAAAAATGTAACTTTGGTTCCAACTCTTGAAGTCTTACCTGCCTCCTCTAACGGATAACATGGTTTACCCTTCTCGTAGCGCTGTTTATAAATCTTGCCGTCTTTGAAAATCTCAACTTCAAGCCATGTAGATAAAGCATTAACAACAGATGCACCTACACCATGAAGTCCACCGGATACCTTGTATCCGCCACCGCCAAACTTACCACCGGCGTGAAGCACTGTAAATACTACCTCTACAGCAGGAATTCCTGCTTTTGGGTGAATACCGATAGGAATACCACGACCATTGTCGATTACAGTAATTGTCTTGTCAGGATTGATAAATACCTCAATCTCAGTACAATAACCTGCCAACGCCTCATCAACAGAGTTATCTACAATCTCGTACACCAGATGATGAAGTCCTCTTTCGGAAGTCGAACCAATATACATACCCGGTCTCTTTCTTACAGCCTCTAATCCTTCAAGTATCTGGATCTCACCTGCTTCGTACTCATGCTCTACAGCCATGTTATTCCTCCTTTAATGTGACTGTTCCCTCGACAACTTTATAGACTCTGTCGATAGGAAGTCTCTTATTAACAAATTCATCTAATCCTGTACAGGTAATAATAACCTGCACATCATCTATATTATTGAGCAAATAATTCTGTCTGTTAGAATCAAGCTCCGACAAAACATCATCAAGCAGAAGTACCGGTGATTCCTTGATTCTGCTTCTTACAATCTCTATCTCGGAAAGTTTAAGCGACAAAGCTGCGCTTCTCACTTGTCCCTGTGAACCAAATTTTCTGATATCTATATCATTTGTCATAAATATCATATCATCTCTATGAGGACCAACGGTTGTTATATATCTTCTTAAGTCATCCTCTCTTGCAGCCTTTAATCTTTCGGCAAATGATGACGACTCCGTTGATTTCTCATAGTCGATAGATATCTTCTCTAGCGAACCGGTAAGCTTATCATGCTTCTCTCTTATAATCTCATTGAGATTTAAAATGAAATCGGCTCGTTTATCAATTATATAAGATCCGTATGTTACAAGCTGTTCATCCCATACATCAAGCATATCAAGCTTACTTCTGTCGTAATTGATCTGCTTTAAGAGATTGTTTCGCTGAAAAAGAATCTTATTATATTTAGCAAGATATGTAAGATATATCTTGTCTAACTGGCATAACTCAATATCAAGAAATCTACGCCTCTTGTCAGGTCCCTGTTTAATAATACTAAGGTCTTCCGGTGAGAAGAATATGATATTTAACAGACCAAAAAGCTCAGATGAACGCCTTATATTAATGCCATCTATTGCTATTCCCTTCTTGCTGCGGCGTTTGAGATGCATATCTATCTTTCTTAATATGTCATCCTTAGAAACTATTGTCTTTATGTGACAATCATCTTCAGAGAATCTAATCATCTCTTTATCCTTACCACCGCGATGAGACTTGGTGGTAGCTGACATAAACAAAGCCTCTAATATATTTGTCTTACCCTGTGCATTATCTCCGTAAAGAATGTTGATATGTGAATCAAATTCTATGTGGAGATTATCATAATTTCTAAAATTCTTAAGGTCTAAAGAGTTAATAAACATATCTTATACTATCTCTATTGTTTCGTTGTTGAATTCAACTGTATCGCCTGAATAAAGCTTTTTACCGCGGCGGGTATCTACCTCACCGTTAACCTTTACTTCGCCATCTTGTATTACTACCTTAGCCTCAATGCCTGAGCTTACAAGGCCTGCGGCCTTTAAAGCCTGACCAAGCTTGATGTATTCTTCTCTTAGTTCTATCTTCATGGTTGTTCCTCTTTAATTATATTACCTTTCAAAGAAAGGCAAAGATTCTTCGTCGCTTTGCTCCTCAGAATGACATTAAATATCTATATCATTTCACTTGTCATCCTGAGCGTAGCGAAGGATCTTTGACTTTCGTAAGAAAGTCAACTCATTTCTACGATATTGTCACAGGAAGGATAATGTAGATATAATCCTTATTATCATTCTTGATACTACATGGTGTCTTATCATTGATGAAATATATAGAGATAGTCTCATCATCAATCGCTCTAAATGCATCAAGCAAGAACTTAGGGTTAAATCCTGCCCTAAAATCCTTACCTTCCTTAACAACTTCAATATTCTCACGCATTGAACCTGAATCTGACTGGATTGTAAGCTCCATATTGTTCCCAACAAGGTTAAATACAATAGGCTTACTGTCTGATCCGCTTGTGAGAAGTATTGATCTGTCAAGACAGCTTATAAAATCTGCCTTGTTAACCTCAATCTTGGTATCATAATCATCAGTAATCATCTGATCTACAGGGTAGTATTTACCCTCTAAAAGTCTTGCAACCACTCTTGTCTGGTCAAATTCAAACAAAGCGTGATACTGGGTAACATACATTGTAATCTCGCTATATGAATCTCCCTGTACAATACGAGCAAGATCGGCAAGTGCTTTACCGGGAACGATTATATCTATCGCTTCTCCTTCATTTGCCTTGATATCATAATATCTCATTGCTATACGATGACCATCAAGAGAGGTAATACGAACCTTACCGTTAATCATCTTGATAGACTCACCGGTCATAAGTTTATTTTCTTCGATGTCTGATGTTGAGAAAATGGTCTCGTTAATCATTGAACGGAATGAAAACTGGTTAAGAGTTATGAACACATTCTTGTCAACCGAAGGTAACTCAGGAAAATCATCACCACTTCTACCAGGAATATCAAACTTAGCCTTCTCACAGGAAATGCTTGCATGATGGTACTCATCTGTCTCAATAGTAATATTGTTATCAGCGAGCTTTCTTACAATATCTGATAAGAACTTAGCATTAAGTGCAATACGACCAGGTTCTAAGATATCTCCGACTACTTTGGTCTCTATACCTAACTCCATATTACTTCCTGTTAATGTAATTGTATCTTCACTAACATCAAAGAGAATACACTCTAATACATTAAGACTTGAATGTGCAGGTACTGCTCTAAGTACCATATTGATGCCTTGTAAGAGGTTTGATTTTGAACAGATAATCTTCATTGTTCATAAACTCCTTCCCGGATATTATGCTTAGGACACATCGCGCGTGTTACATAATATATTAATAATTTATAGTTTAAGTATTATTAGGGGCTGTCAATAAGTTGATAACCCTCAAAAGTATCTAAAATAGTTAATTCTTTAACAAAATAATGATTGATAACTCGTTGATATCATGTAAGGTTGAATGTTTGTTAATGAGGATAAATATTTATGGTTATTTCTTATTAAATATTATATATACCTTCAATCAACATGTTATCAATATTGTTATGTACATTTTGTTATCACATAGTGTAAGTTATAAAGATTCTTCGCTGCGCTCAGAATGACACATTGTAATAAAGGATATTTATAATAAAATCAATTGGATGATATCTTATTAATAAGGCTATCTATAGTATTACGCAAGTTATCATCATGTTCCATCTCATTCATGATGGTTTCAGCTCCGTGCATAACTGTTGTATGGTTCTTATTGCCAAGATAACTTCCTATCTGTTTAAGAGTCATATTAGATAGAAGGTTTCTGCAAAGATACATACATATCATTCTAGGCTTAGATATGCTCTGAGACCTGTTCTTACTTTGAATCTGCTCCAATGTAAGATTATAATGTTTGCAAACAGTATCAATGATAAGTTCCGGAGTAATCTCATGGATATTCTCAGGATTAATCATATCTTTAAGAGCTTCTTCTGCAAATGATAAAGATATAGGCTCACTGTTAGATGTAATCTTATTGTAAACACATATCTTGTTAAGTGCTCCTTCGAGCTCTCTTATATTAGAAGTAATATTGTTGGCAATATAGTCTAATATCTCATCGCTTATGTTGTTGATATGCTCTGTTTCGCATTTCTTCTTTAAGATAGCCATACGAATCTCGTAGTTAGGAGAACCAATATCAGCTAAAACTCCGCTCTGGAATCTGTTGATAAGTCTTTCAGGAAGACCGTTAAGATCTTTAGGAGGCTTATCACTTGATAAGATAATCTGTTTATCGTACTCTCTAAGAGCGTTAAATGTATTGAAGAACTCTTCCTGAGTGTTGTCTTTATTGACAATAAACTGGATATCATCAATCAAAAGAACGTCTAACTCTCTGTACTTCTTACGAAATTCGCTGGTATTACCTGTCTTGATTGACTCAATAAGCTCATTGGTAAACTTCTCTGAGGTAACATAAAGAACCTTACTATCAGGATTACTATCTAATATGTAGTGAGCGATAGCCTGAATAAGGT
Source organism: Lachnospiraceae bacterium NC2004 (assembly GCA_000621905.1). Classification (GTDB taxonomy): domain Bacteria; phylum Bacillota; class Clostridia; order Lachnospirales; family Lachnospiraceae; genus NC2004. Next base: position 14,090 of record JHXB01000009.1, read on the forward strand.
GAGTCTTACCAAGTCCTGAGTCTCCATATATAAATAGAGGATTGTAAATCTTACCGGGAGCTTCTGCAACAGCAATAGCGGTAGCCTGAGCAAGTCTGTTATTGTCACCTACGACAAATGATTCAAATGTATATTTAGGATTGAGATTCTGCATATAAGCACTGTTACTTATATTGACATTAGAATTCCTATTCTGATCAAGTTCTTCATTATTAAGAAGAAACTTAATAGATGTAATGTCAGAATTGCCTGTATATTCCTGAATAGCCATTAAAAGTTCAATATCTAAGTACTTGGCTTTCATGAAGTCAATTGCTCTCTGATCATTATTAACAAGAAAGTAAATGACACCGTCTTCTATCTTATATAATTCGAGTGGCTTAAGCCATGCAGTGATTACCGGCTGTGATGTACCTCTGTCGTTCATAATTGAGAGAATATCATTCCAGTTATCTTTTATGACCTTTTCCATAGTTAAACTCCTTTAAATCGAAAAATAACGCATTTGTCACGTATAACATTGTATCATAAATTAATCAAATTTAAAACAAAAAGTTAATAACTAATAATAAACATTATAAAAAATATACATTTATATAGAAGAAACTCATTATAAATATAATAATAGAGTATAGGGAAAAAATATATAAAAAAATTTTTGATAACAATAATAAAAGATAAAAAGCCTTATAAAATGTGTAGTTACAAACATTATCAACGAGTTATGAACATTTTTTAGAGTAATTTTATGTAAACACTAGTCATTTTAATCATAGTTATGAACAAAATGTTTATAATAGTGTTGATAAATGTTGATAAGTTTGATAAATAAAAAATGCTTATTTTACTTGACTTATAGCCATTTATTACATATAATACGAAATGGTGTTTTTAATTAGGGCTTTTTTTAAAGCATTAGGAACAGTAATAGATTGAAGGAGGTGTTTTACTATGAAGATGACATTTCAGCCTAAGAAGAGACAGAGATCTAAGGTTCATGGTTTCCGTAAGAGAATGAGAACTGCCAATGGACGTAAGGTAATAGCATCAAGAAGAGCTAAAGGAAGACATAAGTTAACAGCTTAATCTTATTATAGTTATGGTTAAGGAGGTCGTGACTTTTTGCGGCCCCTTTTTTTCTAAGGATATGATTTAATTTGAGAGATTACGTTTCACTTAAGAACAGAGACTTCTCTGTTTGTTATAAAACACATAATTCGAGAGCCAACAGTGATATTGTCATGTATATCAGATTCAACAATTTGGGCTATAACAGATTAGGTATATCCGTTAGTAAGAAGATCGGTAACAGTGTAATAAGACATAGGTTTTCCAGATTAGTAAGAGAATGCTATAGAATGAATGTCGATGATATGAAGCAGGGCTTTGATATAGTAGTCATCGCAAGACCTAAGGTTGTTGGTTTAAAATGTCAGCAGCTTAACAAGTCTTTTAGACATTTGCTTCATATTCATCATATGTTTAAGGATGATGATTAATGATAAGAAAGTTATTTATTTCATTAATTCATTTTTATCAAAAGTTTTTATCGAGATTGAAGCCTTATCCAACATGTAAGTACATTCCAACCTGTTCTTGCTATGCTTGTGAAGCAATAGAGAAGAATGGCGTTATTATAGGAAGTTTGCTTGCAATTTGGAGAGTTTTGAGATGTAATCCATTTTCAAATGGAGGCTATGATCCGGTACCGGACTTTAGGAGGAAATTTAAGTGATCGACTTTATTGCCAAGATATTTGGTTATGTTATGAACTTTATATATGTTATGCTCGGTAATATGGGTGTAACTAATCTTGGTTTAACAATAATATTATTTGCAGCATTTGTTCAGTTAATATTATTTCCATTTATCTACATTCAACAGAAGAAGAGTAAGGTTACTCAGGTAATTCAGCCTGAACTCAACAAGATTTCGAGAAAGTATAGAGATAAGAAGGATCAGGAGAGCATGCTTGCTATGCAGCAGGAGCAGAGTGCTATCTATAAGAAGTATGGTACTTCTCCTACAAGTGGATGTCTTCCTATGATCATTCAGATGATTATACTTTTTGGTGTCATTAAGATTATATATAATATTCCTAATTATATTGATATTGTAGGTAAGTCATACACTGAGATTGCTAAGCCTATGGTTGTAGCTATGAAGGAAGAGCCATCTATTAAAGATGACATGGAAGAGATAGCTAAGGAACTTCAGGCAACCAGATATTATAAGGATCCTACCAGTGTTGAGGATGTAGTATCTGTAGTTTACAGATTTAAGGATGAGACTTACGAGAAGGCAAGGGAGATATTTAAGAATCACCCTGATGTACTTGAAAGCATTTCAGTAGATTCTGTTAAACGTATAAGATCGCTTAATAATTTCATTTTCAAATTAAATGTGTCAGATTATCCTAATCAGCATGGTGTATCTATATATTTGTTGATTCCATTTCTTGCTGCTTTATTCCAGTGGCTTCAGACTAAGACTATTCGTCAGCCTGAGATGACCGGAGACCAGGCAGCTATGGGTAATTACATGAAAGTTATGACCAATACTATGCCTATTGTCAGTCTTATTTTCTATTATAGTCTGCCTTGTGGTATAGGTCTTTATTGGGCTGCTAAGGCTTTATTCAATGTAATTCAGCAGGTTGGTTTCAACATTTACTTCGATCACATTGATATCGATGAGATGATTGCCAAGCAGAAGGAGAAAGCTGAGAAGTCAGGCAAGAAGAGTTTTTACGAGAAGATGATGGAGGCCAGCTCTAACGCGGCTGATACTGCAGGTACCAACCCTAAGACGCCTGATGGTACCAGATTAAATAAGAGCAATGATATTTCAAAAGCTGCCAAGTTAAGTACAAAGGGTATTGAGTATACTCCTGTAGAGAGAACAGTTAAGGATGAAGTGGCAGTGACCGATTCTAAGAAAGATAAGAAGAAAGACAAGGGATTCGGTGACATTGCTAAGCTTGCCAATATGATGAATGAGGGCAAGTAATCACAATAAGGAGGATTAGTTAGTATGGATTTTGAGTATCAGAATTTTGAAGGAAGTTCAGTTGATGAGGCAATTACAGAGGCAAGTATGTCATTTGGTGTGCCTAGTGCAGAGTTAGTTTATGAAGTTGTTGATGAAGGTTCATCAGGATTTTTAGGAATTGGTAAGAAGCCTGCTATTATTAAAGCAAGAGTTAAGCAGGAAGGTGAGGAAGAGTTAATTAAGGCAGCTAAAGAGAAAGAAGAGAAGGCTGCTAAGGAAGAGAAGAAGCCTAAGTTCACTATGGAGGTTAAGGAAGAGCAGGTTAATGTTGATACATATAACAACAAGACCTCTGTTAATAAGAAGCCTGAGGTTAAGAAACCTAAGAAAGAATTTAAGCCAAAAGTTGAAGAGAAGCCTGTTGTTAAAGAAGAGAAGAAATACGAGGCTCCTGCTGAGGTTAAGACTGAGCCTGTTGTTGAGAGCAAGCCAAAAGTTGAGAGAGAGATTATCACCCCTTCTAATCTTGATGAAGTTATATCTAAGACCGAAGCATATTTAGCTGATATATTTAAGGCTATGAAGGTTGATACTAAGATTGAGATTACATTTAACAAGGAATACAACGATCTTGATATTGATCTTTCTGGTGAGGAGATGGGACTTTTAATTGGTAAGAGAGGTGCTACATTAGACAGCATTCAGTATCTTACAAGTCTTTATACCAACAAGATTAGTGATCAGTATGTAAGAGTTAAGATTGATACCGAAGGATATAGGGCAAGACGTAAGAAGACATTAGAGCATCTCGCAAGAAATGTTGCGCGTAAGGTTGCTAAGACTCGTCGTCCTGTTTATTTAGAGCCTATGAATCCTTATGAGAGAAGAATTATTCATTCTGCACTTCAGAATGACAGATATGTTGTAACTCGTTCTGAAGGTGAGGAGCCATATAGAAAGGTTGTCATCGTATTAAAGGATAGAAGAAGGTAAGATTAAAAGCCTTCCCCTTTTAGGGGAAGGCTTATTAATTAGGAGTAATTTACCAGGGGATAATCCCCACTTATCAATTAGGAGTTATAATATGGTTAAAGAAAATGATACTATTGCTGCAATCTGTTCAGGCCTTACTAACTCAGGTATTTCAATTATCAGAGTTAGTGGAGAAGATGCACTTAAAGTAGTGGTTAAGATTGCATTTGCCAAGAGAGAAGATTTTGATTTAATTAATACTAAGACATATACTGCGCATCTTTGTAAGATAGTAGATCCTAAAGACGGAACATTGATTGATGAGGGATTAGTACTTTATATGAAAGCTCCTAAATCATACACAGGTGAAGATGTGGTTGAACTTCAGCTTCATGGAGGAGTATTTGTTGCTAATAAGGTGCTTAATTTACTTCTTAAGTATGGATGCAGGTTAGCTGAACCAGGTGAATATACTAAAAGAGCATTCTTAAACGGTAAGATTGATATGGCTATGGCTGAAGCAGTTATGAATGTTATTCAGGCTGACAATGACAGAGCACTTAATATTTCAATCAGACAGCTTGATGGAGAGTTAAGCGATAAGATTAGAAGTCTAAGAGAGAGAATTATTCAAGAAAATGCATACTTAGAGTACGCTCTTGATGATCCTGAGCATGTGTCGTTAGATGGATTTAAGGAGAAATTACTTTCAATAGTCGATGACATTTTAAATGAGATAAAATGCTTGATTGATTCTTATAATGAAGGTAGAATTGTTAATGAAGGTGTAAGGACAGTTATTGTCGGTAAGCCAAATGCAGGTAAGTCGTCGCTTCTAAATGTTCTTCTTAAAGAAGAGAGGGCGATCGTTACTGATGTTGCCGGAACTACAAGAGATACTTTAGAGGAGAAAGCTATTATTGGTGGTATTCCTCTTAATATTGTAGATACTGCAGGTATCAGGGACACTGATGATATTGTTGAAAGTATTGGTGTTGACAAGGCTAAGAGTGAGATTGATAAATCTGACTTAATTATATATGTTGTTGATGGTTCTGTTAAACTTTCTGAGGAAGACAGAGAGATTGCGGAATTTATCAAGGATAAGAATATTATTGTCATTTTAAATAAATGCGATTTGGATTTACAGGTAACATTTGACGATATTAAAATGTTATTTGATAAGGATATTAGTATTATTGAGTCTTCAATGAAAGATAACGAAGGTATTGATGATTTTGTTAATGTCTTAAAGGATATGTTCTTTAAAGGTGAGATTGATACCAATCATGATATTATTATTGCAAATGAAAGACAGAAGGACGCATTGATTCGTTCCTTTGATTCTTTGACAAATGTTAAAGACAGTATTAATGCTGATGTCAGCGAAGATTTTTATACTATAGATTTGTTGGAGGCTTACGAGGCTCTCGGTGATGTAATTGGAGAGAGTTATTCAGATGACCTTCTTGATAAAGTATTTAGTGATTTCTGTGTGGGAAAGTAGGATAGTATGGTTGTTAAAGAGACTTATGATGTAATTGTAGTTGGTGCAGGTCATGCCGGATGTGAAGCAGCACTTGCTTCTAGCAGGCTTGGTCTTAATACTATTATGTTTACTGTCAGTATGTCGAGCATTGCTTTTATGCCTTGTAATCCTCATATTGGTGGTAGTTCTAAGGGACATTTGGTTAGAGAGATTGACGCTCTTGGTGGTGAGATGGGTAAAAATATAGATAAGACCTATCTTCAGTCCCGTATGCTAAACAAGTCTAAAGGTCCTGCCGTTCATTCACTTCGCGCGCAGGCAGACAAAGAGCGCTATAGTGAAGAGATGAGAAGAACCCTTCAACATACTGATAATCTTACATTAAGACAGGGTGAGATTAAGGAGTTAATTATTGAAGGAGATGAAACTAATTATACCGTCAAAGGTGTTGTTCTTACTTCAAATGCAGAATATTATGCAGATGCTGTTATCTTATGTACCGGAACATATCTTAATGCGAGATGTGTATATGGTGATGTAAGCGAGAATACAGGTCCTAACGGGCTTAAAGCTGCTAACTATCTTACAGATTCCCTTTTAAAATATGGAATTAAAATGAATAGATTTAAGACAGGAACTCCGGCAAGAATTGATGGAAGGACTGTTGATTTTTCTAAAATGGAAGAGCAACCGGGTGATGAAGTGGTTGTGCCGTTTTCATTTGACAATATTGGTAAAGATATCAGCAGGAAGCAGATTAGCTGCTGGCTTACTTATACCAATGAAGAGACTCACAAGATTATAAGAGATAATATTGAGCGTTCGCCTCTTTATAATGGTGATATTGAGAGTACGGGACCTAGATATTGTCCTAGTATTGAGAGCAAAGTTATGACATTTGCTGACAAAGAGAGACACCACGTTTTTATTGAGCCTGAGGGTGAATTTACTACTGAAATGTATGTTGGCGACATGTCTTCTTCACTTCCTGAGGACGTGCAGTTTCAGATGTATAGGACTGTTCCTGGTCTTGAAAATGTTAAGATTACGAGAAATGCTTACGCTATTGAATATGATTGTATTGCGGGTACTGAACTTAAGGCTTCTTTGGAGTTTAAGAGGATTAAGAATCTTTTTAGTGCAGGACAGTTTAATGGAAGTTCAGGATATGAAGAGGCTGCAGCACAAGGTATTATTGCGGGTATCAATGCTTCTAGGAAGGTTAAGGGATTAGAGCCTGTTGTTTTAAACAGATCTGAGGCGTACATCGGTGTTTTGATTGATGATCTTGTTACCAAGGAGACCAATGAGCCTTACAGAATGATGACTTCAAGGGCTGAATACAGGCTTTTTTTAAGACAGGATAATGCTGATATAAGACTTTCTAAGATTGGACACGAAGTTGGTCTTATTGATGATGAGAGATACAATGCTCTTTTAGATAAAGAAGCTAAGATAGAAGCTGAGATTAATCGTCTTAAAAATGTTATGGTTGGTGCTAATAAGAATATGCAGGATTTTCTTGCATCTAAGAATAGCGCTCCTTTAAAGACTGCTTGTTCTTTGGCTGATCTTATGAAGCGTCCTGAACTTGATTATGATTTAATTGCAGAGATAGATCCTGATAGAGAAGAACTTTCTGATATTATTAAAGAACAGGTTTATATTAATATCAAGTATGAAGGTTATATTGAGAGACAGACCAGGCAGATTAAGCATTTTCTTAAGATGGAGAATAAAAAGATTCCTGATGATATTGACTATGATGATGTTGAGAGTCTTAGGATTGAGGCGAGGGAGAAACTTAAAAAGATTAGGCCTGAGACGCTTGGTATGGCGTCAAGGATACAGGGAGTTAGTCCGGCGGATTGTGCGGTGCTAGAGGTATACATAAGAAAATAATAATAATAACATAGGGGATCATAATGATTATTTTTTATGGTCGCCTCTCGGCTCGATTGTACGCAGCTCACGTTACTAAACTCACACTTCGCTTACACTCGTGTTCGTTAAGTAACGAGGCGCACAAACGCCCTAAATAATAATTCATTATGCTCCGTATAATTATAGGTTTTATATTATTTGTCGCCTAACAGATAAATACTAACTTACTCTGGTTATGGCTGAACATAGTATACTTTATTAATGACTGAATATATACCTACAGGGTGGCGGGGCCACCGGGGTTTGGTTTTTGGTTGTAGTGTGGTGAAATTTGTGTCATTCTGAGCGAAGCGAAGAATCTTTATCCCGAAGGGATAACTGTTTTATAGGAAGGTTTAGTATGGATTTTTTAAAAACTGTTGCTAATAAATATGATATTGATATTACTGATAAGCAACTTGATCAATTCAATAAGTATTATGAGATGCTTATTGAGACTAATAAAGTTATGAATCTTACTGCTATTACTGAGAAGGATGAAGTTATAATAAAGCATTTTCTTGATAGTATCATTTTACTTAAGTATATTGATATTGAAAATGCTAAGATTATTGATATTGGTACAGGCGCAGGTTTTCCGGGCATTCCTCTTAAGATTATGGTTCCTTCAATTAAGCTTACTCTTCTTGATTCTTTGAATAAGAGATTAAAGTTTCTTGACAGTGTATGCGAGACGCTTTCATTTGACGATGTTAAATTGGTACATGGAAGAGCTGAGGATATTGGAAGAAAACCTGAACACAGAGAACAGTATGACTACGCTGTTTCCAGGGCTGTTGCCAATATGAGTACCCTTTTGGAGTACTCTTTGCCATTTGTTAAAGTTAAGGGTTGTTTTATATCTTATAAATCTGTTAATATAAAGGATGAGTTACATGCCGCTAAGAAGGCGGTTGATATATTAGGTGGTAAGGTCAGAGATTGTATTGAACTTGATTTTGATGAATTTGAGCTCAATAGAAACCTGGTTTTAATTGACAAGATTAAGCCTATTTCTAAGAAATATCCAAGAAAGGCCGGTACGCCTACTAAGGAACCTTTATAAATTAAGACAGGAGGTTGTCTTATGAATATCAATTATAAGATGATTGATGATTATATTGCTCAGCTTAATGAAGAGATTGATGAGCTTTCAGTTAGTCTTGATCAGCTTCATAATAATATGGTTAACGCTGAGATGGATCTTAAAGAGGCTTCTCTTAAGGTAGAAGATATCAAGAAGATTCAGAATATAGAACATGAGAGCAATAACACAGATGCTGTTTTTTCTCCTCATTCTAGACATGAGTTTATTGAGGTTGATTCTGCTGATGTTGATTTAGATGTTCTTCTTAAGAATGAGGCAAATGCTAAAGAGAAGTATGAATCTGCCGAGAAGATTTTTGATTCTGTCTCTAATAGAGTTAGAGAGAAGATTGATTTTATTAGCTATCTTGAAACTCTTAAGAAAGATTTTAAGATGCAGATTGCTGAATATTCCAACGAAGCATTTATTACCGAGCTTAAAGAGGTTACTCAGAAGAAGAGACTTATTAATCTTGATAAGAGCAAGTTTGATACTATTGTTGCTAAGTCTAAGTCTACATTTGTCGATCCTTCAAGAGATGCTCTTAAGGAAATGATGACCGGTATCAATTTTATTGAGGCAGATCATGTCAGAGCTAAGCAGATTTTGACACAGAATCATAAAGATTTAGAGGATATTATTAATAAGTCAGATTCTATGCTTACCAGATTTCTTAACAATGAACCTGATAAGACACTTCTTAATGGACTTAATGAGTACATTGGTGAGATGACTCATATTTATCCTGATATTAAGTTTAAGGTTACTGTTTCTAATATTAAGCCAATTGATATGATAGATTTTAATATGAACAGATGTTTGTTAGGATTTATAAAAGGTTTGATTAATTCTTTTATTTTGAAGTGTTCACCTAAGGAGATTAATCTTAAACTTGTTTATGATGATGGATATCTTACCGTTTCAGGAAATGTTATCGGTAAATATATTAATTTCTATCAAGAGATTACTGAGTCACCTAATTCTATTGTGGCTAATATGTATGAGAAGATTTTCTTACTTAACGGAGTTATTAATTTCACTAATACCAAAGATGGTGGTTTTGCGGTTTATTCTAAGATTCCTGTTAAGAATTATTTGTAGTTTATTATTTGTATGTGATTATTATATATTTTTATGCATGTTACTGTTAATGACAGACACGCTTTCGCTTGGGTAAAAACGTAGCGGTACTAAACTCGTGCTGCGTTTTACTTGCACTCGTTAAGTACCGACGTTTTTATACAGTCTGTCGTTTAACAGTAACATGCTTAAATTACTGCCGTAAGGCAAGAATATGTCATTCTGAGTGGAGAATCTATATAATATAGTAGACTAATAAAGTATTATAGAGTAATATTACATATATTTATAATATCATTAATATTATAATAAACCTCAGGGTGGTGGAACCACCGAGATTAGATTTATTACCGCTGCAAGGTGAGAATATGTCATTCTGAGTGAAGCGAAGAATCTTTGTATAATAAGAATGTTTCACGTGAAACATTTATAATATAATTTTGGAGGATGTTATGAAAAACAAGATTATTAATTTACTTGCTGATAATATTGAGGAGTTACAGGTTTCTGATATTGAGAAACTTATCGAGATTCCTCCTAAACCAGAGCTTGGAGATTTTGCATTTCCATGCTTTTCTCTTGCTAAGGTTATGAGAAAAGCTCCCAATATGATTGCTGAAGATATTGCTAATAAGATTGGTAAGCCTGATTATATTAATGAGGTTAAGATTCAGGGTGCTTATCTTAATTTCTTCGTTAATAAGGAAATGTTTGTTAAAGAGGTTATTGAGGTTGCTTCTGATGATAACTATGGTTCTCTTGATATTGGTGCCGGCAAAAACATTTGCATCGATTATTCTTCACCTAATGTTGCTAAGAATTTCCATGTTGGTCATCTTAGAACTACTATTATTGGTAATTCGCTTTATAAGATTTTCTCTAAGATGGGATACAATGTTACCAGAATAAATCATCTTGGTGACTGGGGTACTCAGTTTGGTAAGCTTATTGTTGCTTATAAGAGATGGGGTAACAAAGAAGATATTGAGAAGGACGGAGTTCTTGCTCTTATGAATATCTATGTTAAGTTCCATGAAGAGGCAGAGAAAGATGATTCTTTAAATGATGAGGCAAGAGAGTGGTTTGCTAAGATGGAGCAGGGTAATGAAGAGGCTCTTGAAATCTGGCAGTGGTTTAAAGATATCAGTCTTAAAGAGTATATGAGAATATATGATCTGTTAGGTATGGGATTTGATTCGTTCAACGGTGAGTCTTTCTATCGTGATAAGACTGAGAATGTTGTTAATCTCCTTAATGAGAAGAATCTTCTTGTTGAGAGTGAGGGTGCTAAGATTGTTCCTCTTGATGATTATGACATGGCCCCTTGTCTTATTCTTAAGAAAGATGGAAGTTCTATCTATGCTACAAGAGATCTTGCTGCTATCCTTTATCGTCATGATACATATAACTTTGATAAATGTGTATATGTTACCGGTCAGGAACAGAAACTTCATTTTGCGCAGGTTTTTAAAGTTATTGAGTTAATGGGATATGATTACTTTGATAAACTTGTTCATGTTCCTTACGGATTGGTTAGTCTTGGCGGTGCTAAACTTGCTACCCGTTCCGGTAATATTATTTTTGCTGAGGATATTCTTCATCAGTCTATTGATAAAGTTAAAGAGATTATTAATGAGAAGAATCCTGACATTTCCGACAAAGATGAGACTGCTAAGATTATAGGTGTTGGCGCTATCATTTTCAATGATTTATTTAATCAGAGAATTAAGGATGTTGCTTTTAACTGGGATAAGATTCTCAATTTTGATGGTGAGACCGGTCCTTATGTTCAATATACTTATGCAAGAGCTGCAAGTGTTCTTAGAAAAGCTGGTATAGATCATGTTGAGGGTGACATTGATTACAGCCTTATTACAGATGATGAGACTATGAATCTTCTTAAGGATATTAGTCGTTTCAAAGAGGTTATTATTGATGCGGCTGATAAGCTTGAACCTTTTGTTATTACCAGATATGCTGTTTCTGTTGCTCAGAGTTTTAACAGATTCTATCATGAGAATAGGATTAATGTTGAGGATGAGAATTTGAAGATGGCTAGGATTAAGGTTGTTGAGATTACTAAGAGGGTTATTAAGGATGCACTTGAGTTGATTGGAATTGGGGTTGTAGAAGAGATGTAGGGCGTAGATATATTAGATTATTTACAGCAATATATATTATTTTATAGGGGCGCCTCTCGGCTCGAAGGTGTGCAGCTCACGTTACTAAATTCGTGCAATACTCCGATTGCACTCATTAAGTAACGAGGCACACCAACGCCCATAAAATAACATATATTGCTTTTTTATTCGTATAACAATTTATAATATATCTACTCAGGGTGGTGGAACCACCGGGATTATGTTTATTGGTGAGGGAGTTGTCATTCTGAGCGAAGCGAAGAATCTTTGACTTTCGAAGAAAGTCAATAAATGTTTCACGTGAAACATTATGTATATATATCTACGAAATTAAGTACAATATAGAACATAATGGATATTATTTGGGATAGATATATAACGAAGACATGGTATTTATTTTAAGACACGTTTGCACTACCAAGTTCGGCGTAGCGGTACTAAACTCACACAAATAATTGTGTTCGTTAAGTGCCGACGCCTCGCAGGTGTCTTACAATAAATTACCATGTCTTCCTTACTTTGTATAGAATCGCAAAGATAAATAGCAATATATCTACTCAGGGTGGTGAAACCACCGGGATTATGTTTATTGGTGAGGAAGTTGTCATTCTGAGCGAAGCGAAGAATCTTTGACCTTCGAAGAAGGTCAACCAATGTTTCACGTGAAACATTCATTATATGATAATATTCGTGACATAGGTATAAATATGTGCTAGAATTTATATATGTGAGGTGGTTTTATGGATGAACATATGAAGAAGATGATTGCACCTATCACTATTACTGTGATATTGATTATTTATTACATTTTATATTTTGCTTTTATTATGTTTCTTGTTAAGGGTTTAATATTAAAGTTATTGATTGGCATTATTCCAATTGTTTTTGGAGTTGCTATGATATATGTATGTATTGAAAGAATTAAAGAGATTCAAGGAGGAGAAGAAGATGATCTTAGTAAATACTGATTATATTAGTGGTAAGGAACTTGAAATGCTTGGTATTGTTAAGGGCAGTACTATCCAATCTAAAAATATGGTTAGGGACTTTACACAGGGTCTTAAGACTATGGTTGGTGGTGAGCTTGGTGCTTATAATGAAATGATGAATGAGGCTAGAGCTCTTGCTACTAAGCGTATGGTTGCTGAAGCTGAACTTATGAATGCAGATGCTATTGTGAATATTAGGTATGCATCTTCTGCTATTGTGCAAGGTGCAGCTGAGGTTATAGCGTATGGTACTGCAGTAAAATTTAGAAATTAATAAAGCGTATAATATTATTATATTTAATTATGCAATATATGTTATTTTATTGGGGCACCTCTCGGCTCGAAAATGCGTAGATATAATATAATAATTTGGAAGACATGGAATTTATTTAATTGTAATATAGAGCATAATGATTATTTTTCGGGACGCTTCTCAGCTCGAAGGTGTGCAGCTCACGTTACTAAACTCACACATTGCTTACGCTTGTGTTCGTTAAGTAACGAGGCACACCAACGCCCGAAAAATATTCCATTATGCTCTTTAATATATTTATATTGGATAAAAATTACCATGTCTTCCTTACTTTGTATAGATTCGCAAAGATAAATAGCAATATATCTACTCAGGGTGATGAAACCACCGGGATTATGTTTATTGGTGAGGGAGTTGTCATTCTGAGCGAAGCGAAGAATCTTTGACTTTCGAAGAAAGTCAATAATATGTTTCACGTGAAACATTATTATAATTAATATAGAGCATAATGAATATTATTTCGGGACGCCTCTCGGATTAGAGAAGCGTAGATATATATACTACAGAAGACATGGTATTTATTTTAAGACACGTTTGCACTACCGAGTTCGGCGTAACGGTACTAGATTCGTATAAATATTATAAGTTATAGAGCATAATGGATATTCTTCGGGACGCTTCTCAGCTCGAAGGTGTGCAGCTCACGTTACTAAACTCTCACTTCACTTACGATTGTGATCGTTAAGTAACGAGACACACCAACGCCCGCAAAATATTACATTATGCTCTTACAAGATTTAGTATGTATAGACATATCTACGGAAGACATGGTATTTATTTTAAGACACGTTTGCACTACCAAGTTCGGCGTAGCGGTACTAAACTCACACAACAAATTGTGTTCGTTAAGTGCCGACGCCTCACAGGTGTCTTACAATAAATTACCATGTCTTCCTCACTTTGTATAGAATCGTTAAGATAAATAGCAATATATCTACTCAGGGTGGTGAAACCACCGGGGTTATGTTTATTGATGATGGAGTTGTCATTCTGAGCAAAGCGAAGAATCTTTGACTTTCGAAGAAAGTCAATAATATGTTTCACGTGAAACATTATTATAATTAATATAGAGCATAATGAATATTATTTCGGGACGCCTCTCGGATTAGAGAAGCGTAGATACATATATACTACAGAAGACATGGTATTTATTTTCAGACACGTTTGCACTACCAAGTTCGGCGTAGCGGTACTAAACTCGTATAAAATATTATAAGTAATAGAGCATAATGGATATTCTTCGGGACGCTTCTCAGCTCGAAGGTGTGCAGCTTACGTTACTAAACTCTCACTTCGCTTACGCTTGTGATCGTTAAGTAACGAGGCACACCAACGCCCGAAAAATATTCCATTATGCTCTTTAATATATTTATATTGGATAATAATTACCATGTCTTCATTACTTTGTATAGATCTAAATACTATTAATAATATTCTACTCAGGGTGGTGAAACCACCGGGATTATGTTTATTGGTGAGGGAGTTGTCATTCTGAGCGAAGCGAAGAATCTTTGACCTTCGAAGAAGGTCAACCAATGTTTCACGTGAAACATTTCTAACATATAAAATATTATTTCACTCAGGGTGGTGAAACCACCGAAATATAGTTTATTTAATCAATTTGTTTTATTAATGATTATTTTCTAGAATTAATCTAATATTAATCTTTCTTAAAGGACTGTTTAATTTAACAATGGTAATATAATACCATCAACAGCAAAGAGTTGTTGACAAATAACTGCAAAAACTAATATTATATTTAAGAAAAGAGGTAATCATTATGGAAAGATTAGAGAAAGTTGAGAAGTTAAGAAGTAAGGCAAATGTTAGCTACGAGGAGGCTAAGGAAGCATTGGATGCATGTAATGATGATATCCTTGATGCTATGGTTTATTTAGAAAAGAATGGTAAAGTTAAAAAGCCTAATACAGATGTCTATACAACCAATTATGAGGATGACAATAAGTACCAGGATGTTAAGGGTACTGTTGAGGAACAGAACAAGAAGGATAAGACTTTTGGACAGAAGATTAAGTCCGCTTTCCTTATTGTCGTTGATAAGTTAAAAAACAATTCTCTTAGAATTGAAAGACATGGTGAGGAACTTGTTATTCCTTTATGGGGTGTTCTTATTATATTCCTTCTTGCATGGCACCTTGCATTGATCGCTATCGTTATTTCATTCTTCTTTAACTGCCGTTACAGTGTTATCGGTAAGGATGATATGAAGGGTGTTAATGATGTTATGAGTAAGGCATCTGATGCTGCTGATCATGTTAAGGATGAGTTTAATAAATTATAATTATATTTGATAAGGAGAAGACTATGGAAGCATATATACTTGTAGTTGAAGATGAAGAGAAACTTGCAAGGTTTATCGAGCTTGAATTAAATCATGAGGGTTATAAGATTGACAAGGCGCATGATGGTAGAATTGCTCTTGATATGGCTCTTGAAAATGATTATGATTTGATTTTGCTTGATATTATGCTTCCCGGTCTTAATGGACTTGAGGTTCTTAGAAGACTTGGCAAGGAGAAAGATACTCCTGTCATTCTTCTTACCGCTAGAGATGCAGTTATGGATAAGGTTTCGGGATTAGATCAAGGTGCTGTTGACTATATTACGAAACCTTTTGCTATTGAGGAACTTCTCGCCAGAATAAGAGTTGCAATTAAACTTTACAGTAAAATTAGTCGCTCTGATGATAATTCAAATGATAAAGAAGATGGTGAGGGTATTTATAGATGGAATGGACTTGTTCTTGATACTTTAAAGCACCTTGCCACTTATGATGGAGAAGAGATTGAACTGACTAATAGAGAGTTTATTATGCTTGAGAGCTTACTTAGAAATATTGATATTGTCATGAATAGAGATGAACTTCTATTAGAGGTATGTGGATATGACTATATTGGTGAGACCAACATAATCGACGTTTATGTCAGACATATAAGAACTAAGATTGATGAACATTTCGGTGTTAAAATGATACAGACTGTCAGGGGAGTTGGGTACGTCATCAGAGGTGAATAGTATTCTATAAGGTGAGATTATGGGTAAAAAACACAAGACTGATAAAAAAGTTACCTCTATTACGAGAAAACTATATGTAAGAAGTCTTCTTAGTAGAATATCATCCTTAGTTATTATGGATATTCTTTTATTCATTCTTGCATTTTTTGGATGGATATATATGCAGGAAAGCATAAGAATTAACAGTTTTTCTTGGAATAGAGACAGATCTTTTATAAATAAAACTAAGCATATATACTACATTGTTAAAGATAAGCATGAAGAGTTGATAAATGTTGATGCAACTCAATTTATTCATGGGCTGATTCTATTTATTGTAGTTGTAATTATTGTTCAATTTATTATTGGTTTGACTATTTATTCTGCAAATGAAAGAAGACGCATTAGGAAGATTCTTAGTCCTATTAATGAGATGGCTCTTAAAGCTGATGAAATCAACATGCTTACCAGCATTAACAGTATAGATAAGTATACAGAACTTGAAAATGCTATCGATAAGATTAGTCTTGAAAGTACGAGACCTTTATCGTGCGGAGATTCGGATCTTGCCGGAATAGAGGCTGCCGTTAATAACCTCATTATTAGAATGAGAGAATCTTATAAGCAACAGACCAGATTTGTGGATGATGCTTCGCATGAACTAAGAACTCCTATTGCTGTTATCAAAGGTTATACTGATATGCTTAAAAGATGGGGAAGTTCTGATCCTAAAGTTCTCGAAGAAGGTATTGATGCTATCTCACAGGAAATTGAGCATATGAATACTTTAGTTGAACAGTTACTTTTTCTAGCAAGAGGTGATAGTGGCAGAACTGAACTTAACGTCAGTGAGATTTCACTCTTTCAATTAATGAATGAGATTTATGAAGAGTCTCTTATGATTGATGAGAGTCATATATATAAAATACTTCCATGTGATGAAGATATTACAGTAAATGTTGATACTGCTTTATTTAAACAAGCTGTTCGTATTCTTATTGATAATGCTGCTAAGTATACTTCAGATAAAGAGGAGATTAGATTATCAGTTGGTAGGATTGATTCCGACAAAGTATATGTGGAGGTTCAGGATTCCGGTATTGGAATGGTATCTGAGGATGTTAATCATATGTTTGATAGGTTCTTCAGGTCTGATGATGTTAGATCATTTGAGGGCTCCGGACTTGGATTATCTATTGCCAAGTGGATTGTGGATAAACATAAGGGATATTTTGAAATATTATCGAGAGAAGGACTTGGGACACGTATAAGAATAATATTAAACAAATAGGGATGTTTCACGTGAAACATTATCATAATTATAATAGAGCATAATGATTATTTTTCGGGACGTCTCTCGACTCGAAGGTGTGCAGCTCACGTTACTAAATTCGTGCATTACTTCGTATGCACTCATTAAGTAACGAGGCACACCAACGCCCGCAAAATAAATCATTATGCTCTTTAAATTCCATGTCTTTCTTAATACTTATATAATTATATAATAATAGTAATATTTCACTCAGGGTGGTGGAACCACCGAGGGATAGTTTATTTTTCTAACGCCTCTCTCCAGGCGTCTTCTTTAAATCCGGTCAGTACTGTTTTATCTGTAATTAGAATAGGTCTCTTTACCAGCATTCCGTCAGTAGCAAGTAAGTCATACATTTCTTCTTCTGACATATCAGGTAATTTCTTTGATAATTCCATCTCTCTATATAACATTCCGCTTGTATTAAAGAATCTCTTTAGTGGAAGACCACTCTTCTTATGTAATTTCTTCAGGGTGGATTTATCAGGATGTTCTTCTTTTATATCCTTTAATTCGTATGTGATTCCTTTATCATCGAGCCACTTTAGTGCTTTTTTGCATGTTGAGCATTTTGAATAGCAATATACTGTTATCATTTGCCATATACCTCCTATTAATTATTGTAAAAGTATTATATTATTTAAACATTTTATAGTCAATATTCAGCCATATTTAATCACCTTTCTTCTTGATTGTACCTAATAAAAGTGCTAAAATATCAAGTGCTATACTATATCTAATAGGAGTATGATTATGGCTAAGCATAATGGAAGAATTATTGCAATTGCAAATCAAAAGGGTGGGGTCGGCAAGACTACTACTAGCATCAATCTTGCTGCTTGTCTTGCTGAATCAGGTTCTAAGGTTTTGGCTGTTGATATGGATCCACAGGGTCACTTGACAACAGGTCTTGGTATTGACAAGGAGAACCAGGAGTTCACAACCTATGAGCTTATCAAGGATGCTTGCAACATTGGAGAAGCCATGATTATCAATGTAGTTGATAATCTTAATCTTGTTCCGGCTAACAGAACTTTAGCCGGTATCGAGGTTGAATATGTTGGTGTTCCTAATATGCAATTCATCCTGAAGAATACATTAAAAAGTCTTAAGGATAAGTTTGATTACATTATCATTGACTGTCCTCCTGCTTTGGGACTTCTTACTGTCAACAGTCTTGTTGCTGCTGACACCGTTCTTGTTCCAATTCAGTGTGAGTTCTTTGCGCTTGATGGTCTGTCTCAGTTACTTTACACAATCGATCTTATGAAAGAGAATCTTAATCCCGATCTTGTTATCGAGGGTATTTGCTTTACCATGTTTGATTCAAGAACCAATCTTTCATTACAGGTTGTTGAGAATGTTAAGGACAATCTTACGCAGAACATATATAAGACTGTTATTCCTAGAAATGTCAGACTTGCTGAGGCTCCTAGTCATGGGCTTCCTATTAACATTTACGATCCTAAATCAGCCGGAACAGAGGCATACAGGGAGCTTGCCAAGGAAGTTAAGAAGAATAATATCAGTAAGCTTAAATAATATTGGAGGTTATCAATATGGCTGTTAAGAAAGGTTTAGGCATGGGTATGAACGATTTACTCGGTACATCCAATGCCGCTAAGACCAGAGCAAAGGCTACTACTAATAAAGAGGCAAATGTTAAGGCAGACGGTCAAGTTCTTGAGGTTGACATTCTTTTGGTCAATCCTAATAAGGGACAGCCTCGTAAGCAATTTAACGAGGACAAGATCAATGAACTTGCGGATTCTATCGGTGAACATGGCATTGTTCAACCTTTGATTGTTTCTCAGAAGAAAGATGCCAAGAAGAATGTATATTATCAGATTATAGCAGGTGAGAGAAGATGGAGAGCTGCTAAGATAGCAGGTCTTAAGAAGATTCCTGTTATTGTCAAAGAATATACAGAGGATGAGGAACTTCAGGTTGCTTTAATTGAGAATATTCAAAGAGAAGATTTGAATCCTATTGAGGAAGCACTTGCTTATGATAGTCTTATCAAGAAACTTAAGATTACTCAGGATGGACTCGCAGAGAAAGTGTCTAAGAGTAGAACAGCGATTACCAATTCTTTAAGACTTCTTAAACTTTCTAAGAAGGTTCAGAATATGGTTATCGAAGATAAGCTTTCTGCCGGACATGTAAGAGCTTTGCTTGCGATTGAAGATAAGAGTGATCAGTACGATATTGCCCAGGAAGTTTTTGATAAGGGATTATCTGTTAGAGATACAGAGAGACTTGTCAAGAGATATAAAGAGGGTAAGACTTCTGACAATAAGGAAGTTAAGAAAGATCCTAAACTTGAGGCTATTAAAGCAGCATACAAAGAGAAAGAGACAGAGATTAAGAATAAGCTTAAGACCAAAGTTACTATCAAGGATTCCGGTAACAAAGGTCAGATTGTTATATCTTACGGCAGTCTTGATGAATTTGAAAGATTATATAAGATTTTAAATAAATAACAGAAAGGACATAATGTTATGAGTGTTATGGAGGGAAGCTTGTTTGAGTGGTTTGGAATTGACCCGGCTTATTATGTTATCGGATTGATTGCATTTGCACTTATATTATTGATTATTATCATTGTTCAGGGTGTTAAGATTGGTAGGCTTCACAAGAGGATGGACGTGTTTATGTCCGGGGAGATTACCGAAAGTTTTGAGAAGGAGATTAAGCTTAGATTTGATCAGATAGCTGAACTTAAGGTTGTGACCGATAGACACACCGGTGAGATTAAAGAGATTAATGATTTTATTAAGTTTCCTTACTCGAAGATGGGTATTGTTAAGTACGATGCTTTTCGAGAGATGGGCGGTAATCTTAGTTTTGCTTTATGTATGCTTAATGAGAATAACGATGGTATGCTTCTCAATGCTATGCACAGTCATGAGGGATGTTACACTTACATTAAGGAGATTATCAATGGAGAGTCTTACTTAGAACTCTCGGAGGAAGAGCAGGAGGCACTTAGTAACGCGCTTAATGTTCGTAATTATATGGATAAATAATAACATTTTATATACATCTAATATTATAAATATTAAAGGAGAAGGATTATGATAGACATTAAATTTTTAAGAGAGAACCCAGATATTGTTAAGCAGAATATCAAGAACAAGTTTCAGGATAAGAAGCTTCCTCTTGTAGATGAGGTTATAGAGCTTGATAAGCAGTCTAGAGCTGCTAAGCAGGAGGCTGATGATTTAAGAGCTAACAGGAATAAGATTAGTAAGCAGATTGGTGCTTTGATGGCACAGGGCAAGAAGGAAGAGGCTGAGGAAGTTAAGAAGCAGGTTACTGAGCAGGCTAAGAGACTTGCTGAGCTTGAGGAGAAGGAAGCAGAGCTTTCTAAGAAGGTTACTGATATTATGATGACTATTCCTAATATCATTGATCCTAGCGTTCCAATCGGTAAGGATGATTCAGAAAATGTTGAAGTTGAGAAGTTTGGTGAGCCTGTAGTTCCTGACTTTGAGATTCCTTATCACACTGATATTATGGAGAAGCTTAACGGTATTGATCTCGACGCTGCAAGAAAAGTTGCAGGTAACGGTTTCTATTATCTTATGGGTGATATTGCTAGACTTCACAGTGCTGTCATTTCCTACGCGAGAGATTTCATGATTGACAGAGGTTTTACATACTGTATTCCTCCTTACATGATTCGTTCAAATGTTGTTACAGGCGTTATGAGTTTTGATGAGATGGATGCAATGATGTACAAGATTGAGGGTGAGGACCTTTATCTTATCGGTACTTCTGAGCATTCTATGATTGGTAGATTTATTGATACTATTATTGAGGAGCCTGAGCTACCTAAGACACTTACATCTTACTCTCCATGTTTCAGAAAAGAGAAGGGTGCTCATGGTCTTGAGGAGAGAGGAGTTTACAGAATCCATCAGTTTGAGAAGCAGGAGATGATTGTTGTCTGCAAGCCTGAGGATTCATTTACCTGGTTTGACAAATTATGGCAGAATACTGTTGATCTTTTCAGATCACTCGATATCCCGGTAAGAACATTAGAGTGCTGTTCCGGTGATCTTGCTGATCTTAAGGTTAAGTCAGTTGACGTTGAGGCTTGGTCTCCTAGACAGAAGAAGTATTTTGAGGTTGGATCTTGCTCTAATCTTGGAGATGCGCAGGCTAGAAGGCTTAAGATTAGAATTAATGGTAAGGATGGCAAATATTTTGCTCATACTCTTAACAACACTGTTGTTGCACCTCCTCGTATGCTCATCGCATTCTTGGAGAATAACTTAAATGAGGACGGAAGCATCAGAATTCCGGAAGTTTTAAGACCATACATGGGCGGTAAGGATGTTATAAAGTAATTCAAGAATAAGTATCTTAACGGGCACTTTAGGGTGCCCGTTTTTTAGTTCGTTCATGAAAATGTAAGAAGAGGCTCAATATTCGTTCATAAAAGTGTAGGGTAACATTTTAGAAGACGGATGATTGTTTTGGAAATAATAGGATTTGAATTGTTAAAAATCATTTTAAGTGGTAAAATGATAGCAATTTATATAATACATGATATTTTAAAAAGTTACAGGGAGTGATTTATATGATGTATTTTAGGAGAATTGTAGCGTTTTTGTTGGTTATGGCTATGTCATTTTCATACGTTTCATTTGAGACGGATGATGTTTATGCTGCCAGTAAATCATGCAAATACTTTAAGATAGCTAAGGATAATTATACCACCACTGTTGGCAAGACAATAGCGGTTAAGGCGACTACGGTTAAGGGTATAAAGGCTAAGAATATCAGGGTTGCATATAATGAGAATTTTGTAAGTATAAAGAGTGCGGTTCTTAAAGGTACTAGTCTTAAGGTTAAGATTAAGGCTATAAAGGCAGGTACAACAACGCTTAGGATTAAAGTTAAGGACAAGTCATTAAGCCTTAAGGTTAAGATTAAGAAGGTAGCTAACACCTCGCCTACTACGGCCAGCAAGGCAACTACTGAGAAGACGAAAGCTACGGAAGCTAAACCAACTACGACTGAGAAGGCAAATGCTAATACGACAACAGAGAAAGCATCAACCACACAAGTAGCTACAACTACAGAGAAGGCAACTACAACTCAGGTTGCGGCTACAACAGAGAAAGCTGATACTTCTGCAAATGCAACTACAACGGAGAAGGCGACTACAACTGAAGCAGCTACTACCGCAGCTAAAGCAACTACTACTGAATATCCTGATAATGCGAAGGAGATTCCTATTAGCGAATTTACAAGAAGGGTTGTTAAAGCATTTGTTGAGGGTAAGAGTTCGTATACATTTACCGGTGTTGTAACCGGATATGACAATTCTGAAAGTAACATTGGCAACGCTCTTGACGAAGAGTTAGAGTACACTGGAGTTGTAGGTAATTATGGTGTTACAGGCAATTATATCAGACATTGTCACAAGATATCTATAACATCTAGTCGCTCATGGAAAGGTGAATGGTCTTATGAGTTAAATGCTTACGAGTATACTTACACTTATAAGATTTCGTGGAATGAGGACCTTGTTAACAACGAAGCAACTGTTAATCAGGAATTATCAAGGATTATAAGTAGTCTGAATCTTGCCGGTAAGAGTGACCTTGATAAGATTAAGACGATACATGATTACATTGCCGGAAGGTTTAAGTATGATCAGAATGATAACATTGAAAGTCACGGTTTGTACGGAGCATTAACCACCAATAAGGCAGTGTGTCAGGCTTATACTTTAATGATGCATCGACTCTTAAACATGGCTGGAATCGATAATATGTATATTGCAAGTGAAAATCATTCATGGAATCTTGTGAAGTACAATGGCATCTATTATAATCTTGATGTAACATTTGACGATCCTATTACTAACTATGGCGATACCATTAATCATGATTTCTATATGTTGTCTGATGCGGACATTATCAGAATTGATGATACGAACTCACACAATAGGATGAGTAAGTTTTTAACTGAGAGATTCTTATCTACTTACCCTACAGCAAAAGTATCATTGTAAGATCCTTCGTCGTGATGCTCCTCAGGATGACAGTGATATGTCATTCTGAGCGGAGCGAAGAATCTTTATAAGATCCTTCGTCGCAATGCTCCTCAGGATGACACATAATTACTCTGATTCTGGTGCGTTTTATGTTAGACTTGTATTTTTTTTAATAAAATGGTAGAATATACTTCGTCAGCTTCCGTAGTTAAACGGATATAACGGTCCCCTCCTAAGGGATTGTTGTGGGTTCGATTCCCGCCGGGAGCATTTTATAATGGATAATTATTATCAGGGACAAAGGTTAGCGCTTTTGTCTTTTGTACTATGTGTGGAGGTTTATTATGCTTAAAGCACTATTTGTAATCAATCCAAGCTCCGGAAGACAGAATTTTTTAGAGTCAATTGAGAAGATTATCTCTCGACTTATTATGGAGCAGGTTGTCAACCATATAGATGTTGTTTATACCAAGAAGCAGGACGATGCAAGAAATGCTGTTCTCAAGCTTCATGATGGTGACTATGATTTTGTTACCGCTATTGGTGGTGACGGTACTATTAACGAGGTTATAAGCGGTTTGGCAGATGGAGACAGTAATATTCCTATTGCTATTATTTCCGCAGGTACTGTTAATGACTTCGCTAATTATCTTAATCTTCCTACAGATGTGGAAGCATTTGTCAGCATGATTAAGAATTTCAGAGTGAAGAAGATTGATGTTGGTAGCATCAATGGTAAGATTTTTATGAACGTTGTTGCCGGCGGTATTGCTGCTGATGTTGGATACAATGTTTCTAAGGAAATGAAAGCAATGTTTGGTAAGGCTGCTTATTATGTTGAGGGTATGAAGGAGATACCTAAGCAGTTCTTTAGTCCGTTCAAGCTTAAGATTGAGTCTGAAGAGTTCAATGATGAGGATGAGTACCTTCTTGTGATGGTTACCAATTCCCAGAGCGTTGGTGGTTATAAGATTGCAGCTCCGCTTGCATCTGTTTCTGACGGAATGCTTGATGTTTTACTTCTTAGAAAGATGGATGTGCTTCAGGTTACTGATCTTTTGTTAAGGTTCTTAAGTGGAGATCATATTAATCATCCTGCTATTGAGTATTTTCAGACTAAGGCGATTAAGATTACGCCTATGGATGATCAGGAGATGTCTATTGATTACGATGGCGAGTACTATGGTACTTTGCCGGCGGATATTCACATTCTTGAGGGTAGGGTTGGTGTTATTATTCCTGCTTCAGAGAGTGCAACTTCTAATTAAACTAATATATTAGCGCGCCGAGAGGCGCGCTTTTTTTAGATTCTTCGCTACGCTCAGAATGACATTAATATTTCAATTATTCTAATTCGGCTGTAATGCCAATAATCTACATATTGGCTTGCCTTCGCTTACGAATTTAGCTTCATATTCTGTCATAATATTACCTTCAAGATATGAACTTTGATGAAGGTCAAATGTTACTTCTTCGACTGTCCAACTGCTTTCATTAAGCGATTCAAGCGAATAATTAAACAAGTCTACGTTGTCAGTTTTAAACTGAATCTTCGCTGCTTTATCCATAACTTTTTGATATCTGTTTAAGAATTGAGGAGATGTTAATCTTCTCTTGGCATGTCTGTCTTTTGGCCATGGATCTGAGAAATTAAGGTAAATGAAGCCAATCTCGCCCTGGTCAAATACATCCGGAAGATGTTCGGCATCCATCCTGATAAATAAAAGATTAGAGAGATTTACGCCTTCACTTTCTTTAAGCTCTCTCTTCTCAATTGCGCGGATTAAGACTGAACTGAACTTTTCAATTCCTATGTAGTTGATGTTGGGATTCTTAAGGGCAAGTTCTGTGATGAATTGACCTTTACCCATTCCGATTTCTATATGGATAGGGTTGTCGTTTTTAAATATCTCATTCCATTTGCCTTTGTTGGTGTATAAGGCTGAACCGTCGTCTTCGTTAAATGTGAATGGGCAGGCTTCGATTCTTTCTCTTGATCCTTTAACATTTCTTAGTCGCATGGTAGTCTCCTTGGTTATTATTTAGTTATCCCTCGCAAGGCTCGGGATAAAGATTCTTCGCTTCGCTCAGAATGACAAAGAAGTGTCGTCCTGAGGAACAAAGTGACGAAGCGTCTTAAAAGATTCTTCGCTTCGTTCAGAATGACAAAGAAGTTTAAGTCACTCTAGGGCATATCGTCTAATTATACTAGTAAGAATTATATATAATAAATGTAGTAAAATCAAATGAAATTTGATATAATATAATTAACTATGACTATTTTGTAAGGATTGAGATTATGACTTCAAATTTTAAGAGATTTATAGCGAGCGCTTTAGCTCTCATTCTCATTGTAAATATTATAAGTTTTAGCGCGGTGACGTTATCATTTGCCAAGAAGAAGAAAGTCAATGAAGTTACGGAGGAGTACCTTCAGACGGAGGTCAAGGCGCCTTCTACCTACTCCGATTCCGTTGTTTTGATGGATGCCAAGACGGGCGAGGTTCTTTATTCTAAGAACGGCAAGAAGAAGGTTCACCCTGCTTCTACAACTAAGGTTATGACAGCTTTAGTGGCTTTGGAGAACAACGACCTTGAAGACACTATCACTTATACCGCTGATGAGGTTCTGGGATTAGAGGAGAATTCTTCATCAGTCGCACTTGATATCGGCGAGACTATCACAGTTGAACAGTCCTTATACGCTGCCATGCTTGAATCGGCAAATGAATGCTGTAACGGTTTGGCTGATAAGACTGCCGGAAGCATCAAAGGATTTGCCGATATGATGAATAAGAGGGCAGAGGAGCTTGGATGCGTCAAGACTCACTTTGTCAACGCTAACGGACTTTATAACAAAGATCATTATACATGTGCTTACGATCTTGCTTTGATAACAAGAGCGGCCATGGCTATAGATGAATTCAAGAAGATTACTGGTACTAAGGTTTATGAGGTTCCACCTACCAACAAGCAGAAGGAGACCAGATATTGGAGGAATCACCACAACTTTATTAACAACGATCTTCCTTACGACAGCGAGATTTTTACGGTTCTTGGTGGTAAGACGGGATATACGGTACAGTCTAGCTACTCACTTGTAACATTTGCCAAATCTAACACGACAGACCTTGAACTTATATGTGTTACGATGCACTGCGATGCTTACGGCAATTATAACGGCAAGGGATTCAACAGAACTTTTACAGACGCTAATGCGATGTTTAAGTACGGCTTCAATAATTTCACTTCAATCTCTGCTAACATCAACACAGAGTCGGATCTTGAAGAGGACGATTTAAACGCAGTTACTAAGACTTACAGCCTTTTGCAGGACAAGAGATTTATATCATTTTCTGCGACAGATGACTGCGAGGTTGTAGTATCTAACGATTTTGATGTTAATCAGCTTAAGGGTACATTTTTATATGATTCAGAGGGGGCAGGAGGCACTCAGGGTAAATGGGGTTCATATGAGTTTAGAAGCGGGTCAAATGTTATCGCTTCGACAGATGTTTTCTACGAACTTAACGAGCCGGTTATCAAGAAGCTTTATCACAAGAGGGTTGAACCTAACAAGCAAGAGAAGGTCAATCATTTGCTTATTGTAATCGGTGCGGCAGTTGTTATATGCGCGGCGTTATATGTCATAATCATGCTTTGTGTCAAATACAAGCTTCTATCAATACTTGTTAAAGGCAAAGATATATTTGACATTTCCAAGAAGACAAGCGTTACGTTTAAGCCTAAGAGGAAGCGCATGAAGAAGATGAAAGCACCGGATCTTGGGTATTTGACACCTAAGAAGAAGAGATTTCATAGAAAGAACAACAAGAACAAATTAAGATTTTAGTATTAGCGTAAGGGAGTGATATTATGGCATATTCACCTTATATCGAAGATACCAATTATTCTCTTAACGAAATAATAGTCGACATTTCAAGGGATTCCCTTATTGCAAATGTCGAGATTATAACTGATGGCTCTTATGAACTTACCGAGACTGAGCTTTACGAATTCCTTTACGCTTATGAGCTTGCTGAGTCTCGTATTGATAAAGAGCTTGTTTCCGATATTGTAAAAAGAAATAGATTTAATGTTGCATTACCTGTGGCACAAGGTATTGCGCCTGTTGATGGCGTGGATGGGTACTTTGAGTATTTCTTCACACAGACAGATGTTAAGCCTAAGCCACTTATTCTTGACGACGGTTCCGTCGATTATTCCAGTGTCAATTTTGTAGGTACAGTCTCTGTAGGAGACAAGATTGCCTGCTATCATCCGCCTGTTAAGGGAACTCCCGGCATTGATGTTTATGGTCAGGAGATTCCACCTAAAGAAGGCAGAGATTATCCAACTCCAAGTCTTAGAAATTGTAAATATAACCCTGATAATAAGTGTTTCTATGCACTAAAAGAGGGTAGAGTCAATGCCTCAACCGGTCGTATCGAAGTTATTGAAGAGATGCAGATTAACTCTGATGTTAACTCTGCATATGGTAATATTGACTTCATTGGTAACATAGTTATCAATGGAAATGTTGAAGAGGGCGTTGAGATTAGAGCGAGTGCTGATATTATTATCAATGGTTTGGTGCAGAATGCCTGCATTTACGCGGGTGGAGATATTACTATTGATTCAGGTATTCATGGTGGTAAGAACTGTAAGATTGAGTGTGGAGGCACCCTGACAGCGAGATTTATCGAGCATGCCAAGATTACTGCGCACATGAACGTTATATCTAATTATATCTTAAGTTGTAAGATACATGCGGGCAACAGCATCATTGTCAATAACGGTGTCGGTATAATCGCCGGTGGTAAGCTCTATGCGGGTTTTAAGATTGATGCCAATCGTATCGGTAACAAGCAGGGTATAGATACCTGGGTTACTGTCGGAATAATCGGTGACGAGGAAACTAAGGCAGAGTTAGCACAGATAGACATAGATGAGACATACGCAAGTATACCGACAATTACCGAGAAAGAAGAAAAGCTCTACGCCGTCGAGAACAAGAATGACGATGTCAAACATCGCTTGCAGTCTGTCAGGCGAGAGCTTGTCAGAGAATACATTAAACAATCTTTGGCGACTTACACGCTTGCCAATATTCGTAATCAAGAAGATAAAGATAAGCCTCCAAGATATATCATGGCCAAGACAATGTACACCGGAGCAGTTGCATTTATTGATACCAAGCAGTATCCGGTAACATTTGACCAAAGTGATATCATCTTAAAGAGCGGAGAAGATGACAGTAATGAGGAACAATACTTCAGATAGTTATTGCTTCAGATTAAGCTCTTTCTTCTCGAGGCGATAAGCTACGAATTTATCAATGAGATAGCTTAATATGCCAAATGCAGGAACGCCTAAGAACATTCCCAAAGGTCCACCGATAGCGCCTCCGACAGATATCGCAAAGAGGATAACTATCGGTCTTAAACCGGTTGAATTACCAAGAATCTTAGGTCCTAATATCCATCCGTCAAATGCCTGAAGTGCCACGATTATGATTCCAAATGCAATTCCATGAGACGGCTTATCAATCAGTAGAATGATGATACCCGGTACGGCACCGATGTATGGTCCAAAGTAAGGTATCATGTTGGTTATCGCGACGATTACAGAAATCAAGACTGCGTAAGGAAGTCCTACGATGCTCATAATTATAAGGCACAAAGTACCGATAATCAGAGAATCTATAGTCTTGCCGATAAAGAATGACTTACATATCACATTACAATCCCTGATAATAGTAAAGAATGACTCAGAGTGCTCTTTGGTAAATAAAGCGTATGTTACCTTAGAAAGATAGCCTTTAATTCTGCGTTTGTCTATAATTAAGTATATAGAAACGATAAGCGCAATAAATGTATTTACTAAGAATCTTACAAATGATACTCCGACGCCATATACCGCAGGAAGAAGATTAGAGAGATTGTCGGTTATCGTCTTCTGGAAATTAGGAAGATAATCGTTGGTAATCTTGGTAACCGTCTTCTCGTCAATGGCTACATTTTTGTTCTTATATACATACTTGTCGAGCCAGTCAAAGACTCTGTCTACGAGGTCAGGAAGCTGGTAAACAAGGTCGGTGACACTCTTTATCATTTGCGGAATAATGAAACTTATACATAATACAATGATTCCTAAGACAACGACATATGATGTGGTGATAGAAAGCGCCCATTTAACGCCGTGTTTCTTGATTTTTAAAAACTTGGTAAACACAGAATCATAGAGCATATTAACCATAGGATTAATAAGATATGCCAGGAGAAAACCGATAAAGTATGGTGCGATGATAGTTCCGATTGAAGCCAGTAGCTTGGTTGTTGACTCCCAGTGAATAATGATTCTATATAAAACAAGCGTAATAAGAACGACCATTATCACATAATTGCTTATTGTGAAATAGTCGGATTCCGTGTCTATTCGTTTCCTTCTTTTGGGTTTGGTGTCTGTATTTTTATCTTCCATAATATTCCTCCGGGGATTAACTTTACTTCATTATAACAAAATATGTCCTATATTGCTAGAAAAGAATAACCCGGCATATGCCGGGCCTTCTTAGGTGTGGATCATTATGAAAATGTAGTCGTTATCCTTTGAAGTCAAAATGCTGTCCGACAGCCTTTTCAGACGCTGTCATGACATTGTCTAAGGAAGAACTGATTGCGTAGTCTGAGACCTTGCTTAAAAGATCATCGATAGATGAAGCGTTGATATCAACATATTCCTTGTCAACATTAACAGGAATATCTTCTTCATCAGAGTTTAGACGATCTGTCATTTCTTCCTTCTGTGCTTTAGATTTCTCTTTAGCCCTCTCAAGTCTCTCTTCTTTCTCTCGCTTCTCGGTAGCCTTCTTCTCTTTTAACTTGGCTTCCTTCTTGGCTTTTGCCTTCTTCTCCATGAGTTTGGTCTGGTTGTCAGATGCCTTCTCTAGAGTTGCGAAGAATGAAGTGTTACCGTTAGAGTCAACACTCATACCGAAATTCTTGACAGAGGCACCCGTTGAGCTTAAGCTGTTCTTGGCCTGCTGCATGAGAGTTTCGCTCATCTTGATGATACCCTCGTACTTCTTTCGGTAGGATTCATCAGTTGCCATTCGCTCAAGCTTTTCTTCGTCGATAAGAATAACCATACCGTTGGCGTTGCCGTAAGCAGAGGCATTCTGCTGAACCTGCGACTTCATATCGTTGCTTACTAATATGAAGTTGGAGTTAGCAAACTTGCCTTTAAGTTCCTTATAATAGTCCTTGGCTGCATCAGATAGCTTGACATTGCCGATAGCCATGCCATAATCGTCTGTATTGGTTGGAACTAGGGAACTTGATGTGTCGATAGGCTTCCAAGGTGTGGTTTCTACTTTGTTAACTTCAGCCTTGGTGGCTGTTTGATTGGTTTTAGCGGTGGATGCTTTATCAACTACACTGTCAATCGGAGACGATGTTTTGTCTTGCTTAAATGCTTTCTGAAATGCAGTCGTCTGCTGATAAGAAGCAATACCGTAGAAATTAGATGCCATACACATACCTCCTTGTATTGATGTTAGGAAAATCCTTTTTCCATAGTGACTTTAGGGCATACTTATTGCCCTCATCTATTATATCGGATGGTAATATTCTGTAGTTAATGGAGATTTTGAAAAAAATTTAAAAAAATTTTAAATTAGGGGTTGATTTTTGAGAAAGTTTGTAATATAATCATTCTTGCGTTGTTAAAACAACTGAATACATGCACCATTAGCTCAGCTGGTAGAGCAGTAGACTCTTAATCTATTTGTCCAGGGTTCGAATCCCTGATGGTGTATTATTAGGTTCCTGTTTGGTGGTTGTTCCACTGGGTAGGGACTTATTTTTTATTATCATTTTTCTATACCAATCGGTATAGAAATTCTTGAAATATGACTAAATATCGCGTATAATAGAATTAATAAATCTTTAATGATAAGGAGTGATTACATGGCATGGTATGATAGTGCGGTGTTTTACCACATTTACCCGCTTGGACTTTGCGGATGTCCACATGACAACACAGAGGAGACGGTAGGTTCTCATTTTGACAAACTCAATGAATGGGCAGAGCACGCACATAGAATAGGATGTACGGCAATTTACATCGGACCACTTTTCGAGTCCGGCTCACATGGTTATGACACCATTGATTATAGGATGGTTGACAAGCGTTTGGGAACTAATGACGATTTTAAAGCATTTGTCGCTAATTGCCACAACCTTGGCATGAAGGTTATCGTAGACGGTGTATTTAACCATACAGGAAGAGGATTTTTTGCATTTCAGGATGTGCTTAAGAACAGAGAGAATTCGCCATACTGTAGCTGGTATTGTAATCTTAATTTCTGGGGTAACAATGAGTACAATGATGGTTTTTCTTATGACAACTGGGGTGGTCATAACCTCTTAGTTAAGCTTAATATGTGGAATCAGGATGTTAAGAACTATCACTTCGACACAGTTCGTTTTTGGGTAAATGAATTCGATATCGATGGAATCCGCCTTGATGCGGCAGATGTGCTTGATTTTGGCTTTATGCATGACTTAAGAGGAGTCTGTGATTCCATAAAGCCTGAATTCTGGCTTATGGGTGAGGTTATCCATGGTGATTACTCTCGTTGGGCTAATGAAGGAATGCTTCACTCAGTTACCAACTATGAGCTTCATAAAGGGTTGTTCTCAGGTCACAATGACCACAATTATTTTGAGATTGCACACTCTATCAAGAGACTTTTGGGAATTGTCGGAAAGAACTTGAGACTTTACACATTTACCGACAATCACGATGTAGCTAGAATATACAGCAAGCTTAATAACAAGCAGCACATGTACAATGTGGCTTTGCTTCAATATACTGTTCCCGGTATTCCGTCAATATACTACGGTTCTGAGTTTGGTATTGAGGGTGACAAGAATAGGGATTCAGACTGGAACTTAAGACCTGATCTTAATCTTGCTGACTTTAACGAGATGGATGAGCTTCCACATCTCTTCACCAAGCTTGGCAAGCTTAAGCAGCGATTCCCTGAGCTTACATATGGTGAGTATCAGGAGCTTTTCCTTACAACGAGACAGTTTGCATTTGCAAGAGTATTGGATGGTAAGGCAGTTGTTACTGCGCTTAACAACGATGATAACCCTGCTCATATGGAGATTAATCTTCCGGTCGGCGCAAGTCAGGCAATCAACCTTTTAACCGTTGAGGAGGAGGAAGAAGATAAGAATGCAGCTAATGACGCTTTGATTGCGCATAGAACCGATATTAAGAATGGTTTGATTGAGAAGTCGGGTGAGCTTATTGGAGCTGCTTCAGAGATATCATTTAAGGCAAATGATATCAAGGCAGCGGTTGAGGCATTTGATGTAAATGAAGGCGAGATTGGAGCTACTGTTAATCCTGCACTTGGAGCACTTAGAGGCGCGATTGACAACATGAACAGAGTTTATGAGGAGTTCTGTAAGGAGTCAGGAGTATCAATGAATCTTTCTCAGGATATCGGAGATTTAAGTGGAGAACACTTAGAACTTAGAGATGGAAGATTGATTGTGGATTTGCCTGCTAATAGAGGAATTGTGGTTTATTTAAGTTAATATATTATAAAAGCGGTGATATTAATCGCCGCTTTTTTTGCTAATTTACCAGTGGGGACAGGCCCCACTGATCTCTTAGCAATAACTTTATTCTACCAACCACTCATCAATAGTCCTCGTATCAGTTAAGAAATTAACTCCAACCTTGTATAATTTCCTACTATCAGCAGCATAAGGCTTGGCGTAACCTTTATCTTCGATCTGATCAAGTGCTTCCTTAGCTGACTTATCACGCTTAAACTCGAAAATGAATATATAATCTTGCGTCTCTAATATTACATCAGCCCTACCTACTGCATTATGGACCTCAGTCTTAGCAAACTGCCCAAGCAGCATAAAGACGATGTATATCACATTCTGAAAGTTACTTTCTGTCTCCTTTTCATCATTTACATAAGGAATATTGGCATACAAAGCAACAAAACGATTCATGAAGCTATCAATCTCACCAGAACGTATATCAAGGAGAAAACTTCTAATATCTAAAGGTCTGGCCTTATCCTCTCTATGTAAAACCATCGGAACAAGACTCTTTAAGAAGCCATATTTCACTTCATTGTTAGGATAGCTAAGCCCATAATATCTTAGCTCTTCATCATAATCCACAATCGTCAGATATCCTGTCTGATATAGAAGCGGGATTGGATTCGGATTGTCAGATCTGTAATCCTTAAGTTCTGACTCCTCTGCATACAAACTTCCGTCCGTAAACTCTTTAATATCAATATCTACATTTTTAAGTCTGTCTACCAAAAATGTAGGCGTTCCCGTCTCAAACCAATACGCCCCAAATTCTTTCTTCTTAAAGGCATTTATCAAACTAAACGGATTATATACTCCATCTGCATTCGGGTGAAAATGATAACCGTCATACATACTTTTAAGTTTGTCAAGACACTCATCAACAGTTAACTTTCTTCGCTCCGCCATTGACTCAATCTCAGGAATAAATGTCCTTCTTAACTCTTCCTCTGTTATACCACATATTCCGGCATAATCCTCATCCACAGAAATATCCTGAAGCTGGTTAAGATCACTGAATATGCTAACTTTAGAAAACTTAGTAACACCGGTTAAAAATACAAACTTAAGATAGCGATCATAACTCTTTAATGTACTAAAAAAGCCTTTAAACACAGCCTTATTATGCTCTAGCAACTCATTATCCGCCTCTAAAAGCGGTTTATCATACTCATCAACAAGGACAACAACGTTGTTCTTATCGGTTGCTGCTATTTCGATAAGCTTCTGAAATCTTCCGGATAATGAGTCTTCTTGTTCACTTATACCGTACTTCTTCTCCCATGCTTTAAGATGCACGTCAAGAACTGTTTCTAATGCATCTTCTCTCTTAAAATTATCTTTATTAAAATCAAAATAGAATATCGGACAAGGCTCAAATGCTGACTTATCGTCCTTAGATAATTCTTCTATGGCAAGCCCTTTAAAAAGCTCCTTCTTTCCCTCAAAATAAGCTCTCATTGTAGAAAGAAGTAGACTCTTACCAAAACGTCTCGGTCTACTCAAGAAATAAGGCTTCCCCTCTCTAGTCAGTTTATATATGTATTCCGTCTTGTCCACGTAGATATAATCATCACTTATTAACGATTCGAAATCCTGTATTCCAATCGGAAGTTTTCTCATCCTAAGTCGCCTCCTCGAATAATACTATTACTCCTATTTCATTCCATTATACTAACTCTTTCAACTCATTACAAGGTTGTTGTAAAATAATAATGCTAAGTAATCAATAGGGATATAAACAAAAGGAGAGGGAGTATATGTAAGTGCCTAAATGGAGGCGTTTACATATACTCCCTTTCATGAAGGAGAGAAATAATTATGGATAGACCACGGGGACAGATCCTGTGGTTTTCTGTGGTTTTCCTGTGGTTTTCCTTTAGTCATTAGGGGGGATACTTCGTGATGAATACTCTTAAATACAGGGGTGGTTATACCACCCCATACTCCTTGACATATTCAGAGAAAAAGGGAGGATATATACTTATATATCCCTGCTTCGCTGATATTACACCTCGCTTAATTAAGCGATCTCTGTATACCGAATAATTCTTCATTTTATCTCCCATGAGGTCTAGCACCTCGGCTCGTTTATATTGTTCTTTATCGGTGATAAGCGATGTTAAGAATCTGTCCTCGTCAGAGAGTTCTTCCCATATTTTCTCATAAGAATATGAGAAGAGTGAAGCTCTTAGCTCGTCAACAACCTCTTCTAATGAAACCTTATTACCCTTTTGGAAGTATATTGAACCTAGTTGTTGGAATGCATAAGCATATCCTTTGGTTATTGTTGCTAGCTTTTTAGCAAGGTCAATATCTATCTTTAATTTATTCTTATACATTTCACACATTCTGGTATGATTAAGAGGAGCGGTTATTATTGAAGTGCCACGCCTAAAAAAAGTCAGGTTCTTGACATTGCTTATCTCTGTAACATTTTCATATAATCCTGTGCAAATGATATAGACAGGTAGCCCCGAAATCATCCATCCACCAAATTCCAATGAAAATGTAATCATTTCAGGAGTCTTGGATACTTCGTCAACACACAGCAGAACCTTCTTCTTTTTGGATTGGACTATATCAAGCATTTTTCTGATTTCAACACCAATATCAAAATATTTATCATCTTCAGTTTTGGCGTAACCTATGCCTCCACCGGTTCCGAACACAGACGCGTTAATGTTTATGCTCTTGCTTTTGACACTTTTCTTGATGAAGTCTTCGCTGTAAAGGTATGCGGCAAACTGAGAAAGCATATCTCTTGACGGATTTAAGGTGTAGACAAGCCAACCTTTTTTGGCATATTCCGGAGATTTCATTGTCTCTTGAACATTGGACATTATGACTGTTTTGCCTGAACCACGAATTCCGGTTATCTTGTATATGGCTTCTGAAGGGCTATCGTAAGAAAAATTCTCTATAATCATCTCCGGTGCAGTCGTTATAATATACGTATCCTCAGGCAATCTGCTAAATGTTGTTGTAAATGGGTTTTGCATGTCAATCACCTCACTCGATTTATACTTTTTATAGTTTTGAATCTGATTTATACTTTTTATACTTTTTAAATTATTTTATACTTTTTATACTTTTTTGTCAAGGAAAGGGTAAAAGGAGAGGGAGTATATGTAAGTGCCTAAATGGAGGCGTTTACATATACTCCCTTTCATGAAGGAGAGAAATAATTATGAAAAGAAAAGATTATTAATATCATTTACTTCTTATCTATTGTTATATTAATGCGCGGATATGACAAGGGTATGAATGAAAAATGAACAAACTGTAAACATTTTCAGCGGATTAATATGGAGCATACTGTGTTGTTTCTTCGGGACGCCTCTCGGCTCGAAGGCGCGTTGCTCACGTTACTAAATTCGTGCTAAGCTTACGCTTGCACTCATTAAGTAACGAGACGCGCCAACGCCCTCAGAAATAACACAGTATGCTCCTACAATCCTCAGGGTGGCGGGGCCACCGGGGTTACTTTTTGTGGCGGGGTCACCAGAGATATGTTATAATTAATTCATATTATATTTGTGAGGTTATATTAGATGAATTTCGAATATGAAACCAAGCGTCTTGTTATGAAGGTTTGTCATGATGATATGGCGGGGCACGTGCTTTCTTTTTATGAGGGTAACCGCGAGTTCTTTGATAAATACGAGATGACAAGAGCAGACAATTTCTATACTCTTCCGTATCAGCAAGCTACTTTGAAGGTTGAATATGATGAAACTTTTCGTAGAAAGATGATTAGATTTTACATTTTCAAAAAGGACGAAATCGCTGATATTAACAAGGATTACGAGGTGTTTAGTGACCTTGATGTTATAAGAAAAAGAATCGTCGGTTCGGTGAGTCTTACGCAGATTAGGACCGGCGCTTTTAAGGATGCTCTTTTTGGTTACAAGCTCGATAACAGATATTGGGGGCAGGGTTACGCAACGGAAGCGTGTAAGAAGCTTATGGAGATAGCATTTGACGAATTGGGATTACACAGGTTAAATGCCATGATTATGCCGGATAATGAGAGGTCAATCAAGCTTATTGAGGGTCTTGGTTTTAAGAAAGAGGGTATTATTAGAGAGGCTTGCGAAGTTGACGGAGTTTACGAAGATCATATTTTATATTCATTTGTTAAGGGATTGGATGATGTATGAAGAAGCTTAGTGATGATGAGAGATATATGAGGGAGGCAATTCGCCAGGCGAAGAAGGCAGAGAAGATAGGGGATGTTCCCATCGGGTGCGTA
This sequence comes from Lachnospiraceae bacterium NC2004, assembly GCA_000621905.1. GTDB lineage: Bacteria > Bacillota > Clostridia > Lachnospirales > Lachnospiraceae > NC2004. The sequence continues at coordinate 51,305 of JHXB01000009.1, forward strand.
ATCGTGTATGATGGCAAGATTATTGCGAGAGGCTACAACAGGCGAAACAAGGACAAGACGACGCTTGCGCATGCTGAGCTTGTTGCAATCAAGAAGGCGAGCAAGATTCTTGGTGATTGGCGCTTGGAAGAATGCACAATGTACATAACATTAGAGCCGTGTCAAATGTGCGCGGGTGCCATTGTGCAGGCTCGTATTCCGAAAGTAATATGTGGTTGTATGAATCCTAAGGCGGGCTGCGCAGGGTCGATCTTGGATTTATTCCATGTTGATAAATTTAACCACAAAGTAGATTTTGAATACGGGATTATGGAAGATGAGTGCAGAGAGATGATGCAGTCATTTTTTAGAAAACTCAGAAAGAAATAAGGAAGGACATTGTTTATGAGGAGATTTATTTCGTTGTTATTGGTGGCGTTGTTAGCATTTGCAAATGTTAACGTAGGCGCTAAAGCAGAAGGCACGGACCCGCTATGGGGAGCCAAAAAGATAGGAGCTTTATCATTTGCCGAAAAGCTCGCATCGTTTGACAGCAGTAAAAATGAGGTTGTGGTTGCTGTAATTGATTCGGGAATTGATGCGTCTATTCCTAAATTCGATGGGCGTCTAATATTAAAGGAAGACATGAATCTCACTGATGAAAAGGAAGTTAAGTCAGCTTCCGGAGAGTTTCATCATGGGACATTTGTTTCAAGCGTAATAGTTGACTGCACCCCTAATTTAAACAACATAAAGATTATGCCTGTTAAAGCATCTTATAACGGTGATGGTGATGACGACATTGCAACATGGGCGAAGGGCGTTGATTACGCTGTCGAGCATGGCGCGCAGATTATTAACATGAGTCTTGGCGGCCACGAGGAGGCATCTGAGGGAGATGAAGTTAAGAAGTACGAAGCGCTTAGAGCTGCCGTTAAGAGAGCGGTTGCTGCGGGAGTTACAGTTGTTGTTGCTGCGAGCAATGAGGGTTCATCAACATCTGCTCAGTCGCCGGCTAACATTCGCGAAGCCATCACCGTTGCTGCAGTTGATGAAAGCAATACCTTAGCTGAGTTCTCTAACTTCGGTGCAAATGTTGATTTCTCGGCACCGGGTGTCGATATCGCGGGAGCCTTACCTGGCGGCGTTGTTTCATTTGAAAATGGAACTTCATTTGCAGCACCACATATTACAGCACTTTGCGCAATGATTAAGATGGCACACCCTGACTACAGTCCACAGATGATTGAGAAGGTACTTATGAGCAACTGTGCCGACTTAGAGTCAAAGGGATGGGACTACTACACCGGATATGGAATTCCTGATTTTAGCAATGTGATTCCGGGGCAGGAGAAGTCAGATTACGACAATACGGCGGATCTTGTTAAGATTGAAGATTGCTTTAATAGAGAAGCGTTTGAGGAAGATATTGAAACTGTTAAGATAGACGGATATCAGTGTACTGATGCTGACGATGGAATTGCGATAGTTGGAGTTGGATATGATTACGTGGTTAACCCTGACGTCGAGATTCCGGCTACTCTTGAATATGAGGGAGAGACTTATCCTGTTAAGTCGGTTTCTATATATAACTATAAGGCCGACATGAGCACGGTTAAGAGCATCAAGGTTGCTTCGTCTGTCGCTACGATAGATGATTGGGCGTTTAAGGGATGTGTAAATGTCACCAGCGTTGAGCTTAGCGAAGGTCTTAAATCAATCGGCGATTTAGCATTTGCAAGCGATAAGCTAAAAGAGATAACCATACCGGACAGCGTGACGGAGATGGCTGACAGGGCTGTGGGATTTGTAGATGGTGACAATTACGATGTAGATTATGTTTCGGATTTTGTAGTCAGAGGAAATGTTGGAACAGAGGCGCAACAGTATGCTATCAGGAGCGGAGTGACATTTGTTCCGTTAGATGGATCGACAATCGGAACGGTGTTCAGGTCAGGAGATTTCACATACAGGATTACCGGCAAGAATACGGTTGAGCTTGCCAAGTCTATCAAAATTAATAAGAAGCAGACTATACCTGCGACCGTTAAGTACGGTACAACCTATAAAGTTACGTCGATTGCCGATCGTGCATTTTATGCAAATGAATACATAACCACAGTCACTATCGGAAAGAATATTAAAAAGATTGGCGCCGGCGCATTTTGGGACTCAATAAAGCTTAAGAAGATTGTTGTTAAGAGCACAGGTCTTAAGAAGAGTAAGGTTGGCAAGAATGCATTTAAGAATGTTGCCAAGAAGGCCAAATTCACCTTCCCTAAGTCTAAGAAGAAGGCATATAAGAAGTTTCTAAAAAGAAAATAGGTATGAAATAAGCCATTACAAGCGATATACTTGTAATGGCTTTAATTGTCTTATAAATCCACGCAGTCTGCGTTGTGACCGCAGATGAAAGCGTTACCATGGCAGTTAGCTCGATCCAGGCACCCTCACGGCACACAGGATGACTGCTTAAGGCTGCTTCGTTCCCGACCTGACCTGGTTCACAGGTCCTGTTGCGTGAGACCAAGATGTCAACACCACTTACCATGGGCAGCCAGACACCCTAAAAGCCCCGAAACAGACCGTCGTCTCCGCTATAGCTACGGAAAGAGGGCCTCGCTACGACCCCGACTAGCGTGGATTTCCATTATACATAAATTATTGGACACTGTCAAATGATACTGATATTTCAAGTGAAAATGCGGGTGGTAACATTTTCATTTGCAAAATATTTGTTACATTTGCTTAAAAAGAGTGGAAATTATATCTAAAAAGTGTTAAGATAATACAAGTATGTTTTATGTTAAGTAAGTTTAACTGTTGCGCGGGGGCGTAGGCATTTGCCTATATTTAAGAACAGATGGCTGAAGGTGAAGAACAATGATGAACTACACGACTATTATTGAATATGTTAAGGAGCAGACGGAGACCAATGGGCGTCCGCCTAAGTATCCTTTCAGAGACAGGTTTGAGCACACCATGAGGGTGTACAGATGGGCGATTAAGCTCCAGAACAAGCTTGGTGGCGATTTGGAGATTATTTCTTTAGCGGCCTTGCTTCACGATGTTGGATGGGATGAGAAGGAAGAGATTTCGCATGCGGTAGTCGGTGCGCAGATGGCAGCGGATTTCTTGGTTGAGATGGATTACGATCCTGCTAAGATTGGGCGTGTTTGCGAGATTATCAGGCGTCACGAAGATCAGGACACTGAGGATGAGTTGTCATTGGAGTGTCAGATTGTGATGGATGCGGATTTGCTTGATGAACTTGGTGCTATAGGCGTTTTGTGGGATGCGATGGCTACTGCTGTTGAAGGCGGCGATCAGGCTAGCTACAAGCGTGCTTACTCAAGGATTCGCCAGTACTACAAGATTAACGTGCCGAAGCGTGTGAGAGCCAAGACGCCGGAGGGCAAGCGTGAGTACCAGAGGCGTATGGATTTTGTGCAATCGTTTATCGCACAGTTAGAGCGAGAACTTTTCTAGTTGAATATGATTTTAAGTGTCACTTCCGGTTGGGAGTGACATTTCTTATGAAGGAGTAAGTTATGGCTGAGCTACTTAAGAAGTTGAAGGAATACAGTAATAGCGGCGTTTATCCGTTTCATATGCCGGGGCATAAGCGTGCGATTAGTGGCGACGTTTTACCGTATGACATTGATATTACTGAGATTGACGGGTTTGACAACTTGAATATTCTTGAAGAAGGCGGTATTTTATGGCAAATGACAGAGGATGCCACTTCTTTATATGGTGCATATGGTGCAAATGTTGCATTTTCATCGCTTCTTGTCAATGGATCGACCGGTGGAATTATGGCAGCTATCAGGGCAGCAGTGCCTCATGATTCGGGGATAGTTATTGCAAGGAACTGTCATAAGTCAGTATATCAGGCAGCGGAGAGCTTCAATCTCGACGTCAGGTATGTTTATCCTTCGTATATCAAGGAATACGGGATATTTTCAGATATGGATATTGATGAGTTATCTTCTGTTCTTAGGGAGGCGAGACAGGAGGTTAAGGCGTCTGCACTTGTTGTTACCTCACCGACCTATGAGGGCGTAATCCTTGATATAAAAGCAATTGCCGAGGTTGCTCATAAGTACAATATGGCTTTGATTGTTGATGAGGCTCATGGTGCACACTTGCCGTATGTTGATGAGAGTATTACTGCAATCAATAATGGTGCTGATATAGTGATTCAGAGTCTTCATAAGACATTGCCTTCGATGACTCAGACGGCGATTATTCATTTGACAAATGAGGGTAAGAATCGAAGTGTTAATCTAGCGAAAAGATTAAGAGAGACAATCCCTCAGTTTCAGACTACAAGCCCTTCTTACGTGCTTATGGCATCGATGGATGAGTGCTTTAATATGTGTAAGAAGTTTAAGGCGGAAGGAAGATTTGATAAGTATCTAAACTTGATTAGAAGGTATAGAGAGGAGTTTAGAGGGCTTAAGAATCTTAAGCTTCTTGATGGTGAAGGCGTGTCTGCATTTGCCTATGATGAGGGAAAGATAGTGTTTTTGACCGCGGGGACGGATGTTGATGGTTTCGAGGTTATGAGGCGGTTTAGGGACAAGGGTATAGAGTGTGAGATGGCAGCCGAGTCTTACGTTGTGTTGATGACGAGTGTGATGGACAGTGAGGAAGGTTTTAAGAGGCTTAAAGAAGCTGTGTTTGAGATAGATGGCGAGGTTAACAGGGTTAGTGAGATTGTGGTTACTAAGCCGGTGGTTGCCAAGAAGGAGAAGGTGAAGTTAAGACTCGCTTGTGAGGAAAATATGATAAAAAACCAGGGGGACAAAAACCAGGGGGACGGTTCTTGTGGTTCAATCTCACAAGAATCTCACAATAATGACCAGGGGGAAAGACCCCGCGGTTTGCGCGGTTTGGTGATTCCGGAGCAGGCGATGAACATTTTGGATGCCAGAGAAAGAGATTCGGTGGCGGTATCATTTGACAAAATAAAAAAGCAGCTTGAGGTTGGTGTTTTGGAGACTTCGGCGATGATGGGAAATGTGACGACATTTGTCGCAGGAGAATATGTGATGATGTATCCGCCGGGAGTGCCGATTTTGGTGCCGGGCGAGAAGATAACATTGAAAGTGCTCGAGCTTATCGAGGGTGTTGTGGATGAGGTTAAGGTGTTGATGTAACTCTATGTTTAGTGTAATATATTGACCTTCTTTGAAGGTCAAAGATCCTTCGCTGCGCTCAGAATGGCAGATAGACCAGAGGGACGGACCCTGTGGTTTGGCGTAAGTATGCAGTGGGGACTGTCCCCTTTGGGTAGTTAGCGCTAAGTACTCAGTAGGGACTGTCCCCTTTGGGTACTTAGCTTAATCTTCAGGATGTATCGGTCGATATAATATATGAGTGCATATGTCTGAAATATGTGCTATAATATAATGAGCTATACTTTTCGGAGGATAACACATGGGTTTTTTGATTTCCCTTGAGGGGCCGGATGGATGCGGTAAGTCGACGCAGATCGGTTATATGAAGGATTTTTTTGCAAATGAAGGCTACGAGGTCGTTGTGGCGAGGGAGCCGGGCGGTACCAAGATTAGCGAGAAGATAAGAGACATTCTCCTTGATACCGACAACATGGATATGGACTATAGAGCCGAGATGTTTCTTTATGCTGCGGCGAGAGCCCAGCTTGTTCACGAGGTGATTAAGCCTGCACTTGACGCCGGCAAGGTTGTGATTATGGACAGATTTGTCGACAGTTCTGCGGTTTATCAGGGCATTGCAAGAGGGCTTGGAGTTGACACCGTCTATGAGATTAATGATATTGGACTAAATGGAGTAGCCATCGACCTTACTATTCATCTTGATCTTCCACCCGATGTTGGACTTTCTCGAAAGAAATCTCAGCATGAGATGGACAGGATGGAGCTTAACGGTGATGATTTTCACAGTAAGGTTGCAGAAGGGTACAGAGAGCTTGCAGCCAAGTTCCCTGAGCGCATCGTTACAATCGATGCAACTAAGAGCGTTGAGGAAGTCAGGGACGATATTTTAGAAGTAATTAAGCGTATGCTTTAACATTTGACAAAGGAGGTGTGCATATGGATATTAAGGTTAATGAGCCTATAGAAGTCAATCAGACTCAGGCCGCGCAGCCGAAGAACCAGGATGTCAACGGTACATTTAAGTTCACGCTTGTTGGCAACATTGAGAAATCTGAGCTTCAAGAGCGTTTAACCAAGCTCATGAAGGAGATTACCGAGCAGGGTGAAAGAATCGCCAAGCACATGGATATCAAGGATATGCGCGCCTATAGAGCCAAGATAAAGGAATTTATGAATGAAGTTTCTGCCAATTCTCATGAGTTTTCAAGAGAGAATTTCCTTGACAGGAGAGGCCGTCACAGGGTGTATGGAATCGTGAGAAAGGTGGACGAGACATTAGATGAGCTTGCTGAGGAGCTTCTTAAGGACGAGAAAGATAACATCGCGATTCTTAATAAAGTCGATGACATCAGAGGAATGCTTCTCGACATTTCAACATGATTTAGGAGGTGAGAGTTGTGGTTACACTTAACGATGTAATTGGAGAAGAGCAGATTATAGATTATTTTAAACAGGCGGTTTCGGGCGGAACGGTCAGTCACGCTTACGTGCTTGAGGGCGAAGAGGGCGCAGGTAAGAAGATGCTTGCGTATGCATTTGCCAAATTATTACAATGTGAGGAAGGCAAGGAGTGCGCTTGCGGTGCGTGTAAGTCGTGCCTTATGGCGGAGAGCATGAACCATCCGGATATCATAACCGTTACTCATAACTCTCCTATGCATTTTGGAGTTGATGAGCTTAGGACTCAGATGGTTAATGAGATGGGCGTTAAGCCTTATCACAGCCGCTACAAGATATTTATCGTTCCGGACGCCGAGCTTATGACGAATCAGGCGCAGAACGCGATTCTTAAGACTATCGAGGAGCCTTCGGAGCATGGAATAGTTATGCTTCTTACGACAAATGCCGGCAAGTTCCTTCCAACTATTCTTAGCAGATGCGTGAAGCTTACTATCAAGCCTGTTGATCCTTTGAAGGTTTATAATTATTTGAAAGAGAATTACAGTACTCTTTCTGACGGAACCGAGGTCGCTGAGGAGGAGCTTAGATTTGCGACTGCTTATGCCGGCGGTAATATCGGTAAGGGTATAAGGGCTGTCGAGAGTGAGACATTTAAGGAGATTAAGGACATTGTCATCAATGCCTTGAAGAATATTAACAGGTGGGAGATTCCTGATATGGTATTTTCTGCTAAGGCCGCCGCGGAATATAAGACCGATTTGTTTGATTATTTTGATATTATGAAGCTGTGGTTCAGAGATGTATTGATGCTCAAGGTTACTAAGAATATTGACCAGCTTGTGCTTAAAGATATGTACAGTATTATGAATAAGCAGGCTCAGGTTGTTTCTTATGAGGGAATAGAGAGTGTCCTTGAAGCGCTTGACAATGCCAAGATTAGATTAGATTCTAATGTTGATGTTGCCACCATTTTAGAGCTTCTTTTGTTCAGAATAAAGGAACAGCTTAAGTGGGTTAAATAACTGATTAGGAGTAAGATTATGACTGAGATTATCGGAGTTAGATTCAGAGATAACGGAAAGATATATTATTTTAGACCGGAGGGCAACAAGCTTTCTGTAGATGACCACGTTATTGTTGAGACTGTAAGGGGTGTTGAGTACGGAACAGTCGTGCTTTCCAATAGAGAGATAGGTTCAGATGATTTTAATGGAGATATCAAGCCTATCAGACGCGTTGCCAATGAAGACGATGCCGTACAGTACGAGGAGAACAAGGTAAAAGCCGCTAAGGCAATGGAAGTTTGTGCTAAGAAGATTGATAAGCATGGACTTGATATGAAGCTTATTGAGACCGAGTATACATTTGACTGCAATAAATTAATCTTTTACTTTGCTGCTGAAGGCAGAGTTGATTTTAGAGAGCTGGTTAAGGATCTTGCGGCAGAGTTCCACACCCGTATCGAGCTTAGACAGATAGGTGTAAGGGATGAGACAAGACTTCTTGGTGGTTTGGGAATCTGTGGTAGAGAGTTGTGTTGCCATACATTTCTTTCTGATTTCGGTGGAGTTTCAATCAAGATGGCCAAAGAGCAGAATCTTGCGATGACACCATCGAAGATAAGCGGTGTCTGCGGAAGGTTGATGTGCTGTCTTAAGAATGAGCAGAAGGCTTACGAGTATCTTAATGCCAAGATGCCTCAGGTTGGAGATGAGGTTATCACACCTAACGGCGATGTTGCTGAGGTCAAGAATATCAATGTCCTTAGAGAGACGGTCAGAGCGATTATCCGTACAGGCGAGGAAGATTTTGACATCGTCGAGTACAAGGTAGACGATCTTAAATTCACTCCTAGAAAGAGAAAGCCTGCTCAGCCTAAGAAGGACAATCAGGCTAACAGTCAGGAGCTTGCCGAACTTGATAATGAGGATAGAAAGTATGGAATTGAAGATTAATGAAGGCGAGAGGGTCGATGACCTTCAGATAAGAGGTTATCGGATTATTCAGGATCCTAAGAGGTTTTGCTTTGGTGTTGATGCGGTTATGCTTGCGCATTACGCCAAGGTTAAGCCTCATGAGAGATGCCTTGATTTGTGTACGGGGACAGGTATTGTCCCTATTCTTATGCATGCGATTAATTCTGAGGATACGTCTGATGTTAAGTACGATGCGATTGAACTTCAGGAAGAGTCAGTTGAGATGGCAAAGAGAAGCGTAGAGCTTAATGACTTAACATTAGATGTACATGTAATCTTAGGAGACGTTAAAGAAGCTGCTAATTATTATGACGCGGCTTCTTTTCAGGTTGTGACGGTTAACCCACCGTACATCGAAGATAACAAAGGTATAAAGACAGAGTACGAGCCGAAAATGATAGCGCGTCACGAGATATTTTTAAAACTTAAAGATGTGATTTCATCGGCTTCTTACTGTCTTGCCGACAAAGGCAGATTCTACATGATTCACAAGCCACAAAGGCTTGCCGAAATCATTTGCCTGATGAGAGAATATAAGATAGAGCCGAAGTCGCTTAGATTTATACATCCTTATGTTGATAAGGAGCCTGTTCTTGTGCTTATTGGTGGATTAAAAGGCGGAGGCCAACAGATGCGAGTTGATGCGCCTTTGATTCTTTACAAGGAACAGGGCGTCTATACGGACGAGGTTAGTAAGATTTACAGGATTTAAGGTGATATTATGGGTACTTTATACATTTGCGCAACGCCAATCGGCAATCTTGAAGATATGACATTTAGGGCGGTTAGGATACTTAAAGAGGTCGATATTATTGCGGCTGAGGATACGAGGAACAGTATTAAGCTTCTAAATCATTTTGATATCAAGACGCACATGACGAGTTATCATGAGTACAATAAGGTAGAGAAGGCCAGAGAATTGGTTGGTATGTTGCTTAACGGCAAGGACATTGCGCTTATTACGGATGCGGGAACTCCGGCGATATCGGACCCTGGCGAAGAACTTGTAAGACAGTGCATCGAGGCAAATGTTACCGTGACTTCACTTCCGGGCGCCTGCGCTGCAATAACTGCGCTTACTATATCGGGACAGCCTACGAGAAGATTTGCTTTTGAGGCATTTCTTCCTGCCGATAAGAAGCAGAGGAACCGAATTCTTTCTGAACTTGCAAATGAAACCAGGACGATGATTGTTTATGAAGCACCGCATCATTTGAAGAAGACGCTTAAAGATCTCAGGGAAGTGCTCGGTGGTACAAGGTCGCTTACGATTGTTAAGGAGCTTACGAAAGTACATGAGAAGTCGATGAAGACAACATTTGACAAAGCTCTAATGTTGTATGAAGAGAAGGATCCTAAGGGAGAGTATGTACTTGTAATAGATGGCAAAGATTATAAGGAGATCGAGAAAGAGGAAGCTAAAAAGTGGGAAGAGTTAAGTGTTCCTGAGCATATGGAGATGTACATGAGTGAGGGGATGGATAAGAAGGAAGCTATGAAGAGGGTGGCTAAAGACCGTGGAGTTGGGAAGCGGGAGATATATAAAATGATGATTTAAAAAACAGGGTGGTTAATGGGCAGTGTTCATAAAACAGTAATTCAAAATGAGCACTGTCGCAAGCGGATTGGCACAAAAATGCTCCTTACTATGTTGTAAGGAGCATTTATATTTGAAATCAAATACTTTATATACGAGATATAAACTTCTCATAGAAGCTCATCAATTTGTTATACGCTTGAGCAATTCCATACTCCCCAAGCAGATTTATGTCTGCAATATTCCTTTTATATGCTTCCATAAAAACCTGTCTTTGATTAAGCCCAACATTTGCGGTTCCCATTGGTAATGATGAAAAGCCCGGCCGTTTAGGAGCTCCGCTATAAGCTTCCAACGCCCTCATTTCAGGGTGTGTCGCATTCCTCGGATTCATCTTCTTGACATCAATGAACTGCTCAAACTCATTTCCGTTCTCATCGACTCCCTTTGCAAATTGACATATTATCTCCTTTCCACAGCTCATCTGTCAGTCAGAGCTGCACCGCTCCCCAGAAAAGTCCGAGCGGTAATTTTACAACTATCTATGATTGTTTATATCAGTCCGCCACCCGCAAATGTACCAGTTTCATACGCTGATAATATCCCTGCCACTTTAGAATCTGACGGCATCTGGAAGAAATCGTTGAACTCCGATATGCTGTTTGTCTTAAGAGATATCTTTCCATTAAGAAAATCAGTGTATGCCTGCCTCTTCTCAGCCGCTTCCTGTAGCCATTTTTCTTCCAGTTCCTTCTTTTCAGCGACTTTCTTATCTATCTTGTCCTGAACCTTTTTCTGTTCTCCGCGCTTTGTCCAGAAGCTACCTTTGGATTGTGCTTTCCAAACCTTTCCTCCAGTTCCATTCTGATAGCCCATATGCCAGCCATCAGCTCTACAATCTTCTTTTGTAGCACCAATATGAGCCACAACATAACGCGAGCCACCAATTGACCTAGCCCATTCTGGATATGGCGTGGTAAGTGCCTTTGTCAGATCGTCCAACACCCATTTTTCATATTTCGGATCATTTTTCATTGCCTTAAATCCTTCTTCCGAAATATCAATTGACCAACTATCACACAGATTACTCGATGGCCATGGAATATTTGAAATCTTCTCATGGATATAATCCTTGTACTCCTCCATTGTCATATCCTTTGTAGAAACAGTAGCTGTTTCCTCCAACGCTCCAGCTTCCTCAACCTTTGAAATTAGCGTGGATATGAAGGAATCCTTTTCACCGTTCACAGTTCCGCTATTAATCTTCGAACCATTATTCACCGATGTCTTAGCCGTAACAGATTTGATAAAGCTGCTATAATAACTAGTCATTCCATTTACATTGATCGTATTGTTCATATCATCACCAACCTTTTCTTATAAATAAAAACCATTAGGGATTGATACCCCCGCTCCATAAGCTGATAACACGCTTTCTGTGGTATCTCCAAAAGCAAATGTTCCCGAGCCAAGCATCTGCTCGTTAAGAACAGCTTCTATACTTCTCCTGTGATAAATCTCTTCCTGAATACGTCTGCGTTCATCTGCAGCCTCTTGGGTCCGTTCTATATTCTCACGCTCTTGCTTTGCATTTTTCTCCCTCTTTGCTTTCTGCTCTTCCTCGAATTGTCTTAATTCTTCTTCTGAAGGACCAGATATGTGACCTCCGCCACCTGTTACTCGAAAATGTGCAATGTCTCCATTTTCGTCCAATGCAATCAAGTATGATAATACCCGTCCCGGTCTTGTAGGATGGTTTGCAATAAAACTATCAACTTTATCCATGACCTTTTGAGCCAGTTCAGGATTATTCTTCATTTTCACTTCCAACTCTGGCGGAACAACTATCGCCTTTCCCCCTAATGTAGAATCTAATCTAGCCTGAACACAAGAATCTACCATATCTGGATCTTTTCCCGTTGGTGTCCAATTCAGAACAGATTCATCAATGTCGTCCTCAAAAAATCTTTCAAAAGGAAAATCATTACGCTTCCATGTTCCCTGGGAGATTTTAGAAGCATCCATTACATGGTATTTAGCTCCGGGATATTTAGCTTTCAATGTGTCTTCAAAACTCAGTTCTATAGATACGGCATTATCGAAGGAATAGGTCTCTTTCAATGTATTCACAAAATCGGATGATGAAACCGACTTATTCCTGATCTGATTTGCATAACTGTATGCACTTGCCACTCCGCTCGAACTGCTAATATCCATATTCCACCTCCGTTACTATATAAAAAGCATCCGTAACAGGTACCTACCAATCCCTTGATTACAGATGCTCTCCTTAGCGTTTGTATAGTTTTCTGCATATTATATCGGTCAAAGACACGGGTTTCTTAATTCTTTCGTGAAAAAGACTATAAAATGATTAAGCATAATTACATCCGTCATACGAATCAGGCATTTCCATATATGAGAGTGCAAGTTTTTCGTTGACAATAACAGAGTCTTATTTTATAATATTCAAGTAATTATAGGCTTTTATTCATTAACAGCCTATAATTACTTGAATAGGCTATCATTATTATTGTGCTATTACAGTAAATATAGGCCACAGTCAAATCAAAGCCTATATTTACTCAAAGAGGTTTACTATGTTATTATCCTATCCGGATTGTTTAAAAAAATGGCAATCAGATTATCAGATTAAAAAGCAAATATCAGAAGGTAATCTATATCAGATCGAGAGGGGAGTCTATTCTGACGTTCCCGATGTTTCTACGCTGGCCGTTATTGCCTTTAAATACCCAAAAGGGATAATGACCATGGATAGTGCGTTCTATTATCACGGTCTTACAGATGTAATTCCGGACGAATTCCATATCGCAACAGACAAACACGCTATTTATATTAGTGATAAGCGCATACATCAATATTACGTACTTTCCGATTTATTAAATATCGGTGTTACAACCATGGAACGGAGAGATGCGACTATCAGGATTTACGATAAAGAAAGAATGCTGATAGAGCTCCTTAGGTTTAAAAACAAATTCCCCTTTGACTATTACAAAGAGATCATCGGTAACTACAGAAGTCTTATCTATGATCTGGATATTGAGCGTATACAGGACTATGCGGAGAGCTTTCCGAGAAATAGAATGATCAGCGACGCTCTTGAAATGGAGGTATTTTAATGACAACAATAAAAGAAATGATCCGGCAGGCTAATGCAGATGGATATGTTGACGATAATGCAGAAGCAAAGGTATGTCAGGATGTTGTACTTAAGGCAATTTCTGAAAGTACGCTCAGCAGAAATGTCACAATCAAAGGCGGCGTTGTAATGCGGAGCATATCAAAGGATGCCAGAAGAGCCACACAGGATATGGATATCGATTTTATCCGTTATTCTCTCGGCGATGATTCGATTCGCCAGTTTATTAAAAAGCTTGATTGTCTTGAAGGTATTCACATCAGGCAGACGGGCGAGATAACTGAACTCAAGCAACAGGATTATCATGGCAAGCGTGTCTATATTATTATTTCCGATGATACCGGCGACTCCATAGAAAGTAAGATTGATCTTGGTGTGCATAAGAATCTTAACATAGAACAGGAAGAATATTGCTTTGACATTGCCTGCTATGATGGCAGTGCTACTTTGCTTATTAACTCAAAAGAGCAGATGTTTACCGAGAAGCTTCGCTCTCTTTTGAAATTCGGTCCGAACTCAACACGCTATAAAGATGTTTTTGATATGTTCTATCTTGCAGATAAGGTTGATACCAAAAGGCTATTACAATGTTTGAATACATTTGTCATATCTGATACTGGCATGAAGGAAAACGATATGGAAGCAGTGGTAAGAAGGATCACAAGAACATTCTCATCGAAAAGATATATTGATAGGCTGACTGATTCAAAAAAGAACTGGATTGGCGAGGAAATACCTACCGTCACAGCGAGACTGATCGAGTTTCTGAAATCATTGGATTTATAAAAAGATTTAAGCTTCAAAAAAATATTTAAAATTTTTGGAACACATGGAACATTTGACCCTCTTTCATGCTTATAAATTCTAACAGTATTTACTGTCTTATGACGTCCCGCCTAATACCACCCTGTTTACATTTATTTCGTCTTATCAAATGCAAGGTAAGCAGCTCCAATGAGCCCTGAATCCTCGCCTAATGCTGTCTTAACAATCTTGACAGATGGTCTTAAAACTTCAAAGACTTTGCTCTTAACCATCTTCTCAATATCTTCAACATATCCGTCAATTTTAAGAGCAACAGAACCACCAAGAATAACGATTCCCGGATCTACAGTTGCATATAGAGTTGCAATAAAGTTGGCAAGATAGGTCTTGGATTCATTAATAATCTCGATTGCTTTAGCATTTCCCTCAAGTGCCAACGCGTTAACATCACCTGCGTGATTAACATCAAGTCCGGCATTCTTAGCCCTTGTGGTGATGGCTGTACCGGAACAGATTGCCTCTATCGCGCCTGCTTTAAGGTTGCCTTGAACAGGCCCGCCCTCTTTGACAATGCAGTTGGCAACTTCCATAGCGTACCCGCGACTTCCGATAAATATCTCCTTATCTATGACAAGTCCGGCACCTATGCCTGTTGATATTGTAAGGAATTGAACAATATTGTACTTGCTTCCTGCTCCGACAGTGGCCTCACCTAACGCAGCTAAATTAGCGTCATTGTTAAGAAATGTAGGAAGACCGGTCTGTGAATTGAGCTTAGTAGTTATAGGATAGTTATGCCACTCACCTCTTAAGTTAGGTGGTGTCAAAACCTTGCCTTCAATCAAATCAAGCGGTCCCGGACATGACATACCGATTCCGCAGATAGAGTAATCGTAAGACGCAATAATCTTAACGATCTCTTCAAGAGTAATATCAGGATGCATAGGATTCGTAGTGAATTGCTTCCTGTCAACAATATTCATGCGCGAATCTACAAGCGCAACTCTAGTATTAGTCCCCCCGACATCAATAGCAATAGCGTAATTCATATCTTATACCTGCCTGTCGTGTTCGTTATATATTAGTGTTGTATACCTTCTTCATCCCAGCCTGAAATATCAAGATCTTTCGAGCCGCCCAAGAATAACTTGTCAGTAACTTTAGAATGTACAGCTGCAGTTGTTGTACCTATCCAAACTGAAACGCTGTCATCTCTGTCGATATAAAAATATATATTATAAGGCTGGTTGGTCGATGGATCTCTGGTAGCCTTAGAAGTCGGCTTAAACTGATCATCTATGCTGGTGAGAGGGTCGTTGGGATTGATAGCCAATAAAGCCCTAAGCTCCTTGTCGAGATTCTGACTATATCCTGATTGGGTGGTGTCAAAAAGATCGGTAAAAACATGAACGGTCTCAATGTAACTACCTGTACCGCCCGGAATTGTGTCAACCACATTAGGATCAGCAAGAGCGTCAGTCAAAGAATCTCTTATGTTATCAATCATCTTGACATCTCTAGACTGCCTTGAATGCTCAATGTATTTAATTAAAGCGGGCGTCAAAGCGCCTGCTAAAACAACAATGATTGCGATAACAACAAGTAGCTCCACAAGGGACATACCGCGGTTATCCTTCATAAGGCAAATGTCACTGTCTCGTTCTGTTTCATTCATATTATCTCTCCCGTCTATAAAAAAACAAAACCGTCAAGATAATTTTACTATTATATGAACAAAATGTAAACAAAAACATTAGGATGTTTGATGTATTTATCAGCCTCCGAGAGCGATCATTCTGTCGATGGATTTCTTGGCTCCTTTGATAACATCATCAGACAATGTAATCTCCTCGCCGCCGGTGCCATTCATTGTGTTAAGAACGTCGACGAGTGTTGTCATTTTCATATTATGACAAATGAGACCGACAGATAAAGGATAAAACATCTTGTCAGGGCACTCGTATTGCAAATGTTCAACGATACTTGCTTCGGTTCCGATTATAAATTCTTTGGCGTCTGACTTCTTGGCGTAGTCCATGATTCCGGTTGTACTTCCGACATAATCTGCCAACTCTACAACTTCAGCTCTACACTCCGGATGTACTAAAAACAGGGCATCAGGATGTGCTGACTTGGCTTCATCTACCTCATCTTTGGTGATTCGCATGTGTGTAGGACATCCGCCCTGGAAGAACTTGAAATCCTTGTTCGGATGGCGTTTTGCAATCCAGCCGCCAAGGTTAGGATCGGGAACAAAGAGAATCTTATCATTTTCAATATTGCCGATAATCTTGTCTGCGGAAGAGGAAGTGACGATTGTGTCGCAAATAGTCTTGAGCTCGGTAGATGTGTTGATGTATGCGACGGTCTCGTATCCCGGATACTTCTCCTGAAGTCCCTTTAGAATAGGGATGTCTATCTGATCTGCCATAGGACAGCCTGCGTTTGGATTGGCAAGATAGACTGTCTTGTCAGGGGACAAAACCTTGACGGTCTCAGCCATGAACCTAACTCCGCACATAATGACATTCTTGTTAGGCACTTTGGATGCCTGTACCGAGAGGCCGTAAGAATCTCCGGTGAAATCTGCAATCTCGACAATCGAATGCGCCTGATAGGCGTGAACGAGGATGCAGAAATCCTTCTCTTTCTTAAGTCTCATAATCTCATCTTGTATATCTTTAGTAGTACGCATAGTAATCTCCTTATGGTGTAATAAGTACTCAAAGGGGACAGTCCCCCCTGGGTAGTTAGCGGCTAAGTACTCAAAGGGGACAGTCCCCATTGGGTAGTTAACAATTGCAAATATTATATCATCTAGCTAATGTAATTTCAACTGACAAGACACCTGTGTTGACAACTGTAAAATGCTATGGTATAATGCAGCAAAAGGAGCGGGAAATCAAGGCGGATAGTCCGTTTACATTTTCCGAATATGTTTATGACTACAGATATACTAATTGTCGGTAGTGGTTGCGCGGGTCTTTACTGCGCGTTGAAGCTGCCGAATGACAAAAACATTACAATTATTACCAAGCGTGAGGTCGAGAAGTCGGACAGTTTTCTGGCTCAGGGCGGAATGTGCGTCATGAAGTCTGAGGATGATTTTGATTCTTACTACGAGGACACCATGAAGGCGGGACATTATGAGAATGATCCTGATGCCGTTAAGCAGATGATTTTAGAATCGCCTAAGGTCTTAGAAGATTTGATTAGCTACGGTGCCGATTTTCACAGAAATGAAGACGGTTCGCTTGACTACACGAGAGAGGGCGGACACCACGAGAAGCGTATAGTTTTCCACGAAGATCAGACCGGGCGTGAGATAACATCCAAGCTATATGACAAGGTTAGACAGCTATCTAATGTTAAAATCTATGAGTTTACCAAGATGGTAGATTTGATTGTTGAAGATAACATTTGCTACGGAGCCGTTGTCAGAAAGCCTGATAAGACATTTGACACGATCACTGCGGATGTCACAGTTTTAGCAAGTGGTGGTATCGGTGGGCTTTACAAGCAGTCGACTAACTGGCGTAATCTGACTGGCGATGCGCTTGCGATTTCCATGAAGTATGGCATTAAGCTTAAGCACATCAATTACATTCAGGTTCATCCGACAACATTTTACACGGAGGACACCTACGACAGAACATTCTTGATTTCGGAGTCGGTGAGAGGTGAGGGTGCCCTGATTTACGACAAGAACATGAATCGCTTTACGGATGAGCTTGCGCCGAGGGATGTTTTGACTGCCGAGATCAGAAAGCAAATGAAGACTGACGGCACCAAGCATGTCTGGGAGGACATGAGACCGATTGGTTCCGAAGAGCTTAATTCGCATTTTCCTTATATTGTCAATCATTGTAGGGAAGCGGGGTATAACCCTGAGGAGGAGTGCATCCCGGTTGCACCTGCGCAGCATTATTTTATGGGCGGGATTGATGTTGATCTTAAGGGACACACATCTTGCAAATGCCTTTATGCTATCGGTGAGACTGCCTGCAATGGGGTTCATGGACGAAACAGGCTGGCGAGCAATTCGTTACTTGAGAGCCTTGTCTGGGGCGAGCAGGCAGCATTTGACATAAGTAATAATCCTGATAAAGTTGCCGACAGAGCTAAGGGAGAAGAGTTAGCAAGCGCTTTAAATATGGATGATTACGCCAAGGATGTTGACCTCTCGAAACGTTACCGTGAGATGGTTCTTAATGAGATAGACAGAGTTAATGAAGCCGAGGGCTTAGAGGGCATCGGCATTGATATTAGAGAGATGTAGGAGGTATATTATGTTAGATCCGGTTACACTTAAATTAAATGCAGATCCATTTATTATCAGCGCGCTTAAGGAGGACATCACGAGTGAGGATGTTTCGACCAACGCGGTTATGCCTGATGCAGTTAAGGGTGAGGTTGATTTGATTGCCAAGGAGGACGGTATCATTTGCGGACTCACCGTATTTGAGAGAGTTTTCAAGCTTTTGGATGAGAACACAGTTGTTGATTTTCATGCAAATGATGGAGACGCGGTCAAGAAAGGCGACCTGATGGCCAAGGTTACAGGCGACATCAGAGTGCTTCTTTCAGGCGAGAGAACCGCGCTTAATTACCTTCAGAGAATGAGCGGTATTGCAACTTATACAAAGAAGATGGTTGGGATGCTTGAGGGCACAGGGATTACACTTCTTGATACAAGAAAGACTACACCTAACAACCGCATTTTCGAGAAATATGCCGTGACTGTCGGAACCGGAAGCAATCATCGTTACAATCTTTCTGATGGTGTGCTTTTAAAGGACAATCACATTGGGGCAGCGGGTGGCGTTAGGGAGGCTATCAAGCTTGCCAAGGCGTATGCTCCATTTGTAAGAAAGATAGAGATTGAGGTCGAGAATCTTGATATGGTAAGGGACGCTGTTGAGGCGGGTGCTGACATTATTATGCTCGACAATATGGATACTGAGACTCTTAAGGAAGCGATTGAGATCATTAACGGAACCGCAGAGATTGAGGTTTCAGGAAATGTTACTGCTGAGTCGATTGATCGCCTGAGAGGACTTAAAGTTGATTACGTATCAAGCGGTGCGCTCACACATTCTGCGCCAATACTTGATATTTCCCTAAAGAATCTTCATAGAATCGACTAAGTACTCAAAGGGGACAGTCCCCATTGGGTAGTTAGCAGCTAAGTGATCTAAGGGACGTGTTCCCGGCGGTCAATTATTCCAAAAGCGAGGTGATTGTTTTGAGTGGAGAAGAGAGACGAGAGAAGCTTCTTGATATGCTCAGCAGCGCTGGCAAAGATGCTGTTTCAGGCGCGAAGCTGTCGGAAACATTTGCAGTAAGCCGACAAGTCATTGTTCAGGACATTGCGCTTCTTCGTGCAAATGGTATCGAGATCCTTTCTACTAACAGAGGCTATGTTCTTCGCGTTTCCGATACAAGCCTTCATTCCAGAGTTTTCAAGCTTCATCACGAGGTAAATGAAACCGAGGAGAAGTTTAATATAATCGTTGATTTGGGCGGCAAAGTCAAAGATGTATTTGTCTACCACAGAGTTTACGGAGTTGTCAGAGGCGAGCTTAACATCAAGTCAAGACGCGATGTTAAGCGCTTCATGGAGACAATCGAGTCCGGAAGCTCAGAGCTTTTGATGACAGTTACTTCCAATTATCATTATCTTACTGTGACTGCGGAGAGCGAGGAGATACTTGATTTGATACTCGACGCTTTGATGGAGAGAGGTTTCTTGGCTGAGTTAAAGGATTACGAGCCGGTTAACTTTTGGGGGTAGTCTGCATTTGCCTCACGAAGCGAAGCATCTTTAACAAATGTATTAGATATTGACTATATTTTGTATTTTTAGTAAAATTGTACTCAGTTGTTATTAACTTTTTTAAGCAAAGGAGAGTAGATTTATGGGACTTATGAATCAGTTTGCCAATGTTGTTGAGTGGGAAGAATGGTCAGACGACATGATCTTCTGGAAGTGGACTAACAAGGAGATTAAGAAGGGTTCACGCCTTATTATCAAGCCTGGTCAGGACGCAATTTTCCTTAACAACGGTAAGAAAGAGGGTATATTCACAGATGATGGTGACTACGATATCGAGTCACAGATTATCCCATTTTTATCAACACTTAAAGGTTTTAAATTCGGTTTCAATTCAGGTATGAGAGCAGAGGTTCTCTTTGTTAACACCAAGGAGTTCACTGTTAAATGGGGAACCAAGGGACCTATCAATATTCCTTCACCACAGATGCCTGGTGGATTGCCTATCCGTGCTAACGGAACATTCAACTTCAAGGTGTCAGATTACGATCTTCTTATCGAGAAGGTTGCAGGTGTTAAGCAGCAGTACAAGGTTGACGATATCAAGCTTCGTATAACTACCATTCTTGATCAGCTTCTTATGAAGTGGATTTCTAAGGAAGGTAAGGATATGTTTAACCTTCAGGCTAATGCATTTGACATTTCCAAGGGTATTAAGGAAGACCTTGACATGGAGATTTCTAAGGATGGTATTACTATTACAGGGTTCTCTGTCAATAGCTTCAACTATCCTCAGGAAGTTCAGGATATGATTACCAAGAACGCTGCTCAGTCTATGGTTGGTGATGTTGGAAGGTATCAGCAGATTTCTATGACAGATGCTATGGCTGATGGCAAGGTTGGCAACAATTCTACCATGGGTCAGATGACCGAGATGATGATGGGCATGACCATGGCTAACAACATGATGAACCAGATGGGTATGAATAACATGATGGGTGGAGCTCAACAGCAGGCACCACAGCAGCAGGCTCCAGCCGGCGGCGCTGCACCTAAGTTCTGTCCTAACTGTGGACAGCCTACTAACGGCGCTAAGTTCTGTGGCAATTGCGGACAGCAGCTCGCTTAATATTATCATTTGCATAAATGAAGGGTATGGTTTCGGCCATACCCTTTTTATTGTATTTTTTTTATTTCTTCTTTGAGCCACGAAATTTCTCTGGTCGTGTAGACCTTTTCGGTTATGTCCGAAATTACGTGTCCGACTATGTATTTAATGGCATATTCATCGACGTGATATTTCTTTGCCTGGGTAACAAAATGCTTTCTTCCGTCATGAGGTCTGTGTGCCGGATTAAGATTTAATGACGATATAATCTTGTAGAAACGCCCTTTATATCTGCTATACGTGAGCTTGGTTCCGGAGCGGGTGACGTAACCGTCGGTGCAGTTTATAAGGTATTCGCTGTTTAATGAGACTGCTTGTTTGTAAAGATCTTCGACTATTGGCATAACTTTTGGATGAATCGGAACAATGCGGTTGGTTCCGGCTTCAGTTTTGATTCCGCCCTTCATGATTTCTTCTTTCAAGTCAACATTTTCTAAACGAATAAGGCCTAATTCCTGCGGTCGCCATCCGGAATAGCATTGGAAAATAAGGACATTTACGTATTTAACTTTCCCAAGATTTTTCCAAAGAATAGCCATTTCTTCGTCAGTAAATGAAATGTGGTTGCGATACTCTTCCTGAATTTGCTGAAAAATCTGGTTATCAAGCTGCATGTTTCTGGCATAGTTCTTCTCTATAAGCTCGTACTCTACTGCATAGTCAAGCATCATGTTAAAAAGACTTTTTATACGCGTTTTGGTGTATGGGGAGGCAGGTTTCGTTTCCTTTCCGATTGTAAGTTCAGCGTCCTCAATAAGCCTTCTGACATGCCTGATTCTAAGTTCCCTTACCGGAAAATCATAAAGCTTAGAGCAGTATTTCCACACTGAAAGGATGGAATTGACTGAAGAATCGCTTTTGCTAGGATCACATTTGTAATTGGCAAACCATCTTTCAAAAAGCTCCATTACGGTTATGTTACTGGTAACATCATAGGGATTCTCGTTGTATTTTAGCAGTGCTTTGTAAGCATCATCATAAGTTGGAAAATAAGCTTGCGGTTTCAATGTGGTAACCAAAGGTTTACCGTCCATTTCTCTTGCGGTTGTTACCATAACGCGATAGGGATTTCTGAGATTCTTGTTGTTAATCTTGCTGATTTGGCCGAAGCCGTTAGGAAGTTTCATAGGTTTAGTCTTCGAAACAGAAGAGGCTTTACGTGTAAAATGTGACCGACCCTGTTGTGTCACATATCCACAATTTGGGCAAAAAAAAGCCTTGTCACTAAGAACATGATAGCATTCCGGACAAGTAATAAGCATAAGAATATGCCTCCTTTATTATATTAATTTTTGCTAATTTTACTAGAAAGCGTGGGAGATTTCAAGTGGAAATTCCTCTGTCGCTACAATGCTCAGGATGACAAGTTTTATGGCATTCAGAATTACCCTCCCCCTGTCATTCTGAACTACCCTCCCCTGTCATTCTGAGCGCAGCGAAGAATCTTTTAATCGTATGATGAAACTATATTAGAGAACCTTGGCAATGTTATAGAAACATATCCATGGCTCGGTGAGTATAAAATACCAGACTTAATGAGTCTCTCTCTGTATTTAGAAAATGTAGATGAGGTCATTGATATTTTTTCACATAAATCCTTAACCTTCATTTGATCGGTGTCTATTGCTTTTAACACATTTTTATCTTGCGTTGATAGTCCCTCCCAGATCTTTCTATACACAAAGTCATCAAGCATATCGTCAAGTTTTGATAATATATCTTCTAGTGAAAGTGTATTCCTATATTCGTAGTACAACATGCCAAATGCTTGGAAAGCAAAAGCGTATCCTTTAGTAATTTGAGCGAGATTTTTAGCATTTTCTAAATCCAGATTAAATATCTCAGCGTATTGTTTCGTAATCTGGTGAAGACTTAATGGTTTTAAATCTAGCTTAGGAGTTCTTAAAAGAAAAGTTAAAGCTGGATCGTTTTGAATTGCATTAACTTGTTCATATAGGCCTGTCATTAATAAAAATACCGGGTAGTCCTTTCTTAAAAGAAGCTGAAACTCACTGGCAAAATGGCGCATGTTTTCATCGTGCATCACTTCATCTATAGTTATCAATAATTTTTTGCCTTTCTTTTTTAGGGATTCAAGGTAATTCTCTATTGTGCTTATACTGTCATAAGTGTTTGAAGAGCCACCTAAGCCGACTCCAAATCCGGCGACTGAAATATTAAATCCCTTTTCGATTAAACCATTTTTGTGTTTATTGCTGTTGTTGATTCTCATAGCAAGATCGTTTATTAAATCTTGAGTGGAGTTGAGGTCAACAACTATAAAATCCTTGTTGTTAGATAATTCATTGGCAATTGAAGTCATTAAGACGGTCTTTCCGCTTCCTCGAATTCCTTGAATCATGTAAGTCTGACTTACGGGATTAGGTGATTCAAATGCATTTCTAATCAATTCTGTATTCTCATAGCGTGATATATATTCTTCCGGTTTTTTACCAAATGTTAAGGTGAACGGATTGTTGCTCATATTGTGTGCTCCTTTCATAAATCTTCATAAATCTGAATATCTTTCATAAATCTTCATAAATCTAGATATCTTTCATAAATCTTCATAATTCTTCATAAATTGTAACATATGGATATTAAGTAGTAAAGAGATTTTGGTAGAAATAAGGCTATAATTAAAGGAAAGTGCAACTTCACAAAAAATACACAAGGTGAAAGAGCGTGTCACGAGAACGCTTAGCTCACATAAAAATCACAAACACCTCACCAAAATATCACAAACCGAATATTGATTTTTAAAATTTCTCACATGATTCTCTCATAAATATCACACAATTCTCATAATTTATGTGCTATACATTCTGTTCCTACACAATTCCTACACTCAAGATAATTTCGTAAGAATAGGTGCTGCAAGGTTAAACATGTAAGTGCTCAAATGAGACATAAACATAATCCCTTCAGTGATAATACATTTTGATAGGAAAAATCTAGGAAAATAGGGGATAGTTTTTACAGTAACTGTTACGGCGAAGTCAGCTCCAGCTTCTAGCGAGACTCCTGCTACAACTCAGGCTTCTGCTGATGCTACTACAGCAGCTCCTGCTACTACTGAGGCTGTTGCTGCAACAGCGGTTGCTCTTGATAAAGTTAGCGCTTCTGTAGAAGAGGGTTCTACAGTATCTATCATTGCAACATTAACTCCTGCTAATGCTTCAGATACAATCACTTGGTCTTCATCAGATGAGAAGGTTGCTACTGTTGCAGGTGGAGTTGTTACTGGTGTTAAAGAGGGTAAAGCTACTATCACAGCTACAGCTGGTAAGGTAAGCAACGCGTGTGTTGTAACTGTAACAAAAAAGGTTATTACAGCGAAGCTTACAGGCGACATTAAACAGTCTAAGGCTAATGAGATTGTTCTTACTTTTGATACATCAAGTGCAAACGCTGTAGTTAATAAGGATAATATTAAAATCGAAAGAGCAGACAAGACCGGAACAGTATTCGTTAATGCGATTGAGTGGTCTGCAGACGGAACCACAGCTACTTGTACATTGTCTAGTGCTCTTGCAGATGGTGTAGATTATGTAGTTTCATACGGTGATGGCCCTTCTGTTTCCTTTAAGGCATCAGCTGGTAAAGTTGCTCGTATTGAACTTACAACTGTATCTGCAGAGAAATCTGTAGCTACTCCTATCACTTTCGTATTAAAGGATGCTAACAATGTAGATGTAACATCGACCGTTTCTGTTGATCAGGTTATGACTATTGACGTTGAAGGCCTTGATGATGCTAGCGTTACAGCTGATACTTCTCTTGCTTCTAAGGCTACTATTACTATGTCGAATGTAAATGACCGTGCTAAGGTTACTCTTAAGTATGATGACGGTTCTAAGGATTCTGCGGTTGCTCCTGTAGAAGGCGTAATCACTTGTGTAGCTGCAACAGCTCTTGTTGGAAAAGGTAGATTCAAAGTTGCTACAGGTTCAGGTGTTAAAACTTATACAGATGGTACACAGTGTGCTAAGTTCTATACTGGATCAGATGATTCATCGGTTGCTGTCGCTGTAGGTAATTCAAACGCTAACTTATACTTCTTTGCTGAGGATTTAAAGAACGAGGGAGTTGCTCTTTCATATGATGAGTATGAGGTCACATCATCTAATGATGATGTTCTCTCTGCTAACATTGAAGGAGATATTACTTCTGGTAAGTTCGTAAGAATTAACTATTCGGGAAACACGGTTGGTTCGGCTAATATTATAATTAAAGCTACCAAGAATGGTGTTCCTTACAATTATGTTATTCCTGCGACCGTTGTTCCAGTTAAAGATATCAAGAGCATTTCGGTAAGTGCAACTAAGCCAACCATGTCGAATGCATACGATACAGCTTATTCAGGTTCGCTTGTTGTAACTGCAACATATACTGACAATTCTAAGTCAGAGATTTATGATTATGCTTCAAAATTAACTGATGCTAAGCAGGCTGATTTGATGGATCCAGACGCTGAACCACGATTCGTTGCTGGGGACTTGGGTACTGGTATTGCAACTGGTTTTGTTGTAGATGACGATGAATACACTGCTTACGGTGCAAAAGGTAACACCACATATGGTATTACAGTTTCTGCAAGCAAAGCCAACGGTGATGAAGTCTCAGCTAGGACTAATGTGACTGTGAAAGAATTGGATGCCGCTGCATGGAAGCTTGGAGGACTTGGTGCAACTCTTACTTATGAGATTGAAACTGCTTCGACGGTTAAAGTGTCAAAAGGATCTGCTACATTCAATCTTGTTGCCAAAGATAGTAGCAAGAATTTTGCTGGTTATGTGCGCCAAACAGCTGGCGTGGCTACGATTGGTACTCCGTCTGATATAGCTGGTGCTAAAGCGGTTGTTGGAACTAGCATTGCAGGTCATGATGGTAAATACGTTCAATTGACTGCTGCTGCTATTGGCGACGTTATTACTAAGGTAGTAGTTAAGCCTGCAGACGTTGACCATGTCGTTGCTGCTGGTAAGATTGCTACTTATCTAGTAGATGGAACTCTCACTATATATACTGGTGATTTGGACGCTACCAATGCAGAGGATGTTACTGTGGCTAAGGCTAAGGATGCTGATACTAACGATATATCTACTAACTATAGCGAGTTAGTTCCTAATGCAGTAGGTACTAACGGTAATAACAAAGTGCTAAACTCTGGCTACACCGCTAAAACTAATGTACACGCAACTATCGCTACTCAGATTAGTGGCATAAAAACGGCTGTTAAATATGGTAATAAGTATTATAATGGAAGTGCATTATACGGGAATGACGAAGATTTAACTGATAATGCTCTCTCTGCTGGTGCGTATGGTTTCACTACTTCCTTGAAGGCTGCTTCGAACGTAGTATACTATGGTTCTAAAGAGTCTACTATGCATGATTCTGTAGCGCGTGCCGGTACTTATACTCCAACATTTTACTACACTATGAACGGCGAGAATAAATCTGCAACGACTAAAGTAACCGTATTAAACGATTTCTTTGTTCCTAAGGCATCTTATACTACTAGAGTAGTAAATAGTTTCTCTCCGGACGATGTAAAAGAGGCTCTTAAATTTACATGTGATATGAACTGCAATGCTTCTACAGCTGACTCACTTGTTAAATTATATAAAAATGGTCCAGCAAATACTGTTGTTGAAGCTGTTGAGGAAAATGGAAAAATGCAAGTTAATTACGTTGGTATTACTGAGAATGGTGTTGAGGTTGTTGTACCTTTAACTGTAACTCTTACTACTAACTAATTGAATCTTTTAAAATCGCTCCTAACCTTTGAGGTAGGAGCGATTCTATTTATATTGCTTAAATTAAACGCAGAACTGTTGTTTTTTAGAGAATAGATGTTAACTGTTCTTATAACTATGTCGACTAGATAGGAATGATTCTATGTGTCAGTTTTACACAAGAGGAGAAAACTATGAAATCAAAAAACATAAAACTTATAGCAACATTCATTACTTTATTGCTCTATGGAGGGGCTTTCTTGTTGAGTGGCAGTATTTATCAAAGTATAGATGTAAACGCAGCAAAATTTAACTCAAAAAAAGTTAAGAATAAAGTAAAAGCAAAATACGAAGAAACAGCCAACGGGATTCTTGCAACTTATAAGAACAATTCTAATTTCACTTTAAATATCACCCCTACGATTAAATTCACAGATAATAACGGAACAGTCATTAAAGTCGAGAAGATTAACAATGCAGCGTTTTCTCCAAAGAAGACAATGATTCACATTTTTGAATACCCCAAAAACGATACCGGGACAATTATTGGATATAATACTTATAAAACATCATTTAGTATTAAGAAAAGTAAATATAAGGATTATACAAGTAAGATTGATATCAATGCTAAACTCAATCCGGTAGATACCAATGTTCTTGTAATTAATTCAGCTCCAAAGAATCTGACAAGTATCAATGCTTCTTTTGTTTTTTATAACAATTCAAATAGTATTATAAAGATTATTGATCAGAATATAACTTGCACTACTTCTGGAACTTCGCAGAATATCCCAATAAACATGTCACAATTTAATGAAACACCGACTAAAGTAAAAATATATAAAAACTGGGCATATTAATTGTCTTAAATATATTTTTTTGCTTGTATATTATTTAGATGAAGGATGGTGTTATTTTATGAATAGTACGTTGTTAGAGAATGGACTTGATTTTATATTATTGGCGACGAAATTTTTAAAGGAATCAGAAGAAAATATAGATGAGGAAGAGAAGTCAAGAAACATAAAATATAGTCTAATTAACCTTTTATCAGGAGTGGAACTTGTTATGAAAGCGCGTTTGTATGCAGAGAATTGGGCGTATATATTTGCTGATATTGATAAGGCGAGGAAATCACTTTTATCTTGTGGTGAGTTTAATACTGTAGACTGTTCTAGGTGTATTGATAGACTTGAGAATTTATGTGAAGTAAAGATATCGGATGCCGATAAAAAAGCATTTGATAATTTAAGAAAAAAAAGAAACTGCGTTGAGCATTATATCCCAATGGATTCTTGTGCTGATTTGTCTTCAACAATAAATCAAGCCTTGACAGCGACGGTGCATTTTTTGGATTCAACTTTCTCAGTTTTTTCTTCGCCAGATATTATTGATTTAAGCGACGACGAGTTTAGAACACTAAGTGAAAAAGAAAAGAATCTTTATAGTGATATCACAGTAGCGATTTCATCACTTAACGAGCATTACAATATCGCAAAATCTATAGCAACGAAGAGAGCATGTGAACAGGGTTCTTGCTTAGAAGAAGATTTAGTATTGTGTCCTAACTGTAATGAAAGGACTTTAGTAATTAATGATGAAGATAATAGTTGTCATTGTTACTTATGTAATTATAAATCAAATGGAGAGGATGCTGCAAAGGACTATCTATATTCAGTTTACAATATTAACGAGTATGAAACAGTAAAATATGGTGGTGATTATCCATTATATAACTGTCCAGAGTGTGGAGAGAATTCATTTATTCAGGTAGATAATAATTATATGTGCTTTTCTTGTAGGCAAAACTATTGTAAAAATGAAATAGGCTTTTGCGAAGAATGTGGACGACCTTATATTATTTTAGAAGGTAAAGATATAAAGATGTGTCCAGATTGTTATGATTACATAATGGAAAAAATAGAGAAAGCTTGACACGCTTTCCTGAGTCACACTTGCGGTGTTAACACCGTTAGAAAAATATTATATATTGTAAGGTGGCAAGTATTTATGCAACTTAGAGATAGGTTACGTATTTTGCGTGAACAATCGGATCTTACTCAGCAACAAGTATCTGATAAAATAAAGTGCGGTTATAGTACATACCGCATAAGACCAAGGGGACGGTTCTTGTGGTCATTCACTAGGAGATCAGTTGGGATAGTTCCTGGTGATTACTTTTTATTTTACAGAAAGGGGAATTAATTATGAGAAAAATTATTAAGTCTATGTTATGCGCTATATTAGCAGTCAGTCTCACATTTGCCTATGCACCTAGCATCGTTGTTAATGCTGCAGACGGTCCAGATTCTACGGCGGAATCACCATGTTACCTTAAGGTATTTAGTTACTCGTCAACTATGGAGTTGAGCAATGAGGCTTGGTTATATGTAGGTGGTTTTTTTACTACATATACCGATGTCAAGACTACAACTATAGCCAATGCGAGTTACGATAAGTCTACCAATACTTTAAGTCTTAACGGCTATAATAACGATAATATATACATTGAAGCCAATATGATGGGTGATGATTTTAAGATTGATGTTACTGGTGATAACTCAATCGCTGGTTTACGCGTATGGGGTGACCACTATGGTGGAAGCGTTGAAATCACGGGAACTGGATCACTGACTATTAACAAAACCAAGAAGAATGTTTTGGGGTGCGGAGTATATATGCCTGCCGAAGAGACAGCATCAAGGATAGTTATTTCCAATACAGTAGAGTTTGTTTCTTATCGAAACAATTTATATCAGTCATCTACAGGTGATTACACCGGTGATTTGGGATTCCCAATATATGTTCGTGGAACTAAGCTTTCTAAGGATGCCATAGTTTCTCTTGGAAATATGAGTGCCAAGGTTGATAGTATTGCTAATTCGACAAATGCAGCTCTATATGATTTTTATATTGCTGCTGATGTTGTGATAAGTTCGAGGTCAGATAAAGCAACTTCAACTACTAGCACACTTCCTACAACTGAAGCCCCTAAAACAACCAAGAAGGTAGCGCTGAATAATACAAGTATAACGCTTCCGGTTGGAGACAGCACTACTCTTAAGATGCTTAATTCTAAGAAAAAGGTTACTTGGTCGATTAAGTCAGGCAAATCCTATATAACGCTTAAAAACAAGAAGAAAAAACAGGTTACTGTTGTAGGAAAGAAACCGGGTACTGCCAAAGTAATAGGTAAGATTGGCAAGAAGAAGTATACCGCAACAATTAAGGTTCGTAAAAAGACGGAAGTTGAACTATTTACAGATTTTATTAATTCGCAGATAAAGGCAGGCGCCAAAGTTGATAAACCGGGAACGGAAGAATTTACCTGGATGTATAATACTGATGATAACGGACATATAACTTATCTTCAGTTGTATAATCTTGTAGGAAATGTTTCTTTAAAAGACTATCCGTATCTTGAGACGCTGAACTTATATAATTATAATGTTGATGATCCATACGGAGAGAATAAGCTTCCTGTAGCTAATAAAATTAAGAGCTTGGATCTTAGTAAGAATACAGCACTTAAGGAAGTAACTTTGTCTAAGGTTGAGCTATCAAATCTTAATCTCAGTAAAGCTAACGAATTGAGTTATATTAGTATTACTGATTGTACTATTGATACCTTTAATCCGGGAGGAAAGACTACATTGAAATCAGTCGGAATAACCGGAAGCAGCATAAAAGGCGGTATTAGTTTTAAGGACTATGTTGGTCTGGAATTTGCTAATATTGTTAACAATAAGTTAGTTAAATCACTTGATTTTTCGGGATGTACTGCATTTGATCAAGCTAATCTTTTTTATAATAATCTTGAAGAACTTAACGTGGATGGTTGTACCGCATTGTATAGATTAGAGTGCTATGGCAATAACTTATCTACTCTGTCAGTTGCGGGATTGACTGAGCTTAGAACGCTATATTGTAGTGATAATAAGTTGACATCATTAAAGATATGGGATGGTACTTCTAATTATTGTCCTAATCTGTGTATACTTGGTGCGAATAATAATAAATTGGTGACATTAGATGTTAGGGGTACAAGGGTATATGACAGTACACTGAATTCTACTGAAAGAATGATTACTTACGATGAAGGTGTTGAGATAATTCAATAGCTGAATGATGATAGTATATGCGCCGCAGGAAGAAGCTCTTGCGGCGCTATCTTAATAAAATAGGGTATATCACATAACTATGATATACCCTGCTATATAGTTTTATTGAGTTAATCATCATCAATAAGTTTAGCTTCTATAGTGAGTACATCAGGAAAGATAAGTTTATGACCGTTTCGCTGTAAAGCTAAGACACGACGAGCTTTAGTATTTATCTTTTCCTCGAGGTTTGAAGCAATAGCTGCGGGAACGCTGTTGCGGATGTACTCTTCAGAAATGTAGGTTTCTGTTGTAGGACACATATTCTGTATAAGAAAGGCTGTCTTGTCTCCAAGAAAATTACCAATCACAATGGTATCGCAGTAATGGTATTTAGCAACTTTCTTTTCATATATACGCTGATACTTTTCGACTTTAGACGATACGGGAATAAGCCAAAATAATCCCGGGTGGACATCATCCTCAAACGCATAAAAGCATGGTCTATTGTGTAGTTCGTTGTTAACTGACTCCTTGTTTGACATTAGAAATGGATCAGGGAAATCATCAAAATATTCTCGTTTTAAGAAGTAAAAATGTCCACGAATCATATATACCTCCATAAAATGACCTCATCCCAGCTGGAATGAGGTCACATTTGAAATCCGGCCTTTTATTAGTCGTGTTACCGGCTAACGACAAACATTTAGAATCCGGCCTTTTATCAGTCGTGTTACCGGCTAACGACAAACATTTGATGCAGATCTCTCTGCTTAGTTATAGTATAAAGTATTTTTTTGGAATAATCAACCTGAAATTAATAGTGGACTAATTATATATTTCGTTTCATCGCATGCTACTTATTTACTTGTATTTAATTTAAAAAAGTAATATAATCAGAGTAGGAATTCCCTACTTTCCTGCTTGTATAACGGAGGTGATTATTATGGCTGCTATAGCATTTGCAAATGATGCCAAAGTGATGTCTAAGGGACAAGTTACAATACCTAAAAATGTTCGTGCAGCACTTGGAATTGAGACAGGTGATCGTGTAACCTTTATTGTAGATGGCAATAATGTGCGAGTTGTCAATTCTGCTGTATATGCTCTTATGAAATTTCAGGAGCAAATGGCAGGAGAAGCTGAAAAAGCTGGCATTTATAGCGAAGAGGATGTGGCTGAGTGGATTACATCTTCTCGAAATAAGGAGAATGCTTAATGCGAATAATGATTGATACTAATATCTTTATTTCAGCGATTCTGTTTCCGAAAGGACAAGCATCAGCTGCGCTTAATAAAGCGCTTGTGCCTCCTTATGAGCCTGTTACATGCGATTATGTGATAGATGAGTTGCGACGCAAATTCATCGAAAAGTTTGCTCACCGAAGAAATGAATTGGATGCATTTTTAAGTGTCTCTTTATCAGTTATCCAAGTGGTAAAAACACCAGAAATACCTGTTGACGATGAAGAGTTAATACGCGACAAAAAAGACAGACCTATATTAAGAGCGGCACTTGATGCAGGAGCTGATTATTTTCTTACTGGTGACAAAGATTTTCTTGAATCTGATGTTTTGGATCCAAGAATAATTAGTGTTGCCGAGTTTCTAGATATGGACTGATTACTAACTGATCAATAGGGGAAGTCCCTACTGGTCAGTTTTTCGTTGTTGGTATCCAGCCTTCAGGTGATGTTTTGGGGTCGTCAGGGCTGAATAGCAATTAAGGGGACGGTTCTTGTGGTCTTTCTTCACAAGAATACCACTTGAAACAATCCACTTAGTTTAACCTAAAAATTAACCCGATCTCAATCAACCCCGGTTGGTTGAGGTCGGGTTTATCTTATTTGTTAAATTATAGTTTAGCAAAGAGTTATATTCCTTGACTTTTAAGGTGTTTGAAATTAGAATTGAAGTAGCATAATTAAAGGGAGCCTTTATTTGTTTATGAGTAAGAATTAATTAATAATGGAGTACATTTAAAAGTATAGCAGATTAAATAGACTGAGTTCAGAAGGGAGGGATAGTATGTTAACAATTAATGGTATTGAAGAAAGAGCCAAACAGGTTTTTTCGGCATATCCCGTAAATGAAGTATCTCTTTTCGGGTCTTATGCAAGGGGGAGTCAAACTGAAGATAGTGATATTGATTTCTTAATTAAGAAGTCAGATCTTAGTTTATTGACTATATCTAAAATAAAACAAGATTTAATAAGTGTATTGGGTGAAAAAGTTGATTTAGTTAGTGAGAGCGATATATCGGATGTGTTTAGATTCTTAATAAAAGATGATGAGGTAATCATATATGAAAAATCGAGATGATGCTTTGATTAGAAAAATAAATGAATACTGTGAGGAAGTGGAAGCGGCTATTGATTGTTTTGGCGATAAGGAAGAATTTCAGAATAATAAGGTTTTTAGAAATGCTGCCTGTATGCCAATTATGCAAATAGGTGAATTATGCAAATTGATTTCGGATGAATTGAGAAACGAAGAATGTGAGATTGATTGGAAAGGCTGGTGCGGAATTAGAGATATTCTGGCTCACCAGTATACAAATATAGATTATAAGAAAACATGGGGAATATTAACCGAAGATTTGCCGGCATTGAAAGAGCGAGTATCTGCAATTTTAAAGGAGAAAGATACAGCTAGCCTTGAAAGAATAGGCAGGGTAATCAGAGAGAATGGTATAGATGAGGTTGATTCTGAGTCTGTATTTCATAGAATTGTTGACGGAACAGGGATTAGTGTTGATATGTTCTCTGATAAAAAGCTATGTGAATTGATACGAACGATTAATCAATAGAAATAGAGAAGGACGGTCATTGTGTCATTTCGGTGAATTGCTTGACTTTTCTAAGTAACTATAATAGTATAATTTTACAAGGTGTGGGTCGGTGTTGAATATGCACTGTTCGCCACACCATTTTTTATTTTATAGAACACTCAATTGGATTTAATCCTAAGAATTAACCCGGTATCAATCAGCTATGGTTGGTTGAGGTCGGGTTTTTCTTATGCCCTTCAACACCCGCCGCAAGACGGAACCCTGTCATTCTGTGCGAAGCGAAGAATAATATATACTTCACTTTTATAATTCCTATATTTTGAGTTACATTGCCCTTCTTCGAAGGGCAAAGATCCTTCGCTTCGCTCAGGATGACAATAACGCTCCAGTAGGGACTGTCCAAACTGGAGCGTTATTATTTTCACTATTCTAAAAATTGAATCACTGAGTTACCAGAAGACTATCCTGAACCTCGTGAACAAGCTCGATTGGATAGTCACAGAAATCAACTATTTCATCAACTGACTTGCCTTTTAATAGCAACTTCTCTATTTGATGTCTTTGTTCTCTATTCACACCCTGTTCGATGCCTTGTTCAATACCCTCTTCAATACCCAACTCACGATTCTCTAAATCTCTCATAAATAACGTCATATATTCTCGCCTCCATTCCTTATTCTGGCGCGCTTTATAAACCGCCGCATCAACTTTCTTCGTATATTCGTCATTTGCCGGTGCACCAGCTACATAATCAAGAAACTCTCTTAAAGGACCGTTTACATCGTCAGCTGTGCTATTGGCATTTAATACTATCTTGGTTGTGCCATCAGCCATCTCAAGCCCTTCAACTTCGTGACATCTATTGGTAAATGTGTATTTATGAAGTCCTTGCTTATAAAAATCAAATGGACAAATGATGATTACATAATTGTCTTTTAACTTACTATAAAGAGCTCCTTTATCGAGCATATCCGAGTCGGACATTGAGCTATAATATAGTTGCTCCAGATGATTTTGATGCAGGAAATGAAGAGATTGCAAGCGTTTTATCAGCAATCATTTTAACACACTGTCGATAGCGTTCTTAACATCCTGCTTCTTAATATCGATGTTCTTGGTCTTGTCGTTAATCTTACTAATAACATCATCTGCAACCTTAGAATTAAGCGCCTGATCAGCTGCCTTCTTGATATCACTCTTGTTGATATTCTTGGCGAGATTCGCCGCTTCTTTTTTAATGTCCATAGTAAAACCTCCGTAACGATAATATTTTCAAATATTGTATCAAATCGAGATTGTTATATCAAGAACAACTGCTAATTTACCAGTTGGCCCTGTCCCCATTGATCAATTAGCTGACGGTAGCTTGATTTTATTCGTTCTGCTTGTTACTATTTTCATTTACAAATGATTTATACCATAAAGTATACTGCTTGAAATGCTCTCTTTCATTTGACTGAAAATCTCGATAAATGCTTATAATCTCGTTTTCGTCTTCAGTTATGAAATTGGATGTATCATCATCCTTGAAAAAATCGCTCAAAGAAATATGCAATCCAAAACAGATTCTCTCAAGCGTCTCAAGCTTAGGTGCACTGCGTCTGTTAATCATGTTGTAAACACTGCTTACAGGCATATCACACTCTTCTGCAAGCTGATAAAATGAATATCCTCTTTTCTCGCAAAGCTTTTTTATTTTACCAATTACATAATTAGGATCAGAATATTTAAGTGTTGGTTTCATTATAATCACGCTCCTTTTTATAAGTTTAGTAACTTTTACTGCGTGATTAAATTTCGGCTTTGCGGAATAGTATAGTATCGCAAATGAGTAATATCTCAAATGTAGAGTGTATAAGGGTTTCTGGTAGGTGATAGATTCTGGTGAGTTTTCTCTCACATTTTTTTCAGAAATGGAAATATCTTATGAGAATTGTAAATTGAAATATAGCATAGCTAACTAGTCAACATTTGTCATGTTATCCTGAGAAATTCAGACATTATAACTTCTTTAGGCTGTTATAATATGTCATCAAACGCTCTTTGGTGTTGTCATTGGCTTTGTAGGCACTTACTGACAAGACATCTGCCATTGTCCTTACCACATGAATAGAAGGTGTTCGCTCTCCAGATTCATAGCGAAGGTAGGCCGGCTGTGACATGCTCATACGCTTCGCAGCCTCAGCGGAGCGAAGGATCTTTGACCTTCGAAGAAGGGCAATGTGCAACAAGCTATAGATAAAACACTTGCAATCCATTAACTGTGGTGTTATATTATATATACAAAGAGGTGCTATCTGATAGATGGTTTACCTCGGTTAATATTAGCTAAAAAATAGCAACCTTATCCTTGGTCGGGGTGGTTGCTATTTTTCTTTTTATCGTTAATGATGTCACGTATCAGGACAATGATGCTTACTAAAGCACATATTACTGATGCGATAACACCAATGATAGAAATCAAAAAAGCATATCCTCCTCTCAACAATACTATCTGCATACAAACTCCTCCTTTCGCAGAAGCCCGCGCATAAGCACGTCAACAAGAGGCAAACCACCTACCATCATAGATAGCACCTTAATATTATTATACATACATATGTTTGGCGTGTCAACGAATTTTTGGCACATCAATTGAAATGATGGCGATAATAGTATGCGCTAACTGATTAATAGGGACAGGCCCCACTAATTACTTAAGAGCTAAGTGACCAGCAGTGACAGTCCCTAAAGATCAGTTAGCACTTCTTGTCATCCTCCACCCTATCTGTCATCCTGAGCGAAGCGAAGGATCTTTGCCCTTCGAAGAAGGGCAATGTGACTTGAAACATAAGAATTATAAAGGTGAAGTAGCTATTATCCCTCACTACGCTCGGAATAAGGATTCTTCGCTTCGCTCAGAATGACAGGGTTCCGTCTTGCGGCGGTTGTTGAAGGGCATAAGAAAAACCCGACCTCAACCAACTGTAGTTGATTGAAATTGGGTCAGTCTATTTCAAATGTTTATTCAATTTTTTATCGAAGCTGAATACTTCTTCTTCTAAAATATGGTTCCTTCCTATAAGCACGCAATCAACAAAGTCTAATGAGGATTCACTGAATATTTTCAGAGTCTCTATCATCGCTTGTTTATCCTCGATACGAACCAGACCAAGTACAATCTTAATGGAATAACTTACATCCTCACGAGAAATCTTATATAGTTTTGTAAGAACATATACAACCTCCGCGATTACTTCGACACGAGTCCATGCTCCTTCAGAAATAACTTGAACAGCTTGCTTATACATATCTTCCGAATCATGTAATATAAAGCGCAGTATAACATTAGCATCAATTAATCGCATGTTTATTCACCATTGCTTCTTCAAAAGCCCCTTCTTCCATACCCCATTTTGTAGTATCTGCATACTGTTGTAACATACCACCTGCTGAATATACAGCGTCATAATTCATCGACTTTTCTTTGTTCTTGAATGTCACGATGATGCTTAGCACTTGTTCAATATCTTCTTCCGGAATTAAATCTAGCACCTGATGTGCTTCCTGGCGTAATGCAGTCATATGTATCGCCTCCTCTGATTGTAATTATAAGTGTTTGTGGAATATATTGCAAGGAAAATGAAGGGCATAAGAAAAACCCGACCTCAACCAACCGGAGTTGATTGAGATCGGGTTAATTTTTAGGTTAAACTAAGTGGATTGTTCTATGTGATATTCTTGTGAAGAAAGACCGCAAGAACCGTCCCTTTTATTTCCGTAATTTATTGTCTAATTACTTAGTTTTTGCTTCAAAAGTGATGTTAAATACTGCGGTTGCATCAGCAGCAGCAGGAGCACCAGCACTCGATGGATCTTCGCCGTTAGCATATCCTGTATTTCCAGCAGTTTTAACAGTCACATGATAAGTACCATAACTTGTTGTAAGAGACCAAGCATCCGTAGCAACGACAGGTTTGTTATTACCGTACTTCAAGGTTACTGCACCGGTATTTGAAACTACTAATGCCAAGCCTGCGTCTGAAGTAGTTTTAGCGTCTCCGTCAAATTCAACACCTAATCCAGTAAGCTCGGTAGCAAGACCATTTGTAAGAGCATTTCCAAACTGATCTTTAACAACTAAAGAACCTGATGTAGTTATGTACTTTTTACCTGTAACATCATCGTTATCATCATCAGGAGTATTAGCACCTGCTATAAGTTTAGTTTCAAGTTTAGTAGTTATAGGATCCATAGAGAAAGTAGTAGCAACTGGAGTAACTACTAAACCTACATTTTTGTTACCACCCTTAGCGTCAGTTACAGAATCAGCGTAAGCACTATCTGCAGGGACAAATCTTGCAACGAACAATTCGTTAGTATTAGTAGTTGTAAAGTTCTTAATAGCGTCTTTGAAAGTAACTCCACCATCACCAAGTTTAACCTCAGATGAACCTACCTTCTTGCTATCAACCATTATAGCCTTTGCCTCATCATTAGTAACGGTGTTAAAATTTGTTCTAGTTGTGCTAGCCTTCCATAAGGTAACTGTACCAGCGCAACGCTGACCTGCAAGATCAACAAAAATATTGTTAGCAGAGTCTTTCACAGTCTGTACTGTAATTTGAGCACCTTCAGTAGTCGGTACAATCTGATATGCAGAGGTAAGAGAGAACTTCTCTTTTCCAAAAATACCTGCACCAGCATCGAAAGTAGCATAGGTTGCAATCTTACGAGCATCATCATTCGCAACGTCAATTTTTGCAACACCCTTTGTAACAACAACGGTACCCGCGTCACCACCGGTAGCGGCAACACCAGAAGTGGTATCATACTTCTCATTACTCCAGAACTTAACTACCTTAGCAGGTATAGTATCAGTACTGATATACTCTGCAACTGCATCACTTGATCCTACATAGAGTTTAGCTTCAACAGAGTTCATTAACTTACTAACAGATGTAATTTTAATTGAACCTGGAGCTTTTACATAAGGAGCAGTAACCTTGTCTGATAATATTGCGTTCTTGTTATCTTTGTCATTTAGCTTAGATGCGTCAACCTTAGTCTGTTCAAAAACAAGTTTATAATCAGTTCCGCGCTTAAGAGCAGCCTTTATACCAAACATATAAGTAACTGTCTTGTCAGCATTTACAAACTTGTAAGCCTTAAGACCTGTTCCGGTAACATCACCAGCGGTAGCCTCACCCTCATCGTTTGTATCTGAATCCCCATTAAGGTCTTTTGCACCATGAGTAGTAACTCTCTCGTCATGCATGTAAGATTTAGCATTCATTACATCCTTAGTAATTTTGTTGGTAGAGTCTAATAATTTACCAGCGGTAGCAGCAGTGTCAACTAACTTAGCAGTACCACCTTCAAGAACGAGATTACCTTTTGTAACTTCAGTAGCCGAAGTAGGAATAACACTAAATGTACCATCATAATCCTTGTTGAGTGTTGCCGAAATAACATACATAGCAGTTTGATCACCGAATGTAACATGACGAGCATCACTATAATCTTCTTCAATAGTTACATTAGTAATCTTAGCAGGAAGCTCATTATCAACAACCTCAAGAGTGTTTGACTTAAATGTCTTACCTTCCTGGTTAGTGATAACTACATAAACAGTACCTGAAGGAACCTGTCCGTTAACACTAGGATTAGTATCCCAAATTAAATCCTCTGGAAAAATTCTGCCTGCGTTAAAATTGGTCATACGAATAAATTTATCGTTACAATACCAAGTGATATCTTGAAGTTTACCCAAGCCAGAACCATATGTAAGCTCAATGTTATCTGTACTAAGAGCTGTATTGTCAGCCTGAAGTCCTTTAGGTACAGAAAGAGTTACTGACTGAGTGTTATCCTCAATAACAGCTGCAGACTCGTTAGAAGTGAACTCAACGTTGTCTTTATCAGTTACAACAACCTTGATAACCTTACCAAGATCTTCCTTCTTAACAGTATAAGAAGCTGAAGCCTCACCAGAAATCTCCTTAGCATCAGCGAACCACTTGTAGCTCTTGATGTTAGAAGCATTAACAGGCTCAGTTACAACAGTGATAACGTCACCAACTTTAGGAGTCTTTGTAGAAAGTGAAACTGCCTTAAGTGGGTTGGCAGAAGCTGGAACCTCAGTTGTAGCAACAACACCTGTTGTAGCATCAGCAGAAGCTGGAGCTGTAGTAGCTGGAGTCTCACTTGAAGCAGGTGCCTCAGTTGACTTCGCCGTAACAGTTACTGTAAACAAGTTAAAGGAATTCCAATTCTCAAAACACCCGCCAATACTGCGTTTCAGAGCCGATTTTGCTTCAAAAAAACCAACTCTGAATCCATGTTCAGGGAAAACATGTTTCGGTAAATGTGTCCAAAACATTTGACCAGATATACATATATAACAAAAATTATGTTCTTGCCAAAAGTGTGAGAATAATGTAAATTCAAGGTGAAGAAAACGTGAGAAAAGACCGCTAGAACCGTCCCCATATTTCAGAATGCCAGGATAGGTGATTCAGGATGATATGTATCGTTCATTAACTCCATAATCTATCTCCTCAAGCACCTCCTCGTTCGTCTTAGTGCTTCCTTTCTTTCGGTTACACCTCCAGCAAAGAGTCTGCAAGTTGTCTTCATCATCGCCGCGGCCACCTTGAGCAACCGGAACAATATGATCAACCTCTAGTAACAGATAATCTCCCAAGTGCGGAATAAACGAATCAAGTAATCCTCGGGAAATGCCACATATCTGGCATGTATAACAATCCCTCTCCAATATGTATGCTTTTAGTTTGGGTGTCACATATCTTCTTTTGGAAGTTGCTTTTCTCTTCTCTTCCTTTTCTCTTACACTTCTCTTTACAGTATTATATCTTTTCTTTGTGACAAGAAACTTAATCCACAGATATAATATAAAGAAAATAAGTAGTATTAGTACAGCTAATTGAGTATCGCTCAAATAAGTCACCTCACATTATTTAATCTAAAGATTCTTCGTTTCGCTCAGAATGACACGTTACGCTAATTTACCAGAGAGGCCTGTTCAGTTGATTACTTAGCTATTACATAATAATCGTAGCTATAAACTGACCTTCACCAACTTCAATCTCAAGTTTATAATCAAACTGCCTTAAGATATTCTCCGCCACTGAAAGACCAAGCCCACTTCCTAAGGCATTGCGCTCTTTCTTTCCTTTGGCAAATGGTTTCTTAAGTTCAGAAACATCAACGTCTAGTTCCTTAGAAAAAGGATTGGTTATAGTTATTTTAGATGCTTCAAGTTTTACGACAATCTCTCCGTTATCACCATGGCAGATTGCATTTTCAATAAGATTAATAAGAACGCGCTTAAACCACATATAGTCTGTGGAAAGAGTGCATTCACCTTCAATAACAGTAGTCATATCACGACCTGATAACATATCGGCTCGCTCTTTTATGATATCTTCGGAAAGCTCTTTCACATTTACCTTGGTCATATTAAGCTCAGCTTTGATATTCTTAGACTTGCTCATAAGAATAGATTTATCGATAATCTCATTCATGTCATCAATCTTATTAACAATCCCGGAAATGTATTCATTTTCCGAATCGCTAGCATCAGCTAGATTCTCCGCATATCCCTTTATAATGGTAAGAGGGCTCTTAAGATCATGGGCAATCGACTCGATAACGCTATCTTTATAGATCTCATTTTCATAAGCAGTCTTCTTCTTTGAATGAGAAATGCTGGAAGTAATTATCGAGATAATAAGTGCCAAGGCAAATGCAATCGCACCGGCGATAATAACCATTTTCGTGTTGTCGCTGTCGTCTCTAAAGAAATTGTATTTAAGTACATTTGCGACAATTAAGTAATCCGAATAAGTCGTTCCCGAATCAAGGTTAACAGTTGACTCGATAACATAAAAATTATAATAAACATTGTCGCCAAGAGTTCCCTGTTCCATGTTAGATTCAGGGGTTTTTGAAGTTGCGTCAATAACAGAAGCCTCGTCAGGATATTTTTTTCTGATAATCTTTTCAAGTTCCCCAAAGTACTTGCTCTCATCGTCTGAAGCGCGTCCTTTAACTACAGGGCCGATGACACTTTTAACTGCATCGCCATTGAGATCAGAAAGCACATATCCTTTCTTTAGAGGATCCTTTGAAAATGTTAACTCCTCGCTACTTATCTCTTCCTCTTCGCCATCATTAATCATTTTAAATTCAACAAGTCGTCCGCTCGCCGGCTCAAATGAACTGCCTTTCTCATATATCGAATCAAGTACAACCTCTTTATAAACTTTTCCCTGCTTGTAATCTTCGTCGATAAACTCGCTGTCTTTAATACTATTGAGGATATCATAAAGTTCTTTGTTATCTGAGGTATACATAAAACTGTAATACTTGTCACCAAGCCCATGGAGTTTTACTGCTAAAGCAATAGGCTTTTTGGTATCGGTTAGTTTATTCAGATCCTTATCGTACACGCTCGTATATTCGCCGTCGAGCTGAAGTGTATTGTGAAAATTCGCCCTTCCGGTAAAACGATTTAGCGCTTCACTGTCATCTGTAATACTTTTAACCTCTCCAACCTTTATAATAGAATAGTCTGTATTTACGACTGATACTTCATCTGAACCGTAATTAACTTCGTATTTTGTAATATCAGTACCTTCTCCGCTTTCACTATCACTATCAGAGTAGCGTTTAATGACTACCCCATCAGCATCCTTGGTTTCGTTAATAATTTGGAATAATTCATTATTCTTGGCATTAGAATAATCGTCATATGATACAGCTGTTTCATACATGTCGGAAATGTTATCGTCAACAGAATTAAAGTGGTCAACATTATCACTAAAATCCTTGTCGTAAGCCATATAAAACCAAACGCCGAATACTGTGGCGCCGATTAATATAAGAATAAGAAAATGTTTTATAAATGTTTTACTCCATTTAGGAGCCTTTCTTTTGTTATCCATAGCGTACTAACCTCCAATTTTATAACCCTTACCAAATACGGTCTTAATCTGCGAGCCGGCAGGTCCTAAAAGCTTTCTTAAATTTTTGATTCTGTTATCAACGACCCTGTCGGAGCCGTCATAACCGTAACCCCAGATTTTGATTAGAATCTGTTCTCTTGAAAGGACAGCATTTGCATTGTCAATAAGAAGCTTCAAGATTGCGTACTCCTTCATCGGCATATCAATAGGATTGCCGTTAACAGTCACGCTAAGCGTCCTTGCATTAACAGTAATGCTGCCTACATTTACCTCGTCGCTAATCACTGTGCCTTCTGCGCGCTTTAGTAAAGCAAGAGATTTAGCATAGAGTTGTTTAAGAGAAAAAGGCTTGGTTACATAATCATCGCAACCTAGGGTATAACCGTAGAGTGCGTCTTCCTCGCGAGTTTTGGCAGTTATGAAAATGACAGGGACATCGCTTTCTTTTCTCAAATGTTTAAGAAGCGTAAAGCCGTCCATCTTGGGCATCATCACGTCAAGAAGAATAAGATTGTAACTGCCACTTAAAGCCAGCTCGAGCCCGTACTCACCGTCAGCGGCTTCACTTACTTTCATCTCATCTCTTCTGTTAAAATAATCCGTGATGATCTTCCTGATATCCCAATCATCTTCAATCAATAATACCTGAAACATAAACTCACCTTTCAGAAAACAATGCACAACTAGGTTAATAGTACACTACAATATAATTATATCAAAAATGTATCAAATCGTAAAAAATAAATTAATTTACCAGTGGGGCCTGTCCCCATTGGTTACTTAGTAGATTTATTTATGCAAATGTGGTAAAATGTCTACTATAAAAAATCCATTGCAGAGGAGGACTATTATGGGAAAGAAATTATTTGCATTATTATTAACATTTGTCATGGCATTTACTATGACAGCAG
The DNA here is from genome assembly GCA_000621905.1 of Lachnospiraceae bacterium NC2004. GTDB lineage: Bacteria > Bacillota > Clostridia > Lachnospirales > Lachnospiraceae > NC2004. Next base: position 94,726 of record JHXB01000009.1, read on the forward strand.
GCATCACAGCGAGCGCTGAAGATGCTAAACCAAGCGGTTTTATCAACATTTTCTATGGTACTAAGAGTGGCGAGGTTAAGACTCTCTTTAAGTATCCTGTTACTTCGGGAGACCAGATTACACTCACAAAAGATATGTTAGTTGACTACGATCCGGAATGTTATATAGAAACCGGCTCTGAAATTGGTTGGTTCGGAATTGGTGCAACCATCTATAACGAGAGCAGAGACGCTCAGTATGGTGAGACAGGACCGGCTGATGTTAAGGCATATCTTAAGACTTTGGTTAAGGAAGATACCTATCAGATTAGCCAGACTTTTGTAAATGTTTCCGGCATTTATAATTTTGAAGATCCTGCAGGCGGTTCTCCGTTATCAGGAACGATTGTTATTCAGAACGATAAGACCAAGTTCCCTGTAACATTTGTCAATTATAAAGAGTCTACCAAGACTTACAAGGATCCGACCAGCGGGATTGAGACTCCGATTTATACTTATGAGCTTAAAGGCAAGACTTACGATTTGATTTTCGGTACGGACATTAAGGGCGAGGATGCGCCTGCTATAAGCGGCGAGGGCACTACTGTCTATAACACCGACAAGATTTATACCTATTATGTTGAAGTTTTGCAGAGCAGTACAGGTAGTGCTTCAGACATTTCGTTGGATGTTTCTGACCCTACCGCTCCTGACAACGGATCGACTCTTGATGTATTTACTGATGGTAACAGGGTTTATTCAGATAATTTTGGCGAGTTAAAAGCATATTCAATAGATGTTTATTCAAATGATTACCTGACTCAGAAGGTAACGGCAACGCCTGCAACCAAGACGTTTAAGTATTCTAAGGTTAAGAAGAAGAAACAGACTTATCAGATTAAGGCGAAGTCTTCGGTGGGAACCACTATAGAGTATTCGAGCAGCAATGAGAAGTATGTTACGGTTAGCAATAAGGGTAAGGTTACTGTTAAGAAGAAGGCTAAGAAGGGCACATATACAATTTACGTAACTGCGTATGAGACTTTCGATGTAAATGATGTCGACAAAGTGGTAACATACGTAGCAGCACAGACTAAGAAGGTTAAAGTTAAGGTTAAATAAAAATGAAAGCAAAACACATCACAATCGGACTAGTTACAATGCTTTTGGTAGCATTTTTCAACATGGCTAATGTAAGCGCATCTATCAAAACCTACACAATCGGAGTGGGAGAGAAGATTAAGCTCCCCAAGAAGATAGCAGTAGAAACGGTTTCGTCAGACGCAGTCAGTGAGGTCTCAGCTGACGCAAGCTTCGACGCTTCAGAAGATGCAAGCAGTGAGGCATCGGCGGAAGCGAGTACCCCTAAATCTACAGAGAACAAGATTGTTGACGCGTCCGGCAAGACGGTTACGGGCGCCAAGGTCGGCAAAGTTAAGCTTAAGCTTGTTGATGGCACCAAAGTCAAGATTGTGGTTAAGAAAGCTCCTAAGACCTTAACTCTTAAATCAAGCGCAAGTTATCTTTTTACAAATGATACCGCCAAGCTTTTGGCAAATGTAAACAAGAATTCAGCCAGCCGAAAGATAACATTTTCATCATCTAACAAGAAGGTTGCGACAATCAGCAAAAACGGTGTTGTCAAAGCCAAAAAGAAGGGTACGGTTAAGCTTACGGCTAAGGCGTATAACGGAGTTAAGGCAAGCGTTAAGCTTCAGATTAAGAGTTCATCTAAGCTTATCTGTCTGACATTTGACGACGGACCAAGCAGCTATACTCCTAAGCTTTTAGACGCTCTTAAGAAGTACAACTTCCATGGTACTTTCTTTATGGTCGGCGTTGAGGCGCAGGGCAAGAAGAGCACGATTCAAACTATGATGAAGAACGGCAACGAGCTTGGAATGCATTCATGGCACCATGATTATCTTACCAAGATGTCAGAGGCACAGATAGAGAGTGATGTGGCAAAGACCAGAGCATTAATTAAGGATTATACGGGTGTAAGTCCTGTTATGTTCAGGCCTCCTTATGGAGCGACCAATGACACTGTTTACAAGGCTCTTAAGAACAAAGGATGTCCGGTGATTATGTGGAATATTAATGTCAATGATTACGAGACGACATCATCGGAGGTTGTTTATAACAACATCAAAAAGAGGGTTCATCCGGGTGCAGTTCTTGTACTTCACGACTCGCATTCGTGGTCGGTTGACGGACTTATTAAAGCGATGCCTGAGCTTAAGAATCAGGGATACGAACTTGTAACTGTATCAGAATTTGCAAGGCTAAAAAAGATTAAGCTTGCACCGGGCAAGAGATTTGTCGGAACAAGCAAATAAAGGAGAAGAACAATGTCTGAATCTATTAACAAGATTGTAAGTAACATTTCCAAGCATTTTATCGGTAAGGAGGAAGTTGTTAAGCACATGCTTATCGCGCTTCTTGCCGGAGGACATATCCTTATAGAGGATGTGCCGGGAGTCGGTAAGACCACTCTTGCCAAGGCTTTAGCAGATTCGGTTGAGTGTGAATTTGGTCGTATTCAGTTGACGCCGGACACGCTTCCATCGGACATTACAGGTGCTTCAATTTATAACAGCAAGACTATGGAATTTGACATAGTTAAGGGTCCTATTCACAACAGAATCGTCCTTGCTGATGAGATTAACAGAACCTCACCTAGAACTCAGGCAGCTCTACTTGAGGCGATGGAAGAGAAGCAGGTTACAATCGATAAGGAGACATTTAAACTCCCTGATCCATTTATGGTTATTGCGACCCAGAACCCTGCAGAGCAGATAGGTACATATCCGCTTCCTGAGGCTGAGCTTGACCGTTTTATGATGAAAGTAAGTATAGGATATCCCGATAAGGATATGCAGATTCAGCTCGCCAAAAGTTTTTTAAACGGAGAGCTTAAATCTCCGATTACACCGGTTGTTACCTCAGATGAGATTATCGCTCTTAAGTCTCAGGTAGCCGATGTTATAATGAATGACGAAATAATAGCCTACGCTCTTGAAATCGTCGACAAGACAAGAGGGTTAGAGGAGTTAGAGTACGGCTTGAGCCCAAGAGCAGGACTCGATCTTCTTATGGCTTCTAAGGCGTGCGCATTTATCGAAGGCAGAGATTTTGTTATTCCTGAGGATGTAATTTCTATGGCTAAGGTTGCTCTTCCACATAGATTAGTTCTAACCTCTAAATCACGAATCGACGGAGAGACCGGAATCAAGGTTATTACACGCGTTATAGAAAAAGTTAAGAGGCCACGATGAAGAGATTAAATCATAGTTTCATTACTCGATTTATTTATATTGTTCTTCTTGTTGCGGCGGGAGTTTTAGTAAGCAATGTCGGCGGAGCGTTTACCTATGTTGTTTTTTATACATTGGTACTGTACACGCCGATTACGCTTCTTTGGTTAGTCTACGAGAGGTTCGCACTTAGAATCTTTCAGGATGTCGATGTGAGACTTCTCTATAAGAACAAACCGGAGCCGTATACGCTTTCTTTGTCAAATGCAGGAATACTGCCGATCGCAGGAGTAACATTTGCCAAAGATGACGAGATAACAAGGTTCAAAGAAGATTTGACAGACATCGAATATTCGCTTCTTCCAGGAGAAACGGTTAACATCAGCACCGAGATATCTTGTAGATATGCGGGCGGATACGTTGCAGGATTAACAAGAATAACAATTACAGATTGTTTTGGGATATTCAAGATTTCGTATAACACACCGTCTCCTTTGAGGGTTTATGTTTTGCCTGCAATTACTGATATTGCCAATAATGACATCAACAAGATTCTTGATAATAACTTAAGCAGGAATAACCTCTACAAGCTCGATAGTGAGGAGATTACTCTGGGTAATGATATAAGACCGTATCGAGTAGGCGACAGCATTTCACATATTCACTGGAAGAATTACGCAAGGACGGGAAGGCTTTTTACTAGGCTTTATGACAAGCAGGAGTCGGACATGATGAACCTGTTTGTTGTGCCGGATGTTAATGCGACGATTGAGAGCAAGGATTACATGCTCGATTATGTGGTTTCCGTTGCCAATTGTTTTGCGAAAATCAAGAAGCCGGTTCGTATATTCTATTACTGCGCCGGGGTCAGAGATATAATGATTGACGGGTATGAGACTTTTAGAAAGTTCTATCCCGACAGGCTAAACGAGTTCGGAAGCGTCGGTGGGGATGTCGATCCTTCTGCCGAGAAGAAGCTTATTGAGGCTTCACTTAAGATAGACGGAACAGTTCTTTACTACTACGAAAATGAAAAAACACTTAAGGTGTGAACGATATGAGCGAGAAGGTCAAGAGATTAATTGAATATATAATATCATTTCCTGTAATGATTGCATTTGTTTTGGTATCATTTGCAGTGATTAAATACATGGATTGGTTCGAGGTTGACGGAGTGCTTATGATTTCTTATAGCGCTCTTTTTCTCGTGCTTTCGGCTGTGTTGCTTCTTGTTGATATGGAGAAAATTGACATTGTTTTATACTTAATAATGTCAGCGGTAATATGCTTAATATCAAGGGATATGGGCGTTTTGAAAATGATAGGGTCAGCGTTTTTTATCGCTCTGATTCTCTATATTTTAAGAAATGATAAGGTCAAAAAATACGGCTGGATAGCTGTGACAGTGATTAGCTTCGCCTTTTGGATTTTTAATTATTGGGGTGCTGAGAAGTATGTTGTCATAAGCTTGATTGTTATGCTTTTTAACGTGCTGATTTCATTTGTCAAAAGGGAAAGCGTTTACTATGCTGCAGTTCCGGTTGGACTTGCGATTGTTTTGGTTTTATTGCCGACCAGTGACGATCCTTACGAATGGGGGATTGTGAAGAAGGCGATCGACGGGATAAGCAAGGTTTGCGAGAGAGTTGTTGATGAAGTGTCTTATGCATTTTCCGGGATTGCCAATAAAAGCTATACCGGATACTCAGAGGAAGGCGGCTTGTCAGGTGGGCTTATCAGCAACGAGAGAGACGAGATGACATTTGCACACGATGGATTAAGAACCAGAGTGTACTTAAAGGGTAAGAGTTTTCTTGAGTTTGATGAAGATGGCGCTAATACCGCTGATGAGGACGACGGCAATAAGTGGTTTGCGGCGTATATTAATGCGCTTTATCACTCGGGGTTCAGCAAGGAAGATATATATTGTTTTTCAAGACTTGTGGATTGTGATGCCAGGTATAAATACTTAAAAACCACAGATATCATAAAGCCGATTTGTACGCTTAAGTTATATGCGGATCCTCTGCCTGAGAAGAAGAAAAGAGGATTTGATTACAGGCTTAAGTGCATAATGATTGATTACAACAGCCCGGATGTAATCGAGTCTTTGTTAACATTTGATGGTGATCAAATGTATGAAGATTACGATACGATTTGCGAATATGCAAAGGATATTTATTATCTTGATTTTACCAAACTTATTTCGCGCGAAGACTACGAGGCGGGTCAGAAAGTTGATTTGAGCAGATATCTTGATTCTTCATTTGCAAGCGAGAGAGTTAAGGAACTTGCCGAGGAAGTGACTGCGGGATGTGATACGCCTTATGCCAAGGCAGATGCGATTAATAAGTTTCTTCACCAGTACGAGTATAATCTTAGTACTGACCTTACGGACTCTGACAATTACATTGATTCGTTTTTATTTGAAGAGCAAAAGGGATACTGCGTTCACTTTGCGTCGGCGATGGTTGAGATGCTTAGAGCTGTTGATGTTCCTGCGAGATATTCGGTTGGATATATGCATGATGAGCGCGGTACCGACATAGTTAAGAGCAATGAGGCGCACGCGTGGCCTGAGGCGTACATCAACGGGTTTGGATGGGTGCCTTTTGAGCCTACTCCGTCAAGCGAGTATGGAATGGCTTCGTGGGGGCTTAAGAGTAGCCGAGCTCAGGCTACCCAGGGGGACGGTTCCTCTGGTTCGACCTCACAAGAATCTCACATAAATGACCAAGGGGACGGTTCTCCTGGTCCAATCTCACAAAAACCTCACAAAAATGACCAGGGGGACAGACCCGTTGGTTCGGATGACAAGAGAGACGGCAAACTTCGCTATCTGTTTGCATTTGTGGCGTCGATTGCATTTGTCATCTTACTCGTAATTGCGATAAAGAAGGTGAGGTACGCGCTCTTGTCGCCTGAGATGAAGCTTGTTTACGATGTTAGGGTGCTCGAGGACAAGATAGGTGAAGAGGCAGTCAAGAAGGAGTACGCTGAGCTTTATGAGACCTACCTTAGAGTGAGATTTAGGGGAGATAAACTGTCATAAGTAGTATTAAGGAGTTGATTCTATGACATTTGATGAATTTTATGACAAATGTGACAAGATGTCGAAGGATGAGGCGCATGAGGCGATTAAGTCGCTCTCTGATTTCGGAGACGGAGATCGCATAGCGGATGTCGTCGGGGTTATAGATGAGACGAATGCAAGCGTTTTAGTAAATCGTGCGATCAATGCGGGAGTGTCATTTTCGGCAAATGATATCTGTATCGTTTTAACAAGGTTAAGCGGAGATTATGCAGATTTAATGCTTGATTATGCAATCAGAAATAAGATTGGTTTTACGACAAATGACCTTGATTTTATATCGGAGAGTTTAGACCGCAGTAAGTTTAAAGAATTCAAAAGAAAAGCCAAGATTATCAGGGGTGATAAGCCAAAACCGGACCTTAAAAAGTTCATCGAGTCTGAATATTATGATGACTACGAAGACTACGACGATACCGTAACAGACGACGATTCAAGTGGCTTGAGCGAGAAGGAGATTAAGGCCAGAAATAACATTTTCATAAGAAATGTGATCGGTAAAGAGATGTATGAGCATGATATATTGGGTACTAAGAAGCTTGGCGGCGACTCACTCATTAATAATATGTTCAGGTCTGAGATTGCATTTGGAATTGCGGATAGTGTGAGCGGCAGGAACAAGAAAAAGAAGAAAAAGTAGACCAAAGCGGTAAATATGTGATATAATTCTACAATATATGAACATATGTCGAATTGTTTACGAACGGAGGGACTATGGAAGATTTAAAGTACGCTACACCTGAACAAGTAGCTAAGATTCAAAAAGAACTGCCGGACGAGGACGGCATTTACGCCCTTTCTGAGCTTTTTAAGATATTTGGAGACTCGACTAGACTTAAGATATTATTGGTCTTATATAGCGGAGAGATGTGCGTTTACGATATTGCAAAGACTTTAGATATGAGTCAGAGTTCAATATCGCACCAGCTTAAGAACCTTAAGCAGAGCCGTCTTGTTAAGTTTAGAAGAGACGGCAAAGCAACATTTTACAGCCTTGACGACGAGCATGTATTTTCAATCATGCGTGAAGGCTTAGAGCACGTTCAGGAGTAAGAGGAGAGTAATTATGAAGAAACCGGTAACAATCATATTAATCGCGATAATCGTAGTGATGGCGCTCGTTATCGCATTTTTGCTTGGTAGGGGAAGCGGCAGCGCACCGGAGCCTGCAACCGAGGCACCGGCAACGACAGAGACAGAAGAGACTACCGAAGAGTCAAGTGAAGAGACAACCGAAGCGCCTAAATCCGGCGAAACTAAGACCGCCAACGGTGATGTAATCTACACTTTATCGGGAACCTGGGATTCCAACGGAATGACCGCAACCCAGATAAATGCAAGCGTTATGAACTACAAGTCAAGCGAAGTTGGCTCATGGGAGGTTGCATTAACGGTTCCAAAAGGTGCCAAGTTAGAGCAGAGTTGGAACGGAAGCTTTGATCTTAAAGGTACGACTTTAAAGGTAACACCTGCTGACTACAACGCAACTATCGCCCCTAACGGCAAAGCGGAGTTCGGTTTCATTTTAGATACCAACGGAAGCTTTGAGCCTGCCAAGACAGTGCTTACTTTGGGCGACGAGAAGATAGATGTATCAGGCCTTGGCGGAGACAATGAGGCACCGGAAGATGCCGAAGAGGAGGAAGAAGACGATTCTGAGGATGTCGAGGACAGCAAGAAGATCGTGTTAAATGAAAGCGATCCGGTTAAGAAGCATGGTAAGTTAAAGGTTAAGGGCACTAAGATTGTCGATAAGAACGGCAATCCATACCAGCTTAAGGGCGTTTCAACCCATGGTATCGCGTGGTTCCCTGAGTATGTCAACAAGGATGCATTTAAGTCTCTTAAGGAGAATTACAACGTCAACCTCATAAGACTTGCGATGTATTCTGATCCGGGTGCGGGCTACACCAAGGATATGCACAAGAAGGTCAAGGAGGGCGTTAAGTACGCAACCGAGCTTGGTCTCTACGTCATCATAGACTGGCACATTTTAAATGACAACAATCCTAATACAGAGGACAATATAAAGCGTGCGAAGTCATTTTTCAAGGAAATGAGTTCGGCTTATAAAGACTACGACAACGTTATCTACGAGATTTGTAACGAGCCAAATGGAGGAACCACCTGGGATAACGACATCAAGCCTTACGCTAACAAGATGATTAAGGTTATTCGTGCAAATGATAAAGACGCGATTATCATCATCGGAACTCCTACCTGGAGCCAGGATGTTGACATCGTTGCCAAGAGCCCGATTAAGGGTGACAACCTTATGTACGCGCTTCATTTCTATGCAGCGACACATAAGGAGGATCTTAGAAATAAGGCTAAGACAGCGATTGATTCAGGACTTCCTGTTTTCATCAGTGAGTATAGCATTTGCGACGCATCTGGTTCGGGTGGAATCGACAAGTCGTCCGCCAAAGAATGGTTTAAATTGATTAAGAAATACGACCTGTCTTGTGCGACTTGGAGTTTGTGTAACAAGGACGAGACGTCGGCTCTTCTGAAGCCTAATTGCGATAAGAAGAGTGGTTTTACTGATAAGGATCTTACCCAGTCGGGCAAATGGATTCTGTCACAGTATAGCAAATATTAATACACATATTTATCAGTTTATTATCTTAAGAATATCATAATCTGATGCTATACTAACCATATCGAAAAGAGATCGGAATTTATAAAGGCTCGGTGGTTGACGTCGTACAGCTGCCGAGTTTTTGTGCGCTAAGTACCCAAAGGGGACAGTCCCCATTGGGTAGTTATGGGTAGTTAAAGGAGTGGGGACATGAATATTATTATTCCGGAAAATGTGGGATACATTTTAAATAAACTACATAATGCAGGATACGAGGCCTACATTGTCGGAGGTTCGGTTAGAGATGCGCTTCTAAACCAGGAACCGAAGGACTATGATATTACGACAAATGCAGAGCCTTCCGAGGTTAAATCAATATTTCCAAAAACATTTGATACCGGTCTAAAGCACGGAACAGTGACGGTCAGGTACAACCACGAAAGCTACGAGGTTACGACTTACAGGGTTGACGGAACCTACGAGGATCATCGCCGCCCGAAGGAAGTGACATTTACCAAGAGCCTGGCTGAGGACCTTCTTCGCCGCGATTTCACGATAAATGCAATGGCGTACAATGAGGAAGAGGGCCTAATCGACATGCACGGCGGTTTGGAGGATCTCAATAACCGTGTGATTAGGGCGGTTGGCGATGCAAGGAAGAGATTTGACGAGGATGCTTTAAGGATATTGAGGGCGATGCGTTTTGCGGGGCAGTTGTCATTTGACATAGAAGACGAAACGCTTCAGGCTATGAAGGAGAAGGCTTTTTTGTTAAAAGACATCAGTGCCGAGAGAATCAGAGAGGAGCTCACCAAGCTTCTTATAAGCGATAATCCCGAGCTTTTGGCAAATGTTGGCTACAAGCTTGGAATCACTAAGATTATACTGCCTGAATTTGACAGAATGCTTGAGACGACGCAGGAGAATCCCCACCATTGCTATGATGTCGGCACGCACTCATTGGTTGCGGTTAAGAATATCGAGGCCGATGAAACTCTCCGCTGGATTATGCTTCTTCATGATGTTGGAAAGCCTGAGGTAAAGACTATGGATGAGAACGGGACTTGTCATTTTTACAGGCATGCCGAGGTCGGAACGGACATAGCGGTTGCGATCTTTAGGAGGCTCAGGTTTGATAATGAGACTATTAGGAAGGCTAAGACTCTGATTTTTTACCACGATTATAACTGGGGCGAGAAGGTTTCAGATAGAGTTATAAGGCGCGCAGCGTCAAGGGTTGGAGTCGACAATATGCGCGACCTTTTCAAGGTTCACAGGGCGGATGTCCTAGCGCAGAGTGATCTCTTAAGAGAAGAGAAGTTGTCGCTTCTTGACGGGATATGCAAGAGGTTTGAGGAACTCTTAGATGAGAAGCAGGCAATGTCGCTAAAAGACCTTGCCATCAACGGTAATGACCTTATAAAGCTTGGGTTTAAGCCGGGTCCTGAGATTGGTGAGACGCTCAACTCGCTCTTTGAAGAGGTGCTAGAAGACCCTGAGCTTAATACGAGGGAAACTTTACTCTTGAAGCTAACTACCCAATAGGGACAGACCCCATTGAGAACTTAGCACGTAACTACCCAGTGGGGACTGTCCCCTTTGGGTACTTAATTTGCCATATCACCAAAAATATGCTATAAATATAGGTTGTAGAACAGTTTTTACACACAAAAGAAAGGATGATTAGATGTTTAAAAAGTATCAAAGGATTATAGCCATGGTACTTACTCTGGCTTTATTGGCGGGAATAAGCCTACAAAACTCAACAATCACAAACGCTACATTAACTTCGGCAAGTTCGGATGCAAGCGCTAATGCTTCCGACAATGCAAGCGCTAATCCAAGCAGCGACGCAAGCACCAATGCTAGTGCCAATGCAAGCGGCGAAGCAACTACAGAGACAGCAACAACTGCTATAGAGGCAACAACCGAAGCTCCGGCAACCTCTCAGTCAGATAACATGACAATGAGCGACGGTATCGGTTATGCAATGCTTGATGGAATTGACTACGACTTCGATTTTTCTAAGTTTAAGACATATTATGTACCATTTAAATTCGAGCAGACAGGATATCTTACTGTCAAGAGAGTTGACGCATCATCTGACGCAGTTGTCAGTGTAACTTTGCTTCCTGCAAATGATTACGCTAACCAGACAGCATCAACAGACGCAACACTTAAGGCAGAAGAGTCTTCAGATCAGATTGCAGTTCAGGCAGACTCTTATTTCTTAAAGCTTGAATCTGACAAGCCTGTTACAGTAACTATCGGAGCTTATTTTGCTTCAGGACTCTTTTTCTACAACGGAAGCAACAAGTTAGAGCTCGGTACACATACGGCTTCTCAAGCATTTTACTATGAGTATATTGCTACCGGAACAGGTTATTTTACAGTTGAGAATATGACCAAGAGTAAGGTGAGCGTTGCTCTTTGCAACAAGGATAAGGCAGCGGTTACTAAGGCTGTCACCCTTGCCGCTTACTCTAAGACTAATCACAAGAGAAAGAAGACTATCGCCGGATTCGGTTTATTAAAAGGCGAAAGCTATGTTATCAAGGTTACTGCTGCTAAGACAGTTAAGAGTGTTACATTAAAGGGTGCGCTTGCTTCGTATCCTACTGTTGGTGGTGTTAATCTCGGTGAGGCTTCATTTGCCCTTGCTAAGAAGAAGACTTATAAGGCAACTTCGGCTGCTTTATCAAGTCCAAGTTTTTACACATTTAAGAAGACTTCTAAGAAGAAGATTCAGATTATATTTAACACCAAGGGACTTAAGAATCAGGGTACACTTGATGTAAGACTTTACTATCTTGAGACCAAGGGTGATAAGAAGGGCGAGATTCTTCCGGTTAAGATTAAGAAGAAGCACTTTGGATTTACTCAGAAGGCAGGCTATAAGAAGACTATGAAGCTTCCTGCTAACTGGCCTAACAGAACTTACTACCTGAAGGTGTCTAACAGCAATAAATCAACAGGTTGCTACACCATTCAGTACAAGTAAAATAATAATTTGTATTTTTGATACATTTGGGGTATAATTACAAAGTATGCCCATTTCTTGATGGAGGTGAGGCTATGAAGTTAAGTAGGCTCATATGCCTTACTGTTATATCAGTGCTTATAGTGGCTACATTTACGGGCTGTACCAAGAGACATCAGAGACACAAAAACAAGGCATCTTCCGATGCAAATGTATCAGAAGAGGCAACTAATCCTTCTGATATCGATGATGTTGTGGTGATAGCCGACATAGACCATCTTAATTACAAGCTTGCTCTAAAGGATATAGATTCTGAGTGGACTTATCACGTGGTTTATGATGATGATACGACATTTACAAGCCGATACGGTGAGCAGATTTCGCCTGAACAGCTTATAATTGGCGAGATTGCTGAGGTTGATTACAATATTCACACTTACAGGCTTAGTAATCTTAAGATATCTTTAGATGCCTGGGTTTATGAAGATGTGAAAGGGTTAACCTACAACCAGACAGATGAGACTATAAGCATCATGGGAGAGACTTATCCTTACAATAGCAGCCTTGTTTTAAGGGACGAGACGATCATGGGTCAGGAGACGCTTGATGAGATTGCCAAGAAGGCCAATCCAACAACGGAAGAGACTACTGAGCTTGATATTATCAAGGATAAGCCGAATAAGAAGAAAGACAAAGTCAATCCGATAGGTCAGTCGGGTGGCAAGGTTGGGGACGGTAGCGGTGATAGGCCGGCTACGACAGAGGAGCCTAAGGATACCGACGAAGACGAGGATGACGAATTAGTTACGGGAGAGCGAGAGGTCAAGAATAACCTTAATCTCTCCGCCATAGATCCATGTGACACTGTCACATGTTGGGGGTATAAGGGACTTATATGTTCTGTGATTCTTAATTCAGGTCATGGATATGTAAGATTCTCGAGCTATTCTACATATCTCGGTGGAATGGTCGCCATAGGCGATGTTATCGCGCCAGTTGTTGAGGACATGGTTCTTACCGTTCCTGAAGGCGAGTGGACCTTAGAGATAGACAAGAATGGCAAGATGGGCACCAAAGATATAATTGTTGCACAGAATCAGGATCAGACAGTCAACTTGGCGAGTCTTATGATTATAGCCAACAAGAAGGGTATCCTTCATTTTATTACTGATCCTGCTGATTGCACCATTATAATAGACAATGTGGAGTATACAGGCAAAACCAATTTTTCATTGGATTACGGCTTGCACAAGGTGCAGGTTGTTGCCGTTGATTATAAGGCGTATAACGGAACAATATATGTTAACACAGCATTTGCAAATGTTAACGTGAAATTAGTCAAGATTGATGACAAGGACGAGTCTGACCTCATGAAGAATGACAGCTTGTTTGTCGCGACGACTAAGGCCAAAGCTACGACGACGGAACAGATTGAAGAAGTTACGACAACAGAAGCAGCCAACAATCTTGAACAGCAGTGAAAGGATTTACCATGAACTACAAGCAGATTTACGAAGAGTGGCTTCGTAACCCTTATTTTGACACTGACACTAATTTGGAACTTGAAAGTATTAAGTACAATGAGAAAGAAATTGAGGATAGGTTTTATAAGGATTTGAAGTTTGGTACGGCAGGACTTAGAGGCATTATAGGTGCCGGTACCAACAGAATCAACAAGTACGTGGTTCGTAGAGCGACACAAGGACTTGCTAACTACATCATGATTCAAGGTAAGGAAGACCAGGGCGTTGCGATTGCATTTGACTCAAGACGAATGAGCCCACAGTTTGCTAAGGAGGCGGCACTTACATTGTGTGCTAACGGCATCAAGGCTTATCTTTTCGAGTCTTTAAGACCTACGCCGGAGCTTTCATTTGCAGTAAGATATTTGGATTGTGTTGCCGGAATCAATATTACGGCGAGCCACAACCCACCTGAATATAACGGATACAAGGTTTACTGGGAGGACGGAGCACAGATTACTCCTCCTAATGATGTCGGAATCATGCGAGAGGTTGGAGCCATCGCTGATTGGGAGAACATCAAGGTTATGACCGAGGAGCAGGCCAAGAATCAGGGCCTCTTAGAGATTATCGGTAAAGAAGTTGATGACGCGTATATGGAAGAGCTTAAGTCTTTAGTGCTCAACCAGGACGCTATTGATAAGTATGCTAAGGATCTTACGGTTGTGTTTACTCCTCTTCATGGAACGGGTAACCTTCCTGCAAGACGCATTTTAAAAGAGATTGGATTCGACAATGTATATGTCGTTCCTGAGCAGGAGCTTCCTAACGGTGAGTTTCCTACAGTTTCTTATCCTAACCCTGAGGCGAAGGAAGCATTTGAACTCGCTTTGGCACTCGCTAAGGAGAAGGATGCAGACCTCGTATTAGCAACAGATCCGGACGCCGACAGACTTGGGTGCTATGTCAAGGACGGCAACGGAGAATACCGTGTATTGACCGGTAACATGTCGGGATGCTTGCTTGCCGATTACGAGATTGGGCAAATGAAAGAGAAGAAGCTTGCGCCTAAGGACGGTTCGCTTATTAAGACGATCGTTACTACCAACATGGCAGACGCTATTGCTAAGTATTACAAGGTTGGACTTATCGAGGTACTTACAGGATTTAAGTACATCGGTGAGCAGATTCTTAAGATGGAGCAGACCAAGAAAGGTCATTATCTTTTCGGATTTGAGGAGAGTTACGGATGCCTTATCGGTACTCATGCGAGAGATAAAGACGCTATTGTGGCAACCATGGCTCTTTGTGAGTGTGCTGCTTACTATAAGAGCAAGGGCATGAATATGTGGGATGCAATGATTGCTCTTTATGATAAGGTTGGATATTACATGGATGGCCAGAAGGCTATCACACTTGCGGGTGTTGAAGGAGCGACTAAGATTACCAAGCTTATGGATGACCTTAGAAATGATCCGTTGAAGTCAATCGGAGGATATAAGGTTACCGAGTTCAGAGATTATCAGATGGATAAAGTCATTGATATTAAGACGGGTAAGGAATCGCCAACAGGGCTTCCACAGTCCAACGTTCTTTACTTTGATATGGAAGATGGCGCGTGGGTGTGCGTAAGACCTTCGGGAACAGAGCCTAAGGTTAAGTTCTACTACGGAATCAAGGGCAAGGATTTTGAAGACGCAACCAAGACATCTGAGAAGATGGGCGAGGAGATCGTCAATATGATTAACAAGATGATAGGCTGATTATGATAGCAACGGGAGTAACTTTCCGTTGCTATTTTATAATAACTACCCAAAGGGGACAGTCCCCATTGGGTAGTTATGTGCTAAGTACGCAAAGGGGACAGTCCCTATTGGGTAGTTAAGGAGGATATATGATTAGTTTTAAAAATGTTTCCAAGACATTTGACGGTGGAGTTAAGGCTGTTGATGATGTGAGCTTTACGGTAAATGAAGGCGAGATTGTAGGATTTATAGGTCCTAACGGCTCCGGAAAGACTACTTCGATGAAGATGCTTACGGGAATACTTAACCCTGATTCCGGAACAATTGAGGTCGGAGGATATAACGTTGCAGTTGAAGGCCTAAAGGCAAAGCAGCGAATCGGCTACATTTCCGATAATCCGGACCAGTTCTTAAGGCTTACGGGAAGAGAATATATAGATTTTATTGCAGATATATACGGCGTTTCTCTTGAGGACAGGGTAGAGAGAACTGAAAGCTTGTCTGAGCGATTTGGAATGACTGATGCGTTAGATAGGCAGATAACTTCTTATTCTCATGGTATGAGACAGAAGATTATGGTAATCGGCGCTCTCATTCACGAGCCTGACGAGTGGATTCTTGATGAGCCGATGACGGGACTTGATCCCGAATCTGCTTATGAGCTTAAGCAAATGATGAGAGAGCACGCAGACAAAGGACATGCGGTACTTTTCTCGACACATGTTCTTGAAGTTGCCGAGAAACTTTGTGACAGAGTTGTAATAATAAGATACGGACATGTCCTCTTTGAGGGAACATTAGATGAACTTCAAAAGTTACATCCGGAGTCGAGTCTTGAGGAGATTTTTATAGAAATGATGAAGGAGAAATAGTCTATGCAGGTATATAGAAAACTTGTCAAAACTTTCCTAAGCTCCACAGATGTTGACTCTCCAAGACAGAAGAATCAGAAATTATTCTATGCTATTTTAGGATTTATTAGCGTGTGCTTTATTATGGTTCCGTGCTGTCTTTTAGTCGGATATCTTTCTTACGCATTGGCGCTAGGTCTTAATGGCAGCGGCATCGGAGTTACATTTTTAACTCATTTTATAGCGCTATTTTCGGTGGCTTTTGGAATAAGTGTCATACTTAATGTGTTTTATTTTTCGGGGGATCTTCCTATGGTGCTTCCACTTCCAATCCCACCGTACAAGCTAATTGCAGCCAAGTTTACCGCTGCCTATATGGCAGAGTCGGTTATGCAGTTTATGATATTAATTGCGATATTTATAGGGTATATGATTGGAGCAGGATTTGGAGTGATGCCGATTATTACAGGCATTATAGGATTTATAACAATCCCTGTCGCGCCGCTCACATACTGCGGAATCCTATGTATCGCGCTTATGGGACTTACAAGGTGGATTAGAAAGAAAGAACATGTAAGGCGCCTTGGTATGATATTTGCGCTATTTATCGTAGTTGCCGCGCTTTCAATGGTTGGTCTTTTAAAGGATGTCAATTTCGACGGTTTTGCAGAAAGTTTGGAATCAGGCGGAGTTGCATTTATGAATGTGATGAACATCATATTTGTCGGTAACTTCCTGCTTGGCAAGGCTTTAGAAGGCTCGATAGTCGCGCTATTATTATATCTTTTATATCATTTGTTTATCATTTCGCTATTCCTTGTGATTGCTGACAAGCTCTATATCAAAGGCGTTGTCGGCATACTATCCGGCGGAGACGGTGCATCTAGGAAGAGAAATGCTAAAGGAATGCAGCTAAGAACGCCCGCAAAATCCTATCTCGTCAAGGAATTTAGGACACTTTTTAGAACGCCTGCATTTTTGTTAAACTGCGTAATTGTTAACTTCCTCTGGCCGTTATTAATCTATGTGGTTTATGTTATGAACAAGGAGTCGTCAGCATTTGACAAATTCTGGATACTTTATCAGACGGGAAATGAAGGCGCGAGGTGGATTGTGGCTCTTGCCGTATTCGGGATCTCAGTGCTATTGACTGCTATGAACAGCTTGGGATCAAGCGCGATTACAAGAGAGGGCAAGTACTACTACGCTATGAAGTATCTTCCGATAAGCTACAAGAAGCAGCTTCATATGAAGGCGTTAGTCAGCATTATTATAAGCTCAGTGTTTTGCTTTATTTATATAATTCTTCTGTCAATTATGTTAAATGTAGACAACGCGGTAAGTTGGTATTACCTAATCCTAAGTTTTGCAGAGATTATCTTTACTACATATTTTGGTTTGTACCTTGATACGATTAATCCGCGTCTTAACTGGGATGACGAGCTTAACGCCTTAAGGGGTAACACCAATGTGTTCTTCAATATGGCTTATGCTATAATGATTGCGGGCGCATTTGCGGGAATTGCTTACATGCTTTACGTGTTTACGACGATTCCGCTTCTCGCCATGGAAATGATACTTCTTGTCGTTACAATTGTTGCAGATATACTCATGGTTAACATTTGCATAAAGAAGGGCAGCGAGAATATTGAGGAGATGTATTAAGATCCTTCGCTTGCGCTCAGGATGACACACACACCTGTCATTCTGAGCGTAGCGAAGAATCTTTCTCACGAATGAAATGAGTGAGAATTGAATGTACATGTCCACTTGAATACATTTCTAAAATGTTTTATAATACTATGTATGACATGAATAAAACCAACTATAGAAAGGGGATAGTATAATGGATACAAATAACTTAATTAAAGTACCTGCCAAGGTTAATTCAAGCATTAACCTTAAGCTTTTAAAGGGGCATTTTGCAACATCTCACTCACATATCAGCCAGTATGTTGATATGACCACACTTAAGAGTCGTTTTAACGAGGCTACTTTGGCTGCTAAGGTTTTGGCAGATAAGTATACTAATTCAACTTATGTAGATACCATCGTTTGTATGGACGGAACTGAGGTTATCGGCGCGTTTATGGCTGAGAGGATGACAGAGCAGGGCGTTATGTCTATCAACTCACACAAGACAATAAGCGTTGTAACTCCTGAGATTCATACAACCGGACAGCTTATCTTCCGTGACAATCTACAGCCTATGATAAAGAACAAGCATATAGTTCTTCTTATCGCTTCTGCTACTACGGGTAAGACCATTCTTCACAGTGTTCGTTGCCTTGAGTTCTATGGCGGTATCATCGAAGGTATATCAGCTCTTTTCTCTGCATCTAACAATGTCGGAGGACATGAGGTTGATTCAATATTTACCGTTGAAGATCTTGACAACTACCACTCTTATGACGCAGCGGACTGCCCAATGTGTAAGGAAGGCAAGAAGCTTGACGCTTTGGTAAATGGATACGGATATTCGTTGTTATAAGTAAAGACTATTTCACCCTCTTCGGTATTATGCCGAAGAGGGCTTTTTTATGTTAAAACCCTTGCTATATTATCGCTAGTATTTTATTATATAAAGTGAGGGATTATCGCATTTTAAGGAGAATAAAAATGAGATTTGTAATACAGGTGTGTACTGACGCACAAGTTACCATAGATGGAGATGTTGTAGGCAAGATTGGCAAAGGCTTTACAGTGCTTATAGGAGTTGGACAGGACGATACCAAGGAGATAGCCGACAAGATGATTAAGAAACTTATCGGAATGCGTATATTCTCCGATGAGAACGGCAAGACCAATCTCGCTCTTAAGGATGTAGGCGGTGAGCTCCTTCTTATATCGCAGTTCACCTTATATGCAGATTGCAAAAAAGGTAACCGTCCTAGCTTTGTAAAGGCGGGAGCTCCTGACATGGCTTCAGATCTCTACGAATATATAATCTCAGAATGTAAAAAACAGATAGATGTTGTTGAAAGGGGACAGTTTGGTGCTGATATGAAGGTCAGCTTAACCAACGACGGACCGTTTACAATCATACTTGATTCGGACGATTTATAGTGCGTTGCCGCATATAGTCAGGCTATATGAGGTAGCATCGGAGGTATAAATATGAGTAGTAAAAAAAATGTGGGTATAATTGTCACAATGGCAGTTTTGCTGTTTATCATAATAGCAGTGGTTGTTTTGCTGGTGTATAAGCGTAATAAGGTGATGACCAAAGATTCGGGTATGTACCAGCTTGAATCAATCAGCAGTGACTTTGAGGATATGATTTCTGATTCGGAGCAGCTTACTTTAAGAACTGCTCTGTCTGCGAGTGAACTTGTTCATAACAGGGTATCACTTCAGTTTTTTATCCAGGAACAAAGGCGAAGAATAATTGATGAAGATGTCGGTGCGTTTAACGTATATATAGTTAATCCGAATTGGTACATTATTCCGGGATTTGATCCGGAGAGCGGATATGTTCCGACAGAGAGGGTATGGTACAAGGGAGCGATTAAGAATCATGGCGTTCCTTATGTGACATATCCTTATCAGGATGCCGTAACAGGCAAGGTATGCTATTCTGTATCGGTTATGCTTGGAGATAATGAAACCGTATTGGCAATTGATTACAATATGGATACAGTTCAGTCACATATTGCGCAAATGGCCGACAATTCCAATCTCGACGCTGTAATCGTTACTGATGGAGGAATTATTGCGGGTTGTTCTGATGAGTCGATTATAGGAAAAGAATTGACAGAGGCTCTGCCTGAATATACCGGCGTGTGGTCACTTGCCAAAAACACTGACGGAGTGGTATCGACACGCATCAAGACAGATAAGTTATATGAAAATCTCTTTGCAACCAGGGCGAGCAACGGGTGGTATTTCATTGTTGGTGAGAGTGATTGGGAGTTATACAAGGCTTCATATATCCAGCTTTTGGTAATTTCGATTATTATAATTCTTTTATTTGCAATTATCACTACTCTTTACGGTCTTTCTTTAAAGAGTAGACGAGAAGCAGAGGTAGCTCTTGTTGATAAAGAAGAGTTTATAATGAGCTTCTCATCAAGGCTCAGAGAGCCACTTAATAAGATTTTAAACTCATCTAATCTTGAAAATGAAGAAGATATGCAGTCTACGTTAGCCGGAATACATAACTCCGGCGAGAAACTCTCAGAGATGATAGAGCAACTTTTGTCTTACTCTAACATCAAAAAGACCGAGCATACTAAAGAGGCTGTCAAGCCGCTTCCGGGCAAAAGAGCTCTCAATAATCGTTATCGTATGATTATTCTCATTTTCATGGTTCTCGTAATGATTATAAGTTTATATGTCAATATAACTTTCTCGTACAACTGGGCCAACACCAGCATGAGAAGTAAAGCAGAGAACTATGGTTACGAGGTTTCTGAGTGGATCGATAAAGAGAAGAGTATACTTGATATGTTTGTCAGTAACATTTCCACCAATCCGAGTATGCTTAGGGATTACAATAAGACAATTGAATACTTAAACGATATAACGGTTCAATATCCGGAGATTTCCGTAACTTACCTTGCCAATCCGGAGTCAGATCCGACTGTTTACATGAACAACGGCTGGCTTCCTGAAGATGAAGATTGGCATGTAGAGGACAGAGCGTGGTATAAGGCGTCTTTGGCAGCGGAATCCGGTTGGAGTGTATCTGAGCCATATTACGACGAGCAGACGGGCGGATACTGTATTACTGTTTCTGAGTGTGTGTATGATGCCAAGACCGGAAAGTTTTTAGGAATATTCGGTATCGATTTCTTTATGGATAAATTGGTCGAGATTCTAGGAGGAAGCTATAATGACGAAGGATATGCATTCTTAGTTGACCAGAAAGGGGATATAATTAACCATCCTTACGGAAGCTATCAGATGTCTGAGGAATCCATGGTTAATATTTCAAAACTCCCTTACAGTGAGGCAGAGCTAAATGCTGATAAGTTTAGGATTATCAAGGACTATGATGGGTCGATTAAGCTTTTGTATGCGATTAACAACAATGTAACCGGCTTCGGTGTATACGTTGTTTCTGATATTTGGTCTGTTTACGGCAAGGCGTTTATCTATGGATTGATATGTCTGATTGTATTCATGACATGTATCATACTCGTTGATAAGACGATTTCCAACATGATTAAATGGCAGGATGCAACCAATGCCAAGTTAAAGGAAGCCAAAGATGTAGCTATTGCTGCGGGGCATGCCAAGGGTCAGTTCTTAGCGCAAATGTCACATGAGATAAGAACGCCTATTAACGCTGTTCTTGGTATGAACGAACTTATTTTACGTGAGACCAATGACGACAATATCCGCGAGTATTCAACCAATCTTGAAGCCTCCGGAAGAACGCTTTTATCGCTAATTAACGATATTCTTGATTTTTCAAAGATTGAGGATGGTAAGCTTGAGATTATTCCTGTTAAATATAACGTTTCCGCTGTAGCATTTGACCTGGTTAACTCTATTGCAGAGCGCGCCAAAGCTAAGGGCTTAGAGCTTATTGTTAATATTGATAAAAATATGCCTTCTGAGTTCTTTGGTGATGAGATAAGAATTAAACAGGTTATCATGAATATTCTCACCAACGCTGTTAAATATACAGAGAAGGGTAGTGTTACCTTCAGCGCGACATTTGACAAGATTGATGAAGAGGGAGCCGATGTCGTTGTACATATATCTGTCAAGGATACCGGTATTGGTATTAAGCCTGAGGATATGAAGAAGTTGTTCTCTGAATTTGAGAGAATTGAAGAGGACAGAAACCGTAATATCGAGGGAACAGGGCTTGGTATGGCGATTACCAAGAGTCTCTTAGAGATGATGGGATCGTCCCTTAAAGTTGAGAGTACATACGGAGAGGGGTCTAATTTCTACTTCGATCTTAAGCATCCGGTTGTCAATTGGGAACCGGTTGGCGATTACAAGGAAGCTTATCAGAACATAGCCAAAGGAAGAGACGAGTACAAGGAGCAGTTTACTGCGCCTGACGCTCATGTTCTGGTTGTTGATGACAATGCAATGAATCTGAAAGTATTTGTCGGTCTTGTAAAGAAGACCAAGGTTAAAGTTGACACCGCCGAGAGTGGTGATGCAGGACTTTCGCTCATGAAGGATAAGAAGTACGATATCATTTTCCTTGATCACATGATGCCTAACAAAGACGGTATCGAGACGCTTAAAGAGCTTAAGGATGACAAAGACAATGTCAATAATGATGTGCCGGTTATCTGTCTTACTGCAAATGCTATTTCTGGCGCAAGGGAAGAGTACATTAAAGCTGGATTTAATGATTACCTTACCAAGCCGATTAAGCCGAAGGAGCTTGAAGATACACTGATGAAGTACCTGCCGAAGGACATGATTAACTAATTAAATAAAAGATTCTTCGCTTCGCTCAGAATGACATTTTTTTATAAAAAATGCTTTACATCTTGCTTTCTTTGTAGTATTATTAGATTAGGATAGTAGCGTTAATTGGTAGAAGTGGATTTTCTGCCTGCTACTCGCTTAGATTATTTAATTTAAGTTGAGACCTAATCATCCAAGGAAGGAGGAGATTGCTATGGCATTGGATCTTAATCCGGTTTATAACTATTACAGTTCAACCATTTATCCAACTACATCTCAGTCGAAGTACGACAGCCATAAGACCAGCGATCTTAAGAAGGTCTATAACAACATGGTCAAGAATAATACCAAGTCTCCTCTGTTCAAGGTGAAGGTCAGTGAGAAGATGCAGGATTACGCTATTGGGCTTAAGAGCGCAGCAGTAGGACTTAGGAATTACTCTGAGCTTTTGTCAGATAAGGAAGAGGATGCATTCTCTAAGCTTATGGCAACCAGCGAGGATCCAAGCGTAATCACAGGTAGTATTATAACGACTGACTATGGTTCACTTCCTCAGTCACTTGATATCGATGTAGATCAACTTGCAACTACCCAGATTAACACAGGTTATAATGTTTCCAATAATGATTTAGATATTCAGCCAGGTGCTTATTCATTTAACATCAAGACTGATGGTCGTAGTTATGGCTTCAATCTTAAGGTTAGAGATGACGACACCAACTTGGCTGTAGAGCAGAGATTGTCTGATTTTATCAACCAGTCTAATGTCGGTATTGAGGCAAGACTTGAAGTAGGCGGTGGTTTGTCAAGACTTATACTCGAGTCCGAAGATACGGGTAAGGACGACACCGTAGATGGCAGACTGTTCTCTATTACAGATGGTTTCGGTAAGAGCACAGGTCTTGTTGAGACTTACGGCCTCGACAATGTTACCCAGTATCCTGATAACGCCATTCTTTCTATCAACGGCAATGTTACGGAGTCAAGTTCTAACAACATTACAGTCAATCGTATGATTGAGCTCGAGCTTAATTCTGTCAGCGGTGGTCCGGTTACGATGGCATTTGTGCCGGATACAGATGATATAGTTGACAAGCTTAAGTCATTTGCAGACTCATACAACAAGGTTATAGATATTGCCAATGACAATGCAGATAACGAGCGCGGTGCCAAGAAGCTTCTTCATGAGGTTCAGGGAATCGCCAACAGACACCAGTCTGCCTTAGAGGCAGTTGGACTCGGTGTTGATGAGAGCGGTCATATGGTGCCTGATGACGCACTTCTTTCACAGAGTGTTTCTAACGGTAGTGCGACCGAGCTATTCAGTGACATTTCCGGATTCAAGGAAGATATCATGGGCAAGACAGAAGACATAAGTCTTGATCCTATGAGCTATGTTGACAAGACTGTTATCACATATCCTAATCCTGGAAGGACATTCAACAATCCTTATATGCCTTCTATGTACAGCGGTATGTTATATAATTATTATGTATAAAGAGGTTAAGTGTAGCCATGAATATTACCGAAGAACTTACTATGCCTCTCAAGGAAGTTAATTATCTGAACGTTGATAACACTAAGAGATATCGTCCGATACTCAGATTCTTTTATATCAATCACGAGCAGATGAAATATTGGTTAAATGCTGAGGATGTTTATGATGAGATTAGTAAACATCCTTTTTTTGGTGGCTACACGATGGATCAGTGTCTGTCTGATCTTAACGCCCTTGTTAACTGGGGCAATCTTTCCACAATTCAAGATACAAGAAATATCTCCACAATCGAAGAATTTAAGAATCGTAAGTTTAGATATCAGATGACAGAGCGCGCAATAGCTGTTGAGAGAATGGTTATTCACCTTGAGAATCTTAGCGTTGAAAGTGCAAGTTTAGAGCCTAATCTGATTGAGAGAATCAAGCGCTATCTTGTCGACATTTGCCTGATTAAAGATGCAAATGAAGACGAGATTTATTCGTGGTGGAGAGATCTTAATCACGATTTCTTGAGGCTTAATCAGAACTATCAGGATTATATGCTTATGCTTAATTCTGCCAAGGCTGACGAGCTTATGAAGGCGAAGGAATTCCTGGTTTATAAGGATAATTTAGTCGGGTATTTAAGAGATTTTATTGTTGTTTTACAGAAGAATATTACGCCTATCGAGCAGAAGTTAAAGGAGGTGTCTGAGAGCGATATTGCGCATATTATTGATGTTGTGACGAAGCATGAATTTGATATTCCTAAGTTAAATGATAACGAGGTTGATATTGATACTTTAAGAGGCGCCAACAGCAGTAAGTTTAATAATATCTATACCTGGTTTGTTTCTAAAAAAGGCAATGAGGCAGAGATTAACAGAGTACTTGACGCGACTAACGATGTCATCAGGCGCATCACGAGATATGCCAATCGAATCAGTGAGAACATCAATATCAGCACCAACAGAAGAAAAGAATACAGGCATATTGCGGACTTGTTTATGCAGTGTGAGGACATAAAGGATGCACATATACTTTCTTCCTATGTCTTTGGAATTAAGGAGAGTATGCATCTTAAAGGAAGGATGCTAAGAGAGTCTGACAGTATTAACCAGAGCGTATATGATGAGCAACCTTTCTACGTAGAGTTAGAACCGAGAGTTCGCACATATAAGACTAAGGCACACAGAAATAAGATAATAGACAGAAGTAAAGAAAAGGAAGAGATCAGAAGAAAGAATTTAGAGCGCATAAATAATGAGCGCAAAATGATAGATAAGTATATTAACAATGATAAGGTCGAGCTTTCTAAATTGGCGGCTTCATTTACCTTAGAACCTAATGTCAGGGATGTCATTTTAACATGGATATCAAAGGCGTTAGAGAGAAGCAATAAGAGCGCTGTTACCGAGGACGGAGTTATGTATCATCTTGAACTTAAAGACGGCGAGAGATGTATGCTTAAGTCGACTGACGGCGTGCTTGATATGCCTGCCTATACGATTGTATTTGACAGGGAGGTGGTATCGTGAATGCGTTAGAGATATTACTTTCCAAGAGAATGATAGTCAAGGACTTAGATAAGGAAACTTATTATAAAGTCCGAGATGAGATTGGTAATTACAAGGAATTTATAACCGAGAAATTAGGATATCAGCTTACCGTCAACCAGAGTCTTGTTAAGCTTGATAAGGTACCCGCTAAGGCGGAGAGTTTCATGGGAATCAAGGAATTTAGTGAGGTTAGCGATTATATTTTCTTCTGCTTTATATTGATGTTTTTAGAGAATATGGAGAAGGAGGACAGGTTCGTTCTTTCGGGACTCATTGAATTTATTCAGACGGAATGGGGGAGCGAGGCGGTTGACTGGACGGTTTATAAGACCAGAAGAAGTCTCGTAAGAGCCCTTAAATACGCGGTTTATGAGAACCTCATCCTTATAAGAGACGGCGACGAGGACAGCTTCACATGGAGTCAGGATTCCGATGTTTTGTATGTTAACACAGGACT
This sequence comes from Lachnospiraceae bacterium NC2004, assembly GCA_000621905.1. Lineage (GTDB taxonomy): Bacteria > Bacillota > Clostridia > Lachnospirales > Lachnospiraceae > NC2004. The sequence goes on from JHXB01000009.1 coordinate 120,546, forward strand.
TTCAAGGTATTTTATGAGGAATTTTAACACTGATGTTTTAAAGTGCAAGAGTGCAGATGATATCGCCAAAAGCGAGTGGATCGATGTTGACGAGAATCGAGGAGCGTTTAGAAGACACAAGATATACAGGCAGCTCATAATGTCAATGGGAATGTATAGAGATGCCGACAATGATGATGATTTCCTCTATGTGAGAAACTACAGGAATCTCATCAGAAAAGATATCGAGGATGCAGGAATTGATGGTGATTTGCAGGTTTACAAAAACAGCGTGTACCTCGTGCTTGATGAGACTTCCGAGCTTGGACGAGCATTTCCTGAGAATAACGCAATGTCCGACATAGTTCTTCTCTTTGCAAATGATATAAGAGAGGCTTTAAGTAAGGACAAGCTTAAGGTTGATATCAATGAAAATGTCATAATGAGTCAGGACGAATTAAGTATTGTCCTGATTAATCTCAAGAAGAAATATGATAAAGGATTCCCTAAGAAGTACAGGGAGATTGGTTTCAGCGACTTTATTGATGAGGTTAAGGAGTACATGATTTATCATGGAATTATCGAGGAGATAGGTGGGGGAGTATACGTAAGACCTGTTCTCGGTAAGATAGCCGGAGGTTATCCGGAGGATTTTTAGACAGGATGTAACTAAGTAATCATTGGGACAGTTCCCGCTAAATGAGCAGTGGGGACAGGTCCCATTGAAGTTAGCAGTTTTTTTATCAGCGGGACCTGTCCCCATTGCTCATTTAGCACCAGAGGGACAGTTCCCACTGATTACTCAGCTACCTGATATAGGAGGATTAACGTGGATAACAGATGGATCCCGAGCAAGATCGGACTTTTAGATTTCTGGTATTACGATAGTCAGGAATATAATTTTGACAATGGAAGAATGATGCTTAGAGGCTCTAATGGTTCCGGTAAATCAGTAACCATGCAGAGTTTTATTCCGCTTATATTTGACGGAGATATTAGGCCTGAGAGGATTGACCCGTTTGGCTCTAAATCAAGAAGAATGGACAATTATCTCTTAGAAGAGGGCGACGATTTAGAAGAGCGAACCGGCTATCTTTATATGGAGTTTAAGAGAAGGTCGAATGATCAATATCTAACTATCGGAATAGGTTTAAGAGCAAGACGTAATAAGAAGTTAGAGAGATGGTATTTTGCCGTAACAGACGGAAGAAGAGTGGGTGTAGACTTTAATCTTTACAAGAACGTTAACAACAAATTAGCGCTTTCTAAGATAGAATTAAGGAATCGTATAGGCAGCGGCGGAAGGTTTGTCGAGACTCAATCGGAGTATTTGCATATCGTCAACGAGCTTTTATTTGGTTACGATACCGACGAGGAATATAAGGAGATGCTCAATCTTCTTATACAGGTTCGTGCGCCTAAATTATCCAAGGACTTTAAACCTAGTATTATCAACGATATTCTTGGTAAATCCCTTAAAACCTTAAGTGAAGACGATCTTCGTCCTATTGCCGAAGCCATTGAGAACATGGATAAAATCAAGGACAATATCGACGAGTTAAAGAACAGTCTTAAGGCAGCAAATGACATCCGAAAAGTCTATGATGATTACAACAAGAAGATGATATATGATAAGGCAAATGCATTTGTTAAGGCGTCGGATGAACATAAGCGAATGATAGCAGAACTTGAAGAAGTTAACAAAGATATGGCTTTAAAAAATGCTGAAATAGAGGTACACACGTTAAGAAAGGAAGAGCTTAATAAAGAGGCAGAGTCTCTAAATTATGAGCTTGATGCACTTAGCAATAATGATGCGACATTTTTAAAGAACGAAGAAAGTAGAATTAATGACAGCATCAAGGCAAATGATGAGAATCTAGACAAAAAGAATAAACAGATTGATGACAAGAATGAATACAGACGTGGTAAGGAGCTTGGCCTGACTTCTAAAGAGGAGGAGGCGAAGTCTCTTCGAGATACGATTGACTCGTATGTAGAAGATTTAAAAGAAGCCTTAGACGGTGCGCATTTTGTTGAGGGCGAGTATATTTTAAGCCTTTTAGTTAAGGACGCTTTGTCTGCATTTGACTATGAATCACATGAATATGAGGTTGAGGAATTTTTAAAGAAATTAGACGAGCTTGCGGACCTGGTTAAGGGCTCTGATAAGGCTAAAGAGGTGTATAACCTTGAACTCTCAGAGTATGACAAGGGCAAGATAAAAGTTGATGAGGCTTATAAGGTTTACAATCAGTCGATTGATGATGTGTCGGCAGCGAAGGAAGATTACATAGAGAATATGTACATTTACAGGGATAAGCTTAAGCACATAACCTTGAATGATGAGGCTATGAAGGAGATGGCAGTCCTTGTGGAGGAGTATTCTTACGGGGATGATTTTTCAAATGTTAAGGCATATGTCAACCGCGCCAAAGACGCCGAAATCTCAAGGCTTACCTTGGAGAGGAGAAAGCAGGAGAGAGAACTTGAAGATGTCTTGATTGATCTTGATAAGGTGTCTTCTGAGATTAAGGAGATCAAGGCTAAGGAGGATGTTGCTCCGTTTATAAGTGATGAGAGTATCGCCAACAGAAAGCTCTTAGACGAGATGGGAGTAGCCTACACTCCTTTATATAAGGCTATTGATTTTGAAAATGAATTAGATGACGATCAAAGGAATCGATTAGAAGCAGCGCTTAATAACATGGGTATTCTTAACGCGCTTTTGGTTAATATGAGCGACAGAGAGAGGGTACTTAGCATTAAGGGTAATGTTTCTGATAAGTATATATTTAACGACGCCAAGCTTGCGACTAAGAGTCTTATTGATGTAATGAAGGCGGACAGCGGCAACGATGATATACTCTTGCTTCAGCAGATTGCAAGTGTTCTTAATTCCATCGGTTATAACGATAGCGATAAGGAAAGCTCAATCAGAATTGACAGCGACGGAAGGTACAGAATCGGTATCGTTGAGGGAAATGTAGCTGAGAATTACCAGGCTTCATTTATCGGAAGCAGCGCAAGAGAGCGCTTTAGACAGCAGAGACTTGCCGAGCTTTCTAATGAGGAATCAGAATTAGATAATCATCGAATGTTAATTGAAAGACTTATCAAGGAAGTTGATGAGCAGATTGCAAATGCTGAATGCGAGGCTGACAGCTATATAAGCGAAGAAGCGTTAAGAGATGCCATCAGGCTTTCTTACACCAAAGAGCATGAGTATGAGCTTCTTAAGATAGAACTCGATATTAAGAAAGAGGCTTTGGATAAAGCGGCATTAAGTTTAGATGAGTATAACAACAAGTCTAAGAGGCTTTCTGACAAGTATGAGCTTCCACACAATTATGATGAGATTATAAGTATTATCGACAGAATCAAGGAGTATAAAAGGTTGATCGGCAAGCTCAACAATTCTGTAAGTGCTTATAAAGATAAGCTTGTCATGATTGAGAGCTTGAAGGATGAGATTGCAAGAATTGACATGGATCTTGATGATATGTTCGAAGAGAAGCGTGCGATTAAGAACAGTGCGGCGAGCCTTTCTGCAGAGCTTTTAAAGATTCAGGAGAGACTAAAGCTTGTTGATGCTACAAGCGTTCTTGACAGGTATGAAGAAGTCAGAAGAAGGCTAAAAGAGATACCTAAAGAGACAGAGGAAGAGATTAATTATATATCAAGATTTCTGAATGATGTCGAGAATGACATTGTAAGGATTGAAGAGCTGACACCGGAGATTGAGACACTTGGTAGAAAAGTCACTGCACTAGAAGAGATATTTATGCTTGAATTAAGGCTTAATCTTGTTTGGGATGGAAGGCTTGGCGAGATGGTTTCTCCGCTTGAACTTGCCTCACAGGTTAAGTCAACATTTGCAAATGATATCGCAAGGCTTAAGAAATCTGATTTAAGTGATAAGTTGCAGCAGGTATACTACCAGAACGCGCCGGCTCTTGTTAAGTATCAGGTTTCGCTAAGCAGGTTGTTTGAGGATGTTTTAAGTAACCTGGACGGGGCGGATGCATTTGACACAGATGGCGTAATCTTAACAAGGATTGGCATTAGGACTAAGTATAACGGTGTTGAGGTCGGATTTAACGAGCTTCTGACTTGTCTGGAGGGTGATTATGACAGCCTTAACAAGATACTTGGCGAGGAGGACAGGAGGCTGTTTGAGGATATACTGTCTGATACGATAAGCAGGAAGATTAGAGATAAGATAAGAGACAGCAAGGTTTGGGTTAAGCAAATGAATACGCTCATGGAGTCTATGGATACTTCAAGCGGTTTGAAGCTTAGTCTTCGCTGGGTTCCTAAAAAGTCCGATACCGAGGATCAGCTTGATACCAAGGAGCTTGTTGATATTCTGCAGGTTGACCCTGAGCTTATGAGGCAGGAGGATATGGACAAGCTCACCGGTCACTTCAGGTCAAGGATATATGAGGCCAGAAGGATGGGCGAGGAGCTTAATAATACCGAGTCTTTCTATAAGCTTATGAAGGATACACTAGATTACAGGCAGTGGTACGAGTTCAGACTTTATTACAGCAAGACCGGAGAGAAGAAGAGAGAGCTTACGAACCACATATTCTTTGCTTTTAGTGGCGGCGAGAAGGCGATGTCGATGTATGTTCCGCTGTTTTCTGCGGTCAAGGCTAAATACATGGGAGCGAAGGACGACGCGCCGCTTGTTATTGCGCTTGACGAAGCATTTGCAGGAGTTGACGACAACAACATTAAAGATATGTTTAGGCTTGTAATCAAGCTTGATTTCAGTTTTATTATGAATTCACAGTCGCTTTGGGGTGACTACGAGACTGTACCTAGTCTTGCTATTTATCAGCTTCTTAGACCTGAGAACGCCAAGTGCGTGAGCGTCATTTCTTATGTATGGAATGGGCATATTAGGAAAATGCTGTAAATAACAACTGGAAATCTTATTTAATATATGTTAAAATAGACTTACATTTGTTATATGGGAGTGATTATTATGGCAGATCGTCATGCACGAGAGAACTATTTAAAGGCTATTCTGGCAATTAAAGACAAGAAGGGTTATGTGAGATCCATTGATATTGCCAATGAACTTGGTGTTTCAAGACCGAGTGTAAGCTATGCTACCAAGCAGCTTAGAGAAGACGGACTTATTACGGTCAATGATGACGGTATGATAGCGCTTACTGAATCGGGACTTAATATCGCAGAGAATGTTCAGGAGAAGTATGATACGCTTTCTCAGTTCTTTATTAACTTAGGTGTTGATGAGGAGAAGGCTAAAGAGGATGCTCATAAGATTGAGCATGATATCAGTCAGGAGACATTTTCGGCGCTTTTGAAGTTCGTTACAACCTGCGAGGTCCTTACCAAAGGCAAGGGCAGATGCGGTAAATAATATGCTAACTTACCAATGGGGACAGGCTCCGCTAAATGAGCAATGGGGACAGGTCCCATTAATAATATGCTAACTTACCAATGGGGACAGACCCCATTGAGTACTTAGCGCATAACTACCCAGAGGGGACTGTCCCCATTGGGTACTTAGCTACTTGATATATGATTCAATATCTAATATAATAATGAGGTGCAATTTAGCACCTCATTTTCTTTATTTTAAAGGGAGGGATTAAGATGGCTGATGTCAATGAAAGCGCAGTAACCAAAGATATATTGATGATGGCGAGAGTCAGCTCTAAGTTTGATCTCAAAGATCCTAAGTATGCCAAGGCAACTCTCAACTACATTAAGAGAGAGGACCCGTTTAAAACCAAAGAGATAGAGGACATGTTTGTCAAGCGTATGAAGATGTACGCTGACGACAATACATCTGACACCACCTGTTTAGTGTGCAGAAGGTTTCCGGCAGTTAACGGTGTGGTATGTGAATCCTGCCTTAACAAGGTTTATCCGTCGGGCGTTGCTGAGCAGATATTCAACATGGATTCCCCTATGACCGAGAATGAGAGCCTTGTAATTGCGGGCAATATGAGAGAGTCAAGAAACAGATGGAGAAGAATGGCTATTATTGAGCTTGGCATGATAGTGGGCCTTGCCATTTTTGAAGTGCTACGATTTATTTTAAAATAATAAATATTATATACAAGTTAGGAGGACTGGTAATTGCAGAACATAATTGAACTAAAGAACATTAACAAATCTTACGATGGAGTACGCGAAGTGTGCTCTAATATTAATCTTGAGATTAAGAAGGGTGAATTCGTTACCCTCCTTGGTCCATCGGGCTGTGGTAAGAGTACGACTCTTCGTATGATTGCCGGTTTTGAACAGCCAACTTCCGGAGAGATTCTATTAAACGGTGAGAGTATTCTTGATCTTCCGCCTAATCTTAGGCCGATTAACACCGTTTTTCAACGATACGCATTATTCCCACATTTGAATATATATGACAATATAGCGTTCGGACTTAAGCTTAAGAAGCTTGCCAAGAACACAATCAAAGAAAAAGTAGAGAGAGTTTTAAGAATAGTTGACCTTGAAGGTATGGAGAAGCGTCCGGTTTCTACGCTTTCCGGAGGTCAGCAGCAGCGTATTGCGATTGCGAGAGCTATTGTAAATGAGCCTGAGATACTACTTCTTGACGAGCCTTTAGGTGCGCTTGACCTTAAGATGCGTCAGGAAATGCAGCTTGAGCTTAAAGATATGCACGAGAGATTAGGAATTACATTTATCTATGTTACACACGATCAGGAAGAGGCTATTACTATGTCCGACAAGATTGTTGTTATGGCGGACGGCAAGATTCAGCAGATTGGAACTGCAGAGGATATATATAATGAGCCTAAGAATGTATTTGTTGCCGATTTCATCGGGGACAGCAACATTTTCAATGGTGTTATGAGCGGCAAGATGAAGGTCAACTTCCTTGACGCTGATTTTGAGTGTCTTGATGATTATCCGCTTCATTCTGACGCCGATGTTGTTGTCAGACCGGAGGATGTTGTCGTGGTAAATGATGGATCCGGTCAGATAACAGGTAAGGTTGCTTCCTGCATTTTCAAGGGAATACATTACGAGACTACAGTTATTATGGGCAAGAATGAGATTGTTCTTAAGAGCACCAAGGAGTCTAAGGTTGGTGACATGGTCAATCTATATATCGAGCCGGACGGAATTCACGTTATCCCTGCGCCTAAGAACATGAATCATTTTGAGGGTGTTATTACCAAGTATCATACTCTAAACTTCGCGGGTGGCGAGGTTCCTTATGATGTGACCAGGCTCTTTAAGGGCTCTACTCATGACGGTAAGCATTTGTTTGGCGCTGACGGAGAGAGGATACATTTGACGGATATGCCTATATCTGTTGAGATTCCTGTTGAGGCGCTTGATATGAGTGATGATCTTGAAGAGGGCAATATCACCGGCGAGATTATTTCACTTATCTATATCGGTGATCACTACAGGTACAAGGTTCGTACCGAAAACGGCAGCGATTTCACTATTGTGGATGAGGATTTGTGGAACGAGTTCGATAAGGTCAGCATCCTTATTGATTCTGATAAGATTAATGTAAGTGTAGGTGAGAAGAATTGAAATTTAAGAGAAGACAACTGTCTATTCCATATGTAATATTTATGCTCGCCTTCATGGTTTTGCCGCTTTTGGTGATTATTTATTATGCATTTACAAATGCAAAAGGCGAGGTAACATTAGACAATTTCAAAGCGTTTTTTACGAGCGGTAATACTATCGGAACGCTTATATACAGCTCTGTTATTGCTTTTTCGGTTACGGCGGTGTGCCTGCTTATTGCGTATCCCGTTTCCTATGCGCTTGCGGCATCTAAGGCGAAGTACAGAGCGGTTCTTTTGATGCTTTTTATCATCCCGATGTGGGTCAACTTTACGCTTAGAATCACAGCGGTTAAGGAGATTTTGACGTTTATCGAGGGAAGTTTAGCGTTCCATCCGTTTCTCAATACGGTTATCGGTATGTGTTATGATTTCCTGCCTTTTATGATTCTTCCGATTTACACATCGCTTGAAAAGATTGATGTGAGCCTTGTTGAAGCGGCTTACGACCTTGGGGCGACAGGTAAGGATACTTTCCTTAAAGTCATTCTTCCGCTTTCGGTTCCAGGTATCATTTCGGGAATTACGATGGTGTTCCTGCCATCTATGACTAACTATGTTGTTCTTGATATGCTCTACAATTCGACCTACATTATGGGAAGCCTTATCGGAAGCTATTTCTCAGCGTACGATTGGCATAACGGATCAATGATTTCTATGGTTCTCTTCGCGATTATCGTTATCATTTCCATGCTTACGAGCAGGTTCGGAGAGAGTGACAGCAATGATAGGGGGGCGTTATTATGATGAAGAAAATGATATCGCCGATAATATTAGGTATCGGTCTAATATTGTTATACTGCCCTATTGTCATACTCATGGTGTACAGTTTTACGAGTTCGACAACCATAGGTGCCATAAGGGGATTTTCGCTTCACAACTATGTTACGCTTTTTACAACGGATGAGCTTAAATCTATGATTTTAGGAACCCTGCTTCTTGCGCTTGGATCTTCGATTCTTGCGACTATTCTTGGAACCTTGGGAGCTATCGGCTCGTTTTACAGCAGCAGGAATATGAGAGGGTTTATCAATAATGTCAATCAGCTTCCTGTTGTAAATGCTGATGTTGTGACTGGTTTTAGTTTATGCATTTTGATGATTATTGTTATGGGGATTGATAAGAATACTTACATTCCTCTTGTTGTGGGTCATACGGTTTTGTCGGCACCATTTGTCTACTTATCCGTACTTCCTAAGTTAAAGAGCATGGATCCTTATTACTACGAGGCGGCTCTCGACCTTGGTGCTACACCTTTTCAGGCTCTTATAAAGGTTATTGTTCCTGCGATTTCTTCGGGAATCGTGTCAGGATTTTTCCTCGCGGTGACTTTATCTCTTGATGATTACTTTATCGCGACTTACACCAAGCCTGCTACATTTGACACAATAAGTACCTATGTTGTTAATGCTACTAAGGGCTCACAGACCGAGATTAAGACGGCGCTCTGGGCTTTGTCTACTGTGATGTTTGTCGTTGTTGTGGCGGTTACTTTGCTGGCCAACAGGCCTTCTAAGAAGGAGGGCAATGGCGATGTATAAGAAAATGTTATTGATAGTTGGGTTGTGTTTCATTTGCTCTATGATGTGCTCTTGCGATAAGAAGGATGACGGCGTGCTTACCCTTCGCGTTTGCAACTGGGAGGAGTATATTGATGAGGGCGATTGGGACGAAGAAGAGACCATTGATCTTCCGGGTGGAGATATCATCGGCGAGAACTCAATGATTGAGGACTTTGAAGAGTGGTATGAGGATACTTACGGTGAGAAGATTAAGGTTGAATATTCCTGCTTCGGAACCAACGAGGAGCTTTATAATCAGCTGACTTTGGGGGACGAATTCGACCTTGTATGTCCTTCGGAGTACATGATTATGAAGCTGTTAAATGAAGGCAAACTCATCAAATATGACGATAGTTTTTTTGATGCCTCCGATGATGACAACTACTATGCGAAAGGTGTGTCACCTTACATCAGCAACTATGTTAAGGATATTAAGGTTGAAAATGTATCTATAGCCGACTATGCTGCAGGTTACATGTGGGGCGTTACCGGTAGTGTTTACAATCCTGAAGAGGTTAGCGAGGAGGATGCGTCAAGTTGGAAGCTTATGATTAATCCTAAGTATAAGCATAAGCTTACCATGAAGGACAATGTCAGGGATGCATATTTTGCAAGCCTTGGTATGCTTAAGTCCGATGAGCTTGTTAAGCTTTATGAGGATTATAAAAGCGGAAAGATATCATTTGACGAATATCATAAGACCCTAAGTCAGGAGATGAATGACGCGGATCCTAAGACTATCCTGGCTGTCCAGAATCTTTTGCAGGATAATAAAGATATGTATTATTCATTTGAAACCGATAATGGTAAGGCTGATATTGTGACTGGAAAGGTTGTTGCCAATTATCAGTGGTCCGGAGACGGCGTATATGCTCTTGATCAGGCTGAGGAAGATGGAGTTTATCTCAATTTCGCGGTTCCTAAAGAGTGTACTAATCTCTGGTTTGATGGATGGGTTATGTTAAAAGACGGTATTGGTAATGACGACAAGAAAAAGGTTGCTGCCGAGAGGTTTGTTAATTTTATTTCGCGTCCTGATAATGCTGTTAGGAACATGTATTATATTGGGTATACTTCGGTTATTGCAGGAGGAGAGGACAGTACTATCTTTGATTATGCGGACTGGACTTATGGTGCTGAAGAGGATGAGGAGGATGTTGTCGAGTATCCGCTTGATTACTTCTTTAGCGGTGATTCTGAGGGTGATGAGTATGTGATTACGGCTCCTCGGGAGCAGCTTAAACGCCAGCTTTTTGCACAGTATCCGACGGTTGATGTGCTTGAGAGGTCGGCGATTATGGAGTATTGTGGGGCGGAGACGACAGGGGAGCTTAATCAGATGTGGATTAATGTGCGTTGCTTTAATCCCTTCCGCAGATAAGGATGTTATAGTTAGCATATGTCTGTACGTGACAGACGCGCTCTCGCTCGGGTAAAAACGTAGCGGTACTAAATTCGTGCTGCGTGATACTTGCACTCATTAAGTACCGACGTTTTTATACGGTCTGTCACTTAACAGACAAATGCTAATAAAAGCCGAAAGCTTGTCATTCTGAGCGAAGCGAAGAATCTTTATCCCGAGTGAAACGAGGGATAATAAGCAACTCAGGGCGGCGTGGCCGCCGAGAAATTAGAGTTTAACCATAAATACCTTTCGCTTCTCTGGGGGGATTTCTAGCACATTCATAGCTTCTTCAGCTGTGAGGTTCATATTTTTCATGAGACGTTTAATATCTGTCTCTCGTGTAGCTTCCTCTGATGTAGCGTAGGCTTCCTCTTCCTTCTTTTTTATCACATCACTTGCTAAGTACATTATTGCATCGTACATATCATTATCCCTCCTTATCTCATCATATATATCCTTATTAGCGTTAGTACTCACCTGCAAAACGGAATTAATATTATTCATATCGCCAGGTGTCTTAAGTTTCTCTGACATTTTCACAAATCTCTTAACATCTTCAACTTTAACTTGCCTCGATAACAGTTTCAAGGCAGCATGTTCTTCACCGTTAATCTTGCTTGTAACAATTATCTGCGTTGGTATTGCCACAAGGTTGGTCACATAGTAAATGCCGGGGAACTCTTCTTTAACAATCCCGCCCTCTGCTCTAATGGTCTTAATAAGCTCCCTAGGATAAACATCCCTAACAACTGATACAGTAAGTTCTCCAAGTGGAATATCATTAATCGTTTTACCAAGTCCTTTGTAAATATAAGCATACCCGACAGTTTTAATTAAGTCGTCAATCGAAAGAGAATCTTTAGGAGACTTAAACTCTAAAATGTTATACTTCCTAAAAATCCTTCCAAGCTGCTTCTTAATTTCAACATCAGTATTCTTTTTGATAACCAGCAAATCCATCCTTAATGGTTCTTCACTAAGTTGGTATTCTCTTTCAAATGTCAGCTCATTCTTATAATCCGCTAACTCAAGCTCAATCCCGCTATAAAATGCAGGGTGCCAGTGAATACGAGTGGATTCTTTGTTATTCGAAATAGTATTAATAACTTTATCTGCCATTTACATACCTCTATTCTAAACCGAATGTTTTTTTATTACAAGATATATTTTGGCAGATAAAATTGCATTTGTCTAAAACCTGTTAGTTGTTAAAAATGCGCAAAAAGGTCGAAAAAAGTACGAATTTCTATCCATTTCTGCACTTTTTGGTCGAATAAGGTCGAAAAAAGTACGAATTTCTATTCATTTCTGCAGTATTGATTTTTACAAACGATATGATATGATGATATTGTACATCGGATAAGGAAATACAGGCTCTGTCCCTGTGTCT